>CALOFW010000018.1:0-438688 GCA_942492715.1 Ilumatobacteraceae bacterium | reverse complement strand
CGTGCTCTTCAACGGGTTCCAACTCGACGCAACTGCCGCGGTCGAACTCATCAGCCGTGCTCGTCGATGAGCAGACGCCGACACAACCGGACACCTCACACACCGAACCCGAAGAAGTGAAACAATCGAACACCAAGCCAGTGATCGACAAGAGCGCCGCGCAAGCGCTTGACGAAGGAACAGTACGAGGTCACCCAGAACGGTGGCACCGAGCGGCCGTTCACCGGCATCTATCACGACACCAAGACCGACGGCGAGCATCGGCTGCGTCGTGCGAGATGAGGTGCTGTTCGACCAGCAAGGCCGAAGTTCGAATCCGGGACCGGTTGGCCGTCGTTCAGCGCCGAATCCGAGGAGGGCAAGGTCCGTCGCATCATCGACCCCAGCCACGCCATGACCCGCACCGAGGCTCGCTGCAACAACTGCGACGCGCACCTCGGTCACGTGTTCCCCGACGGCCCCGGCCCGGGCGGCGAACGGTACTGCATGAACTCCGCATCGCTGCGCCTCGAGCCGGCCGACACCACCCAATGAACAGCCCCCCGGCCCGTCAGTAACCAACTGGCGGCCGGGAGTGACATCGTGAAGCGCAGCCGCTGGCTGCATAATGGAGAGTGAGGATGGCAACGAGAGGATTCCAGGGGGTCGGGGTCGGTCGACTGGACGGCCGGGTTCCACCCGGGCAGCCCGTGACCGATGATTTTCCGGTCTTGACGCATGGCCTGACCGAGTTTGTCGAGACCGCTGACTGGTCCTTGACCGTGACTGACGGAATGGTCACTGATGTTCGGATCAGGAGGTCATGCAATAGCCCCTGATGGAGATTGATCGCCGACCGACATCCATTGCGCCCACGTACCGGTCGAAGTTCGATACGACGACATGGCGCGGTGTCCCGATCGAGGCACTGTTCGACGCCGCCGGTGTCGGTAACTTCGATTATGCGTTGGTGTCGAGCTACGGCGGATACACCACCAATCTTCCGGTGACTGACCTCGTCGACTTCGACGCGATGGTCGCGGTCGAGTTCGACGGTGCCCCGCTCGAAGCCGAACACGGTGGCCCTGTACGTCTGCTGGTCTCGCACCTGTATCTGTGGAAGAGCGCCAAGGGGCTGTCGGAGATCCGACTTGGAGACGACGAGGACCAGGGCTTCTGGGAAGCAGCGGGGGCTACCACAACTACGGCGACCCATGGTCAGAACAGCGCTACACCAGTGACTGAAACGACAACCATCGACCGCACTCCGATTCGTCGGCGGCTGGCATGGCGGGAAGCCATCGTCGTCGGCTCAGTTGCCGAGTCGACGACAGCCCGCACTCTCGTCCTGGGAATCGACGGGTGGACGTCCCATCGCCCTGGCCAACATCTGGATGTGCGCTTGACCGCACCGGACGGGTACCAGTTGCTGCTCAGCTACTCGCTGTCGTCGGGTCCCGGTGAGGCACCGCAGATCACGGTCGAGCGGGTGGAGTACTTGAGAGGTGGCCGTACCGTTCCTTGTCGACGAGATCGCCATCGGCGAGTCGATCGAGGTGCGTGGCCCGATCGGCGGCTACTTCCGTATGGGAACCCTCCGAGGCGTCGGTCGTGTTGATCGGTGGCGGCTCAGGGCCTGCACCGCTGCGCGGCGATCTGGCGGGCCGCGGCCAAGCATCAACACCCGGTCGTGATCGACAAGGGCCCGCACGCAACGCCGACCGGCTCATCTACCGCGACATGAACTGGACGCGCCCGACGCAACGGTCCGTCTCACTCGTGATGCGACGAGCGGATACCGGGCAGAACGCAACGATCGGGCCGACCTCGACGCCCTCCTCAAGCAGGCAACGTCCAGCGCCCTGCAAACATCAACTGATGCCGTTGTGTTTGTTTGCGGGCCGACCGGCTTCGTCGAACACATCGCCACCGTCCTTCGCGACGCTGGCGTGCACAACGAGGCGATGCGATTGGAGCGATTCGGATGACCACCACAGGACCACTTGCGACGGAACCGGACATGACTCACGTCGACGGCAACGCAGTGATCGATGCGCAGTCGATCGCGCTCCGCGTCGACATGGGTGATGCGGGCGCTGTCTGCGACAACTGCGGGCTACGCCACGCCATCGCGGAATGTCATGTGCATTCGCGTTGCCCCGGAATCGTGATGCGCTGTCCGCACTGCGCGGCGGTCGAGATCGTCCTGGTCGAGATCGCACACCGATTCCAGGTCACCATGAACGGTGTCGCCGCACTCATCCGGACGAGCAACTGATGACCGAATTGTTGATCATCGCAGCGGTCAGCGTTCAGCTACGCGCTCGTGTCGGAGCGTCTGTCGATGTCACCGGTGACTGCTCCGATGGTCTTCACGACCGTGGGCGTCATCGTCGGCACCGGCGGTTTCGGCTGGTTCGACCTCGAGTTGGACGGCGAGGCCACGTCGATCCCGGTCGAGGCGACTTTGGTGCTGGTGCTCTTCACCGATGCCATCCGCATCGATCTCGGGGTGCTGCGCCACCAGGCTGCGCTCCCGGGACGCATGCTCGGCGTCGGACTTCCATTGACGATCGTCGCCGGCACTGCGTTGGCCGTCGAAGCCGCATCAAGGCTCAGTGTGATCGAGGCAGCACTGCTCGCTGCCGTGCTCGCGCCGACCGACGCTGCGCTGGGACAGGCAAAGGTCAGTGACCGGCGACTCCCGGTCAGGATCCGCCAGACGATCAACGTCGAAAGCGGATTGAACTATGGGATTGCTGCGCCGGTCGTGACCGTGCTGCCCGCTGCGGCCGCCGCCGAAGCCGCAGGGAACGCAACTGACCGGGTCGGCCTCGCCGCCCGCCAGGTCGGATTCGGGGTCCTCGCCGGTGTGGTGGCCGGCGCGGTCGGCGGGACGACACTTGGACCATCGGGCCAGCGGCGGCCACGTGGAGGGCGTGTACCGCCAACTCGCGACGATTCCATCGCCGTCGCCCGTGCCTGCTCTGGCGGGCGAGCTGGATGGCAACGGGTTCATCGCAGCGTTCGTGGCCGGGTTGTCGTTCGGGCGGATCGCCCGCCAACAATGCACCGGAATCCAAGACTTCACCGAGGACGAAGGCGAGCTGCCCTCGGCAATCACGTTCGTACTGTTCGGCGCAGTGCTCGTCGGGCCAGTACTTGACGACCTCACGTGGCAGATCGCCCTATACGTCGGTGCTGTCGCTCACCGTCATCCGCATCGTCCCCGTCGTGCTGTTCTTGACGGCGTCGGGGACTTTCTTCGAAACCCGATTGTTCCTCGGCTGGTTCGTACCACGTGCCCTCGCGTCAACTTCTGTTCGCGCTGCTCGTGGTCGAGGAACTCGACTCCGACGTGGGCGACACGATCTTCACCGTCGCGGCGTGGACCGTGCTCGTGAGCATTTTCGCCCACGGACTCACCGCACGAGCCTGGGTGGGTCACCTCGCCCGCCGGCTCGATGCTGCAGACCGAGCCGATGCCGGAGATGGAAGAGGTCGAAGAAATGCTCCCGACCCGCTCGGGAATGGCCTGAGCATCTCCGATGAATGAACATCACACCGATTTCATCCGACAACGAATCTCCGAGGACATCGCCGCTGGGCGGCTCGATGGTCGAGTTGTTCGGACTCGGTTCCCTCCCGAACCGAATGGGTACTTGCACATCGGACACGCCAAGTCGATCACCGTCTTGAACTTCGAGCCGGCCGGACGAGTTCGGTGGGTCGTGCAACCTGCGCTTCGACGACACCAACCCGTCGTCGGCGTTCCCCGAGTTCTATCAAGCGATCATCGACGACATCGCATGGCTCGGATTTCGGCCGGCCCAGATCGGGTACGCCTCGGACTTGACCAGCTCTACTTCGGGCGCGACCTCATCGCCGCCGACGTCGCGGCCGTCGACGACCAGGACGCCGCAACGATCTGACCAGCGCGGCGGGTACGGGACACCGGGCCGACCCAGCCTGTTCCGTAACCGCACACCCGATGAGAACCTGGAGTTGTTCGCCCGCATGCAAGCTGGCGAATTCGGTGATGGTTCTCGTCCCGCGGGCCAAGATCGACATGGCAGCTGACAACATGGTGTTGCGCACTTGCGTTGTACCGGATCCGACGGACCCGGCACCCACGCACCGGCAACGACTGGTTGATCTACCCGACCTGCGACTGGGCCCACGGCCAAGTCGACGCACTCGAAGGCATCACCCACTCCGTCGCAACACTCGAGTTCGGCGACCACCGCCTGCTCTATGACTGGTTCCTCGCGCCACCTCGACCTACCGGCGGCCCCGCCCACCCAGATCGAGTTCGCACGGTTGAACCTGACCCACACGGTGACCTCCAAACGGCTACTGCGCCAACTGATCGACACCGGCGCTGTCGACGGCTGGGACGACCCACGGCTACCGACGCTGCAAGGGCTGCGCCGCCGCGGGTATCCGCCCAGAGCGATCATCGAGTTCTTGAAACACATCGGTGTCGCGAGAACGAACAGCACCGTCGACATCGAACTCCTCGAATCGTTCGTGCGAACCGAACTCAACCGGACCACGCAACGGCGAATGGTCGTGCTGCGCCCCCTCAAGGTCGTCATCACCAACTGGCCCGACGGACACGTCGAGTGGGTTGACGTCGCGAACAACCCCGAACGCCCGGGCGACGGGACCCGCCACGTGCCGTTCACCGGAGTGTTGTGGATCGAACGCGACGACTTCGAAGTCGAACCGCCACCGAAGTTCTACCGGCTCAGCCCTCGACGCGAAGTCAGACTCCGCAACGCGTTCTACATCACCGCCACCGACGTGATCGTCGACAACGACGACACGATCATCGAAGTGCACTGCACGTACGATCCCGACAGTGCCGGCGGGTCGTCTGACGGCCGCCGAGTTCGGTCAACACTGCATTGGGTCTCCGCTCCGCACGCTGTCGACACGACCGTGCATCTCTACGACCGCGGCGACACGCCCCCGCACAACGCAACAAGCAACGGCGAATCAACCAAGCCCGAGTCGAAGGAGACGCTGTCAGCCAAGGCCGAACCGGCGCTCGCCGCGACACCGGCAGGCTCGGTCGTCCAATTCGAACGGCTCGGCTATTTCGCATTAGATCCTCATCGGCCGGCCACCTTTCACCGCACGGTTGGGCTGCGCGACGAATGGGCCCGAATCCAGAAACAGGCGCGCACGACCTGACGTCGGCATTCCTCGACACGACAGCTGTAACAGTCGCGCTCGATGGTCTCTACACGTCAACATCCGATCCCACGGCCCCACTCGTGCCCGGACAGATCGAGCATCAAGGAGATCGAACATGCCCACCCGCATCCCCAACCCAGAGATCGACGCCGTCCTCGAAGCCTCCGATGGGTGGCGACGGAAAGGCAAGGTGATCACCGCCTCCTACACGTTCGACTCGTTCCGCACAGCATTCGAATTCATGACCGAAGTCGCCCAACACGCCGAGACGCGTCAACACCATCCCGACTGGCGCAACCACGACAACCACGTCCAGATCGATCTCAGCACCCACGAACTTGGCGGCATCACCGACATCGACCTCGATTTCTCAGCATTGATCTCACGCATCGCCAGCACCATTCGGAACCGCACCCAAGAGACGCTGCAGCCGTAACTGGCGTCCGGCGACCCCGACCAGCGCGAGACTCGACGCGCGAACTGTGTAACGCACAGCTTTCGAGATTGTCGAGTAGATCCAGACCGAGCACTCACCGCCCCAGGAGACCTCCATGACGAATGCCACCATCGACCCGAACGCGCTGTCGTGTGCCGGATGCACCAACCAGCTCACCCGTTTCCAAACAGGACTCCTCGAAGAGGCCGACGAGGCCGTCGTGCAGGAACACCTCGACTCATGCCTGGACTGTCGACTGTTCTCCGACCAGATCGACATCGTGAGCGACTTCGTCGGTTCCAGTGAACTCACCGACGTGCCCGACAGCGTCTCGAATCTGCTCGACGGTTCGGCCCCCGGCACCTCCGACTCATCCCGTGACATTTCGGGCACCGTGCGAAGCCTCTGTCGTCTCGCCGACAGTCTCGACCCAAACGGCGCCGAGGACCTGGTGCAACAAACGCTGCTCGCAGCACTCGAACACGACCCGGCGCGTCTCGACCTGTCGGTGCTCGCCCAGAATCTCACCGACCGAGCGCTGGGCGATTCGGGCCCGACTGTGCGCAGTCTCGACGACTTCACGACTCGAACCGAAAGCTTCAGCCCGAGCCTCGATCCGGATGGCGACACCGCGGAACTCTTCTATCCGGACTTCTACGCCAGCGGGCCCGAAGCAGGACGCCACGTCAACGCACCGAACCGGTGGGGCCACACGAACAGCCTGAGCCCCGACGACGATGTCTTGACCGCCGAGCTCTACGGAGTCGTCGACCAAGCGCTTGCGCGACTGGATGACCCGCTCGGCCAACTGGTGCAACTCGTCGACATCGACGATGTGTCGGTGACCGACGCCGCGGCCATGCTTCGCCTCGACCAGACCCAAGCGGTCGAAGCTCTGCACCGTGCCCGGGTCCATCTCCGCGGAGCTGTCGACAACGTCGTGAGGTTTGGACGATGACCGACATCGTGTTCGAGAACCGCCGATTCGATCCCGACCTCACCGCCTTCCATGACCTGGCCAAAGCAATGGCCAAGGCGTTCGGTTACACCGCCGACCTCGCACTGGACCAGCATCTCGCTCAGCTGGTCAGGCTGCGAGTCGCCCAACTCAACAACTGCTCGTACTGCCTCATCCTGCACGCTGAGACCAGCCGCACCATCGGTATCCACCCAGCCAAGGTCGACAACCTCGCCAGTTGGTGGGAGAGCGGCCTGTTCGACGCCGCCGAGCAGGCCGCGCTCGCATACTGCGATGCGCTCACCGCCGGCAATGCCCCCGGCTTCGGAGGCGTCCACGACCAGGCCGCCACGCATTTCGACCAGACCGAAATCGCCGAACTCGCCGCGATCGTCATCAACATGAACGTCTGGACTCGCCTCAAGCTCGCCCAAGGCGCAACCCCGGTGAACGCGTCGAGCGACAGATCCACCTGACCTCAAACAGCGCGCCTGCGTTTGTCGGAGTTGTTCAGTATCTCGCTGACACGACTGCGGACCGCAGGGAGTGTGTCGGTCTCGAACCACGGGTTCTTCTTGAACCATCCCCGATTGCGTGGCGACGGATGCGGGAGGACAACCTGCGACGGTAGGTAGCGCTGCCAGTTGGCGACCGTATCGGTGAGGTTGCGACCAGGCTCGTCGATGTATCGGCGCTGCGCATACGCCCCCACGACCACGGTCAGCCGATCGGTCGGGAGATGCCCGAGCAGTGGGTCGTGCCAGAGAGTGCACACTCGGGTCGCGGCGGGTTGTCGCCGCTCCGGCCGGTCCCGGGGAAGCAGGGGCCCCATCGGCACCAACGCAACCACAGCGTCGTCATAGAACTGTTCCGGCGTCACTCCGAGCCACGATCGCAGCCGATCGCCGCTCGGGTCGGCCCACGGGACACCGGACTCGTGGACGACCCGACCCGGCGCTTGCCCGATGATCACGATCCGCGCATCACGACCGACCTGCACCATCGGCCTTGGACCCAACGGCAGATGTTCAGCACACACCCGACACGCCCGGACGTCGATCAGCAACTCGTCGAGTTTGAGCGCACCAGATGCATCCACGAGTCACGACCATAGTGGACAATGCCGCCGCGCTCGATCCGTTCATGTTGTAACGGTCACCGGCTTCGGTGGTCTATACGGAGGGTCGCACCGGATCGCCAGGTCCGAGCGCGCACTTCGCCGCCACCACCGGTACAACGAGAAATTGAGAATACCCAACATGACCATCGCCGTTTTCGCTCATGCGTCGCACCCGAACATCAAGCCGAGAACGAACGTCGCTACGGCGAGATGCACGCCCTTGTACAGCAGAGCCCGGGCTACATCGTCACGCACAAGCTGTTCACCGCTGGCGACGGCGAGAGTGTCGTGGTTGTCGAGTTCGACGACCTCGACAGCGTCGAGCTGTGGGGTGAGAATCCGGACCACAAGATTGCACAGGAGGCGGGCAAGAGCCACGTGTACACCAGCTACGACGTCGCCGTGTGCGAAGTCGTGGAACGCCACATCAAGACTGCAACGGAGACATCATGACGACCGCACTGATCGAACTCTCCCATTCCTACGCTGACGCATTGCCCGAGTTGGGTGTCGCCTGGCAAGCCGGACCCGCAGCAAACCCGCAACCGGCCGTCGTGAATGAATCGCTCGCTGACGAACTCGGCCTCGACGCAACCTGGCTCGAATCCGACGCCGGCCTGGGTCTTCTCGCGGGCACGGTCCTTCCCGAGTCAGCCCGGTCGGTGGCCATGGCGTATGCCGGCCATCAGTTCGGCGGCTACTCGCCTCAATTGGGTGATGGGAGGGCCATGCTGCTCGGTGAGCTGACACGACCCGACGGGACGCTCGTAGACGTCCACCTCAAGGGTTCGGGTCGAACCCCGTTCGCCCGCGGCGGCGACGGACGTGCAACGCTGCCGGCCATGTTGCGTGAGTTCCTCATCGCCGAGGCAATGCACGCCCTCGGCGTGCCGACGACTCGAGCACTGGCGGTTGTGACCACTGGCGACGCCGTGATCCGTGAGCGGGCCGAAACCGGTGCCGTGCTGACCCGCCTGGCATCGAGCCATCTGCGCGTCGGATCATTCCAGTACGCGATCACCCACCCCGACGGCCCCGACCTCGCTCGACGCCTCGCCGACTACGCCATCGAGCGCCACTATCCCGCGCTCGTCGGCCGCGACGACCGCTACCTCGCGTTCCTCGAATCGGTCGTCGACGCGCAGGCGGCGCTGATCGCTCAGTGGATGCTGAACGGATTCATCCACGGCGTGATGAACACCGACAACATGCTCGTCTCGGGCGAAACCATCGACTACGGGCCATGCGCGTTCCTCGATCGCTACGACCCCGCAACCGTCTACAGCTCGATCGACCGCGAGGGACGCTACGCATTCGGAAACCAGCCGGCCGTCGCGCAGTGGAATCTCACACGACTCGCCGAGACACTGCTCGGAATGATCGACGACGACCAGGAGACGGCCATCGCGTATGCGACCGAGGTCCTCAAGACCTTCCCCGACCGATATCTCCATCACTTGCTACGAGGCAAGCCGGCCAAGCTCGGACTGTCGACCGAGGACGCATCCGACGCCGAACGGTTCGATGAGTTCCTCAACATGATGCACGAGGCCAAAGCCGACTACACCCTCACGTTTCGGTCCCTGTCCGACGTGCTGCGCGGCGACGACTCGGCGCTGCGCTCGATGGTCAACGACCCCGGTCTCGACGCCTGGATCGCCGGTTGGCGCCAACGCCTCGCGGACGAAGGCGCCGTGCTGGCCGACGTCGCCGACACGATGGACGGCATCAACCCGCTGTACATCCCGCGTAACCACCGCGTCGAAGAAGCCCTCGACGCGGCCGGCAACGGTGACCTGTCACCGTTCACCGAACTGCTCGACGTGGTCACCAACCCATTCAATGCCCAAGATGGCCACGAGCGTTACACCTCTCCACCCGACGACAACTTCGCAGCGTACTACCAGACCTTCTGCGGCACCTGAACCCGACGTCATCTGATCGTCGAGCACCTGCTACCTGCGATCTGGCATTGAGTTCCTGACATCAACATCGATGCGGTCAGCCGGCGAAGTGTTGGAGGTCAGGGCTCCGATTGGGCAGCGCATAATCACTGCGAGCGCGCCAGCGATTCGGGTCGGTTCGACGTCGTCGTGCACGCGCGCATCTACCCGTCCGGTTGTCCGTGGACCCCTTCCACTGGACGGATCGGTCGCGTGGCAGCCTCCGGTGCAGCAGAGTCGGCGCGACTGCATCTGGGACACCAACAGCGTCTTGGGCATCTGCGTCACTGATACGGTTTGGGCATGGTCCGCACGCTTGATCTCACCAGCTGGGCGGGCCGTTGGGTTGCTCTCGACGACCACGACAATGTCGCCTGCGACGCCGAAACGCTCACGGACCTCATGGCGATCCTTGACGCTGAGGGTGTCGAGGGTGTCTCGATCATGCGTGCGCCCGTGCCGGGCGAACCGGTGGTGTACGGGCTTGGCTGACGCCTGGCTGTACAACTACACGGACTTCGGCGAAGGACGAGGACGCAGCCCGCAACCAGTGCTACGGGCAGTGGTCGAGGTCGCGACACCGCACGCGCCGGCGACCTTCCAAGCGGTCATCGACACCGGTGGACCGATCACCGTCGTCGCGGCCGGCCTGCTCGACACCGGAGGTAATCCGGTCGCCACGGGGACCACGATGATGCTTCGGCTCGGCGGGGCGACCCATGACGTGCCGATCTACGACCTGACGTTGGAGGTTCGCCCTCCGCCTGCGGTCGCGGCCGGTCAAACGACTTCCTGGCGGGGTGTCGTGGCGGTACTCGACCCGTGGCCGATGCAAGGCACCGCGGTCCTGCTCGGGCAGGCTGGCTTCCTCGATGCGTTCACGGTGACGTTCGGTCCCGATGGATTCGCCCTCGAACCCGCCGCTACGTTCCGCGCCCGGTTCCCGTTGGCTGAGCCTCGCTGAACTCGGGACGGACCACGAACATTCGTTTGTCCCATATTTTGTCCCATATACGGGGCAACACTGATCAACACGCAACAGCACGGGTCCCCACAAAAGCCCTGCTCAAACAGCATCCAGCGGACGCAACGATCCTGGCTGGACGTCTTTGAACGCATTCGTAATGCGTAGGTCGCGAGTTCGATTCTCGCTCTGGGCTCCACGGCCCGACACCACCGAGCTCGGCGGCGTCACCGTCGTCGGATTCGAGCGGTACCGGCGGGACACGACGACATGGTGAGCGTGGATCCACCACATCAGGTGATGACAAGCCCGGCTGGTCGTGGAATCCTGTTGGTCGGGAGTACGCGTCAACACAGGGGGAATCATGGGAACGCTCGTCCATGCACCACTGGACCGGACTGCGGAGCCGATTGCGGCAGCCGTGGAACCCGTGCTGTTCGACCTCTTCGTCGAACAGCCGCCGATCGCGTTCGAGTTCTGGGACGGTTCGGTGGTGGGCGAGGACCTCGTCGGCCGATTGCGCTTCTCGAGTCCCGCGGCGTTCAGACACATCATGTGGTCACCCGACCAACTCGGTGTCGCCCGCGCCTACGTTGCCGGGGACGTCGACGTCGTGGGCAACGTCGCCGACGTGCTCCGAACACTCCGGGACGCTCGACGTCCGGGATCGGCGGCCGCCGTGCGCGCCGCGCCGGCGGCCCTGCGGGCCATCCGCGACGTGGGCGGCGTCGGCACCCGGCCACCGATCCCCGACGAGGAGGTCGTCCCGCGCGGCCGTCGCCACTCACCTCGACGCGACCGCACAGCGATCAGTCACCACTACGACGTGGGCAACCGTTTCTACGAACTCGTGCTCGGTCCGGCCATGACGTACTCGTGCGCACGGTTCGTCACGCCCGACACGTCACTGGTCGATGCGCAGGCCGCGAAGCACGAGCTGATCTGTCAGAAGTTGGGGCTGGACGAGCGGTTGCCGAGCGCGGACGATCAGCGCCCCAGACGACGACTCCTCGACGTCGGCTGCGGATGGGGGTCGATGGCGCTCCACGCCGCGACCCACCACGACGTCGACGTCGTCGGTGTGACGATCAGCGACGAGCAGGCCTTCTACGCCCGGCAGCGGGTCGCCGATGCCGGACTGGCCGATCGCATCGAGATCCGGGTGCAGGACTACCGCGAAGTGAGCGACGGTCCGTTCGACGCGATCTCGTCGATCGGGATGGCCGAACACGTCGGCAAGCGCGCTGCGGCAACGTACTTCGAGCGGCTGTACGACCTCCTACGTCCGAGAGGCCGACTCCTCAACCATGCGATCTCGTCGGTGGGCGGTACCCGACTGGCCCGGCGCGGGTTCGTGAACCGATACGTGTTCCCCGACGGCGAGCTGCTCGACGTGGGTGACACGGTCCGGTTCATGGAACGAGCGGGTTTCGAGGTGCGCGACGTCGAGAACCTCCGCGAGCACTACGCACAGACACTGCGTCACTGGGTGACCAACCTCGAGCAGCACTGGGACGAGGCGGTCGAGCTGGTCGGTGAGGGCCGCTGCCGCGTGTGGCTCCTGTACATGTCGGGGTCGATCAACGGATTCGACGACGCCGGCATCCAGATCCACCAGACGCTCGGCGTCCGCCTCCATCCCGGCGGTCGGAGCGACATGCCGAGAACCCGATCGGGATGGTCGTGACCGTCGCTCACCGGCGACCTGCAACGAGGCTCAGGTGAAGTCGTCGGCCTCCGACCGGGTGCCGGGATGCTCTCGCAGCACCGTGACGAGGACGAAGTACAGCACTGGGACCGAGAAGTAGAGCACGGCGCTGAGCACGGTCGACGCGTCGGCGACGACCATGGCCAGGAGGTAGACGGCGATCGGCGCCGCCGTGATCGCGAGTCCGAGACCCGCCCGGTCGGTCGGCACGTCGGGCCACAACAGCACAGGGCGTCGGGCCACGTACCAGTAGAGGACGAATCGCATCAGGCTGGCCGCGATCAACACGACGCCGTACAGGTGCATCGCGACCGGCTCGTCCGGATACCGGCCGAGCACCGACGCAGCGAACGGGATCAGACTCACCGGGAGCAGGAACAGCAGGTTCAGCCAGACCAGATCGCGATTGACGACCCTGACGCGGGCGAAGAGGTCGCGGTGGGCAACCCAGAACATGCCGGTGAGCAGGAAGCTGATCACCCAGGCGACGAACGTCGGTTGCAGATCGTCGAGCGCCTGGATCAACGACCGATCCGACAGGTCCTCGGGGACGGCGATCTCGAGCACCAGGATCGTGATGATGATCGCGAACACGCCGTCGCTCAACGCGACGACACGATCGGGACTGCGCAGTCGTCGTTGCGTGTCACTGGTCTCCGCGTTCGACAGGCCCGGATCCTCACTCATCGCGGTCATCCTCCCAGACACCACCGGTCCGTCCAATCGCTCATTGTGGATGATCGTTCACCGACCGACTGCTGCGAACATGGTCAGGATCCTCACCCGCGTGCGGTCATTCGTGCGCGGCCGGGGTCGTCGCGTCCGAACGAGACCCGAGGCATCAACATGACGACAGCGCTCCCCATCGACCGACCCTGGTACCGACAACTTCTCGCGATCGCCGTGGCGATGGGCCTCGTCATCGGCCTGCTCGGGCTCGTCTATCTCGGGATCACCGGCGGCTTGACCGGTCAGATCTTCGGGGATCCACGGATCGACACGTGGTCCGGTGACTGGTGGTGGATCCCGTTCATCGCCGCCGGTGGGCTGGTTGCGGCCGCCGTGCGCAGCTGGTTGAAGATCACCGATCACGTACCCGGCGGCGTCGCGGTGATCGAATCGGGTGCCGTCGACCACAAGGTGGCGCCGTCGTGGATCCTGCTCTCGGCCATCTCAGCCATCGCCGGAGCCAGCCTCGGGCCGTCGTTCGCCCTGGTGATGTTGGGGGGTGGCCTCGGGTCGTGGATCGCCTCGAAGCGGTGGCCGGGTGACGAGACCGCCCGTCTCGACACGACGATGGCGGGCATCTCCGGCGGCTTCGGTGGCGCGTTCACCTCCCCGGGCCTCGGCACACTGATCGTCAGCGAGCTGGCACCGACGCCGAAGGACCGGTACATCGAGTCGATCCTGCCGCAACTGATCGCCGCGACGGTCGCGTTCGCCGTGTTCTTCGGCGTGGTCGGAACGACATTCCTCAACAGCTTCGCGGTGCCCGTCGACGATTTTGCGGGCTGGCACCTCCTCGTCGGCGCCGGGCTCGGCATCGCGTCGAGCGTGATCATGATCGTGTTCGTCGTCATCGTGAAGCTGATCCAGACGGTCGCGGCGAAGTTGACGAACCCGTACGTGCGCGGCGCCGTCGGCGGTGCGCTCGTCGGGCTGATCGCGTTCGCACTGCCGCTGACCATCGGGGCCGGCAACGATCAACTCACCACGGTGATCGACGAGTCCGCATCGATCAGCATCTGGCTGCTCGTCGCGGTGCTCGTCGGCAAGATGTTGGCGATGGCGATCAGCCTCGCCACGGGTTTCATCGGCGGCAACGTCTTACCGATGCTCTTCGTCGGCGGCACCGCCGGCGTCGTGGCACACCTGATGTTCCCTGACATCCCCTACGCGATCGCCGTCGGGTCCATGTTGGCCGCCGTGCCAGGGGCGACGATCAAGGCACCGATCGGGCTCACGTTCATCGCGGTGCTGGCCGTCGGACTGGGCCCGCTCACTGCGGCACCCGTCATCGTCGCCGTGGCGGTGGCCTACCTGACCACCTCCACCGTCGTCGCGCTGATCAAAGCACGCCGCGTCGAGGTTCCCGAACCGCACGCCTGACCGCCGGGTGGTCCGAGACGCCCGACACCGTCACTCGACTGCCGTCACTCGATCAGGGGGACCGGGTGCAACTCCGTGTGCAGCGCCACTGCGGCATCGATGTTGTCATGGACGTGGCTCCGGTCGACGAGACCGAAGAAGCCGTCCCGTTCGAGCACGTCGATCACCTGCGACTTCACACGGGCGAGGTGCAGGTCGATGCCGTGGTCGATACCCGCCTGGGCGATGGTCATCAGGACGTCGGCGCCCTCGGTGTCGATGAAATTGACGCCCTCCATGCTCAGGATCACTGCGTCGAGTCCCGTCGGTTCCTCGACACGGATCTGCCGCAAACGGTCCGCGAGCGCATCGGCGTTGACGAAGAACAGCCCGCCGTCGAACCGCAGGATCTTCAGCCCGGGAATGGTCTCGCAGTCGTCGTGTCGCTCGAGGTCGTAGAACGCATCGGTCCCCGGCTTGCGGCCCAGCTCCGGGATGTACGGCAGTGCGGACACTGCTACGAGCCAGATCATCGAGATCCCGACGCCGATGAAGACGCCTTGGAGGATGCCGAACGTCATCACACCGAGCAGCGCGGCGAGTGCGGCCACGAACTCGTACCGTTTCACCTGGGCCAGTCGCTTCATCTCGCCGACGTTCATCATCCCGAGCGTCACCGCTTCGATGATGATCGCACCGAGGACCGCCTCGGGCAGTTTGGAGAAGATCGGGGCGAGGACGAGCAGAGTCAGGATGACGAAGCCGCCCTGGGCAAGGCTCGACATCTGCGACCGCGCCCCGGCGCCGTCGTTGACGGGGCTCTTCGAGAGGCTGCCGTTGTTGAAGAACCCCTGGAACACGCCCGCCGACACGTTCGACATGCCCTGGGCAAGCAGCTCCTGGTCGACGTCGACTCGATAGTTGTGCTTGCTCGCATACTCGCGCACGCCGGCGGTCGTCACCGAGAACCCGATCAGCACCAGCCCGACCGCCGCCCCGATCACCGTTTCCCAGTTGTCCATGACGATTTGAAGATCGGGAATCGACGGCGCCGCCAACCCTCGGGGGACGTCCGCGATCAGCTCCACCCCGCGGTCGCCCAGCCCGAAGATCAAGGTCAGTGCAATGCCCAGGACCACCGCCACCAGCTCCGCCGGAACCTTCGGCGCCAGGAACTTGAGACTGAACAGCACCACCAGTGCTGCGAGGCCCAGCACAACCGTCGTGCGATTCGCATCGGGCAACGACGCCCCCCAATCCCACAGCTTCTGCCACGTGTTCGAACCGGACTTCTCGGTCCCCGTGAGCTTGAACAGCTCGCCCGACACCACGTTGATGGCGACACCGAAGATGAATCCCGTCAGCACGGCCGCGGACAAGAACTCGGCGATCCAACCCATCTTGAGCACCGCCATGACGATGAACACGACTGCAGCGACGAGCGTGATCGCCGCTGCGATCGCCACCGCGTCGTCGGAGCCCGCGGCACCGATCGAGACGACCGCGGCCCCCAACACCGGGGCGGTCGACGAACCCGGGCCCTGCACCAACTGCTTCGACGTGGTGAAGAGCGCGAAGACGATCATGCCGAACGCCGCGGCGTACAACCCGTTCTGGACCGGGACGCCGGCCAGCGACGCGTAACCGAGCGATGTGGGCACCATCAGCGCCCACACCGACAGCCCGGCGATCACATCCTTCGTCAACCATGAACGCTGATACTGGGGCAGCCAGACCAGGATCGGAATGAACCGCTTGATCGAGCCCTTCGCCGATGTCGGCGTCGCTACGGCCTGGCCGCCCTCAGTACTCATCGTGCGTCAGCTCTCGGCTTCAGCGTCCTTCTGGAGCTCGGCGGTGTCGGCTTCGAGCTGCTTCTCCTCGACCTTGTCGGCCTTGGCCATGACGCCTTCGATCTTCGCGCCCATGTCGGACACGCCGACCACGATGAGACCAGCCTGGCCTGCGTCGAGATTCTCGCCGAGCTCCTTGAGGTCTTTGCGGCTCATGCCGGCCGCTGCGTGCCCGGCGAGCGCGCCCAGGGCCGCGCCGCCGCCGGTCGTCGCAGCCAACAGGCCGCCACCGATCGCGGCCGCCGGGAACAGCGCGATGACCAGGCCGGTGGCGAGGCCGACGGTTCCGCCGCCCACCGCACCGACACGAGTCGGCGTCTCGTGCTTCTTGACGATCTTGACCTTGCCGTTGTCCTTGCGCTCGATGACGGCGGCATCGTAGGCGTCGATCAGGCCCTCCTTGGTGTGGAGGTCGTGAACCGCGTCGTAGTCGGCCTTCGCGTCGTCGACGCTCGAGTACACCCCGACGTACGCCATGAATGTGTCCATTGCCATGTCCTGCTCCTTCGTTCGGTGAACTGCTTGACAACGCCATCGTGACGGCGACTTGGGCTGCGGCAGTCATGCAACCTGGGTGATCCGATCACCGACGGGATCGACCGGCGAGTCCTCGATGTCAGCCGAGCACGCTCGGCGCCAGCAGGCCCAACTCCCGGGCACGGTCGACCGCCTCGCTGCGACCGGACACCGCCAGCTTCCGGTAGATCGAGTTGGTCTGGGTGCTCACCGTGTTCCTCGACACGTACAACCGTTCACCGATCTCCTTGAGCGACAGATGCGTCTGCAGATACGGCAACAAACGGAGTTCCGCAGTCGACAGCGCGGTGCCATGCAGATCGGTCGGCCACCGACTCAACGTCTCGCGGAGCGCGTCGGTGCGGGCGCCGAGGCGGCCGAGTTTCGGTCGCCGGTACAGCACCCCTTCGGTCTCCTGCAGCAGGATCCTGGCCGCCTCGGGATCGCCCAGCGCGAGGTTCGCATCGGCCAGCTCGAGACGCAACCACACCGCGGCCCACGGGTTCACCCAGGTGACCGACGTCCGCAAACGCATCGCACGGAACAACGACGCCCGACCCGTCTCGGTCTCGTTGCGGTGCAACAACAGGCGGGCGCGGGCCGCTTCGACGATCGCGTTGACGGCGTACTCGGAGAGATGTGCACGATCGACCACCGACACGGCGAGTTCGAGATCGCGGTCGGCACTGGCCCAGTCGCCCCGGTCCATCGACAGCACCGCCCGATAGGCGAGGTAGCGCGCCGCCGGATCCTCGAATCCGTCGGTCGCGGTCGTCACCTCGAGACTCTCCGAGAAAAGGGCGAACGACTCGTCATCATCGTCCTGCAGCCATCGGGCCACCGCAAGAAAGCCGAGTGAAGCCGGCCGCCATGGACCCCAGACCGGCTCACGGGTCACCACCGATCTCGCATCGGCTTCCATCTGCTCGACACCGTGCGCACAGAGAAAGGCCCCGAGCGCAGCACGGCTCGATACGAACGACTCGACCTCCGAGTCACCCTCGGACGTCAGGCGCTCGATGCGATCCGCCCATCGCTGCGCTTCGACGGCATTTCCGGTCAGCGCCTCCAGCCAGCCGACCAGTCCGGCCAGTTCCGGGTTCCGTTCGATCATCTCCTCGCCGAGCTGGTCCAGCCATCTCCTGACCGCGCTCAACCGTCCCTCGTTGTACGCACGGGGCATCTCCTTGACGATCAGGTCAGCCGCGATCGTGAGATCTCCGCCTGCTCGAGCATGTTCGATCGTGTGGTCGACGGAACCAGCTGCCGCCCACCACCGAGCGGCGCGCAGGTGGTGCTCCCGAACGGTGTCCGGTTCGAATCGGCCGGCCTCGTCGAGGAGCACCTTCCTGAACAGCGGGTGGTAGCGGAACCACGCCCCGCTGCCGTCGAGTGGCGTGATGAACAGGCCGGCACGCATCAACGTCTCCAAGACCGCGGCTGACTGCGTGGAGTCGAGGACGGCGTCGCACAGCGATGCGCTCAACGCGTCGAGGATCGCCGTCCCGTGGAGAAAGCGATCGATCTCCGGCGGGAGCCCAGCCAGGACCTCCGATCGGATGAACTCGACCACGGCCCGGTCGGGCGACGACGATGCGATGCTGGAACCGGCCACTGCGGCGTCGCTGCGGTGGGTGCGCGCGAGGAGTGCCAGACCAGCAGGCCATCCTTCCGTTCGCTCGAGCAACAGACGAACCCGTTCGGATGGGGGTTCCAGCCCGTGGAGCTCGAGGAGTTCCGCCACCTCGTCGGCGTCGAAGACGAGGTCGGTCGCACCGATCTCGAGCACCTCGCCGCGCACTCGTCGTCGGCCGCCGGCGAGCCACACTTCCCGGCGGCTCGAGACGACCAGCTGGACATGATCAGGCAGGAGATCGAGGAGCAGACCCACCGCGTCACGGCAGTCGCGTGACCGGATCTCGTCGAAATGGTCCACGACGATCACGAGCGGCTCGTCGACCGCACCGATCGAGGCTGCCAACCCCGGCACCACCCGACCGAGGACGGAGACGACAGGCGAAGCCAGTTCACGGGAGATGGCGTCGTCGAGCTCTCGCACCCGCCTCACCCCGGTGACGATCGATGTCATCAGCGTGGCGACGTCGTCGTCGGCCCGATCCAACGACACCCAGGCGACCGCGCGATCGTCGTGCTCCAGCCAGTCGACGAGCAGCGTCGTCTTGCCGTATCCGACCGGCGCCGAGACGACGATCAACGGGAGATCCACACCGGCGGCGAGCAAGCTCGTGAGGCGTGGCCGCCGGACGACCCCAGAGCGGACGCGCGGAACACCTGTCTTCGCATCGACGAGAACTCGGTGCACGTCGATGGCGTCGATCCCGGTGCTCATGGTCCCCGCACAGGGTAATGGAACCCCGTCGGAACGTTGCTGGAGGTGCGGTGCCCGACATCGAGGCGCTGGCCTCGACGGCCCGTTCAGAGATCGCGAACGATCGGCACCCGACCGTCGTCGACAGCACCGATGAGTTCGTCGTAGTCCTGCTCGGTGCGATCCGCATAGGCCTCGGCGAACCGTGCGACCGCATGATCGAAGGTGTCGTCGTCGCCGAGATACCCGGAGATCATCGACGCATCACCGGAGCGGGCGTGGGCCCGTCCGAGCGCGGCACCGCAGGCCATCGCATAGCGCCGCAGGACGTCCGCCGTCATGGTCTCGACGTCGGCGGATGCCTTGCCGTCCCAGAGCTGGCGCACGTAAAAGTCGGTGGAGGGCTCGTCGCCACGCTCGTAGCGAGCCCATCCGAGCAGGGCATCGGGCGTCGCCTGAATCCTGCGTTGCCCATCGACGACACGATGACCCTCCTGGTCGAACCCGCTCGGCTGGAGATGCGCCTCCAGGACGGACGGAGCCGCCTCCTTGATCTGGAGGAACAGTGGCTCTCCGTCGCCCGATTCGAACAGCGCGATCAGACACCGGGTTCCAACGCTGCCGACGCCGACAACCTTGTGTGCGATGTCGGTGAGCGAGTACCGGTCCATCAGCTGGCGCCGGTCGGCGTTCAGCGTCGCCCGGTAGTCGTCGAAGAACACCTCGACACGGGTCATCTCGTCGCGACGTTGCTCGTCGGTCATGGCGACGATCAGCGGTGGATTCGAGACGATCACACGGCGACCGTCGACGATGTCGGTGAGCTTGCCGAGCGCTCCGAGGCTGTTCTTCTTGGCGGACTTCTTGCGTGTCTTGGCCAGACGACGCCGATCGCTCTTCGCAGTGGTGAGCGTCTTGGCCAGATCCTCGACATCGATCCGGTAGTAGAACACGTCGAGCGGATTCATCTTCGAGGCCGCCGCGATCACCTCACGGTACGCAGCCGTTGTTGCTCTCGCGAGCTTTCGGTTGGTCTTCTTGTCGAGCTGGTTGTTGCGGCCCGCGACCACGACGCTGGCGGCGAGTCGTTTGACGTCCCATTCGAACGGTCCCGGAAGCGTCTCGTCGAAATCGTTGATGTCGAACACGAGACGGCGCTCGGGCGACGAGAACATCCCGAAGTTCGACAGGTGGGCATCGCCGCACAATTGCACGGTCAGGTCGGTCCGCGGGCCGGCCGCCAGATCGGTCGCCATCACGGCCGCCGACCCGCGCAAGAACGTGAACGGCGTGGCCAACATGCGCCCGTACCGGATCGGGACCAGGTCCTGCAGCCGGTTCGCGTCCTGGGCCTGCAGGATCGAGAGCGCACTCGCACGCTCGGCGGAAACGACGAGATCGGCGTGCGCCTCGAGCGGCACGGTCTCGCGCCGCTCCCGCCCAGCGGCCGCTCGCATGGTCTTCGGCTCGCGCCGACTCTCGAGCGACCAGCGTGGATCACGCTGCGAATTCTCCGAGGTGCCCATCACTTCTCCCTGTGGTTGCGGTCGACCAACCGATACGACTCGATTGTGGAGCACAACGACGCGATCGGCGTCACTCGTTCTGTGCGATGCGTCCCCGTTCGCACGAAATGGATGAAAGGCCCGCTCCGGTGTCACCTCACAATCGACCCATGGCCCCTACGCACTCGGCGCAACATTCGCGAATCTACGTCGTCCGCCACGCCGACGCGGGAGTCCGCGGACACGGCCCCGACGAGCACCTGCGCCCGCTGAGCCCCGGCGGGCACGCGCGAGCAGAGGTCCTCGCCGAGCTGCTCGAACTCACGTCGGCCAGCCGCATCGTGTCGAGCCCGTACGTGCGTTGCGTGCAGACCGTCGAGCCGCTGTCAGCGCGGCAGCGCCGCTCGGTCGAACTCAGCGACAGCTTGGCGGAAGGAGCGAGCGTCGAAGCGATGCTGCACCTCCTCCGACGTCTTCCCGATGGAAGTGTTGCGTGCACGCACGGCGACATGCTCGGGGAACTCGCAAGGGTCGTGGACTCCGTCGACGGGCTCGTGGGCCCGATCTCGTTCGACAAAGGCGGGGTCTGGGTGCTGGCGCGCAACGGCGACGCGCTGTCGCTCGTGGAACAGATGCGGGTGACTTCTGGGATATGTCGGTGACCGACCTGTGATGATGGCGAGGTAGTCACCGCGGAGCCCCGGCCACGAGTCCTGACACAGAGTGAGCGAAGGAGTACCGACCATGGGAAAGAAGAAGCGATCGAAGAAGGACAAGGCGCATCAGCCGTCAGAGGTCGCCCCCGCTGGTGATGCAGGTGCAGCCCCGGAGGCGGGCGGCAAGCTCAAGCGCAAGGAGTACGAGGCCGAGCTCGAGGTGCTCCAGGGCGAACTCGTCGCGATGCAGGAGTGGGTCAGGGCCACCGGCGCCAAGATCTGCATCGTGTTCGAAGGGCGTGACACCGCCGGCAAGGGCGGCACGATCAAGCGGATCACCGAGCGGGTGAGCCCACGCACGTTCCGCGTCGCAGCGCTGCCGGCGCCGACCGAGCGCGAGAAGTCGCAGATGTACATCCAGCGCTACATCTCGCACTTCCCCGCTGCGGGCGAGGTCGTGATCTTCGACCGCAGTTGGTACAACCGCGCCGGTGTCGAGCCCGTGATGGGATTCTGCACACCGGAACAGACCGAGCGGTTCCTCGACCAGGTGCCCGCCGTCGAGAAGGCGATGGTCGAGTCGGGGATCCACCTCGTCAAGTACTGGCTCGAGGTCAGCGCCGAGGAACAGACCCGCCGACTCAAGAGCCGTATCGACGACCCGCGCAAGATCTGGAAGCTGTCGGACATGGACCTCAAGTCGTACAGCCGCTGGTACGACTACTCGCGGGCCCGTGATGCGATGCTCGCCGCCACCGACACGTCGTGGGCGCCTTGGTTCATCGCCCACACCGACGACAAGAAGCGAGGCCGCCTCAACATCATCTCGCACCTGCTGTCGCAGATTCCGTACGAGAAGATCGACCGCCCCGAGATCAAGCTGCCCCGCCGCCAGGCCGCTCGCGGTTACGTCGAGCCCGATCTGCCGCTCAGGCACATCCCCGAGCCCTACTGAGGACCGTTGAGGACACCACGATGACGATGACCGACGAACCAACCCAGCAACCCGCACCCTCCGACACGCAGTGGTACTCGCTGTCGGTCGACGACACCGTCGCACGGCTCGGTGTCGACGCGGCATCGGGGCTCAGCGCCACCGACGTGACCAGTCGCGTGGCGACGTACGGCAAGAACGAAGTTGCCACCGAGCCCCCGCCGACGACGTGGCAGATGGCGAAGGCGCAGATCGCCAACCCGATGAACATCATGCTGCTGATCGTCAGCATCGCCAGCTTCACGATCGACCAGATCGCGACCGGTGCCATCGTGATGGCGCTGGTGCTGTTCAACGTGATCATGGGCACCAACCAGGAGCGCAAGGCGATGGCGAGCGTCGACGCGCTCGCCCAGCTGCAGGTGCCGATGGCCCGGGTGCGGCGCGACGGCACCGTCGAGGAGGTCGACGCGGTCGGGCTCGTGCCGGGCGACATCCTGTTGGTCGAAGCGGGCGACCTGGTCCCCGCTGATGCCCGCATCGTCTCCTCGGCGTCGCTCGAGGTCCAGGAGGCGGCGCTCACCGGTGAGTCGGCGCCGATCGCCAAGGACAGCACCACCCTCGGTGACGAGGAGCAGCCGCTCGGCGACCGCACCAACCTCGTGTTCCAGAACACCCAGGTCACCCGCGGTTCTGCCGAACTCGTCGTCGTCGCGACCGGCCAGTCGACCCAGATGGGCCAGATCGCCAACATGGTCACGGCGACGAAGCGGTCGAAGTCGCCGTTGCAGAAGGAACTCGACGATCTGACCAAGATCTTCGGCTTCCTCGCCTGGGGCGCCGTTGCGATCATCGCGATCGTCGGGATCGCCCGCGATCAGGACCGCGAGACGCTGATGTTGCTCTGCATCTCGACGGCGATCTCCGCGATCCCGACGGGCCTGCCCACGTTCGTCCAGCTGATGCTCTCGTCCGGGGCGCAGCGGCTCGCCGAGTCGAAGGCGGTGGTCAAGTCGCTCAACGACGTCGAGACGCTCGGCGGCACCACGGTGATCAACAGCGACAAGACCGGCACGCTGACCATGAACGCGATGACGGCGGTCACGATGCTGACCGGCGGATCCTGGTACAAGATCGAGGGCAGCGGTTACGCGACGTCGGGCGCGATCCTGGGTCCGGCAGGTGAACCCACGCCGGACTTCAGCGGCCTGGCGCTCGGCCTCGCACTGTGCAGCGACGCCACCGTCGCCGCCGACGAATCGATCATCGGCGACCCGACCGAGGCCGCCCTCGTCGTGCTGGCCGCGAAGGTCGGCGTCGACGCCGAGGAAACGCGTCGGGCGTTGCCGCGCGTCGCGCTCGTGCCGTTCGACTCCGAGTACAAGTTCATGGCAACGTTCCACGACCGGCCGGCTCACATGGAGCGGCCGCTGCTGACCGAACCGCACTTCATGACCGTGAAGGGCGCGCCCGACGTCGTCATCGACCGGTGCTCGCAGGCGCTGTGGCACGGCGAGGTCGTGCCGATGGAGCAGGTCCGCCAGGAGTTGCTGGACGCCAACCAGCAGCTGTCCGAGAAGGGTCTGCGCGTCCTCGCCTTTGCCGCGCGACCGCTCTCCGACGACACGATGCGCGCCGCCACCGACGACCCGATGAGCGAGGTGCACGACCTGGTCATGATCTCCCTGGTCGGCATCATCGACCCACTGCGTCCCTCGGCGGCCGAAGCGGTCCGCGTCGCCCACGGCGCCGGCATCGACGTCCGCATGATCACCGGCGACCACACGGTCACCGCACGGGCGATCGCCGATCAGCTGGGCCTCGGCCCCGGCGTGATCACCGGCGCCGACCTCCAGAAGCTCAGCGACGACGAGGTGAAGGCACAACTGCCCGAGCTGCACGTCTTCGGCCGGGTCGCACCGGAGGACAAGGTGCGCCTCGCCCGCCTCATGCAGGAGGCAGGACAGGTCGTCGCCATGACCGGCGACGCCGTCAACGACGCAGCAGCGCTCAAGCAGGCCGACGTCGGCGTGGCGATGGGCAGCGGCTCCGAGGTCACCAAACAGGCCGGCAAGCTGATCCTGACCGACGACAACTTCGGCACCCTGGTCCACGCAGTCGACCTCGGCCGCGACATCTACCGACGGATCTCGTCGTACGTGAAACTACAGCTGACGATCCTGTCGTCGGTGCTGCAGCTGATGTTGATCGCCACGATCCTCAACATCAACGACGGCGTCGCGCTCTTCCCGATGCAGTTGCTGTTCGCGAAGTTCTTCGTGGTCGCCACCGTCGTCGTCGGGTTCATCGTCGACGTTCCCGATCCCGGCGTGATGGATCGACCCCCGCGTACACCGGGTTCGAAGATCGCGACCGGCGCCCAGACCGTCCGCTGGGTGATCAGCGGCTTCATCATCGCCGGCTCGGCGCTGGCCCTGCTGTCGTGGGGGCCCGGCGAGCCGAGCACCACCGACGCGTCGACGTCGATGACGATGGCGTTCGCCGTCGTCGCCCTGAGCGCCGTGAACATGGGCTTCGTGATGCGCCGCGAACGCCAGGTGCCGTGGTCGGCGCCGCTGTTCCCGTACATGGGGTGGATCATGCTCGGCTGGGGATTGACCATCGCCGCGGTCGAGACCCGGGTGCTCCAGCGCATGCTCGACACGGTCTCGCTGACCGGCGCCCAGTGGGTCCTCGTGATCGGTCTGTCGCTCGTCTCCCCGCTGTTCGTCGCGATCGACAAGATCATCCAGATGCGACGGCTCGACCGGGCGCAACAGGAGCACCCGTTCGCCGGCATCGCCACCACCTCAGGTGCCTGACGAGGTTCGGGCACCAACCGGGTGGCGGGGGCTCGTCCCCGGCATCACGGCGGCCCGAACCTACGAACGGTCGTGGCTGCGGTTCGACCTGGTCGCGGGTGTCGTGCTCGCTGCCATCCTCGTCCCCCAGGGGATGGCCTACGCCGAACTGGCCGGGCTCCCGCCGGTCACCGGGCTGTACACCACGATCGCCTGCCTCGTCGGCTATGCGCTCATGGGCCCGTCGCGGATCCTCGTGCTCGGTCCCGACTCGGCGGTCTCACCGCTGATCTTCGCCGCGATCGTGCCGCTCGTCGTCGTTGCCGACGACCCCGAGACTGCCATTGCGCTCGCGGGGATGATGGCGGTGATGGTCGGCCTGATCCTGATCGGGCTCGGTGCCGGAAAGCTCGGGTTCGTCGCCGACCTGCTCTCGAAGGAGGTCCAGGTCGGCTACATGAACGGCCTGGCCATCACGATCTTCGTCGGCCAGCTTCCCAAGCTTGCGGGATTCTCGACCGACGCCGACGGGTTCGTCGCCGAGCTCGAGGCCTTCGTCGACGGGTTCCCGGATCGCAACCCCACCGCGCTGTGGCTCGGAATCGGCACGCTCGCCGTGCTGCTCGTGCTGCCGCGGTTCACACACACGATTCCCGCGGTGCTCGTTGCCGTGGTGGGGGCCACCGTGGTGACCGGAGCCTTCGATCTCGACGTCTCCACCGTGGGAACCCTGCCCGAAGGGCTCCCACGGCCGTCGCTGCCGTGGACGAGCGTCAGCGATGTCGCTCCGATGCTGATCGCCGCGGTCGGCATCACCCTCGTGTCGCTCACCGACACGATCGCCACCTCGACGGCGTTCGCGGCACGGCGCGGTGAAGAGCTGAAACCCGACCAGGAGATGATCGGCATCGGCTCCGCCAACATCGCTGCCGGATTCTTCCAGGGGTTTGCAGTGTCGACGAGCAGCTCACGAACGGCCGTCGCGGATCAGACCGGGGCGAAGAGTCAACTCACCGGCGTCGTCGGTGCCGGCATCGTCGCCCTGCTGCTGCTGTTCTTCAACGGCCTGCTCAAGGACCTCCCACAGACAGCGCTCGCCGCCGTCGTCATCGCCGCAGCGTTCTCGCTCGTCGATCTGCACACGCTGCGCCGCTACATGAAGGTCCGCCGCAGCTCGTTCTTCCTCGCGCTCACGGCAACCGGCGGCGTGGTCTTCTTCGGCGTGCTGCAGGGCATCCTGATCGCCGTGGTGTTGTCGATCCTCCTCTTCTTCAAGCGGAGCTGGTGGCCTCACGGAGAGGTTCTGGGCCGGGTCGACGGTGAGGCGGGCTGGCACAGCAGCCACAACGGCCTCCCGACGCAGGAACACCCCGGCATCCTCGTGTTCCGGTGGGAGGCGCCGCTGTTCTTCGCGAACGCCGGCATGTTCCATGACCAGGTCCGCGAGCTCGTGCGCGAACGGAACCCACGCTGGGTGATCCTGCAGTGCGAGGCGATCACCGACATCGACGTGACCGCCGCCGACGTCCTCGAACAGCTCGACCTCGAGCTCAACGAGCGGGGCGTCAACATCGCGTTCGTCGAGCTGCGCAGCCGGCTGAAGGACCTCGTGTACGACTACGGCCTGTTCGCCACACTCGATGCCGACCACTTCTACGGCTCGATCGAGGAAGCGCTCGCCGACATCGACGCGACGAGCGAGGCGGATCCCGGCAGCTGAGAACGGTTCACCCGATCGGCGTGATGCAGGCTCGCGACGGGAGGTGCACGATCGGTTCATGAACTCGGCAACCGACAACGCCGTTCCCAGTGGCTGGCTCTACTTCGCGGGCACGATTCTCGGCCTCGCGGGGCTGATGCGCTTCGTCGACGCGTTCTGGGCCTTCCGCTACGACGGAGTACTTCCCGACGAGTTCGAGGGAGCGCTCCTCGGCACGACCCTGTCGACGTACGGCTGGGCCTACATCATCGTCGGGGTGATCCTGATCCTGTCGTCGTTCGCAGTGCTCAACCGCTCGCAGTTCGCCCGATGGATCGGGATCATCGCCGGCGCCATCCTGACCGTGTCCGCGATGTGGTGGATGCCCGTCTATCCCGTCTGGTCACTCGCCTACGTGATCATCGGCATCCTCGTGATCTATGCGCTCGCCGCCCACGGCGGTCGTCACGCCGACGCCTGATCGCCAGCGCCCGCCGACCAGTACAGGGATCCCATGAAGTCACGTCGCCTCACCGCTATCGCAGCACTCGCGTTCCTCGTTGCGGGCGTGTTCGTGCTCGTGCTGACCGGCACGCGAGCGTTTCCGCGCGGGTTGATCGCCGCGTCATTGCTGGTCGGGGCACTCGTCGTGGGGTGGGAAGCGTTGCGCCGTCGCGGGCCGGCCCGGGCGCTGTTCGCGACCGTCGCGATCGTGCTGCTCGTCACCTTCGTCGGTGTCCTCGTGGCCGGCGGCGTGCTGCTCGAGGCGATCGTTGCCGCCGCGCTGTTCTCCTCCGCCGCCGCCGCAGCGCGCGAGGCGTTCCGCATCCACGTCCCGCTGCCGCGAGCCGTCGCGCCGACGCGGCCGGTGGTCGTGTGGAATCCGAAGTCGGGCGGGGGCAAGGCGCTGGCCGCCGACCTCGATGCCGAGGCGCGGGCCCGAGGGATCGAGCCGATCGAGCTGAAACCCGGCGACGACCTACTCGTCCTCGTCCGTGGCGCCGTCGCGAACGGGGCGGACGCCCTGGCGGCGGCCGGCGGCGACGGGACGCAGGCGCTCGTGGCCACGATCGCCGCCGAACTCGACCTGCCGTTCGCCTGTATCCCTGCAGGCACCCGAAACCACTTCGCGCTCGACCTCGGTGTGGACCGTGACGACGTTGTGGGGGCGCTCGATGCGTTCGTCGACGGCGGCGAGCGCCGTGTCGATCTCGCCGAGGTCAACGGGCGGGTCTTCGTGAACAACGTGTCGTTGGGGCTCTATGCAGAGGCGGTCCAGCGTTCCGGGTACCGCAACGCGAAGATCCGCACCGTGCTCGACACGATTCCGGACTTCAGCGACGCCACCGGCGACGGTCACGTGTTGGAGTACACCGGCCCTGGGAGCGTGAGCGGTCGCCGAGCGACGGTGATCATGGTCTCCAACAACCAGTACCGGCTCGGCAACATCGTCGGGTCGGGGACCCGACCGAGCATCGACGACGGTCAGCTCGGCGTGGCGGTCGCCGAGCTGACCTCGAACGACGCTCGCGGGCGCGCCCGGTTCCGGCAGTGGCAGGCGCCGGAGTTCGAGGTGGGCTCCGACGGCCCGGTCCCCGCCGGCGTCGACGGCGAGGCGCTCGTCCTCGACCCGCCCCTGCGCTTCTCGATCCGTCCGGGAGCCCTCCGTGTCCGGATCGCCCCGCAGCATCCCGGTGCCTCACCCTCTGCGGCGGCTCCGAACGGCCTCGTCGACGGCGCTCGCGAGCTCATCCACATCGCCCGCACCGGTTGACGGGTCAGGCCGGGAAGATCAGCTCGGGAACAGCACCGACGGGAGCCACTGGTCGAGCCGCTCGGTGATCGTGTCATCGCTCCTGCCGAGCAGGTGACCGTCACCGGGGAGCATCACCACCTCGCCGTGACCGGCGATCGCAGCGACGACGTGGCTCGCCTCGGGCGGGAGCAACTCGTCGCGATCGCCGTGGAAGAGCAGCAGCGGCTTGCCGTCGAGCGCCCCGGCCACCTCGCAGCCCGCCGACTGGGTGGCGAACGTGACCACCGCGACGACCGATGCCGGCATCACGACCGCGCACCGCACCGCCACCGCACCGCCGAAACTGTGTCCCATCACGACCACCCGCTGCGCACCCGCATCTCTCGCCACCTCCACGCCGCAGGCGAGGTCGTGAGCACACAGGTCGAGGTTGTTCGGCTCGCGGTATCCGACGCGCACGAACCGCACGCCGCGCTGCGCCCAGCGATCACCGAGGCGGTGGTACAGGGCGTTGCCGGGCCCGAGAACACCACCGAGTGCGCCGCCGCAGGCGACGATCGCCGCCGGGCGCGCCGAACCCTCGACCGGCTCGTGCGTCAGGACGGTGAGCAGACCCCGCCGGGTGTACACCTCGCGGTGACGGAACGTCGGCGTGACCTCCACCTCGGTCGACGCGAGCGGGTGGAGCGCCTCGAGCGCGGTCGGGTCCGACGGATCCGCCGGTTGCTCCGCTCCGTCGATCTCCCCCATCGGTCACTACCGTACAAACGCACATGTCGAGCCCAGCCAGCGGAAGCGCCGCCGTCGACTTTCGGAACCGAACCGACCGCGAACACGCACGGAGAATCGGCCGCGCTTGGATCGAACTCCGCCGGGGGGCCGGCGCATCTGCGCTCCGGGCCTACCTCTTCGGCCGTGAGAAGCAGCTGGAACAGGGCCAGATGGACATGCTCGACCTCCTGAGCCGACGCAACGACCGCCCGATGAAGGAACTCGCTGCCCGGCTCCGTGTCGACCCGTCGACGGCGACACGTTCGGTCCAGCGCCTCGAGGCCGACGGGCTCGTCGAGCGGTACCCGTCGCCGGAGGATGGCCGGGTGGTGCTGGTGCGGGTGACCGACGAGGGCACGCGACGACACGACGACGTCGCCGCCCGGCGGTCGACAGCCATGATGCACATCCTGAGCGAGTTCGAGCCCGACGAACGGGCACAACTCGCCGATCTGCTCGATCGGTTCATCGCCTCGGTCGACGACGTCGTCGAACGGCTGGCCGAAGCGAACAATCCCGAAACCGCCTGACCGCCGACGCGGAGCCCGATACAGTCCCGCGCATGGCCGACCAGGCAACCTTCGCCGCCGAGGCGATGCAGTACGCACCCCAGCTCTACTCGGGCGCGCTGCGCATGACCAGAAACCGAGCCGACGCGGAGGACCTCGTCCAGGAGACGTACCTCAAGGGCTATCGGAGCTACCACTCCTTCACCGAAGGCACCAACCTGCGGGCCTGGCTCTTCCGCATCATGACCAACACGTACATCAACTCCTATCGGGCCAAGCAACGACGCCCCGACGAGACCGATCTCGGTGACTTCGAGGACCTCTACCTGTACAAGAACCTGGGGACGCTGCAGGACGCATCGGTCGGCCGGTCGGCCGAGGAATCGCTGATGGAACTCCTGCCCGACGACGAGGTCAAGCAAGCACTGGAAGACCTCCCGGACAACTTCCGCCTGCCGGTGATCCTCGCCGATGTCGAGGGTTTCTCCTACAAGGAGATCGCCGAGATGCTCGACATCCCGATCGGCACGGTCATGTCGCGCCTGCATCGGGGAAGAAAAGCGATGCAGAAGGCGTTGTACGAATTCGCCCTCGCCCGAGGGCTCACGGTCGCACAGGAGAACGGATGATGAGCAACGACTCGACTGACGCAGCAGCCGAATCTGCCGAGACGTCCGACTGCGCCCAGACGCTGCGCGAACTCGACGTCTTCCTCGACGGCGAGCTCCCGTCGGAGCAGTACGAGTCGATCCGCCATCACCTCGACGGATGCATGGACTGTCTCGGGGCATTCGACTTCCACGCCGAGTTGAAGATCGTGGTGGCGGAGAAGTGCCACACCGACGAGATGCCTCCGGGCCTGTTGTCTCGAATCGAGATGTGCTTCGGCACCGACTTCGACGGCGACGGCCAGATCGGCTGAGCCGCCAGCTCGGCGGAACGGTGCGCCGAAACTGTGCGCCGGTCAGCCTCGGGAGTTAGCCTCTCCGATCATGCTCGTCGCAAACGTGTGGCACTGGTGGATCGGCATCGCCCTCTTTCTCGTCTCGATCCTGGTCCTGGTCGTGCTGGTGGCCGGCTACCTGAAGTCCGTGTCCTCCCGCAAGTACCCATCGGCGAAGCAGCAACAGGCCCGTCACTCCGATCTGTAGGCCCCCGATGAGGCCGCCGACGTGATCGATCCGGCCGAGCTGCTCCTGCGCTGCACGTTCCCCGCCCCCGGAGCGCGCGTCACGTGCGCACTGTCCGGTGGAGCGGACTCGACGGCGCTCGTGGCGCTCGCCGTCGACGCCGGGTGTGTCGTCACGGCCCACCACGTGCACCACGGCCTGCGCGAGAGCGCAGATCACGACGCCGAGACGGCCCGACACACTGCCGAACGCCTCGGGGTCGCGTTCCAGGTGACACATGTCGAGATCGACGACGGCCCCAACCTCGAGGCGAGGGCGCGCGACGCCCGCCGCGCGGTGCTCGGTCCCGATGCGCTGACCGGGCACACTGCCGATGATCAAGCCGAGACGGTGCTGCTCGCGCTGCTGCGCGGCGCAGGAGCCAGCGGCCTGGCCGCAATCGAACCCGGCCACCGGCACCCGATCCTCGCCCTTCGAGCTCGCGAGACCAGGGCGTTGTGCGACCAGCTCGGCCTCGCCGCGGCCGACGACCCGACCAACACCGATCCCCGATTCCGTCGGAACCGCGTCCGCCACGAGTTGCTACCGCTCCTCGACGACATCGCCGACCGAGACGTCGCGATGCTCCTCACTCGCACCGCCGATCTCCTGCGGGCCGACGACCGGCTGCTCGACGAACTCGCCCGGGGGATCGACCCCGCGGCCGCCGACGAGCTGGTCGCAGCTCCGGCGCCACTCGCCGCACGCGCACTCCGCCGGTGGCTCGAACACGACGGCTACCCGCCCGATGCGGCGGGCGTCGCTCGCGTGATGGCGGTCGCCACCGGCGAAGCAGCGGCGTGCGAACTCGCCGGCGGGATCCGCGTCGAGCGGCGCGGCCGCCGCCTCGTCCGCACCACCGCTGTCACGTCTGGGGTCTGACTCCACACGTGAGAGCGATGCGTTTCCTGACCGGGCCGGCGAGCGGGTAGCGTGGCAAGCCGTTATGCCGTCTCGACATCGCTCCGAAGCAGCCCACTGATGCCTCCTCGGCTCCGTGGCAAGTGGGCGCTCGGCATCACGCCACGTAACTTCACCTGGATTCTCAAGGACAAGCTGGCGATCTGCGAGCGCCCGGGAGGCGTCGGCGACAGCCATCGTCGTGTCCGCCGCCAGGAAGAGATCATCTGGCTCCGCGAGAACGGGTTCGGGTGCGTGCTGTCGATCATCTCGGCGCCCCACAACCTGCACAACTACGAGGAGCTGCAGCTGCCGTGCCGCCACCGGCCGTTCAACAGCGAGCACACCGACCAGTATCTCAAGGCGCTGTACACCGAGATCCGTGACCTGCTCAAGCACGGCACCAAGGTGCTCGTCCACGGCGACGAGGTCGGCGATCGCATCCTCGGCATCATGGGCGGCTACATCCGCTGGGCCGGCCTCGTCGAGGAACCGACGCAGGCGATACAGGTCACCGAACGCCTCGCCGGCCGTGCCCTCGATCCGTTCGCACGCGAGATGATCCTGCGCGCCACCGACCTGCGCTGACCGATCGCCCCGACGCGGCGTCAGCGGATCGGGGGCGAGACCGTACAGACCGAGGTGTCGACGAACAGCTTCGGGAGCGGATCGATCGCCACGTTGCCGGGACGGAGTTCGAAGTGGAGGTGGATGTTCTCGGCGCTGCTCGTACCACTGCTCCCGACGAACCCGATGACGTCACCGAGTTCCACCGTGTCACCCTCGGCGAGCCCATTCGGGTCCTCGGTGAGGTGGAAGTACTTGTACGTCGTGTCGGTCTCGGCGTCGTACAGCGTCCAGCCCCACCCGGCCGTGCCGGTGTTGGTGTAGCGCTTCGTGAGCGTGCCGGCCGCCACCGCGTACACCGCACGCCCGGATGACCCCATGATGTCCAGTCCCGCGTGGCTGCGCGTCCCGCGCGAGTCACCGAAGTTGTCGAGCACGTAGCAGTCGCTCCCCGGGTCGACGGGGAAGATCAGCAGCCCCTCGGGCGCCATCGGTGCAACCCCGGGGGGCGGCGGCCGCAACGCCAGGCGCTCTGCGGTGTGCAGCGCCGTACCCGGAGCGTCGAGCCGGACCGTCACCGCGGTGGAGCCCTCCTGCGCCGACGCGAACGAACCCAGCCCCACACAGACCGCGCTCGCCGCCACGGCGATTGCCGCCGCGCGGAACCACCCGGTGACGTGGCGTGGCGACTTCATGAGAGAGACATCGGCAGATGGAGAAGGGGACTTGACGTCAGATCACCCGTGACCCCGGTGATCGGAAGAGAACATCGTGGCACAGGATCGACCGGCCGTCCGATCGGGGCAAGGCGCGCAACCACGCCGACCCCCAGCAGGCCCGGTGCGGAACCGGAGATCTGTCGGCGGGTACGAGTAGCGTTGATGCCATGGCTGGTCGTCGGGTGTTCGTCAGCGGCGTCGGGGGCGAACTCGGCACGTTGGTGGCGAGTCTTCTCGAGGCGGAGGACTGGGTCGGGGCGCTGTCGGGAATCGATGCCGATCCACCACGCCGCCGTCTCCACCGTACGGTCTTCCACCGGATCCACCCCGACGAACACGACCGCATCGTCGACACCGTCGTCGACTTCAACCCGCACGTGCTCGTGCATGTCGGGGTGTGGGAACCCGACGCCCGTGCCGCTCCCCATGCGGCAGCGATGCTGACCGATGCGGCCGCAACGTCGATCATCGGTGCCGCTGCCGAGTGCCGTGCGCTCGAACACCTGGTGGTCCGCAGCGGGATCGAGGTGTACGGCCGGGCTCGCGGCGCCCTCACCCGCCCCGACGAGTCCGCACCGGTGCAGCCGACCAGCGACTGGGGCCGCACCGTGGCGGCCATCGAGCGAACCGCCGCTCGTGTCGGCGAACGCGTCGGTGTCACCGTCGCCGCACTCCGGCTGGCGCCGGTGCTCGGGCCCCATGTGCCCTCGCCACTCGGCCGTCTCCTCCGCATGCCCGCCGTTCCGTTCAGCGTGCTCGCCGATCCGCCGTTCGCCGTGATCGAGGACCGCGACGCTGCCCGAGCCTTCGTGGCCGCCGCGCGGGTCGGGCTCGCCGAGCCGGTGAACGTCGTCGCACCCGGGGCGATCACCGCCCTCCAGGCCGCCCGGCGCGGTGGGCGGCTCCCGATCCCGCTCGTCGGCCCGGACTGGAGGGTCGCACGCACGCTCAGCCATCTCCTCGGTGCACCGATTCCCGATCACGTGTCGGAGACGTTGCACCGTGGTCGGCTCGCCGACAACCGGCTGATGCGCTCACTGCTGGGCGTCCAGCCCGACACCTCGACCACCGAGGTCATCGACCGGCTCTACCACTGGCCGAGCGTGATCCGCCAACCGGCGAGAGTGCAGGTGGCGTGATGGACTCACCGCTGGAACGAGTCACGAACCTCACCGCCCGCGTGACGCGACTCGGCGACGAACCGAGCGGCACGATCGACGACTGGGGTCGCGACCCAGGGCTCGTGCGGACCACGATGCACCTGGCGCGAGTCCGGTGGGACGTCGCCGTCGGTGGCGACCAGCAGCTCCCCCGACGCAAGGGTGCGCTCGTCGTGGTCAACACCCGCCGGTTCGCCCTGGCGCCGATCTTCGCAGCCTTCGCCCTCAGCGAGGCCGTCGACCGGCCGGTGCGATTCGTCGGCCGCCCCGACACCGCCCCGGTCGGCGCGTTCAGCCGTCGGCTCGGTGGGCTGCTCGACCATCCCGACGAGGTGGCCGGAGCGCTCGGCGCCGGCGAACTGGTCGTGATGGGCGCCGACCCCGACGCCCGTGTCGGCGCCGGTCATCACCAACTGGTCGGCCGGGTCGATCATGCGCTGGTCGGCGCCGCGCTCCGAGCGGGCGTCGCGGTCCACCCCGGCGCCACGGCGAGCAGCCCGTTCGCCCGGGCGGCACGTGTCGAGATCGGCCGGGCATCCCGCTCGCCACGCAAGCGACGTGGACCGTTGACCGAGCTCGAACTCGCCGATCAGGTCCGCATCGACATCGGCCTGCTGCTCGACGAGTTCGGCGAGGTCCGCACCGGCACCGCACTCGACCGTCTTCCCCTCTCGGGATTCGGGGGCGCCTGATGACCTACGTCCGCAGCGCTGACGGCACGCGCCTGCACTATCAGGTCACCGGTCGGCCGGGCGCGCCACCCATCCTGTTCATCCAGGGTCTCGGTGCCGACAAGAACGGCTGGAACCTGCAGCGGCTCGCCACCGCGCCCTGGTACCGGGCCGTGGCGCTCGACAATCGTGGCGCCGGACGCAGCGACAAGCCACACGGTCGCTACACACTCGAGCAGATGGCCGACGATGCCATCGCCGTGCTCGACCACGCCGGCGTCGAGACCGCTCACGTCGTGGGCGCGTCGATGGGCGGCGCCATCAGCCAGATCGTCGCCGTCAAGTACCCCGAGCGGACCCGTTCGCTCACGCTCGCCTGCACTGCCGGACGCAACCATCCATGGCGCGAGGAACTGCTCACGAGTTGGCGCGACAACGCGCTCGCACGCGGCATCGGATCGATGGGCCACGACGCCGCCCGCTGGGTGATCGGCCCGCGATCGTTCCGCCGACTCCTTCCCGCGATCGGCTGGCTCGGCCCGCTCGCGCTCGGTCGACCCGCACATGCATTCGCCGCCCAGGTCGATGCGATCCTCGCCGCCGGCGAACTCCACCAGGACCTGATCGACCGCCTGCCCGACATCGCCGTGCCCACGCTGGTGATGGTCGGCAACCAGGACATCCTCACACCACGTGGAGACAGCGAGGATCTCGCCGCCACGATCCCGACCGCCGAACTCGTCGTGATCAGCGGCGCGGCACACGGCTTCATGGTCGAGCACGCCACCACGTTCAACCGGGTGTTGCTGGAGTTCCTCGGCCGCGCCGAGCGGGCCCACCGGTCCGCCGTCGGCGAGCAGCATCGCCTCGACGACGCGCTCGCCGCAGGCTGATGCGCGTCGTCGTCATCGGCGCCGGGTTGTCGGGGCTCGTGGCGGCGCGTGAGCTCCAAGCGGCAGGCGCAGGGGTCAGCGTCGTCGACAAGGGGCGGTCACCTGGCGGGCGCATGGCCACCCGCCGCATCGGGGCTGCGACGCTCGACCACGGCGCCCAGTTCTTCACCGTGCGCACTCCGGCCTTCCAACGCCGCGTCGACGACTGGGTCGACCGTGGGCTGGTGCGGATCTGGTCGAACGGATTCCACTCCGACGACGGGAACCCCCGCTACGTGGCCACCGCCGGCATGAACTCGTTGACGAAGGATCTCGCCGACGGCCTCGACGTGTCGTGCTCGACGATGGCGTTCGCCGTGCGCCGCGAGACCCCGTGGACGGTCGTGATCGACGACGGCTCGCAGCGAGCCGCCGACGCCGTGATCATCACCACACCGTTGCCGCAGGCCTTCGCGTTGCTCGCGGATGCCGCCGTCGAGCTCGACGAATCGCTGATGCACACCGACTACGACCGCACGATCGCACTGCTCGCCAGCCTCGATCGACCACCCGGGATCGAGGCGCCGGGCGGGCTCCAGGCTCCGTCCGACGACGTGAGCTTCGTGGCCGACAACGTGGCCAAGGGTGTCAGCGCCCAGCCGGCGATCACCCTCCACGCGTCGGCAGCCTGGAGCGAGGCCAACTGGGACCTCGACAACGACCGACTGCTGCCCATGCTGGTCGAGCTGGCCTCCCCCTGGCTCGGCGATGCCGAGATCGTCGAGGCGCACGTCAAGAAGTGGCGCTTCGCGACCCCACGGGCGGTCTGGCCGGACCCGTGCTGGGTGTCGAGCGACGGACGCATCGTGCTGGCGGGTGACGCCTTCGACGGGCCGCGCGTCGAGGGGGCCCACAACTCGGGGCTCGCAGCCGCTCACGCACTCACCGGGTGAGTTGCGTCCGTCCCGGCGGTGGCTCAGCCGTCAGCGCAGCGGACGGCCACGACCTGGCGCGTCTCGAGGTCGACGATCGACACGCTGTCGGGGCCGAACCGTTCGAGGAAGTCGGAGAACGACGCGAACTCCTCGTCGCCGCACTCGCGTTCGATCACCGGCGGGAACGGAATGCGCCAGCCGTTCTCGAACAACGCCTCACCGTCCTCGAGGTCCACGATCGGCGGCAACTCGGCCGTCGCGCCGGGTGCCTGGGGGAGGATCGAGAACCAGACGACGGCATCGCCGAGCATGTCGGCGAACAGCGCGCACCGGTTCGTCTCGTCGAGTTCGTCGCACGAGATCTCACCCAGCGTGCCGGGCGCGATGCGCAGGAACCGGGGCCCCGTGAGGACGACGTCGAGGTAGCCGGTGGTGACGCCGTCCGGTCGGACGCCGAAGTCGTCCGACTGCTCGACCGAGAAGATCGGTTCGATCAGATCGATCCGGCGCTCGATCAGATCGGGTTCGACGACCGCTTCGAGTTCGTCGTCGCCGAGCAGCACCGTCCACAGGAGCACCGCCAGAGCCCCCAGCGCGGCGACAGCGGCCACGAACCGCCAGTTGAAGAGCTGCCTCACGACTCCACGGTAACCGTGGACGGTGTGGCCGCGATGTCGGCAACGGCCGCGACGGCCGCACGGTGTGCGGCGGACCCGATCGCCTCGAGCACGTCGTCGGTGTGGGCGAGCCCGACGAAGATCGCCTCGTAGGCGCCGGGCGCCATGGCGACGCCCTCCGCGAGCATCGCCTGGAAGAACGCCGCGTACGCACGCTCGTCGGTGCGGCGGGCATCGTCGAAGTTGCGCACCGTGCCGGCGTCGGTGCCACAGACGATCCCGACCAGCGTCCCGACCACCGGGAACGACGCCACGAAACCGGCCGCCGAACATGCGTCGCGCAGCAAGGCCGACAGGTGGCGGGCGCGCGCCATCAGCTCGATGTAGACATCGGGCGTCAACTCGTTCAGCGCAGCAAGCCCGGCGGCGGTGGCAATCGGATTGCCCGACAACGTGCCGGCGTGGAACACCGGGCCGAGTGGCGAGAGATGCTCCATGACCTCGCTACGTCCGCCGACGGCGCCGATCGGGAGTCCTCCTCCGATCACCTTGCCGAAGCACGTGATGTCGGGAACGACATCGAACTTGGCCTGCGCCCCACCGGTGCCCAGGCGGAACCCGGTGATCACCTCGTCGAAGATCAGGAGCGCACCGACGCGGTCACACTCGGCGCGCAGCCCCGAGAGGAACCCCGGGCTCGGTGCGACGACACCCATGTTCGCGGCGACCGGTTCGACGATCACCGCCGCGACCCGCTCGTCGAGTTCCGGCACGACGTTGTAGGGGGCGACGATCGTGGCCGCCACCGCCCCGTCGGGCACACCGGCGGTGCCGGGCAGGCCGAGCGTGGCGACGCCGCTGCCGCCGGCGACGAGGAGCGCATCGGTCGCCCCGTGGAAGTTGCCGGCGAACGTGACGATCCGGTCGCGTCCGGTGACGCCGCGGGCGAGCCGAACGGCGGTGCTCGTCGCCTCGGTGCCCGAGTTCATCAGCCGGACCCGTTCGCAGCTCGGCACCCGTTCGGCGATCGCCTCGGCGAGTTTCATCTCCCGCGGCGTCGGAGCGCCGTAGGAGGTGCCGTCGACCGCCGCAGCGCTGACCGCGGCGGTGATCGACGGATGGCCGTGGCCGAGGATGACGGCCCCGTAGCTCTGGACGAGATCGAAGTAGGTGGTTCCCTCGACATCGGTGACCGCCGCCCCCGAGGCGCGCGCCACGACGTAGGGCTCGCCGCCCACCGCCTTGAACGCGCGGATCGAGGAGTTGACACCTCCCGGGATCGCCCGCCGCGACCGCTCGAAGAGCCGGTGGTTGGAGGGCACACCCGCCCCGGTGCAGACCGTGGCGACACAGCCAGCAGCGGCGCAGGCGTCCGGATCACACAACGGGATCCCGGGCGACCGTTCGATCGTCATGGTGCGAGCTCCCCGGACGCCACCGACTCCGCGAACCAGCGCGCGAAGTAGGTCAACACGATGTCGGCGCCGGCACGTTTGACGGCGCTCAGGTGCTCGAGCGCGACTGCGTCGAGGTCGATCCATCCCCGTTCGGCGGCGGCGTGGATCATCGCGTACTCACCGCTGACGTGATACGCGGCGAGGGGGACGTCGATGCGGGCGGCAGCCGTGGCGATCACGTCGAGATACGCGAGCGCGGGCTTGACCATCACGATGTCGGCGCCCTCGGCGACGTCGAGATCGATCTCGTGCTGCGCCTCCCGGGCGTTGTGCCAGTCCTGCTGATAGCCCTTGCGGTCGCCTCCACCGACGATCGACACGTCGACGGCGTCGCGGAAGGGCCCGTAGAGGGCGCTGGCATACTTCGCCGCGTACGCCATGATCGCGACGTCGGGGTGTCCGGCACCGTCGAGCGCGTCGCGGATCACGGCGACCTGGCCGTCCATCATGCCGCTCGGGGCGACGACCTGCGCGCCGGCAGCGGCCTGGGCCACCGCCGCCCTGGCGTAGATGTCGAGCGTGGCGTCGTTGTCGACGTGACCGTGTTCGTCGACGATCCCGCAGTGTCCGTGATCGGTGTACTCGTCGACGCAGAGGTCGGCCATCACGACGATGTCGTCGCCGAGGTCGCTGCGGAGATCGGCGAGTGCGAGCTGCACGATGCCATCGGGGTCGAACGCTCCGCTCCCCACCGCGTCCTTGTGCGCCGGCACGCCGAACAGGATCACCCCGCGAATGCCGAGGTCGGCGAGCTGGGCCACCTCGGCGCGCAGGGAGTCGCGTGTGTGCTGCACCACGCCGGGCAACGACTCGATCGGCTGGGGCTCGTCGATGCCCTCGCGGACGAACAGGGGTGCGACCAGGTCGTCGACGTGAAGATGGTGCTCGGCGACCAGCCGGCGCATCGCCGGCGATCGTCGCAAGCGGCGCGGGCGTGACGAGGGAGACGGGGACGGCACGCTGCGCAGCCTAATGGTGCTGACTTCGGCGGTACCCGGCACGCCCGAACACATGCGGCGGAGCGCTGGTGCCCGAACGGGTCCGCGCTCAACCGGTAGCGTGCTCGACGTGTCGGTCCAGGCTTGGTTCTCCCACGACGAGGTGGCACTCGCGCCCGGGTCCACCCTCACCCTGCCGCTGACGGTGCACAACCTCGGTGAGTCGACCGAGTCGTTCACGATCGTTCCCGGCGGCTTGGCCGCCAGTTGGACCAGCGTCTCGCGCGGCAACATCACCCTCTTCGGCGGATCCCAGGAAGTGATCGACATCGAGGTGAGCCCGCCGGCGCTCGCGACCACCACGGCCGGTTCGACGGCGATCGTCGTCCGGGTGATCCCGCTCGGAGACTCCGACGATGCGGTCGTCGCCGAGACCACCGTGTCGGTCGAGCCGTTCGACGACTGCCGGCTCGTGCCGCTGCAGCCCGTGCAGCGGGCCCGCCACCGAGCCACCTACGAGTTCATGGTCGAGAACCACGGCAACACCGTGGCGAGTTGTCGGCTCCACCTCATCGACCCGACCGACCGCATCGACGGTGACTTCGACCCACCCGCGGTGGGTGTCGCGCCTGGCGCGGCCAGCCTGGTTCGGCTCAAGACCCGCGCCAGTCGCGGTGGATTCCGTCGCACCACGCGCACGATCGACTTCGAGATCGAGGCCGGCCGTCAGGGGTTCCCTCCGGTCACCGAGCCACTCGCCCTCGTCCAGTCACCGACAATCCCCGCTGAAGCGCTCGCCAAGGCCGCCGTAGCGCTCGCCGTGCTCGCCGGGCTCGTCGCCGCGTGGTTCGGACTCGTCAAACCGACGATCGAGGACACGGTGGCCGACGAAGTCGCCGCGCAGACCGTCCCGGTAGCGACCGTACCGGGGCAGCCCACCGATCCCGGCACACCTGAGACGACCATCGCGCCCTCGCCCGAGAGTCCCGAGATCGTCGGGGAGCCGGCGTTCTTCAGGCTCGAGGTGGCACCCGCGCTCACACAGGCCGCTTCGGAGTCGATCACGATGCCGGACGGCGACTACGTGGATCTCACCGACGTCCGTGTCGAGAACCCGTACAACGACCGTGGGGTCGCGACGTTGCTCGTGAACGATCAGCAGGTCTACCTCTGGTCGTTGGAGAACGTTCGCGGTTCGCTCTTCGAGCCACGCATCACGCCGCTTCGTCTGGAGCCCGGCGACAACGTTGCGTTCTCCGTGCGCTGCGACGAGATCGGCGACGCCACACGCTCGACGTGCACCAACGCCGTGAATCTGTCGGGCGAGAGCTTCCCCGTCGAGCCCTGACCGCTGCGGGGAACGTCTCACACCCGGGGTCTCACCCCTGGTGGAACGGTCAGAAACCGGTGCCGAAGCCGGGCAGGCCGGCGACGACGGCTGGCTGTTCGATGATCTCGACCGTCGTGGACGCAACCGTGCCGTCGGCAGCCTGCGCGATCACGGTGCGAATACCACCGCTCTCGTCTGCCGACACCGGAACGGTCAGCCAGAACGTTCCGTCACCGGCGGTGGTGAACTGCTGTGCGCCGGCGGAATCGTCGCCGAACAGGATCGAGAACACCGTGTCGGGTGGGAAGCCACGACCTGCGGCGAGCACCTCGCGACCGGCCTCGACCTCGTCGGAGCCCAGCAGGAACTCCGGGGCGTAGCGACCGTCGCCGGCCGCGACCATGGTCGTGTACTGACCGGTCGGCGTGGACACCTGCACGAGTGCGGTTCGCCGGCCGGAACTGGTCGGCGTGAACGTGACGCCGACACTGCAGGTGGAGCGCGGGTTGAGCGGCCGGTTGACGCAGCTGTCGCTGGTGATCGCGAAGTCGCCGGCGTGCTCACCGGTCACATCGATCCTCGCCACCGACGTGGGGACCAGCGAGATGTTCTCGACATCGAACACGAACTCGGCACTCGGCTGACCGACGACCGCGGCACCCAGGTCGGCGCCGGCCGGGTCGGTCCGCAACGTCGGCTCGCCGCCGGCGCCGCGCACGATCGTGCTGACGCGCACGGCCTGGAACCCTTCCTCGGCGACAGTCAGCGTTGCCGAGACCGGCACCGGTTCGTTCGGGGTGAACGTGATCCTCACGGTGCAGTCGGCACCTGGTGGCACGGGTGCGCCGAGGGCGCAGGTGCTGGCCTCCTGATTGATCGCGAACCGACTGTCGGACACGGTGACCAACGACGGCGTGAACGTCGTGGGACCGTCGTTGATCACCGCGACATACCACTCGTCGCTGGTGAAACCCACGAGCGTGGTTCCGAGGTCGGCCTCCGCCAGCGACAGCGTCGGCTCGGTGGTGACCGCCACGACCTGGCGGCCGGTCGCACCAGCAACGAGCAGCTGCGGACCGGCGAGCGTGTCGAAGACCGTCGTGCGGCCCGCGTCGCTCAGCTGAGGACGTGAATGAGCGGCGACAGCCGGGCGGACACCGTCGGTCGTCATCGCCACGCGTCGCAGGGTGCCGAGGCGGGCGTCGGCCACCAGCAGGTCGCCGTCGGAGGGCTCGCCGCCACCGGATGCCTCCACGAGCTGCAGGTTCGAGGCCTTGGTGATGAACGCGACGAGCTGACCGTCGGCGCTGAGGGCGGGCTGCGACGACGGCGCCGTGCCGGCCACCACAGGATCGGTGCCGGGTTCACTGCTCACCATCGAGACACTGGTGCGGCTCACCTCGTCGTAGAGGCCGTTGGCGTCGATGTCGCGGTCGACTCGATAGACCTGCGTGGGGCAGCCCTGGGCGCACGGCGGAAAGACCGCCGGCACGATGCCGACGTCGGGGCTCGTGAACGCGACGACGCGACCGTCTCGCGACAACACGGGATCGGACGCGCCGACGACCGTCGGCTCACCGTCGACTCGCAGCGACACCAAACGTACCGCGAGGAACGGATCGGCCTCGTCGCGATCCCACACGAAGACCTGGCCGGTGGCAGGACCCCCCGGTTCCTGTCCGACGCCCCAGCCCGGCACTGCGTCCTGAGAGGCTGCATCGGACCGGTACGCGACGAAGCGACCGTCGCCCGAGATCGTCGGCTGGTCGAGACCACGGTGGACGAACTGGGTGTCCGGCGTCGACAGCGGCATGCCGGCCACGGGAATCGAGCGGTTCGGATCGGACAGCGGACGCCCGAGATCGACGAGGCTGATCGACGTCACACCCTCCGACTCGATCAACTGCGTGGCCGGGTGGGTGTAGGCGATCAGCGTGCCACTGCGCGACACGGCGGGCGCGTCCTCGGTGCTGACGTCGTCGCGGGCCAGGGTGGATCCGTCGGTTCGCGTCGACACCAGCTCCCAGCCGCCAGGTGTGCCACCGCAGTGTTCGAGCCGCAGGCGGTACACGTCCCACCGGTCGCCGGTGTCGTCGTCACGGAACACGTCGAGAGCGAGTTCGGTCACCACGACGAGGTTGCAGCCGTCACCGGACACGACGGGGTGGATCGAGTCGCCGGCGCGCAGGCCCTCGGGGACGACCGTCATCTCCTCGGTCGACCCGGTTTCCCGGTCGGTGAGGTAGACCGTGGCAGTGCGGGGGTCGTCGTCGTTCGTCGGTACGCCTTGCGACGCCACGAACCGGCCATCCCCCGACACCGAGGCGTGGGATCCGGCGCCGCTGCCGACCGCGCCGGCGGTGGCCTCGGGCGCGTCCGGCGCTGTCTGCTCGAGGACGACGGCGGGGCGCGCGGAGACACTGGCCGCGCTGGTGCTCAGGATGACCCCCGCGCACAGCAGGCACGACGCGGCGATCAGTCGCCGCCGTCCGCTCCGTTCGACCACCTGGCTCCTCACTTCGCTGTATCGATCTGCGCTGATTCTTGCATGCCGGCACCCTCGGCGTCCCTCGCGCCCTGTCGGGTAAGAATCCGTTCGAGTTCGGTCACGAGTCCATCGAGTGAATGATCGGTCGCAGTGCCCGAGATCTTGAGCCCCAATTTCTCGGCGACCGCCGCCGTGGTGGGTCCGATGGCGATCACGATCGGTGGCGACGACGCTCCCAGCGTGTCGAACCAGGCCTGGGCGGCCGAACCGCTCGCGAACAGCAGTGCATCCGCTCCGTCGATCACCGCGGGGTTCGGCGCCACCAGCCGGGTGCGGTAGGCGACGACCGACGTCACCCGATGGCCGGCCGCACTCAGGCGATCGACCAGCTCGGAGTCGGCGCGGTCGGCCTGTGCCACCAGGATCCGTTGCGGAGCAGGGCCGCCACGCTGCACGAGTTCGTCGGCGAGTGATGCGGCCCGCTGGACCGACGGGACGAGATCGACGGCCCGTCCGCTGGCCGCCTCCAGCACGCGGGCCGTGGCGGTCCCGACCACGGCGAGGCGCACGGCGGGTGAAGCCGCCGCTGCGGCGGCGACACGTTCGGCGCCGGGGGCTGAGGTGACGACGAGCCAGTCGACGTCGTCGAGCCGCTCGAGTTCCCGGTGCAGCGCAGCACCACCGTCGTCGGGTTCGAGCACCTCGATCAGCGGCACGTGCACCACCGTGGCCCCTCGCGCCTCGAGCAGCGCCGCGAGTTCGCCGGGTCGCTCACGAGTGACGAGGACACGACACCCGGCGAGCGGCTTCATCGACCGAGCGCCTCCTGCGCGCCGAGGGCGGCTCGGCGGGCGCGGTCGAGGTCGCCATCGTCGCCATGGAGTGCGACGGTCGCCACGATCGACTGACCGATGGCCGTGTCGGCGAGGAACACGGTCAGGACGCCGTCGCGTACGTGCCCGCCGACCGGCAGCGAACAGCCCGACCCGAGCTGGGCGAGGAACGCTCGCTCGATCTCCACATCGCGACGGGTGGCGGCGTGATCGACGGCGGACAGGACACTGCGAGTCTCCTCGTCATCGCTGCGACACTCGACCGCGACGCATCCCTGTCCGACCGCGGGCACGAACGAGTCGACGTCGAGCCGTTCGGCGATCCGCTCGGTGATCTGCAGGATGTCGAGCGCCGCCACCGCCATCACGATCGCGCCGCCGTCGGGGATCTTCGAGAGCCGGGTGTCGATGTTGCCGCGCAGCTCGGTGAAGTGGAGGTCGGGACGAACACGCTGGAGCTGCGCGCGGCGACGCACCGATCCCGTCGCCACCGTGGCGCCGAGCGCCAGTTCGTCCAGCCGTCGACCGACGAGCGCATCCGCCGGGTCGCGTCGCTCGCAGAACGCCGCGATCGTCAGTCCGTCGGTGGGCGCCGACGGGAGATCCTTCGCCGAGTGTGCAGCGAGGTCGGCACGTCCGTCGAGCACCGCGAGCTGCACCTCCTTGACGAACACGCCCTGACCGCCGATCGTGTGCAAGGGCACATCGGTGCGAAGGTCACCCGTCGTCTCGACGGCGACCAGCTCCACCGCACGTCCGGTGGTGGCGGTGATCAGGTCGGCGACCGCGGCCGACTGCGCCAGCGCCTGGCGCGAGCCACGGGTGGCGAGACGCACCGGGCTCACCCGAGGTCGAAGAGGTCGCGCACGGCCGCGGCATTGCGTTCGCCCTGCGGCGTTCCGGCCTGCGCCTTCAGACGGACCGACGGCTCGTGGAGGAGCTTCGCCACGATCGCCCGGGTGAGCGCCTCGACGGACTCACGTTGGCCATCGGTCAGGTCGCCGAGGCGGGAGGAGTACCGCTGGATCTCGCCGGCTCGCACCCGGTCGGCCGCCTCGCGCATCGACGCGACGAGCGGAGCTGCCTGACGCGCGGTGGACTCGACGAGGTAGTTCTCGACCTCTTCGCCGACGATCGTACGGACACGCTCGGCCTCGGCGGCTCGATGGGAGAGCCCTCGGTCGGCCCAGTCGCGCAGGTCGTCGAGGTTCGACAAGGTGACCGCCGGCAGACCGGCGACGTCGACGTCGACGTTGCGGGGTACGCCGATGTCGACGATGTGGAGCGGTCGGGTGGACGAGCCACGGGCGGTGCCGACGAGCTCCGCGTCGACCACCGCGTGCTCGGCGCCGGTGCCGGCGACGATGACATCGGATGCGGCGATCGCTTCGCTCAGGCGATCGAATCCGACCGAGACACCGTTGACACGCTCGGCGAGCGATGCGCCCCGGTCCGGCGTGCGGTTGGCGACGAGGATGTCGGCGCCGCCGGCGCGATGCAGGGCCACTGCCACGCCCTCACCCATCGAGCCGGCACCGATCACCAGCACCCGCTTGCCGGCGAGCTCGCCGAGCATGTCGGTGATCATCTCGACGGCGGCGTGGCTGATCGATGCGGTGCCGCGGGCGATACCGGTTTCGCTTCGCGCCCGCTTGCCCGTGGCGACCGCCGAGCGGAACAGCTGGTTGAGCGTCGAGCGGGCGGCACCCTCGCGTTGAGCCGTCTCCCAGGCGGACCGCACCTGCCCCAGGATCTCACTCTCGCCGAGCACGGCCGAATCGAGTCCGGCCGCCACCTCGAACAGGTGTGTCACGGCGGAGCTGTCGTGCTGGCTGTACAGGTGCGGCGTCAGTTCCTCGATGCTCAGGTCACCCAGTTCGCACAGCAGGTCGCGAACGTCGCCGTAGGCGCCGTGGAACAGCTCGGCGACCACGTACACCTCGGTGCGATTGCAGGTGGAGAGGACGACGGCCTCACGCACGTTGTCACGCTGGGCGAGACCGGCCACGGCCTTGCCGACCTGCTCGGGCGCGATCGTGACGCGCTCGAGCAAGGGCAGCGCACCACTGCGGTGGTTGACCCCGACGACCAGAATCGACATGCGGAGGCAACCCTAGGCGCTCGCGCCGCGTTGACGCTCGCCGGGCACGGCACGCAGCCCGGTGGCGGGCGGCGCCGAGGCGCGCCGCTGCTCGTAGTAGCTCAGGATCTGCAACTCGACGGCCAGGTCGACCTTGCGGACGCTGATCCCCGGAGGCACGCTGATCAAGGTCGGAGCGAAGTTGAGCAAGCTGGTGACGCCGGCACCGACGAGCGCGTCGGCAGCATGCTGGGCGGCGGGGCCGGGGGTGGCGATCACGCCGATCGAGATCCCCCGCGACTGCACGACCTGGACCAGCTCGTCGAGGTGGCGGACGCGGACACCGCCCACGAGCGAGCCGACCTTGCTCGGGTCGACATCGACGATGCCGCCGACGGGGAACCCGCGGTCGCCGAACCCGTTGTAGCCGGCGAGCGCCTGGCCGAGGTTGCCGGCGCCGACGATGACGACGGGCCAGTCGTGGGTGAGGCCCAGCTCACGGCGGATCTGGTAGACGAGGAACTCGACGTCGTAGCCGACGCCGCGGGTGCCGTAGCTGCCGAGATAGCTGAGATCCTTGCGGACCTTCGCGGCGTTGAGCCCAGCGAACTCGGCGAGTTCGTCGGAGGACATGCTGATGATCCCCTCGTCGAAGCGCTCCGAGAGGATGCGCAGATAGACGGGCAAGCGAGCCACGGTGGCCTCGGGAATGCGTCGTCGTGTGCGTTGGCCACCCATGGGGTCATCACGTTAGAGCGCTCGTGCACACTTTCACAAAGCTGGCCTCCGAGGAACTGGACGAGACGTCGGTCACCCGATCGGCGGCACCAGCGACGCCGCTGGCCGGTCAGATCAGGGAGACGCCGACACGCAGCGCGTCGTCGAGGCTGCGGCGCACGAGCTTGCCGGAGGCGTTGCGCGGCAAGGCGTCGACGAAGATGATCTTGGTGGGGCACTTGTAGCGGGCGAGGTGATCGAGCGAGTGCTCGATCAGTGCATCCTCGTCGACGTCGGCTCCCTCACGGGTGACCACGTAGGCCTTGACGGCCTCGCCGGTGTGCGGATGGGCAACACCCACGACCGCCGCTTCGATCACATCGGGATGCATCGTGAGCATCTCTTCGACCTCGGCCGGATACACGTTGAATCCCGAGACGATGATGAGGTCCTTCGAGCGATCGACGAGGTACAGGTAGCCGTCGTCGTCGGTGGTTGCCATGTCGCCGGTTCGCAGCCAACCGTCGTCGGTCAGCACCGCGGCCGTCGCCTCCGGGTCCTCGTAGTAGCCCGCGAAGATGTTGTCGCCGCGCACCCAGATCTCGCCGACGTCGCCGACCAGTGCGTCGCCATCTGCGCCCACCAGGCGAATCTCGACACCCTGCAGCGCGCGCCCCACCGAACCGAATCGCACCGGCGCACCGGTCGACGTGGTGACGATGGGGGAGGCTTCGGTCAGCCCGTACCCCTCGCGGATCTCCACGCCGAACCGGTCGCGCATCGTCTCGGCGACCGAGATCGAGAGCCGCGAGGCTCCCGACAACGCCAGGCGCACCGTTGCGAAGGTGTCTGCCGGCAGTTCGTCGAAGTGCGCGAAGGTCGCCCAGAGTGCCGGCGCACCCGGGATGACGGTGATCCGACGGTCCTGGATCGACTGGACGGCCGTGGACGGATCGAATCGCTGCACCAGCACGATCGTCGCCCCGACACGCAACCCGAGCCCGACGACGACGTTGAGCCCGAAGATGTGGAAGAGCGGGAGCACGCCGTAGATCACGTCGTCGGCATCGATGTGGCCGTCGGCCGACAGGCTCTGGTCGAGGTTGGCCCAGAGGTTGCCGTGGGTGAGCATCGCCGCTCGTGGAGCGCCGGCGGTGCCACTGGTGAACATCAGCGCAGCGAGATGCGCCGGATCGACGTCGACCGCCGCGAGCGGTTCGGACGACGCGACCAGGTCGTCGAACACGACTGCGCCGTCGGGGGCTGCTTCGGTGTGGACCACGGTCTGCACGGTGGGCAGCAACGCCGGGTCGACGTGCGACCAGTTGACCGAGCTGACCTTGTCGACGATGACGACCTTCGCACCGACCACGCCGAGCTCGGTCTCGAGTTCGGGGCCCGGGCTGGTGGGGTTCAACGGCACGATGACGGCACCGAGGCCGACGGTGGCGAGGTAACCGACGACGAACTGCGGCGAGTTCGACAGCAGCAACGCAACGCGGTCACCGGCCTCGACACCGAGCGAGCGCAGGCCGCCGCGAAAGCGATCGACCTGGTCGCGCAGTTCCCCGTAGCTCGTGGCTCGACCGCGACAGATCAGGGCGACCGAGTCGCTGGCGTGGTCATCGATGATGTGCGCAAGATTCACGTGGCCCCCTGCTGAGACGGGCGCTGTCGTCGCGCCCCACTGCCGACTCCAAGCGTACCCCTCGCGGCGGCGCACCGCCCGCCCTCAGAGCCTGACGAGGGAAATCGTGGCGGCGATCAGGATGGCGGCCAGCAGCAGACCGAGTGTCAGCGTGGTGGCGGGGCGCATGACCGCAGGCTACCGGCCGTCACGGCGAGGGTCGCAGTGAGACCGGCTGAGCGACCGGCTGGTCCGCACCCGCGTCGGACGGCACGAGGGTGACCTGATCGCCGGCGACCAGGCCGAGTTCATCGGCGGCCGAACGTTGGTCCATCGCGAGCGCGAGCAGGCCGGACGAATCGAGCACGAGCCCGACCGAACCGCCGGCCAGTTCGGCGAAACTCGAGGCACGGACGGCGCTCCGCACCACCCCACCGGTCGGGTCGGTGGGGCTCGCACACCGCACTTCGACGCGCTCGGTGAAGGTGGCCGGAAGGTCGTCGGGGCCGACATTGAGCTGCGCGTTGCCGTATCGGTCGACCCACAGCACCTGGGCGATCACCTTGGTGTCGTCGGACTGGGGCAGCGCAACCACGCCGGGTACGAGCAGATCGGCGTCGACCAGGGCACCGAGATCGGTGAGTTCACCACCGTTGCAGAGGTGCGCGACCGCCGGAGCGAAGATGTCACGGCCGGCGAACGTGGCGCCCGGCGCAGGAAGGCGGTGGTCGGGGTTGGTGAGCTCGACGGCGCGTTCGGCGCCACCGGCCAGTGCCACCGCCGGCGCGAGCAGACCGTTGTCGGGACCCACCAGCACGCCCTCGCCACCCGCAACCTCGACCGCGATGCCACGGCGAGCGGATCCGACGCCCGGATCGACGACGGCGAGCACGACGCCGGAGGCGACGTAACCGATCGAACGGGCCAGCGCGAGCGAGCCGGCGCGGACGTCGAAGGGCGGCACCCCATGGGTGAGGTCGACGACGCGGGCGTGCGGTGCGAGATCACGCAACACCGAGTGCACCACGCCGACGAACTCGTCGACGGTGCCGAAGTCGGACAGGAACGAGACCGTGTCGTAGGGGCGACCCATGATCGTCGAACCTATCCCTGTTCACCGAGGGGTACGCGGAACACGAATCCGACCCCGGACGCGACAAGGGCCGGTGCCAACCCCCCGATGGCACCAGCCCTGTCGGCGCTGCCCACCGTTTCCGGTGGACGCGTCTCCACATGCGCACCATAGGCCATCACCGACCGGTGTGAAAAGAGGCACACCTGAAAAACATCGTTGGAATTTCGGGGTTGCATGCTCCGGTCCCGGCACGCGAGCAGGGTCAACCGAGTTCGCGGCTGCGCTCCGTTGCGGCTCGGACCGCCGCTGCGAACGCCGCTCGCACGTCGAGCGAGTCGAGGACCCGGAGCCCGGCAGCGGTCGTTCCCCCCGGTGACGTGACGCGCTCACGCAGCAGCGCCGGATCACCCTCGCGGGCCAAGAGCGTCGCGGAGCCGAGCAGCAGTTGCTGCACCACGCGCTCGGCGACGGGGCGCGCCATCCCTTCGGCGACCGCCGCCTCGGTGAGCGCCTCGGCGACCAGGAACACGTAGGCCGGCCCTGAACCGGCGACGCCCGTGAACAGGTCGAGCTCGGGTTCGGTCACCCGTTCGACGGTGCCGACGGCCGACAGGACCGACTCCGCCCACGCAACGTCGTCGGGTTGCGCCATCGTTCCCGCGGCGATCGCCGAGGCCCCGAGGCGCACGAGGGCGGGCGTGTTCGGCATCGCCCTCACCACGGCGACGGCGGGGCCGGTCGCGGCCTCGATCGTGGAGAGGCGAACGCCGGCTGCGATCGAGAGCACGCGGGTGGCTCCGGCTGATGCGGCGGCGGTCGCCGCGGTGGGGATGTCGCCCGGCTTCACCGCGAGGACCGCCGCACGGCAGGCCGGCACGTCGGCGGTCGCCGTCACGCCGGGGAACGACTCGACCAGCTCGGCTCGGCGAGCTTCGACGACCTCGATCACGGCGACCGACGGTGGCCGGACCAGCCCCGAGTCGAGCAACCCGCCGAGCAACGCTGCTCCCATGTTGCCCCCACCGACGATCACCAGGTCGTACATGTCGCCACGTTACCGAGCGCCCGGATGGGCACAGACGACAGACCGACTCCCCCGAGTGCACCCATCCGGACCGCGGCCAGTGGGTGCCGGGGCGTCACCGAGGGAACAACCGAGACGATCGGGGGCGCGGGCGGGTCGGGTGCGGGCTCAGGGAGCGAAGCGACTGCGGAACCCGATCCGCAGCAGGGCCTGGAAGCACTGCTCGACATGCGAGTACAGCGTGCCGAGCACGCGGTCGACTTCCGCGAGCGTGACCTGCCCCACCGGCATCTCCCCGCGCAGGAAGATCGCATCCTCGGTGCCGATGGAGAAGTGCGCACCGACGAGACGGTCGTTGCGACGCAGCAGTTGCTCGTAGAGCTCGGCGTCGTTCTCCTCCGGCGCAGGCATCACGTAGGTCTCGTAGCGCAACATCCGCTGCCCGAGCGTGAACCAGACCGTCGTGAACTCCTTGTCGTCACCGCGCATCCGCACGTACCACCGGATGGCGTCGACATCGCGATCGATCGCGACGATGCGGTCGTCGGCGGCGGCGAGTTCGGCGAGCCATTCGTCGATGCGACGCTCGAGCACCGCCAGCTCGCTCGGCTCGTAGGCCTCGGTCACTGGCAGGTCACCCGTTCCCGCACGGTCAGGTCGGCGTACAGGCGCCGCAGGCGAGCGGCGGCGAAGCTCCACGTGTAGCGACGTGCCCGCTCGACTGCGGCGGCACCCATCGACGCTCGAAGGCCGTCGTCGCCGAGGATCTCGGCCACCGCGCGCGCGTAGGGGGTGGGATCGCGCCCGTCGATCAGGCGGCCCGTTCGACCGTCGTCGACCAGGCTCAGCAGCCCACCGACAGCGCTCGCCACGACAGGCACACCGCATGCGGCGGCTTCGAGGGCGACCAGCCCGAAACTCTCGCTGCGGCTCGGCGCCAACACGACGTCGGCAGCGCGGTAGTAGGTGGACAGGATGTGGTGCGGTTGCGGTTCGACGAAGCGGACACGATCGTGCAGGCCGAGTTCGTCGACCAACAAGTGCGCTCGCTGGGTCTCCGCGTCGCCGTCGGCACCGCTCGCGCCGCCGACGATCACGAGCTCCGCGGTCGGGTCGCCGAGTTCGTACAACGCCCGGATCGCGACGTCGGGACCCTTGAGCGGCTGGATGCGACCGACGAAGAGCAGCAGTGATCGGTCGAGGTCGAAACCGAGCGCTCGGCGCGCACCGGCCTGGTCACCCGGGGCGAAGAACGCGTGCTCGACGCCCGGCGCGATGATCTCGAGTCGGCCTCGCGGGTTGCCGTAGTGCAACCGGAACTGGTCCTCCTCCTCGACGCAACTCACGCAGATCGCGTCGGCACACTGCACGATCTCGGCCTCGCTGCGATCGCGCAGCGTCGATTCGGGATCGCCGGCGGCCGCCTTGATACGCGCCAGTGTGTGGAACGTCGACACGAACGGGACGTCGAGTTCGTGCTTGAGATGGTGCCCGACGATGCCGCTCAGCCAGTAGTTCCCGTGGATCACCTCGGGGAGCTCCTCGTCGGCGTACCAGTCGAGCACGCCGCGCCGGAACTCGTCGACGACCTCCGGCAGCGCCTCTTTCGGGAGATGGTGCGGACCCGCTTCGATGTGGACGACCCGGTGGCCCGGTTCGACGACGACCTCACGAGGCAATCCGGCGCGGTCGGCGCGGGTGAACGTGGTGCACTCGACGCCCGCCTGTGCGAGCGCGGAGACGAGTTCGCGCACGTACACGTTCATGCCGCCGCTGTCACCCGACCCGGGCTGGGCGAGCGGTGAGGTGTGGAGGGAGATGACTGCTGCGCGCTGCACGACCGGACAAACCCTAACCAGGGTCCGGTTCTTCCCGCCGAGGCGGGCGCGGCGGGTTCAGCTGTCGGCGAGCAGCGTGTCGACGTCCGCTTCGCCGTCGCGGTACCGACGGACGAGCTCTGCGCTCAGTGCATCGAGACGATCGAACCGCTCGCGTCGATCCGACGAGACACGGCGCTCGAACTCACCGATCGCCGCGGCCAACTCCGCCAGTTGCGCATCGTCGAGTTCCTTGATGTGGCCGAGGCCGCCTTCGGCACACAACTCGTCGAGTTCGACGGCGAGAGGGTGATCGCTGAGATCTTCGGTGGGGCGCGGCGGACGCGCCGGACCTCCGGTGAGGTGTTGTGACAACACGGTCCGCAGGTCGTCCGAGGCCCCGGAGTCGGCCGTGCGCCGCAGCGTTTCGGCCTTGACGAGATCGAACCGGGCCTGCGCGACGCGACGAGCGTAGGAGACGGCGTCGTCCTCGTGCTGGAGTTGCTGACGCAGGCTGCGCAACTCGGGCAACGACAATTCGGACGGGTCTGACAGGTCGCTCATCGTCACGTACTTCCTCCGGACACGGGCGGCAGGACTGCCACCTCGTCAGTGGGGCCGACGGGCATGTCGGCATTGGCAGCATCACCGTTCACCCAGATGCGGCAGGTGCTCAGCACGTCGCTGAACGTGGGCCCGTAGCGCTGCTCGGCCGCCGCCAACACGTCGCTGACGGTGCTGCCGTCGAACGTGTCGGTGCCGATTCCCGCGGCCTCGCGTGCCGAGGCGAAGAGTCGCATGGTGGGCACGTCGTCCAATCTACAAGTGCGCCGACCGTCATCGGGGGTTCGGTCGTTGCGCGTGGTCGACGCGGGTCGACCGACCGCGCTCATGCGGGCGTGCCGCCCGGCAGCACTCCGGCGACGAGGCCGATCGCCGCGACCGCCAGCGTTGCCCCCAGTGCGAGACGACGAGTCGAGGTCTCCTCGAGACGACGGGTGGCGCCGTAGTAGCCGAGCTCGGGATGTGGCAGCGACCGCAGCGACACGAAACCCCACGCCACGAACCAGGCGGCCGCCAGCATCGCGACCACGCGTTCGTCATGGGCCATCACACCGAGACCATGCGTCCACCGGTCGCTGAGCCCGCGCAACGAGACCACGAGGTTCAACGCCACCATCGTGGCGAGCGTCGAGGTCCAGCGGATCGGGAGACCGGTCCGCGACGTGCCGTCGCCGAGCCCGGCGCCGACGGAAGCCATCGACCAGCGCAGCCGGGCACCGGGCAGCAGGAGGCCGTCCGAGAGCAGGTAGTGGCCACAGGCGAGGAGCAGCTGCGAGACAGCGAGCAGTGCGAGCCACTCCCAACGGGGTACTTCGAAGGGGAAGCGCCCCGTGAGGAGCACCAGTCCCAGGGCGACGACGAAGGCCATGCGTCGGATGCCCTCGATCGCCACCACCGACCAGCCGGCCTGCGCGAGCGTCGGCCGCGTCGAGGTCGACCAGGGATTGAGCGCTCGAACGCCGCGCCGGGCCCACGCGACCTCGCCGGTGTCGTCGGTGCCCACCCGGTCGGGTGGAGCCGAGTCGGGGTGGTCGAGCCCGACCACCACCGCGACCGTCTCGGGCAGTGGGCTGTCGCCGCGACGCGCCGCGCGCCGTTGCGCGCCGGTTGCGACACCGTGCGGAGCGTTCCAGAGCGATGCCGACAGCACGACCGCCACCGAGAGGGCCACCACCTCCAGCACGAACACCACCGCCCCGACGACCCCGTTCATCGTTGCCAACCGCCACCCGAGCCAGGTGAGCCACAGGGCGATGGACGCGCCGACGAGCAGTCGCCCTGCCCACCTCACTGCCGTGTCCACCTTTGTGCCGTGTTCCCTCGAATGCTGATGCCGCCGACTGCTGTATCGGACGACGGGTCGGTCGACTTGAGATGGGAGCGTGCCGGTCACCGCCGCCGGTTGGGCGGTATCGTGCCGCTCCTGTGGGAACCGAGAAACGCGAACGCCAGAAGGCCAACCGAGCGCTCAAGCAACAACAGCTGGAGAAGCAGGCGAGTCGTCGATCCACGACACGCTGGATCCTGATCGGCGTGGGCGCCGTCGCCGGCGTGTTCCTCCTGGCATGGATCGCCAGCAATTTCGTCGGCGAGGACGATCCGACCCCGGTCCAGCCCATCGTCACCCAGCCCGTCGTCACCCAACCCGCTGACACCGTTCCCGCCGACACCGTTCCGGCCCCGACGACCCCGGCCGACGGCACCGAGGGCTGAGATGAGCCATCGTCGGATCCTCGCCACCCTCGTTGCCGCGCTCGTCGTGGCGGCCAGTGCCTGCGGCAGCGACGACTCGGGTACTGCGGCCGCCGAGCAGGCCGCCGCGACCGATCCGGCAGCAGCCGACACCACCGGCACCGGCGACGCCGCAGCATCGGCCGACTGCCCGCCTGTCGACGGCGCCGACGAGCAGACCCGGCAGTTCGACGCAGCACCGCCGACCTGTCTCGAGGCGGGAGCAACCTACGAGGCGGTCGTCACCACGAACCAGGGCGAGTTCACCATCCTGCTCGACCCCGGCAGCGCACCGGTGGCCGCGAACAACTTCGTCTTCCTGGCTCGGAACCAGTACTTCGACGACACGATCTGCCATCGCATCATCCCCAACTTCGTGGTGCAGTGCGGCGATCCCACGGGCACCGGCACCGGTGGCCCCGGCTACACGATCGTCGACGAGCCGCCGGCACCGGGCGAGTACGAGATCGGCTCGATCGCGATGGCCAAGACGGCCGCCCCCGACAGCGGCGGCAGCCAGTTCTTCATCATCACCGGCAGCGACGGAGCGGCGCTGCCGCCCGAGTACTCGTTGTTCGGTCAGGTCACCGACGGCTTCGACACCGCGGTGGCGGCGATGGCCGCAGCCGGCACCCCGTCCGGCGAACCGTCGCAACCGGTCGAGATCCAGTCGATCCGCATCGTCCAGACCTGACCTGCCAACTCCCGAAGCCGGATGATCAGCGGTCGGCGTCCTCGTCGGCACTGAGCTGGTCGATGTCGTCGAGCGGAATCGCGATCTGACGGCGCGACGCCCGGCTGAGCGCATGCGCGCCCACCGGCGACGACAACAGCTGGAGCACCACCACCAGGAGGAGGGTGGTGGCGGCGAGCAGCGTCCCGATCTCGATCGCGGCGCCGATGGCGACGAGGATCAACGCCAACGTGGGCGCCTTAGCCGCAGCGTGCATCCGCGAGAACAGATCGGGGAACCGGTAGGCGCCGATGCCGCCGATCATCGCCAGCGCGGACCCCGCAACGAGCAGCGCCTCGGCGAACGTGTCCATCAGTTCCCCCTCCGCTCGATGAACCGTGACAGCGCCGTGGTGCCGACGAAGCCGACGAACACCGCCACCAGGACGGTCTCGATCGTGATGCCACCGCTGCTCGACCGGGCCGCGGCGACGATGATGCCGATCACCACGATCGACAACAGCCCGTCGAGACCGACGACGCGATCGGGCAGGCTCGGACCGCGCAGCAGGCGGTACATGAACCCCGCCGCACCGATCGACAGCATGATCATCGCGACGGCGTTCACGAGCCGCCTCCACTGCGCGCGTCGGCCACCACGTGTTCGATCGCGGCGCGCTGTTGCTTGGTCCCGAACGCACGGACGGCCAGCTGCTCCAGACGCAGGACGTCACGGCGCACCGACTCGACGTCGTCGAACTGCAGCACATGGACGTAGATCGTCGGCGGCGTGTCGCCGCCGGGTTCGTGGACGTCGACCGTGAGCGTTCCCGGCGTGAGCGTGACGGCATTCGCCACCACCGTGACGATGCCGTCGGAGGCAACGTGCATCGGTACGGCGACGATCGCCGTGTTGAGATTCGGCCGGGGACGGATCACCGCCCACGCCACCTCGAGGTTCGACTTCACCAGTTCGACGGCGAAGTAGCCGACGAACGCGACCGCCGACACCGGATGGAACGAGGTGAGCTGGGTGACGTGGGTGTCGGTCGGACGGCCGACCCACACGACGAACAGCGCGATGCCGAACCCGGCGAGCAGGTTGCCCAAGCGGAAGTCGCCCCACAGCAGCGCCCAGACGATCGTGAGCCAGATGACGAGCGCCGGGAGGCGGACGGTGGGCGTCACGGCGTGTCACCTCCGACGACGGCGTCGACATAGGTCTCGGGAGCGAGCAGGTCGCCGGCGGTGCGTTCGGCATAGTTGTACAACGGCCCGGCGAAGATCATCAGCCCGACCGTCATCGCCACGACCGCCGCCGCGGCAGCGGTCATGACACGCGGCACCCGGCTGTCGTCGGACTCGATCCAGGCGACGATCGCCGGGTCCTCCGACTCACCCCAGAACACGTTCGACCAGATGCGCACCATCACGTACACCGTCAACAGGCTGACGGCCAGGCTGACGCCCACGATCAGCCAGTCCTCCGCGTCGATACCGGCGCTGACGAGCGCGAACTTGCCGACGAATCCGGAGAACGGCGGGATGCCGGCGATGCTCAGCGCCGGCAGCGCGAACAGCACCGCGATCATCGGGGCGCTGCGAACCATGCCGCCGACGCGTGACAGCCGGTCCGATCCCGAACGCCGTACGACGAGGCCGGCCACCAGGAACAGGGCTGTCTTGACGACGATGTGGTGGACGACGTAGAACACCGCGCCCGCGATGCCGGCGAGCGTGAACAACGCGAGGCCGAAGATCATGTAGCCGATGTGGCTCACGATGTGGAACGACAGCATCCGTCGCAGGTCGTCCTGCGCGAGCGCTCCGAGCACACCGACGAGCATCGTCAGCCCGGCCAACACGAGCAGCACCGTGCCCTGCTGTGCATCGGGCGGGAAGATCAGGGTCTGGGTGCGGATGATCGCGTACACGCCGACCTTGGTGAGCAGGCCGGCGAAGACCGCGGTGATCGCCCCGGACGCCGTCGGGTAGCTGTCCGGCAGCCAGAAGAAGAGCGGGAAGAGCCCAGCCTTGATGCCGAACACGAGGATCAGCAGCAACGAGAATCCGGTGCTGACCCCGACCGGCAGGTCCGGCATGCGTTCGGAGAGTTGCGCCATGTTGACCGTGCCGGTCGCTGCGTAGATCACGGCGAGGGCGGTGACGAAGAACGTCGAGGCAACGAGGCTGATCACCACGTAGGACATCCCGGCGCGCACCTGGTCGGGGCGACCGCCGAGGGTGAGCAGCACATAGCTGGCCACGAGCATCATCTCGAACGCGACGAAGAGGTTGAAGAGGTCGCCGGTGATGAAACTCGCCGAGACGCCCGCTGCGAGCACGAGATACACCGGGTTGAACGCGGCGTAGCGCGACTCCTCGGCCCCCTGGCCGATCGCGTACACCATCACCGACAGCAGCATCAACGACGACACGACGAGCATCACCGCCGAGAGCCGGTCGACCACGAGGGTGATACCGAGCGGAGCCGGCCACCCGCCGGCCTGGGTGACGACGATGCCGTCGTCGTCGACCTCGACGAACAGCATGATCGCCACCACGACGTTGCTGCTGAGCGCTGCCAGGCTCACTGCGCGCTGCGCCAAGCGGACCTGGGCCAGGATCATGCAGAGCGCGGCGCCGAGCAGCGGCACGATGATCGGCAGCGGGATCAACGCGTTCACAGCCGATCCTCCTCGGCCGCTTGATCGCGCTCTGCGAGCGCTTCCTCTGCGACCGCCTGATCGGGACTGCGGCGCCGAGCGATGAACCGGTCCTCGACGTCGTCTTCGACCACGTCGTCGTGCGTGATCCGCCAGCTCCGATAGCCGAGAGACAGCAGGAACGCCGTGACACCGAACGTGATCACGATCGACGTGAGCACCAGCGCCTGGGGAAGCGGATCGGTGAACGCCGACTCGTCGGCGGTGCCGATGATCGGCGAGTTGCCGCCGTCGCCACCCGAGATCAACAGCAGGATGTTGGAACCGTGGCCCACGAGACCGACACCGATCAGGATCCTCGACAGCCGTCGCTGCAGCAGCATCCACGTGCCGGTGGCGAACAGGAAGGCGGCGCAGAAGGCGAGCAGCACGCTCATCGGTCGTGCCTCCCGCGAACGGACGGGCGTGACGTCGCGGCGTCGCTGCCGTCATCGGCCGCCCCGGGAGCGTCGGGAGAGTCCTCGCCGAACGCGACGAACGCCATCAGGATCAGCCCGATGACCACGAGGTCGACGCCGAGATCGAACGACAGCGCGCTCGTCAGCTTGACGGTGTCGAACACGGGTGGATGGAACTTGACCTCACCGTGTTCGAGGATCGAGCCGCCCAGCAGGACCGGGACGAACGCCGTCGTCGCCGACAGCAGCAGGCCGACACCGAGGAACAGATGCGGCGGCACCCGGAACGTCGAGCGCACCGCGGCCGCTCCCCCGGACACGTAGCGCAGCGCGAGCGCGCCGCCGACGACGAGACCGCCGACGAATCCGCCGCCAGGGCGATTGTGTCCGGCGAACACGAAGTAGAGCGCGAGCACCAGGATCGACGGGTACAGCACCTTCATCGAGGTGTCGAGCAACAACATCCGGCGGCTCCGACGATCGGTCATCGCAGCGCCTCCGGCAGCGCCGGTTCGTCGCCGGCGTCGAGGATCTCCTCGAAGACCGGTGCGTCCTTGTCGGCGCGCCGTCGTCCGGCTCGCGCCATGCTCACTGCACCGATGGCGGCGACCGCGAGCACGGTGATCTCGCCCATCGTGTCCCACCCGCGGAAGTCGACGAGGATCACGTTGACGACGTTGCGGCCACCACCCTCCTCGTACGAGCTCTCGACCATCACCTCGGACATCGACGGTTCGTCGACACTCGACCGGGCGTTGGCCGACGACAGAGCGAACACGAAGATCGCCACCCCGACCGCACCGGCAACGGCAATCCGCATCGGCCCGGCGATCGACGGTGCCCGGTGACGCCACGAACGGGGGAGGAACCGCAGGACGAGGACGAACAGCACCGTGCTGAGCGTCTCGATCGAGAACTGGGTGAGCGCGAGATCGGGGGCGCCCCGCGCCACGTACAGCCCGGCCATCGCGTACCCGACGGCGCCGAGCATCAGCGCCGCGGCGATACGGTGCCGGACGATCGAGGCGCCGAGCGCTGCGGCGACGATGACGGCGACGAGCACGACGTGGACCGGTTCCTCGACCCACTTCGGCAGCGCGCCGACCTCGCCGGCCAACGGGACCATCGGAACCAGCGTGACCGTCAGAACGATGATCGCGACGTAGATCGGCAGCGAGCCGTTCTGAAGCGTGGCCGTCACCCGGTTCGCCGTCGCCGAGATGGCGCGCAGCACCCCGAGGTACCCCTGCTCGCTCGATGGGATCCTGCGGATCGCCTCCGACGCTCGACGCTGCGCGTCGGCGACCGGGCCACGCAACGCGGTGAGCGCGACGCCGCCGAGAATGATCAGCACCGACAGCATCATCGCCGAGTTGAACCCGGCGAACAGTTCGAGCGGGTTCGGTTCCGAGCCCGGGTACAACGCGGTGGTCGCACCCTCCACGAGCTCGTCGAGCAGCCCCGGAACCAGGCCGAACACGACGGTGATCGCGGTGAGCACCACGGCCGGCCCGACGAACAGCGCGCCGGGCGCATGCGCGGTCCGGGAGACGACCGGCTTCGCGGGGTCGCCGAACCTGCCGAGGAGGCCGAGGACGAAGCGCGCCGAGTACGCGAAGGTGAGCATCGAGGCGAGCACGATCACGACGAGCACCGCACCGGCACCGGCGAAGTCGCCGTGCTCGAGGTAGCCGTCGAGCGCCTTCTCCTTGGCGATGAACCCGAGCAGCGGCGGGATGCCAGCCATCGACGCCGCGCTGACGATCGCGACGACCTGGACGATTCGCCACGAGGGTCCGAAGCCGTGCAGCTCGGTGATCTCGCGGGTGCCGGTCTCGTGGTCGACGATGCCCACGACCATGAACAGCGCCGCCTTGAACGCCGCGTGCGCCAGGATCAGCACGAGCCCGGCCTCGGCGATGTGATACTCGCCGACGCCGAGCAACAGCATCATGAAGCCGAGCTGGCTGACGGTGCCGTAGGCGAGCAGGAGTTTCAGGTCGTGCTGGCGCATGGCGCGGAGCCCACCGATCGCCATCGTGGTGGCACCGACCGCCATCACCACGAGCCGCCAGTTGCCGGTCATGGCGAAGATCGGCGCCATCCGCGCCACCAGATAGACACCGGCCTTCACCATCGTCGCGGAGTGGAGGTACGCGCTGATCGGTGTCGGCGCCACCATCGCGGCGGGAAGCCATGAGCTGAACGGGGCCTGCGCGGACTTCGTGAACGCGCCGATCAGCACGAGGATGATCCCGACGTTGACCGCGCTGCCGCTCGGTGGAGCAGCGAGCAGCTCCGAGATCCGGTACGAACCGCCGGCCTGGCCGATGATGATCAACCCGGCGAGGAGGACGAGGCCACCGGCACCGGTGATGAAGATCGCCTGGGTGGCCGCCGCTCGGGCGCGGGGGTTGGTGTCGTCGTTGCCGATCAGCAGGAACGACGTGATCGATGTCAGCTCCCAGAAGATGAACAGGGCGATGAGCTGGTCCGACAGGACCACGCCGAGCATCGCCCCGGCGAACAGCACGAGCACCCCGGCGAGGCGGGCCAGGCCGGGCTGGTCGTGGGTGAAGTAACCGAGCGAGTAGATGCAGATCAGCAGTCCGATGCCCGACACCACCACCACCATCAGGAGCGAGAACGCGTCGAGCCGGAGGTCGATCGACATCCCCAGCTGAGGGATCCAGGCGAACGACTCGCTCACCGGGTCGCCGTCGAGCACGGCGGACGATCGCGCAGCGGCCCACGCGAGCATCGCCAGCGGCGGCATCGCTGCGACCACGAACGCTCGGGGCCCCAGCACGCGGCCGCCGGCGACGATCGCGATGCCGACGACGAGGTGGAGGACGAGGAGGAAGAACATTTGCGTGGGTCGGCGAGGCCGGGAGACCCGCAACGCCTGTGACGTTACGTCCCCGCGCGGTGGCGAAGTGGCATCACCCGGGGTCGGGGTGGACCCGCCCCGCTTTGGCCGTGTTACCGGCCGGTAGCTAGCTTGCGCGCATGGGAAACATCCGCACCGTGGGAGTCATCGGGTCCGGGATCATGGGGTCCGGGCTCGCCGAAGTTGCAGCGCGCGCCGGGTTCGACGTCGTCGCGCGATCACGCACGCGAGCCGGCGCCGACGCCGTGCTGCACGGGATCGACGCCGGCCTCACCAAGCAGGTCGCCCGTGAGCGGCTGACCGAGGACGACAAGAACGCCATCCTCGGGCGCATCACGGTCACCGACGATCTCCACGGTCTCGCCGGTTGCGATCTCGTGATCGAGAGCATCGTCGAGGACATGGACGCGAAGCGCGACCTGTTCGAGCATCTCGATCGCATCGTCAAGCCCGAGGCGATCCTCGCCACCAACACGTCCACCCTCGCCGTCGTCGAGCTGGCGATGGTCACCGAGCGTCCCGACAAGGTGTGCGGCATCCACTTCTTCAACCCGGCGCCGATGATGAAGCTCGTCGAGGTGATCCGTCCGCTGACCGCGTCGGACGACACGATCGACACCGCCGTCGAGTTCGCCACCACCTGCGGCAAGGACGCCGTCCAGGTGCAGGACCGCGCAGGCTTCATCGTCAACGCACTGCTCTTCCCCTATCTCAACAATGCGATCCGTATGTGGGAGCAGGGCACGGCGTCGATGGACGACATCGACACCGCGATGATGGGCGGGTGCAACTTCCCGATGGGTCCGTTCGCGCTACTCGACCTCGTGGGCCTCGACACGTCGCTGGCGATCCTCGATGCGCTGTACGAGGAGTTCCGCGACCCCAACTACGCCGCCGCTCCCGCGCTGCGGCGCATGGTCGCCGCCGGCCAGCTCGGTCGCAAGACCAAGCGCGGTTTCCGCACCTACTGACCGGGGCCCCGCCGACTGCATCACGGTCGACCAGAATGGGCGCGTGAGCGCAGCCGAGGCGGAACCGGTGGAACCGCCGCCGTCGCGGTGGGCGATGCCGGATCCACTGGCGATCGAGCCGGGCGAGGATCTCGTCGCCGTCGGCGCCGACCTCGAGCCCGGCACGTTGCTGGCCGCCTACCGAGCGGGCCTGTTCCCGATGCCGGTCGATCCGTACCGGCGGCGTTCGAAGATGGCGTGGTTCTCACCGGACCCCCGCGGGATCATCCCGCTCGACGGGCTGCACGTCAGCCGATCGCTGCGGCGGAGCATGCGCCACTTCGACGTCAGGATGGACACCCGGTTCAGCGACGTGGTGAGGGCGTGCGGCGACCCGGACCGACCGGGTCGATGGATCACGAGGGCGATCGTCGCCGCCTACACCGAATTGTTCGACCTCGGGTGGGGCCACTCGGTCGAGGTGTACCTCGACGGCGAACTCGTCGGCGGGCTCTACGGATTGCGCATCGAACGGTTCTTCGCCGGCGAGGCGATGTTCCACACCGCGACCGATGCCTCGAAGACGGCGCTCGTCGCCCTGGTCGCCTGGCTGAACGAGACCGGAGCCGAGCTGCTCGACGTCCAGTGGGTCACCGACCACCTCGCCACGCTCGGCGCCGTCGCCATCCCCCGCGCCGACTACCTCGCCCGCCTCCGCTCCGCCGTTCTCGTGAACCCGTCCGCGACATAGACCGCAACGAGTTCACGAGAAGGGAAAAATGCGAGGAGCGGGTGGTCCGCCACCACCCGCTCCCAGAGCATCGCCGGCCGAATCCGCCATTCGGCCGGCGGGGGTTCCCGCCAGAGGGAAACCTCATTGGACCCGGATCGACCCTTGGGGGAGAGTGGTGATCCGGACCGTTTGCTGTCCCGGAGGACGCTTCTTTCTTCGGACGCCGGCCGCGCTGACTTGAGTACTTCTTCGTCGAGGCACCACACTTCGGTCATGACGCGCACGAAAGACCGGCCGTGGATGATGCGGACCTACTCGGGCCATTCCAGCGCCGAGGCGTCGAACGAGCTCTACCGGACGAACCTCGCCAAGGGGCAGACCGGGTTGTCGATCGCGTTCGACCTGCCGACGCAGACCGGCTACGACCCGGACTCGCCGATGTCGAAGGGCGAGGTCGGCAAGGTCGGTGTGCCCGTCGCCCACCTCGGGCACATGCGCACGCTGCTCGACCAGATTCCGCCCGGCCAGATGAACACGTCGATGACGATCAACGCGACCGCCGCATGGCTGTTGGCGTTGTACGTCGCCAATGCCGAGGAGCAGGAGGTGGCCTCCGGCGAGCTGCGCGGTACCACGCAGAACGACATCGTCAAGGAGTACCTCTCGCGCGGCACCTACATCTTCCCGCCCGGGCCGTCTCGGCGCCTGATCGTCGACATGGTGGCCTGGTGCGCCGAGCACGCGCCGCTGTGGAACCCGATGAACGTGTGCTCGTACCACCTGCAGGAGGCGGGCGCGACGCCCGAGCAGGAGATCGCCTACTCGATGGCCACGGCGATCGGTGTGCTCGATGCCGTGCGCGACTCCGGCCAGGTGTCGCCCGAGCAGTTCAGCCAGGTGTTCGGGTCGATCTCGTTCTTCGTCAACGCCGGCATCCGCTTCGTCGAGGAGGTCTGCAAGCTGCGGGCGATGACCGACATGTGGGAGCAGATCGGTCGTGAGCGCTATGGCGTCACCGACGACAAGGCGCTCCGGTTCCGCTACGGCGTGCAGGTCAACTCACTCGGGCTCACCGAAGCCCAGCCCGAGAACAACGTGCAGCGCATCGTGCTGGAGATGCTCGCGGTCACGCTGTCGAAACGCGCGCGGGCACGTTCGGTGCAGCTGCCGGCGTGGAACGAGGCGCTGGGACTCCCCCGCCCGTGGGACCAGCAGTGGTCGCTGCGGATGCAGCAGGTGCTGGCCTTCGAGACCGACCTGCTCGAGTACGACGACATCTTCGACGGCTCGACCGTGATCGAAGGTCGCACCGAGGAGCTGCGAGCTGCGGCACAGGCCGAACTCGACGAGGTGCTGGAGATGGGCGGGGCATTCGAGGCGGTCGAGACGCTGAAGTCGCGATTGGTGACGTCGATGGCGGCGCGGACGCGTCGGATCGAGGCCGGTGAGCAGATCGTCGTCGGCGTCAACGACTTCGTCGAGGCGGCCGAGTCGCCCCTCGGCGGTGAGGGCGCGATCCTCAAGGTCGATCCGGCGGTCGAACGACGGCTCGCGGCCGACATCGTCGCGTGGCGATCCGCCCGTGACCAGGCCGCGGTCGACGCCGCACTCGACGAACTCCGCCGAGCTGCCGAGTCCGGCGACAACGTGATGCCGCCGTCGATCGCCCTCGCCAAGGCGGGCGGCACCACCGGCGAATGGGGCGACGTGATGCGCTCGGTGTTCGGCGAGTACCGGGCGCCGACCGGCGTGAGTGGCGCGACCGGCTCGGCCCAGGGCCTCGGCGAGGTCGTCGAGTTCGTGAAGTCGATGGCGGGTGGACCACCCAAGTTCCTCGTCGCCAAGCCGGGTCTCGACGGCCACTCGAACGGCGCCGAGCAGATCGCCGTCGCCGCCCGGGACTCCGGCATGGAGGTCGTGTACTCCGGCATCCGCTCGACCCCCGAACAGATCGCCGCCTCGGCTCGCGACGAGGACCCCGACGTGATCGGGTTGTCGATCCTGTCGGGCTCCCACCTCGACCTCGTCCCCGACGTGCTCGGTCACCTGCAGGCGATGGGTGTCGAGGCTCCGGTGATCGTCGGCGGCATCATCCCGGAGGACGACCGCCCCCGGCTGGCCGAGCTCGGCATCGCTGCGGTCTACACCCCGAAGGACTTCGAGCTCGCCAAGATCATGCGTGACGTCGCCGACCTCGCCGTCGCCCACCGCAACCCCTGACCCCGGCCCACCGCCCATCCCCACCGTTCTGCGTCAGCAACAACGCACGAATCCGCCATGCGTGCCGACGCAGAACGGCTGGCGCGCGACCCCCGGCGCTCTGCGTCAGCAACAACGCACGAATCGACGGTGTCTGCTGACGCAGAGGGCGCGGATGGGTGGCTCAGAGATACGGGGCGAGCGCGGATCTGGTGGTTCCGACGACCACCTCCGGCGTCTCGACGACGTGCTCGTAGGCGAACTGGTACGGCAGCAGTCCGTCGGCGAGCAGCGCGTTCATCCGATCGGCATCGCGACGGAGCTGTTCCTTCGAGCGATGCGACCGGTACCCGAGCACCTCGACCACGACCGGGGTGTTCACGAACCGGAAGTCGACCCGCACGAGCTTGTCGCTCGCTCGTGCGAGCACTTGCTGGGTGAGCGGGATCGGCAGACCTGCTGCCGAGACCAACCGCAGATACTCGCGCTCCAGCCAGCTGTGCCCACCGCGAATCGCCTCGGCGCCCTCGATCGCGTCGAGCAGACGCGGGATGCCGAACCTTCCTCTCGATCGGAGCGCCACGATTCGACGGTGGACGATCGCCTCGTTGAACCTGCCGTCGCGCAACCCGGAGTCGAATGCCTCCGTGAGCCGCTCACGACGCTCCGTCCGGGCGAGATCGATCAAGGTGCGAGCTCCGCTCAGCGTCGGAACGCCATCGACGAGCGCCCGGTCGATCAACTCGAGCATCGCCGTCGTGTGGACCCGGTGGCCCACGCGCTTCACATCGCGTCCACGCAGAATCGTCACGTCGAACGGGGGCCGGAGGTGATAGCCGTCGAAGCCGTGGAGGGCGGCAGCGGTGGGACCGCTCGCCCACACCTCGCCGCCGATGTCGAGCATCAGCGCGTGCAGTTCGGCGAGCGCACCGGTTGGCGCACCCGGCAGCCGGTACGTGTCGACACCGACCTGGACGAGGGAACCGCTCGAGACCCGGCTCCGAAGCTGCGCGTTGGACACGCCAACGCCGTTCGCCTGCCGCCGTGACAGCAGGCCCAGCTGACCAGTCGCGACCGCCATCAATCGACGGTAGGTGTTGGTCATGGCGCCACCGTGACACGAGGGTGTCACGGAGTTGCCCTCACCCCTGCGCCGCCATCAACGTCAGCGACAACACGAGCATCTCCGAAAGGCGCCGACGCTGAGCGCAGTCGCTGCCGGGCTGGCGGTCAGCACGAGTCGGGTCTGTGAGCCGACGCAGACGGGAGAATATGGTTGCGTGGGGTCAGCCGTCCGGACGGCACGAGACAGAGGGGGACACATGGGAGAGCACGCCATTCCGTCGTCGATCGACGACATCACCGCGGCTTGGGTCAGCGAGGTCACGGGGTTCGAGGTCGAGTCGCTGACCGCCGAACAGATCGGGATGGGCATCGGGGTGAGCAGCGCGCTCTACCGGCTGTCGCTCCACGGTCCGAACTGCCCGCAGACGATCGTCGCCAAGCTGCCGGCCCTCGACGAGGCCGCCGTGTTCACGTCGACGATGCTGAGGATGTACCACCGCGAGGTCGCATTCTTCGACGAACTCGCCGACCTGGTCCCCGTGCGTGTGCCGGTCGCCTACCACGGCGACGTCGCCGAGGACATGAGCGACTTCGTCGTGCTGATGGAGGACCTCGGTTCGCTGCGGCTGGTCGACCAGCTCGTCGGCATGTCGCTCCCCGACGCCGAAACCGCCGTCGATCGGCTGGCGGCGTGGCACGCGGCGTGGTGGGGTCGGGGCGACGCGCTCGCCGAACGCGGCATCACCGTCTCGCTCGCCGACCCGGTGTATCCGGCGGTGCTCCCGATGGTGTTCGCCGAGGGGTGGGAGAAGGTGACGACCGAGATGGAGATCGAACCCCAGATCCTCGGAATCGGCCCGAAATTCGCCGACGCGATCCCCCGCCTGCTGGCCGACCTGGCGAGCGGCACCAACACGATGGTCCACGGCGACTACCGAGCCGACAACATCCTCTTCGATGCCCACGGCGCCGTGGCGCTCCTCGACTTCCAGCTGATCGGCTCGGGCAGCGGCACCTACGACCTCGCGTACTTCGTGACCCAGTCACTCGACGTTGCGGTGGCGAGCGAGAACGAACGCGCCTTGTTCGACCGGTGGATCGACGGCATCCGCAAGGCGGGCATCAGCGACGTCGACGTCGACCTGAGTTGGCACCACTACCGAACCGCAGCGCTGTTCTGCCTCGTCTACCCGATCGTCGCGAGCCGCGGGATGGACCTCACCAACCCACGTGAACTCCACCTGATCGAATGCATGAACTCACGCTTCGCCCGCGCGATCGACGACCTCGACCTGGCCGAACTGATCTGACGAAGCGACACCCGCCGCTCCGCCCGCATCAGTTCAGACTGCAGCGGGCTGCCGCTGCTCGCGTTCGATCCACGACTCGAGCGCCGGGCTCGACTCGAAGCTGGTGATCAGCGCGTACCGCGGGGCATCGCCGTTGTGCACGACCACGTGCCACAGCCGCTGCGTGTCGACGACGAATCGGGCCCCCTTGTGCAGCGGCACGCGCATCTCGGTCGCCGGGTCGGGCAGACCGTCGGGACCGTTGTCCATCAGCAGCATGTAACTGTCGGGGTTGTCGGTGAGCTCGATCCACGATCGCACCACCCACCCCTCGTCGTCGGGGTTGAACCGGTTGTTGTCGTCGCGGTGGATCGAACGCATCGCCACCTCGCGGTCCTGCGGTTCGAGCTTGATGATCCGGACGCGGCCGAAGTTGGCGCCGACCTCGTCGACGTAGTTGCGGATCGTCGGGGCGATCTCGGCGTTCGACGTCCACAGGGCGTCCTTGTCGGTCTTGCCCTTGTCCCAGAACCCACGGCAGTCGAGCTCACCGTCGGCGGAGGCCAACGGGGCGAAGTTGGTGTCGCCGCCGGACTTCCAGTCCATGTACTCGAGCGAGGTGAACTCGGTCTCGGGAATCTCGTAGGGCAGGTCGCGCAGGGCGACGAAGCCATTCTCGGCGAGGGCGTCGAGGCGCTGGTGGGGCGTGTCGAGCGGGATCGCGACGCTCCAGTGGTCGGGCGTGGGCCAGAAACTCATGCCCGCAAGTCTACGAACGTCGCCGGGCGCGGAAAGGGCACTTCGACAGGTGTCGTGCGGCACCAGAGCGGTCAACCTGCGGCTGCGGGCCGCCGTCAGGGGGCGGAGGTGGCGGTGGCGGCAGCGTCGTCGATCACGAGCTTGGCCTCGGGCACCTCGAGGCGCTGACCCGCCTCGATGGCGTCGGCGCTGGCCAGGCCGTTGCGCTCGACGAGGGCGATCACGGTCACGCCGAACCGTTCGGCGATCTTGCCGAGCGTGTCGCCGCGCTGCACCACGTACACCACGTCGCCCGGCGGAATCGTGGTCGTCGTGGTGGTCGTGGTCGCGATCGTGGTGCGGATCGGCGGCAACCGCTCCTGCGAGGCCGGATCGGTGGTACCGCACGCGGCGGCGCCCACGGCAAGCGCGCCGACCAGCAGCAGTCCGCTGGTCCGTCCGAGGTACCTCATGGCCCCCGATGCTATGCACGCAACGATGCCTGCCGCACGCGGCCCGCGACATACCCTCGGTCGGGTGACGACGCACGCCCCCTCGACCGAATACCCGGTGCCCGGCGCCGAGCATCCCGCCCGCCAGTACGACCTCGACGCAAACGGGCTGCGGATCGCCGTCCACGAGTGGGGCGACGAGGACGCACCACCGCTGATCGTGGTCCACGGCGGCTTCGACTTCGCGCGTACCTACGACATCTTCGCCCCGAAGCTGGCGGCCGGCGGATGGCGGGTGGTCGGGTGGGACCAGCGCGGCCACGGCGACAGTGAACACCCGGAGCTGTACTCGTGGGATGCCGACATGCGCGACGCGTTGACGGTGTTCGACCACGTGAGCCCGGGACGACCGATACCGGTGGTCGGCCACTCCAAGGGTGGCGCGCTGATGACGCAGCTGGCCGACGCGCAACCGTTCCGGTTCACGCATCTCGTGAACATGGACGGCATCCCCTACAACCGCCGCATCCCCGACGTCGCCGAGCACGAACGCACGAAGATGGTGGCCACCGAGATCGCCGGCTGGCTCGACCATCGCCGCTCCACGGCGACCGCGCAACGCAAACCCGGCACGATCGACGAGCTCGCGACCCGACGTGGCCGGATGAACCCGCGGCTCGACTTCGACTGGCTGCGCCGCCTCGTGACCGTCGGTGGATTCGAGTCAGCCGACGGCTGGCGGTGGAAGATCGATCCGTCGATGCGCTTCGGCGGCTTCGGCCCGTGGCGACCGGAGTGGACGTTGATGCGCCTCCCCGGCCTGCCGATGCCGTTCCTCGGGATCCTCGGGCGCGAGATGGAGGAGATGGGGTGGGGCACGCCACCGGAGAAGGTGCTGCCGTACCTTCCGCTCGACGGGCGCTGCGAGATCCTCGACGACGTCGGCCACTTCGTCCACATCGAGCAACCCGACCTCGTGAGTGCGATGGTCCTCGACTTCATCGGAGCGCCGTCATGACCGCCACGCATCATCCGCTCGGCGAGACCACGATGCTCCGCCACGGCAAGGTCGACCTGGCCCTGCACCACCTCCGCGGCGCCACCGCAGCGGGCGGGCGGCCGCTGCTGATCCTCCACGGCCTCGGCGAGGCCTCGCCCCACACCGTGCCCACGTGGGCCGACGGTTGGCCCGGCCCCGTTGCGGCGCTCGACTTCACCGGACACGGCGCGTCCACCGTGCCGCGCGGTGGCGGGTACACGGCCGAGTTGCTGCTGGGCGACGCCGATGCGGCCCTGGCCGCGCTCACCGACGGCGACCCGGCGGCATCGATCACCGTCGTCGGCCGCGGGTTGGGCGCCTACATCGCGCTGCAGATCGCCGGTGCCCGAGCAGCTCAGGTTCATGGCGCCGTCCTCGTCGACGGCCCCGGCCTCGCCGGAGGTCCGACCGGGCCGACATCGCAGAGCTTCTTCTCGCTGCCCCCCAGCAGCACCACGCCGGATCCGTATGCACTCGTCGAGCTCGGTCGCGACCTCCGGCCGCCGGACTACGCCACGCTGTTCGTCCGTCTGGCGCTCGCCGGCTCCGAGCTCGACGAACCGATCGCCGTCGCCAGCGTGTTCCGCCCCGAGTGGTTGGAAGCTGTCGCCCGCGAGCACGGTGTGGTCACCACGACACTCGCCGAAGCTCTGTCGACGTACGCCGGCTGACGCTGCGCCCGGCGGGACGTCACCGGGGAAGAGCGGTAGTCTCTCGGCGTGTCGATTCCGGCGTTCGTGATGATCGTGGTGGTGTCGTTCCTCGTGATGGAACCGATCACCGCGGCCACCCACCGGTGGGTGATGCACGGCATCGGCGAGTGGTTCCACCGCAGCCACCATCGTCCCGGCCGCAAGCCCCGATGGGAGCGCAACGACTGGTTCCCGGTGTTCTTCGCCGCGATCGTGATGTTCGGTCTGTGGCTCGGCTTCAACCGCAACGGCTACGCCGCCCTGGTGCCGATGGCGATCGGGGTCACCCTCTACGGGATCGCGTACGCACTCGTCCACGACGGGTTCATCCATCGACGGATCGACCCGTTCGGCGACCGGAGCAACGCCTACCTCGACCACGTCGCCGCGTCGCATCGCATCCACCACCTGTACAACGGCGCCCCGTACGGCATGTTGGCACCGGTGGTGCCGGCCGAGCTCCGTGAGAAGGCGGCTCGGACCGATCGCGATCCGTTCGCCGAGGTTCAGGACACGAAGAGCCCGGCGGTCCCCGGCCCGGCATAGACGCCCGCCTCGTCGACCAGCCGGTGACCGGGGGGATGGCCGGTGGACGGCCTGATCGCTTGCCCGGTGGATTGCCTGGTGGATTGCCGGAGGGGCGCTGCTAGATTCAGGTCGCTCTCAACGAGACAAGGCCATTGCCTACAGGCCCCCATCGTCTAGTGGCCTAGGACACCACCCTTTCAAGGTGGCGGCACGGGTTCGAATCCCGTTGGGGGTGCGACGCGAGAGCGTCATACATATCTGGTCCCGTGGTGAAGTCTGGAGTTCACGCCGGCCTGTCAAGCCGGAGGTCGCGGGTTCAAGTCCCGTCGGGACCGCAGCAGGGGGCCACTCGTCATCGCAAGATGGCGGGTGGCTTTTCTGTAGGAACAACGGGTGTCGAATGCCAGGTTCGACACCAATACGGTCGAGTCGAAGGACTCGCCAGTTAGCTCAGTTGGCAGAGCACACGCCTGAAAAGCGTGGGGTCACCGGATCGACGCCGGTCTCGACCACTTCGAAGAGGGCTCCCCGCCCGTCGCGAGTCACCGCGTCGAGGCGATGTCGATCACGCTGATGCGACGGGAAGTGCGCGTTCGGCCCCGCGATCGATCTCCTTGTGGAGGTCGGCGACGTAGGTGTTGAAGTCGACCTGCATCCGGTGGCGCGGGCTGTCGTAGAAGTGACCGAGATGGACCTTCTCGTCGGCCGCGGTCACGTCGTTCATCTCGCTCGCCGGCGGGAACGCGTAGGTCCCCGAGATCGCGGCGGCGACGAGCTTCGACTGCTGCTCGGCGAAGTTGACCAACGTCGGCAACGGCTGGGCGAGGCCGAGGAAGAAGAGGTTCTCGAAGCCCGGCTTCACCATCCGCTTGAACAGCGGGAACGTGTTGTCCTCGGGCGTCAGCTCGGGCTGGCGGAAGAAGGGGAACGTCACGTTGTACCCCGTCGCCCACACGATCGCATCGATCTGCTCGCGGGATCCGTCGGCGAACACCACGCCATCGCCGTCGAGGCGGTCGATCGCCCCCTTGGGGGTGATGTCGCCGCAGCCCACGCGCGTGAGGAACTCGCCGGACACCGACGGGTGCGCATCGAGCGGACGATGGTCGGGCTTCGGGAGGCCGTAGTCCTCCATGTTGCCGATCGTCTTCCTGATCTTCTTGCGCGCCAACGCCCGGCCGACCTTCGCCGGCATCCAAGGTGGTAGCGAGGCCTTGTCGGCAGGCTTGCCGTCGAAGTACTTCGGCAGCACCCACACGCCGTGACGCATCGAGATGACGAGCTCCTCGGCGATCGGTCGCTGCGACAGCTCGGAGGAGATGTCCATCGCCGAGTTGCCGGCACCGACGACCATCACCCGCTTGCCCCGGAAGTCGTACGGCTCGAACGGGTTCCGGTAGTGGTGCGAGTGCACCTGGTAGCCGTCGAACGTGCCCGGATAGGTGGGAGTGCGAGCGTCCCAGTGGTGGCCGTTGCCGACGACCAGGTTGTCGTACTCGCGTGACTCGCCGGTCGACAGCGTCACCTTCCAGCGGCCGTCGTCGAGGCGTTCGCAGTCGGTCACCGCCGTGTTGAACGTGATCGTGTCGCGCAGGTCGAAGTGGTCGACGTAGTCGTGGAAGTACTGCAGGATCTGGGAGTGGTGCGGGAAGTCGGGCCAGTCGGCCGGCACCGGGTAGTCCTCGAAGGCCAGACGCCACTTCGAGGTGTCGATGTGCAGGCTCTGGTAGCACGACGACATGCCGTTCGGATTGCCGAAGTACCAGTTGCCGCCGATGTCGTCGGACATCTCGAAACAGTCGTACGCCAGGCCGACGTCCTTCAGCCGCTTCGCCATCGTGAACCCCGAACACCCGGCTCCGATGACGCACGTCAGCGGACTGCTTGTCGACATTGCGCTCCTCCCGATCCCTCGAATGAGACGCGGGGTCTGACCCCGCGTCTCATTCCGGGAGGTTAGCGATCAGCCGTCGATGCTCTCGAAGGCCTTGTCGAGTTCGCCGTCGGTGTCCTCGACGTTGTCGACGACAACGGCGTCGACGGCATTCGTCAGCAGCGCGCCGACGTCGGTGCCCTTGGGGTTCACGGCCACGATCACGAGGCCGTACTCTCCGGTCTCCAACAGGTCGCTCATCTTGCGAACCTCGTCCTTGGGGATGTTGTGCCAGAAGTGGCCGACCAGGCCGCCGGCGCCGGCGTAGACCGCCGTGTTCGCGACCAGCGGGCCGAGGAACACGATGCCGAGCGGCGCGGCGACGACCGTGAGCGCGGCGCCGAGGATGCCCCCGCCCCAGGCGAGGTGCTTGGCGGTGCTGTCGTGACGATCGATCTTCAGCTTGCCGTCGGCGCCCTTCGTCACCATCGAGATGGCGATGTGATCGAGCTGACCGCCGGACTTGATGCTGCGCAGCATGTCGTAGTCGAGCTCGGCGTTGGCCTCGTTGGCGTAGGTGGCGACGGCGATCGTGGTGGGCTTGTCGGACATCGGTGTCTCCTTGGTTCGCGGGATGACCCAGGGGAGGGTCGAAGTCACCGTACGAACCACCTCGACTGGCGACATCGCCCACTCCGGGCGATCCCCGAGTCAGCCGCCCCGGATCGACGTCAGCACGGCATCGACGGTCGCCTGATCGATGCCGCAGTCGAGTGCCGCCTGCACCACCGGAGCAGCTGCCGCGTCGTCGCCGGCGAGCACTGCGCCGGTATCGACGCTGTCGACGCCGCCCGGGATCGTCTCGATGGCACAGTTCGCCTGGTTCGGCGGGACGTCCAACGCAGTCAGTTCGTCGAACAGGATGCCCCCGACGAGCGACGTCGGCCGCTCGGTGCCGAAGTCGTCGGGGTTGTTGACCGGACCCTCGGGGACCGTCTCCTCCGGGACGGTGTCGCCCGGGACGGTCGACGGTGGCACCGTCGTCGTGGTCGTCGTGGTGGTGGTCGTCGTGGTCGGCAACGGTGTTGCCTCGTACGAGATCTCGCTCGCCTCGCCGGTGCTGGTGTCGGCCGTCGCATACACGGCAGCTCCCGCCGCTGCGAAACCGACGACCCCGACGACCGCGCCCACGGTCTGCGGCCCCGGGAGCGGTGCGGCCAGGCGAACCGAACCCACCGGGTCCGCACCCTGCGACTGCGTGCCCAACCAGCCCCGCTGGTCGACCCACACCGACAACGGCGGCATGACCACGAGCGCCGCCAGGAGCGCGATCGCGACGTTCATGGTCACGATGATCCCGAAGTCACGCAGCAGCGGCAGTGCCGAACCGATCAGCACGGCGAAGCCGCAGATCGTCGTGACCGCCGACGTGAAGAACGCTCGACCGGTTCGACTCGCGGCAGTGTCGGATGCCGCGCGCGGTGCGAGCCCACGCTGGCGTTCCTCCAGGTACCGGCCGAGGATCAGGACCGAGAACTCGGCACAACTCGCAATCACCAGCGGTCCACTGACGGTGGTGAGCGGGCTCAGCGTGAAGCCGAGCAACCCGACCACCAGCGACGACACGCCGACGGCCAGCAGCACCGGCACCAGGGCGAGCAGGGCACGGCTCACGCTGCGGAACCGCAACACGAGAAAGAGCCCGGCGAGGCTCAACGCCAGATACGTGAGGTTGGCGCGATTGGCCGACAGGTTCTCGAGCAGGCCGATGCCCACCGTTGCGAGGCCGGCGGGCGTCGCCCGTACCGGTTCCTGACCCTCGGGTAGATCGACCAGCAGGACGCTGTCCGGTGGCAGGTCGAGCGCATCGATGCGAGCCTGCAGGTCGGCTTCGAGTTCCTCGACCAGATCAGCTCGGTCATCGAGGCTCGCCGGGGCCAGCCTGAGGTTCAGCTGTGTCGCGGTCGGATCGTCCCTCGATCGCAGCAGCGCCTGGGCGACGTCGTCGGGCATCATCGGGTCCGGCCCGTCGACGCCGGGCAGCCCGTTCACCGATGCGACAACGTCATCACTCGTCGGTGCGATCGGCGTCGCACCGTCGATCATGATGATCTTGCCCATCGTGTTGACCATGCTCGAACTCGACACGACCTCGTCGCGAGCCTCGGCGTCGAGGGTGAAGTCCCAGATGAGATCGATGACGTCCTGGTCGTAGATGTTGTTACCCGCCACGAGGATGCCGAGCGTCGAGGAGAACCCGGTCTCGTCCTCGAGCTTCTCGATGTCCTGAACCACCTGGCTGTCCTGGTCGATCCACTTGATCGGATCGGACTCGATCTTCGCCCGGCCCTCGGCGAGCACGCCGCCGACGAACAACACGCCGGCGAGGATCACCAGCGGGAGACCGAACTTGGTGGGCAGCCCGCCGAGCTTCACGACGATCCGCTCGACCATCGACGGCGGGCGCACCTCGGTGGGCTTGGTCCACTCCCGGATGCCGAGCGCAGACGCCGTCACGACGATGCCCACCACGACGAGCACGGCGATGCCGATCGCGAGGAGCACACCGAAATCACGAATCATCGGCACCTTGGAGATGCGCAGTGCGAGGAACGCCGCCACTCCGGTGAACATGGCGGCGAACAGTGCCGGCGCCAGGTTGGCCACCGTCTCGGCGATCGGATGGTCCTCCTTGTCGAGCACCACCTCCTCCTCGACGCGGTTGTGCACCTGGATCGCGAAGTCGATGCCGATGCCGATCAGGATCGGCAGCCCCGAGATCGTCACGAGCGACAGGTCGATGCCGATGAGCCCCAGGATCGAGAACGCCCACAGCACGCCGATCACCACCGACAACAGCGGCAGCAACCGCCACCGGACCCGGAACATCAACGCGAGCACGACGGCCATCAGGACGATGGCTGCAGCGCCGAGGGTGAGCATTCCGCCCTGGAGGTAGTCGTTGATGTCGGCCAGATACACCGGCGAGCCGGTGACGGTGAGGTCGAAGCCCTCGAACGTCGCTCCCTCGAGCACGTCGAGCACCTGCTTGGTCGCTGCCGTCTGCTCGTCGAGTGTTGCGTTGCCCTCGAGTACGACGCCACCGACGGCGGTGCCGTTGACGACGCCGCCCTCGACGTTCGGGAAGGTGCCCTCCAAGGACTTGCGGACTCTCAGATCGGTGACTGCCGGCGCGGTGACCGTCGTGCCGTCGGCGGTGAAGCCGGCGTTGTCGTAGATGAGCAGCTGGTTGTAGACCGGGTCACCGATCACGCGCTGTTCCTCGGGGATCGCTCCGAGTCGGGCGAGTGACACGGTGACGTCGGCCTGACGGGCGTCGGCACCCGCCTCGTCGCGTGACAGCGCCGAGAGCAACGCCCCCGAGCCGACCGACGATGCGCCACCCGACAGCAAATTCGCGCTGAACTGCAGGGACGTCAGCGGCGTGACGACCGCGTACGCACCGTCAACCCCGGCGAGTTCTTCCGTGATCCGTTCGAGTTCGGCGAGGTTGGCCCCCTCGTACAGCTCGCTGACGTCGGAACCATCGGTGGAGGTGAACAGCAGGATGACGGTCTCACCGCCGAAGTCGTCCTGGAACGCCACGTTGTCGATGGCGATCTGCGAGTCGGGGTTGAGATAGCTGTCCTGACCGGTGGCGAACTCGATGTTTCGCCCCGCGATGCCGAGCACCACGGTGATCAGCAGGACGACCGCGACGACCAACTTCCAATGCTTGCCGAGCGCAACTCCCAGCCACCGCCAGAACCGTTCCATCCTCATGTGCACTCCCCCAAGAGACGTCCTGTCGTGATCGTAGATCGTCAGGGCACCGACCGATGCAAACGCGTCCGTGCAACACTCCGATCATGACGCCCCATTCGCTCGCCTCGACGCTGCAGGCCATCGTCGGCGACGAGCACGTGCTGGTCGACGACGACGTGCGTCGCGGCTACGAGACCGACTGGACCGGCCGGTACTCGGGACCGTCGACGTGCGTCGTGCGTCCGGGGACGACCGCCGAGGTGTCGGCGGTCCTGGTCGCGTGTGCGGTCGCGGGCGCCGATGTGGTGCCCCAGGCGGGCAACACCGGCCTCGTCGGCGGCAGCGTGCCGCGCCCACGGCCCCGTGAGGGACACCCGACGGTGGTGTTGTCGTTGCGGCGACTCGACGCCATCACCGACATCGACACCACGGCGATGCAGCTCACCGCCGGCGCCGGCGTCACGATCGCCGATTGGCAGTCGGCCGCCCGCGCTGCGGGCTTGGACACGCCGATCGACTTCGCCGCCCGCGACTCGGCCACGATCGGCGGTGCGATCGCCACCAACGCCGGCGGCTCACGCGTGGTGCGCTACGGCACGATGCGCCAACAGATCGTCGGCGTCGAAGCCGTCCTTGCCGACGGGAAGGTGGTCGGCTCGCTCGCAGGGCTCGCGAAGGAGACCGTGGGCCTGCACTGGCCGTCGGTGCTCGCGGGGTCGGAGGGGACGCTCGCCGTGGTCACCGCTGCGCGACTGCGACTCGTCCCCCGATTCGAGCACGTCGTCACGGTGATGCTGACGGCGACGAACATCGACGAGGCGGTCGCACTGGCGGGTCGGCTGCGACGCTCGGTGCCGTCGCTCGACGCCATCGAGATCATCCAGCCCGACGCGCTCCGCCTCGTCGCCGAGCACGTCGGCACGAAGCCACCGGTCGACGCACCGGGCGGCTCGACCGTGCTCCTCGTCGAATGCGCCGACCACGTCGACCCGACCGACGACCTGGTCGCTCAGCTCGACGGTCCGGAGGTGATCGGCACCGCGGTCGCGACCGACGCGCCGCATCGCGCCGCGCTCGTCGCGTTCCGCGATCGCATCACCGAGGCGATCAACGCGGCATCGGCCACCGCCGGCGCGCCGCCGTTCAAACTCGACGTGGCGGTCCCGGTCGGGGCGGTCGGGCGGTTGCTCGAGCTCGCCGACGATGCCGCCCGGTCCGACGGTTGCCGGCTCATCGCGTTCGGCCACCTGGCCGAGGGCAACCTGCACCTGAACCATCTCGGTGTCCGCGACCCCGATGCACTCGCCGATCGCGTGCTACGCGGCGTCGCCGATCTCGGCGGAACGATCTCGGCCGAACACGGCGTCGGCATCGCGAAGACGAAGTGGTTGCACCTGGTGCGAAGCCCCGACGACCTCGCCGCCCAGGCGGCGATCAAGTCGGCGCTCGATCCGCTCGGGATGCTGAACCCCGGCGTCCTCGACGCCGGGGTGCACCACGACGCGGTCGGTCAGGTGCCGTAGCCGAAGCCGAGGTCCGGTGCCGTCAGCAGTGGCCGGTAGTCGATCCCCCGTTCGGCCGCCATCGCCGCGCAGGTGCCTCCCCGGTCGACGATCACGGTCATCCACACCGGGACGGCGCCGAACGCTTCGATCTGCTCGGCGGCTTCGATCAACGATGTCCCCCGGGTCGTGGTGTCCTCGGTGACGAGTACGCGGTCGCCGGGCCGCAGCGCGCCGGCGATGCGACCGGTGATCCCGCCCTGCTTCGCCTCCTTGCGCACACTGAAGCTGCGCATCTGATGACCGCGCGTCGCAGCGACTGCGGCGACGCCGTAGGCGACCGGATCGCCGCCCATCGTCAACCCACCGATCGCATCGATCTGGTCGAGCACGTCAGCGAACACGTCGAACACCGCATCGGCCACTGCGAGGATCCCGTCGGGCAGACAGGCGGTCTGCTTCGTGTCGAGGAACCACGTGCTGGTCGCACCGGACTTGAGAGTGAACTCCCCGTGCTTGACCGAGTGGTCCATCACATGTGCCCGCAGGACGTCCAACGTGGGCGGAAGCGGGCGGGGTGTCGGCGCGTCGTTCATCGGGGGCGACGGTAGTGGCCGGCCCGGCCGCGGTTCAGTCCTGGTCGCGGTCAGTCGCGGTCGCGGGCGTCGCGGACCAGCACCTCTTGGGCGACGGTCGCGACGTGGGTGCCGTCGGCCTGGAAGACATGACCGATCGAGAGGCCGCGGCCGCCGACGTAGTGGTGGCACGAGAAGTCGTAGAGATGCCATCGGTCGGCTCGCAGCGATCGATGGAACCAGATCGTGTGGTCGAGGCTGGCGCAGAACAGGCCCTCACGCGCCTCGGGATCGTCCGCGACGGGATGCGCACGGATCACCGAGTCGGTGGGCATGTCGTCGGACAGATAGGCCAACCAGCAGCGATGCAGCAACTGGGCGCTCGCATCGTGCGGATCGCCGAGGTCGTGGTTGACCTGCATCCAGGCGACTGCCCGACCCGTGCCATCCCGCGCGCCCCCGGTGACCTGCTCTGCCGGCACGATCACCCGAGCGAAGGTCGGCGTCCAGGAGTCCTCGGTCAAGGACTCGGCTGACGGCACATCCGGCATGGTCACCGTTTGAAATGCAGCCGCGCGCTCGGGCCGTTGGAAGGAACTCTCTGCGTTCAGAATGGCACCGATTGCCTGACGGGCGACCACCCGACGGGTGGCGAAACTGCGGCCGTTGCGAATGCGATCGACCTCGTAGCGGACGGGTTCGGTGTGGTCGCCTCGTCTGATGAAATAGGCCCGGATCGAGTGGGGTTCGAGCTCCGGATCGACCGAGATCGCCGCAGCCCGGAGGGCTTGGGCGACGATCTGGCCGCCGTACAGACCGCCCCACGGATATCGGGGTCCCTCGCCGACGTGGACATCGGTCCCATGAGCTGACAACTCGAACATGGAATTCCAGGTTATTGCATCCGCAGGAATTCTCCTTAAGATGGCATCCCATGGTAGGCAAAAGAGGCCCGAAGACACCGATGAGTGAGGCGCACAAGGCGGCGCTCGCCAAAGGTCGTATGGAAGGTCGTGTCGTTCGCGACTACCTCGAAGGACTCCGGGCCACGAAGCCCAAGCGCGGGCGCAAACGCACCCCCGAGACGATTCGCAAACGTCTCGATGCGATCGACGTCGAACTCGAGAGTGCGAGCCCGCTCGACGAACTCCTGCTGGTCCAGGAGCGTCGAGATCTCGAGAAGGAACTCGCGGCGAAGTCCGATGCGATCGACATGGACGCACTCGAGGCCGAGTTCGTCAAGGTGGCGAAGAGCTATTCCGAGAGCAAGTCGATCTCGTACGCCTCGTGGCGCGACGTCGGCGTGCCTGCCAGCACCCTCAAACAAGCCGGCATCACCCGCGCCGACTGAGCATCGCGCCAGGGGTCTGCCCCTGACCTGACACTCAGAGGTCGATGGCGTCGAGTTGATCGAGGACGTGATCGAGGTTGCGGAGCGAACGGCGCAGGTCGAAGGCGTCGTCCAGCACGGCGTTGTCGACGTCGCCGTCGGCTTCGAGCAACGAACGGAAATCGACGCCGTCGTCCCATGCCTTCATGGCGTTGCGCTGCACGATCCGATAGGCGTCATCACGGGTCGCTCCGGCCTGCACCAACGCGAGCAAGACGGGCTGGCTGAACACCAGGCCGTGGCTCGCGTCGAGGTTGGCCCGCATCCGATCGGGGAACACCATCAGGCCGTCGAGCAGACGCCGGAGACGTCGCATCACATAGAAGGCCAACTGCGACGAATCCGGCAGGATGACCCGCTCGACCGACGAGTGGGAGATGTCGCGCTCGTGCCACAGCGCCACGTCCTGCATGCCCGCCGACAGGTTGCCGCGCAGCACCCGTGCGAGACCCGAGATCGTCTCGGCCGAGATCGGGTTGCGCTTGTGCGGCATCGCGGAGGAGCCCTTCTGCCCCGGCTTGAATCCCTCCTGCACCTCGCGCACCTCGGTGCGCTGCAGGTGCCGGAGTTCGACGGCCATCAGCTCGCACGTCGCGCCGACCGACGCACACGCATACAGGAACTCGGCGTGGCGATCGCGGGCGATCACCTGGGTCGCCGGCACCGGACGCAACCCGAGCGCCTCACCGACGTGTCGTTCCACCTCGGGCGGGATGTTCGAGTACGTCCCCACCGCGCCGCTCAGCTTCATCACTGCGACGTTGTCGCGAGCGGCTCGCAACCGCGTGCGATCACGATCGACCTGCAATGCCCACAGGGCGACCTTCGCCCCGAAGGTGGTCGGCTCGGCATGGATCCCGTGGGTGCGTCCGATCATCACGGTGTCGCGGTGCTCCCGGGCGATGCGGACCAGCGTGCCGAGCAGCTCGGTCGAGGCCCCGATCAGGAGGTCGGCGGCGTCGCGCAGCGCCCAGCACAGCGCGGTGTCGACCACGTCGGACGAGGTGAGGCCGTAGTGGATCCACGACGCCGCGGGAGGCCCGATCGCCGCCTGGACCACGTCGACGAAGGCGGCGACGTCGTGATCGGTGACGGCCTCTCGGTCGAGCACCTGCTGCACGAAGGCCTCGTCGGTCGCGGGTGCCAGTTCGCGACAGGTCGCCGCGTCGGCGTCGGGGACGAGCCCCAGGGCCGCATGGCCTTCGGTCGCGAGCAGTTCCACCTCGAGCCAACGGCCGAACCGGACCGTGTCGGCCCAGACCGCATCCATCTCGGGGGTGGAGTAGCGCGGGATCATGACGCCCAGACGAGATAGTCGTCGCGTTCGGCGCCGACGCCGACCACCTTGACCGGCACCCCGACCTGCTCCTCGACGATCTCGATGAAGCGCTTCGCCTCCGGGGGCAGCTGTCCCGGCTCACGCTTGTCGCTCAACACGCTGCCCCAGCCGGGCAGGGTCTCGTAGACGGGCTCGACGTCGGCGATCAGCTCCGAGCGGTCGGGGTAGTGCTCGAGCAGTTGACCGTCGAGGCGGTAGCCGGTGCAGATCTTGATCGTCTCGAACCCGTCGAGGATGTCGAGCTTCGTGAGGGCGAGCTCGGTGAGACTGTTGAGGCGCACGGCCTGGCGCAGCATCACGCAGTCGAGCCAGCCGGCGCGGCGACGGCGACCGGTGACGGTGCCGTACTCCTTGCCGACATCGACCAGCGTGTCGCCATCGGCGTCGAACAACTCGGTCGGGAACGGTCCGGCGCCGACACGGGTGGTGTACGCCTTGGTGATGCCGACGATCCGGTCGATGTCGCGAGGCCCGAGCCCTGTGCCGACGCAGGCGCCACCCGCGGTCGGATTCGACGACGTGACGTAGGGATACGTGCCGTGGTCGAGGTCGAGGAACGTGGCCTGCGCACCTTCGAGCAACACGTGGGTGCCCGCGGCGAGCGCACCGTGGAGCAGGCCGACCGTGTCACACACGAAGGGGGCGACCCGAGCACCGAGTTCGCCGAATCGCTCGACGATCTCGTCGACGTCGAGCGGGTCGCCACCGGCCTGTTCGATCAGCGTGTTCTCGGCGACGGCACGCTCACGAACCAGCCCGGCGAAGCGGTCGGCGTCGAGAACGTCGCCGACCCGGATGCCGACGCGGCGCGACTTGTCGGCGTACGCCGGTCCGATGCCCTTGAGCGTGGTCCCGATCTTGTCGTCGCCCCGCATGGCCTCGGCGATCGCGTCGTGCGCCTGGTGCCAGGGGAAGATCAGGTGCGCACGGCTCGACACCTTCAACTCGGCGCACGAGATGCCGCGCGCTTCGAGCATGTCGATCTCGTTGAACAGCGTCGGCAGGTCGACGACCACACCGTTGGCGATCACCGGGACGACATGGTCGTAGAGGATCCCGGAGGGCACGAGCTGCAGGGCGTACTTCTCGCCACCGACCACCACGGTGTGGCCCGCGTTGTGGCCACCCTGGTAGCGCACGACATACGTGTGCTCCTTCGACAGCAGGTCGATGACCTTGGCTTTGCCCTCATCGCCCCACTGGGCTCCGACGACGACGGTGACGGGCATGCACGCTCCCCTGAATGGTGATTGGAACGTGTGGAGATGGTACTCCCGGCGGACCTCCCCGCGCCGCTTTCGTTCGTGCCGCACGATCCCGCAACACTGGATCCGGCCGAACGATCGACCAGAGGAGCGTCATGACACCGTCCCCGTTGCTGTCCGCCGACGAGCATGCGAAGGTCACCGCACCGCTCGAGACCGCGTGGACACTGCCGCCTCACGCCTACGCCGATCCGGCGGTGTACGTGCGTGAGAGCGAGACGATCTTCCGGCGTGACTGGATCTGTGTCGCGCACGTCGATCAGTTGCCTGATGCACCCGGACACCTCGCCGTCCAACACCACGACCACCCGATCGTGATCACGCGCGGCGAGACCGGTCGGATCCGGGCACTGTCGAACGTGTGCCTCCACCGAGCGATGCCACTCGCCGACGGCGCAGGGACCGGGCGGTGGATGGTGTGCCCCTACCACCAGTGGTCGTACGACCTGGATGGCGGACTGCACACGGCGCCGATGATGGAGGGCGCCGTCGACTTCGACACCGCCGAGTGTCGGCTCCCGGCCCTGGCCGTCGAGGTCTGGGAGGGGTTCGTCTTCGTCTCGCTCGCGCAGGAGCCGACGCCGCTCGCGGCTCAGCTCGAACCGCTGCGCCGACGGATCGAGAACTACCGGCTGGGTGACCTGACCATCGCCCACACCATCGAGTTCGATTCGCCGTGGAACTGGAAGCTGCTGGTGGAGAACTTCATGGAGGCGTACCACCACATCGGACCCCACCGCGACACGTTCCAGCTGACGAATCCGGCGGCGCAGTCACACGTCGTCGACAACGAGGGTGGACCGTGGTCGCTGTTGCAGATGCCCGGCAACACCGACCTCGACGAGAGCCCCGACCTGCCGTTCCTCCCAGGTCTCGAACGCGAACAGCGCGCCGACCTGCTCGCGTTCTGCGTGTTCCCGTACACCCTCGTCGCCACGACGGGAACCCTCGCCACGTGGTATCAGCTCGTCCCTCACGCGCATGATCGCATGACCCTGCGCATCCACATCCTGCTCGATGCCGACGTGGCCGCCGATCCCGCCACGGAGGAGGCGCTCGCCCACCTCGTCGAGGGTGTCGCGTGGATCCACGGTGAGGACATCCCGGTGAACGAAGGCCCGTGGCGCGGGCTGCACTCCCCCCTCGCCACGCAGGGGCGGCTGTCGCCGTACGAGGCAGCGATCTGGCAGCTCAACCAACTCTGGGTCGATCGGGTGTCGTGACGGCTTCGGGAGCGTCAGCCCCCAACACGCCGTCGAGGGACAACAGGAGCGGACTGGTCGGCATGTAGGCGACGGTCGTGAACGACAGGTCGCCGCTCCCGCGCAGATCCCGGTACGCCCCGGTGCCCGACTCGACCGACCACACGTCGGGCCCCCACTGCTCGATCGTCACGAAGGAACCGGAACCGTCTGCGCACGTGTGCTCGACGACGAAGGTGATCTCCGTCGAGTTCCGGCGGGTGATCGCGTCGTGGAGGATCGCCGACCACACCCGGACGGGGACGGTCTCGGCCGTCGCCGGATCGATCCCCCTGATCACGTGACGAACACCGCTTCCGCACAGCGCGCCGCCCTCCACGGCCGGCCCCTCCGCCGTCCAGCGTTGTCCCTCCTCGAGCGCCACCTCGAACGCGATCGGGCCGTCGAGCGACCCCGAGGACTCGCCGCACGACACGCCGGCGAGCACGGTGGCCGACACGGCCAGGGCGAAGGCGATCCGCCCGAGGTGCGAAGTGGGCGCCATCAGTCACCCCCGGCAGGAGTGCACACCGTCAGGGGCTCCGTCCCGGTCAGCAACTCGTAGCGGGCCGTCAGTTCGGGGCAGCTCGGCGCCGGCTCGACCAGGTACTCGGCGCGACCGTCGCCGGCGAGGCCCCAGGCGATGGTCTCGGCAGCGACTTCGACGCCGCGTTCGGGCCAGAACACGTCGGCGTCCCGCCAGACGTCGAGTCCGACCCGACGGAGGAAGACGAGGTGATCGATCTCGTCGAGGTGGTCGTACATCCAGACGTGGGCCAGTTCGTGGAGCCCCTGATGCACCGCATGGTCGGACCACCGCTCGTTCGGCCAACCCGACACCACCTCGTCCGGGGTGAAGCACAGCGTGACCGTGTGGCTCCCTTCGAAGCGGTCGTCCTCACGTTTGGCGATGCCCTCGGCCAGACGGCAGTCGACAGACGGAGGGAACCAGACCGCGGCGACATCGGGCTGTGCGAGGGACCCGATCGCGTACCGTTCGAGGAGCCAGCGCAAGAAGTCAACCTGCCCAGGGGCGGCGTTCACGAGGTCGACCCGGTGGCCCGCGATCGTCATCGTCTCGATCGTGAGCTGCTGGGTGGGGGCAGCGGCGTCGTACCCGTTCCACCAACCATCACCCGCCGATCCGTCGCAGCGACGAATCGAGGGAACGTGCCCGTACCGCGTCTCGTCGACGATCAGACCGTCCTCGAACACCCAACGCCGAGCTTCGAGCGCCGGACAGGGCCCACCGAACTGGAACACGGCGATCTGCTCGTGACGATCCCCGTTGTCGTAGCGGAACAGCTCCGGCCAGGGACCGGGCTCGATCCACTCCGTGGCGTCGAACTCCCCGGCGAGTGCCTCGAGACCCACCCAGCGTTCACCGTCGAGTGCGTCGCGCACCACGACCCCGCCCGCGTACACCTCGGCGAGTCGGCGCTCGTCACCCGACGACCAGACGTCGATGTACTGCTCGTAGAACGGGTGTCGTGGGGCGTCGGTCCAGCGCATCGTGGGGTTGAGGTGCCCGAGGTCCTCGGTGAAGAGGCGCGAGCTGAGGGCGAAGTTGCCCCCGACCGCGTAGATCTGCACCCAGGGCAGACCGCCCGTCGACACGTGGGCATCGAAGCGCACGACCGCCTCGTGAGCGCCGAGGAACAGCTGGTCGACGTCGACATCGAGGTCGGGGTGGCCGCCCGATTGGCCGGCCACGGCGCGAGGCGCGATGTAGAGCGTCTTCCCGAGCGCTTCAGCGATCGCCAGTCGTCCGGCGTATTCGTCGCCTCCCCAGGCGTGGAGATCGAGCAGCCCGGTCTCGCCGTAGTGGGCTGCGGCTGCGTATCGATCGACGTCGGTCAGATTCCGGGCGATCGCGTCGAACAGCTCGACGGCCTCCTGCGCCCATGCCGTCTCGGCGCCGACCCCGTCATCGTGCTGGTTGCCCGATCGGGCGCACGAGGCGAGCGCAACTCCCAGCGCGGCGACGGTTGCGAGGAGAACCCGGAGGATGGACCTGTCCGACACTGTCCATCGAGCGCGCGGTCGTCGACGCACCGCCAGAGTCCAACATCACTGCTCGCGACGCTGCATGCAGTCGGTGATGACGAGCAGGATCGTGGATCGCGTCGGCCCGGTAGCGTCGGCGGGGTGAGCGTCATGCGCCGACAAGTGTGGAACCACATGGACGCGGATGCCCGCGCCGCCCTGATGCGCCGCGGGATCGACGACATCTTCGACCCTGACCTGCGCCGTTCGATCGGGAACCTGATCGACGACGTACGCGAGCGCGGCGATGTCGCCGTGTGCGACGCGCTCGGTCGGTTCGACGGGATCGAGGTCGGGCCCGATGGCCTGCGCGTGAGCGCCGAGGAGTTCGAACGCGCAACCGTCACACCCGAGGTCGATGCCGCGCTCGACGACGCGATCGCGCACCTGCGGGCCTTCAACGAGGCGCAGATGGAACAAGCTCGTGACTGGTCGTTCGAGAGCGAGCCGGGTCTGGCCGTCGGCGAGAAGATCACGCCGATCACCTCAGCCGGGCTGTTCACACCATCGGGCAAGGCGAGCTACCCGAGCGTGGCGTACCAACTCGCCGTCCCAGCCGTCGTCGCCGGCGTGCCGTCGATCGCACTGGTCGTGCCGCCCGTCCCCGGTGGTTCCGGCGAGGTCGATCCGGCCGTGCTGGTGGTGTGCCGCAAGCTCGGCATCGCCGACGTGTTCAGGGTGAACGGTCCGGCCGGCATCGCGGCGCTCGGCTTCGGCACCGACACCGTCCCGAAGGTCCGCAAGATCGTCGGGCCCGGGTCGCCGGCGGTCACCCTCGCCCAGGTCGAGATGCAACGCCACGGCGTGGCGACGATGATGCTGCTCGGCCCCACCGAGAGTCTCGTGATCGCCGACGACAGCGCCGACCCCGTTCTGCTGGCCGCCGATCTCCTGATCGAGGCCGAACACGGCACCGACAGCACCGTGGTGTTGCTCACCGACTCGGCGGTACTCGCGGATGCCGTCGACAGGGAACTCGAACGACAGCTCCCCGGGCTCGCCGAGGTCCGCGCCACGGCGGCGAGCGCATCGCTCGGCCCGAACGGCGGCTGCGTGCTCGTCGACTCGCTCGACACCGCGGTCGGCATCGCCAACGAGTTCGCACCCGAGCACCTCCAGGTCGCCGTCGCCGATGCCTCGGTCGACGAGGTCGTCGACGGGCTGGTCAACGCCGGTGAGATCCTGGTCGGCCAGCACACGCCGTTCAGTGCCGCGAACTTCGTGATCGGCTGCCCGGCCTCACTGCCGACGTCCGGGTTCGCCCACGTGTCGTCCGGCATCACCGCCGACACGTTCCTGAAGCGCACCGCGATCGCACGCGCCGATGCCAGAGCGCTCACTCGCATGGCGCCGTCGGTGTTGGCCCTCGCCGACCACGAAGGCTTCCCCGCCCACGGCGACGCCCTCCGCCTCCGCCAACCCTGATCAGCACCCCGACCGGCGGCGGCGAGCCGAGTTCGACTCGGGGCTCAAGGTGACGGGCGGCGGACCCGATGACCAGGTGATGGAATCGACTCTTCGCGCACCCGGCGGTACGACGGTTCACCCGTTCACGACCGCAGTGCTCCTCGTCGAGGACGACGATCGGATCAGCGAGCCGTTGATCCGTGTGCTGCGCTCCGAGGGCTTCGACGTCGAACACGTCGCCGGCGGCCGGGCGGCGATCGAGTCGGTCGCCGCGCAACGACCCGACCTCGTCCTGCTCGACCTCACGCTTCCGGACGTCGACGGCCTCGACGTGTGCCGCAAGGTGCGTTCGGAACACCCCGACCTCCCGATCATCATGCTGACCGCACGCGCCGAGGAGATGGACGTCATCGTCGGGCTGAACGCGGGCGCCGACGACTACGTGGCCAAACCGTTCCGACTCGCCGAACTGGTCGCCCGGATCCGCGCCCGCCTCCGCATCGTCGAACACGCCGGCGCCGGCCCGGCGCACAGCCACCTCACCGGTGCGAACATCGACCTCGACGTCGAGGCGCGACGCTGTTTCGTGACCGACGACGACGCACACCGTTCCGAGATCGAACTCACCACGAAGGAGTTCGATCTCCTGCAACTCCTCATGAGCCAGCCGGGCGTGACCCTGAAGCGCGAGCACATCATGAGCACGGTCTGGGACGAGAACTGGTGGGGTTCGACCCGCACGCTCGACACCCACACCTCGACGTTGCGTCGCAAGATCCTCGACGACACGGACCCGCCGTCGAAGATCGTGACGGTGCGCGGCGTGGGCTTCCGCTTCGAACCGAACGGCGGCTGACGCCGATGCGCCGCCGCCTGGTGCTGTCCACCATCGCGGTGGTGCTGGTCGTGATCCTCGTGTTGTTCATCCCGGTGCTGCTGATCGTCCGCGATGCCCAGGGCGGCGACCTTCCCGGCGACGTGGTGGCACGTCTCGCCGTGATCGCTGCCGCAGCAATCGCGTCGGCAGCGCTCCTCGCGGGCGTCCAGGCCCGACAACTCGCCCGGCCGCTCGAACGACTCGCGCGGAGTGCGTCGCGGCTCGGTGGTGGCGACTTCAGCGCCGCGGCTCCCCCGCCGTCGGGAATCAACGAGATCGACGACATCTCACGTGCGCTGCGGCTGAGCGCCAACCGGGTCGACCGCATGCTGGAGTCCGAACGCGGCTTCACCGCTGACGCGACCCATCAACTCCGCACCGGGCTGACCGGCATCGCGATGCGGCTCGAGCTGCTCGAACGCAACCCGGACCCGGCGGTGGCGGCGGAAGCGTCCGCGGCGCTGACGCAGACCCACGAACTCAACCTGACACTCGACGACCTGCTCACGGTCGCTCGGACCGGGTCGACCAAGGAGCGCCAGGAGCTCGATCTGACCACACTCGTCGACCACCAGGTCGCCGACTGGCAACATCGGTTCGCAGAGAAGCGCCGGCAGATCGTCGTCACGACGGGCCGGGTCGACCCGGTGGTCGCGACGCCGGGGCTCGTCGGCCAGGTACTCGCGGTCCTCCTGGACAACGCCCTCCAGCACGGCCGCGGCACCGTCGCGATCCTGGTCCAGGACGACAGCGTCAGTGTCGAGGACGAGGGTCAGGGCATCAGTGCCGAACAGGCCGCCACGCTGTTCGATCGGCCGAAGGACCACAAGGCCGCACATGGGCGTGGCCTGCCACTTGCGCGCCGACTCGCCGAGTCCGACGGCGGTCGACTCGAACTCGTCGAACTCAGCCCACCGACCTTCCGCCTCACCCTCGTCCCCGCACGAGCGGACGTCCCGGGTCGCAACCCGGCCGCCCACTCCTCGAGTTGACCTGCGACGCCCGTCAGGCGCTGGTGATCTGCAGGCCGTCGTCACCGGCGCGGACCTGGATGGTGCCGCCGTCGGTGACCTCACCGCCGAGGATGAGCATCGATGCCTTGTCGCCGATCTCGCGCTGGATCACCCGCTTGAGCGGTCGAGCACCGAACGCCGGATCGAACCCCTCGCGTGCGAGCTGCGCCATCGCTCCCTCGTCGACGTCGAGGGTGATGCGCCGATCGGCGAGGCGCTTGCGGACCGATTCGAGCTGGATCTTGACGATGTGCTCGAGGTCGGCCTCGGTCAGCGCGCGGAAGCGGATGATGTCGTCGACGCGGTTGATGAACTCCGGCTTGAAGAACTCGCTGGGATCACCCGGCAGGTTCGAGGTCATGATCAGCACGACGTTGGTGAAGTCGACCGTCCGGCCCTGTCCGTCGGTGAGACGGCCGTCGTCGAGCAACTGCAGCAGCGTGTTGAACACGTCGGGGTGCGCCTTCTCGATCTCGTCGAGGAGCACCACCGAGTACGGGCGCCGACGGACGGCCTCGGTGAGCTGGCCACCCTCGTCGTATCCGACGTAGCCGGGGGGAGCACCGATCAGCCGCGACACGGAGAACTTCTCCATGTACTCGCCCATGTCGATGCGCACCATCGCCTTCTCGTCGTCGAACAGGAACTCGGCGAGTGCCCGTGCGAGTTCGGTCTTGCCGACGCCGGTGGGGCCGAGGAACATGAACGACCCGATCGGTCGGTTGGGATCGGACAAACCGGCCCGGCTGCGACGAATCGCGTTGGCCACCGACGTGACCGCTTGGTCCTGGCCGATCACCCGCTTGTGCAGCAGTTCCTCGAGGTGCACGAGCTTCGACGTCTCGGACTCCATCAGCCGGTTGAGCGGGATCCCGGTCGCTCGGGCGACGACCTCGGCGATGTCCTCGGCATCGACCTCCTCCTTGAGCATCGCGCCACCCTCCTGGACCGAGGCGAGGTGAGCCGTGGCCTCCTCGATGCGACGCTCCAGCTCGGGGATCCGCCCGTAGCGGATCTCAGCGGCGGCGGCCAGGTCGGTCTCGCGTTCGACACGGGTTCGCAGTTCCTCGAGTTCCTCCTTGAGCGAACGGATCGCGTCGATCGCCTGCTTCTCCTGTTCCCAGACCCGCTTCATCTCGGCGACCTGGACGTTCAGCTCGGCCAGTTCCTCGTGGAGCGAGTCGAGCCGCTCCTTGGAGGCCTCGTCGGTCTCCTTCTCGAGTGCGACCTGCTCGATCTCGAGCTGCAGGATGCGGCGTTGGACGACGTCGATCTCGGTCGGCAACGAGTCGATCTCGATGCGCAGCTTCGACGCGGCCTCGTCCATCAGGTCGATCGCCTTGTCGGGCAGGAACCGGCTGGTGATGTACCGGTCGGACAACACCGCCGCGCTCACGAGCGCCGAGTCCTGGATGCGGACGCCGTGGTGCACCTCGTAGCGCTCCTTCAGACCGCGCAGGATGCCGATCGTGTCCTCGACCGACGGCTCACCGACGTACACCTGTTGGAAGCGGCGTTCGAGCGCGGGGTCCTTCTCGACGTGCTTGCGGTACTCGTCGAGCGTGGTCGCGCCGATCATGCGCAGCTCGCCACGGGCGAGCATCGGCTTGATCATGTTGCCGGCGTCCATCGCACCCTCGGCGCCGCCTGCGCCGACGATCGTGTGGAGTTCGTCGACGAACGTGATGATCTCGCCCTCGGCGTCGGTGATCTCCTTGAGCACGGCCTTGAGCCGCTCTTCGAACTCGCCGCGGTACTTGGCGCCGGCGAGCATCGAGCCGATGTCGAGCGAGATCAGCCGCTTGTTCTTCAGGCCCTCGGGGACGTCGCCATCCGCGATGCGCGAAGCGAGGCCCTCGACGATGGCGGTCTTGCCGACGCCGGGCTCACCGATCAGGACCGGGTTGTTCTTGCTGCGGCGCGACAGCACCTGGATGCAGCGGCGGATCTCCTCGTCGCGGCCGATGACCGGGTCGATCTTGCCGCTCTCGGCGAGCGCGGTGAGGTCCTGGCCGTACTTCTCGAGCGCAGCGAACTTCTCCTCGGGGCTCTGGTCGGTGACGCGGTGCGAGCCGCGCACCTCCTTGAGTGCGCCGAGCAGTTCTTCGGAGCCGACGTCGAGCCGGCTGTTCATGGCGAGCAGCAGGTGCTCGACGGACAGGAAGTCGTCGCGGAGATCCTTGCGGTAGCTCTCCGCGTTCTCGACGACGTTGTTGAGCTCCTTGCTCATCCGCGGCTCGGCGCCCCCGTAGGCCTTCGGGAGCTTCTGCACGGCTTCATCGGCGCGGTTGCGCACCATCAACGGCGCCTGGCCGAGCTTGGCGAGCACCGCGGGCACGATCGTGCCCTCCTGGCGCATCATCGCTCCGAGCACGTGATCGGGGGTGAGCTCGGGGTTCGACAGCTCCTTCGCCTGATCGATGGCGGCCGAGAACGCCTCCTGGGTCTTCAGCGTCCACTTCTTCGGATCGATCGCCATGTCATGCCTCTCTCGCGGTCAATAAACTTGAGTGCAAGTATATCAGGATGAGTGGTTATCCACAGCCTTCACCAAGAATTCGGCCAGTTCGTCGGCGACGGCCACGAGATCTTTGTAGTTGCGTACATCCGCAGGCAGCGAGACGAGCGCCGCTGCAAGGCGCCGAGCAGCCTCGGGATCGGCAGCGGCCGTCCGGATCGGCGTGACGTAGGTGCGGATGGTGAACAGGATGCATCCGGTGGTCGGGAAACGTCGAAGGGTCTCGCGTTCGACCCGGAGGTGGTGGGCGTCGGGCGTCAGGTCGCTCGGACGTGGTGCGGCGGTCCCGTCGATCGACGTGTACCAGTCCGGCGTGTCGAGCACGCCCCAACCCAGGCGCCAGAAGCTGCGGTCGGGGGTGAGGCGGTCGAAGAACCCGTCGATCGGGGCCTCGAGTTGGTCGTTGAGCCGGTCGACCGGTGCGTGGACGCCCGCCATCGTGAGGCCGAGCTTCGCGCGCAGGTCCCAGCGGTTCGGGAAACACACCGACCCGCCACCGAACACGAGTTGCCCGTCGCGCTCGACCAGCAGCACGAGATCCTCGGGCACGAGCCGGGCAGCCGCATCGAGCGGATGGAGCGCCGTGTCGAGGGTGGCGTCGCCGTACCGCTCCGGCCACCGGCGTCGGAGGTGCTCGACGAGTGCGTCGGCGACCTCCTGCGACTCGCGTTCGACCTCGTCGTCGAGCACTGCGAACACCGTGTCGGGGAACTGCGCCATCAGACGCGGCTTGGCCGCGATGGCCGCATCCGCGTCGGGACCGAGTTCGATCCAGTCGCGCAGGTCGAGCGGCCGCACGCCCAGGCGCCATCGGAACGCCTCGGGACCAGCCGGAGCCGGGCCGTCCATGAACGGCAGGTACGGAACCGGGTCGACCGTCGTCCCGGCGATCGGTCCGTCGGAGCTGTCCACACCCGAACGCTAACGGAGTCATCCCGCACGCGATGAGCCGACCACCCGAATCCCGTGCCCTCGCTCATCGCTCGCCCGCGCAAACCAGAAGCGATGAGCCGAACGCCCGAATCCCGTCCTCTCGCTCATCGCTCGATCGGTCGAGGTGCGAGACCGGCGCAGGTCGCGGCATGCTGAACACCATGTCGGACACGCACTCGATTCCGCTGTCGATTCTCGATCTGGCGATCATCGGCAAGGGGCAGACTGCCGCCGACGCGTTCGCCAACAGCGTGGCGTTGGCGCAGCGGGCGGAGGCTCGGGGCTACGAACGCGTCTGGTACGCGGAGCACCACAACATGGCATCGATCGCGTCGTCGGCCACGAGCGTGCTGATCGCCCACATCGCAATGCACACGTCGACGATCCGCCTCGGCGCCGGCGGCGTGATGTTGCCGAACCACTCGCCGCTCACGATCGCCGAACAGTTCGGAACGCTGGCGACGCTGCACCCTGGCAGGATCGACCTCGGCCTCGGGCGGGCACCGGGCAGCGACCAGAACACGATGCGAGCGATGCGGCGCGACGCCCGCTCGTCCGACCGCTTCCCGGAGGACGTGCTGGAGTTGCAGGGGTACCTGCGCGGCGAGTCCCGCATCCCCGGCGTGGTCGCCGTGCCCGGCGCGGGGACCGATGTGCCGCTGTACATCCTCGGCTCGTCGCTGTTCGGTGCCCGTCTCGCGGCGATGCTCGGCCTGCCGTACGCGTTCGCGTCGCACTTCGCGCCCGCCGCGCTGCTCGACGCCATCGAGATCTATCGACGCGAGTTCCGGCCGTCGGAACAGCTCGCCGAGCCGCACGCGATCGCCGGGGTCAACGTGATCGCGGCCGACTCCGACGACGAGGCGCTCGCCCAGTGGGAGACCGTTCGCCGCTACCGGATCGCTCGCTTCGTGGCGCCGGGACGGGATCTGTCCGACGACGAGGCCGACGCGATCCTCGCGTCGCCGCAGGGGCAACAGATCGCTCAGATGATGCACTACTCCGCCGTCGGCACCCCCGACCGCGTGAAGGCGTACCTCGACGAGTTCGCCGAGCGAGCGGGCGTCGACGAGCTGATCACCGCCCACGCGTCGCCGACGATCGACGATCGCCTCCGCTCGGTCGACCTCCTCGCCGACGCGATGGACCCCGTCACCGTCTGACCCGAACCAGCCAACCCCGTTTGCGTCGCGATTCGGGTGGGGCGGGTCACCCAGAACGTCACGCAAACGTTCGGGGCGGGGCTGGTCACGGGTCAGGGGGCGGCGAGTTCGGCGAGCTTCAGGACGGTGTTCCAGTTGCGGGCGGTGCCGGCGGCGGCGTCAGGGAGGCGGTTGACGGCGATCGCGAGCTTCGAGCGGCCCATGCCCTCGGGGAGATGGAGGTAGATCTCCGAGCCGACCACGGCGAACTCCTCGGGCGCGAACCCCGATGCGTCGAATGCCCGCAGCGACTTGCCCGCCGGCTCGGGCAGACAGATCACGTGGACGTGCTTGCCCAGCTCGGCAACGTCGGCGAACGGGTTCGTCTCCACCAGCGCGGCCCACTGATCGATGGTACGGACGATCACCGGCACGGTCAGCCCCGTCGCCGACATGATCGCCTCCGCCAGCGCGGGGCCGACCGCGATCGGGTCACCGTCGGTCGAGGCGACGAGGTTGCCGCTCTGGATGTACGTCTGCACCTCGGCCAGCCCGATCGAGTCGGCGATCTCGCGCAACTGCGCCATCGGCAGCTTGTTGTGGCCACCGACGTTGATCCCTCGGAGGAGCCCGATCACGGTCGTTGCACCCATCACCCGAGTCTGACACCACCAGACATCGGAGGCGATGAGCCAACCACCGGCATGCGGGCGAGTCGCTCATCGCCTCCGACGGCAGGCAGGCATCGTGGGCGGTCCGTGTCGAAGCGAGGTGGCGTGAGGCGCGACACTGACGCCCGGGGAATCGAAAGAAGGGGACATCACATGAGCGAGAGCACCAACACCGACGTCGACGTCGTGATCGTGGGGGCCGGGTTCGCCGGCATGTATCAGCTGGTCCGCATGCGTCGCGCCGGCTTCAGCGCCGTGGTGCTCGAGACCGCCGACGACGTGGGCGGCACCTGGTACTGGAACCGCTACCCAGGTGCCCGCTGCGACATCCTCACCGTCGACTACTCCTACAGCTGGGACCCCGAGCTGGAGCAGGAGTGGACGTGGTCGGAGCGGTACGCCACCCAGCCGGAGATCCTCCGCTACGCCCAGTTCGTCGCCGACAAGCACGACCTGCGGCGCGACATCCGCTTCAACACCCGGGTCGAATCCGCCGAGTGGAACGACGACACGAACCGCTGGACGATCCACACCGACAAGGGCGACGACGTCACCGCCAAGTTCTACGTGATGGCCACCGGGTGCCTGTCGATGCCCAAAGTGCCCGACATCGAGGGCACCGATCGGTTCCAGGGCGAGGTGTACTTCACCAGCACGTGGCCCCACGACGGCGTCGACTTCACCGGCAAGCGCGTCGCCGTGATCGGCACCGGATCGTCCGGCATCCAGTCGATCCCGATCATCGCGAAGCAGGCAACGCAGCTCACCGTGTTCCAGCGCACGCCCAACTTCTCGATCCCCGCCCACAACGGCCCGATCACCGAGGATCGCCTCGCCGAGTACCGCAAGGATCCCGCTGCCTATCGCGAGGAGGCCCGCCATTCGGGGATCGGCGTCCCACGCACCCCACCCGACGTGAGTGCGCTCGCCGTGTCCGAGGAGGAGCGGCGCGAGGCGTACGAGGAGGTGTGGCAGCGCGGCGAGCTCGCCTTCCTCCAGCCGTACAACGACATGGGGATCAACGCCGAGGCGAACGACACGATGCGCCGGTTCATCCACGACAAGATCCGCTCGATCGTCGACGACCCCGAGGTCGCCGAGCTGCTGTGCCCGACCAACCACTACTTCGCCACCAAGCGGCCGTGCCTCGACAGCGGCTACTTCCAGACGTTCAACCTGCCGCACGTGCGCCTCGTCGACCTGCATGCGCGTCCGATCTCGACGATCACCGAGACCGGCATCGAGCTGTCCGGGAAGGGCGGCGGCGAGTCGATGGAGTTCGACGTCATCGTGTTCGCCACCGGCTTCGACGCGATGACCGGGGCGATCGTCGGCGTCGACATCACCGGCCGTGACGGCCTCAGCCTGCGCGACGCCTGGGCGCACGGACCCGAGACCTACCTCGGGTTGATGAGCGTCGGGTTCCCCAACCTGTTCATGATCACCGGGCCGGGCAGCCCGTCGGTGCTGTCGAACATGATGGTGTCGATCGAGCAGCACGTCGACTGGATCACCGACACGCTCGAACACCTCCGCGACACGAACGCGGACACGATCGAGCCGACCGAACTCGCCCAGACCGAGTGGGTGCAGCACAGCAACGACATCGCGAACCTCACCCTGTTGCCGACGGCCAACTCGTGGTACATGGGTGCGAACATCCCGGGCAAGCCGTCGGTGTTCCTGCCGTACCCGGGCGGCGTGGGCGCCTACCGGGAGATCTGCGACGAGGTCGTCGACCGCGAGTTCCTCGGCTTCGAGATCTCGGGCCCGAACGGCACGAAGGCCAACGACGGGATCATCCGACCGCTGAAGCCCGATGTCCAGGCGATGTTGACGATGATGGCCGAACTCGATCTGCCACCGCTGGAGACGATGGGCGTCGAGGGAGCACGGGCGTTCATGGAGACGTCGGGTGCTTCGATGCCGCCGGGACCCGAGGTCGGCGAGATCGTCGACGGCACACTCCCGGGGGCCGACGGCACGCCCCTCGAGTACCGCCTGTACCGGCCGGCCACGGACGGCCCCCATCCGATCGTGGCCTACTTCCACGGTGGTGGCTGGGTGCTCGGCAGCGCCACGTCCGACGACCCGCTGTGCCGCTACCTGTGCGTCAACTCGAATTCGATCATCGTGTCGGTCGACTACCGCCATGCCCCTGAGGTTCGCTTTCCAGCGGCAGCGGACGATGGTCTCGCCGCAGCGACCTGGATTGCCGATCACGCCGAGGAACTCGGCGGCGTGCCCGGCCGGCTGGCCGTGGCCGGATGGAGTGCCGGGGCCAATGTCGCCGCGGTGACCGCCCAGCAGGCGAAGCTCGCCGGCGGTCCGACGATCTCGGGCCAGGTGCTCCTCAACCCGGTCACCGACGGCACCACCGAGCGCCCATCACACGCCGAGAACGCCGACGGCTACGCACTGACGATGGCGGTGATGAACTGGTTCTGGGACCACTACTGCGACCCCACCGACCGCGCCGACCCCAAGGCCTCGCCGCTCCTCGGCGACCTGTCGGGCCTGCCGCCTGCGCTCGTGATCACGTGCCAGTTCGACCCGCTGCGCGACGAGGGCGATGCGTACGCCGTCGCCCTGTCCGACGCGGGTGTCGCAGTGGAGCACCTGCAGTGCCCCGGCCAGACCCACACTTCGGTCCCCGCCGTCGACGCGATGGTCACCTCCGAGTACGCCAGGGCGGCAATGGCCGACGCGCTCCGCAAGTTCTCGGGCGCAACCGTCGACGCCTGACCGTCACGTCTGGGGTGTCACGTCTGGCGTCTGACCCCAGACGTGACACCGGGTGCAACGGGCAACTCGGTGACAGGCTGTCGGTAGCGTCGGAGGGATGGCTGCGCTGACACGTCACCGGCCGCCACACGTGGCGCAGGGGACCTGGCGCAGCGGCGCACTCCACGTGTGGGGATGGAACGGCATCGACACCGCATCGATGGCGTGGCTCTACGGCGGGTTCCGTGTGCTCGGCGACGACGGCCGCCGTACCGGCTGGCACGACAGCCCTGCGTCGTACGGCGCGATCGGCCGGATCAGCATCGCCCTCGACGGCCAGCCCACGCTGCACGCATCTTCCGTCCAGCTCGACGCGATGGGAACCGCCGTCTGGTTGTCCGACCTGCCCGACGGCGAGTACCTGTCCGACTCGATCGCCTGGTTCGCCCGCATCGCCGAGCTGGCACGCCGCACCGTGTCGAGCGGCCGACTCGTCCCCGTGGTCGTCGAGGAGGGCCCGTTCACCGTGGCCCGGTGGCGACCGGTCACGACCGACAGGATCGAAGCCGCGATCGCAGACCTCGCCACCTCGATGCCCCCGATCTGCACCGCCGGTTCGAGCGCCGACGCCGCGAGCATCTACATCCAGCTGGTCGACGGGATCGCCCGCAGTTTCCTCCAGCAGTACGGCTGGAAGGCCGACCTCGGACGCAAGCGCACCCCCTCGATCCAGGCGCTGCGCGCCGTCTTCGGGGCGCTCGCCAAACCCGACCACCTGGTGCGTGGGGGCACGGTCGAGTTCGACACCGCCCTGCGCCAGCTGCGCGACGAACTCGACCGGCACCGTCGACGTCTCGACGGGGAGCCGGTCGTGGTGCCACGCGTCCGCCTGCTGATCACCGACGACCCGGGCGACCCGTGGATCGTCCGGCTCGAACTGGTCGACGACACCGACGCCGCACGCTGGTGCTCGGCGAACGACGTCTGGGAACGCAACGCCTCGGCACTCGAAGTGGCCAAGGGCGACCACCACCTCGACCTGCTCGCCGAACTCGTCGGCGCCACCGTCGAACAGATCGCGCCCGTCGTGCCGGGCCTGGCCGATCTCGCGGTCCAGCACGAACCCACCCAGGTCGAACTCGACCTCGACGTCGCCGAGGACTTCCTCGACATCGCACCGGTCGAACTGCAACGGCTCGGCGTGGAGCTGATCGGCCCCGAGCGACTGATCCGCACCCGCGTCAACGTGGCCGGCGAGGCCACCCCGTCACCCGCCGACGATCGCAAGAAGCAATTCGGCAAGGAAGCGCTCGTCGAGTGGAAACTGGTGATCGGCGACGAGGAGATCTCCGACACCGAGATCGCCCGCGCCGAGGAGGCCGGCGCCACGCTGCTGCACACCGGCCATCGGTGGGTGCGCATCGACGCCGACGAACTGCGGCGCAAGCGGGCCAGACTCACCGAGCTGCAGGCCACCAAGGCCGAGGTCACCCCGCTGGAGCTGTTGCGGCTCGCCAACGACGCCGAACTCGGCGACGACGACACCCCGGCGATCTCGATCCGCGACGACTACGACGACCCCACCGGCTCGCCCGACGACGCCGCTGCGGTCGACGCCGCATGGGTGCGCAACCTGCTCGCCGGACTGCCCGACGAACGCCTCGACGAGACCCACGAATCGCCCGAGTTCGTCGGCGAGCTGCGCCACTACCAGCGCCGCGCGCTGTCGTGGCTGCAGTTCCTCGCCAAGCTCGGCCTCGGCGGTTGCCTCGCCGACGACATGGGCCTCGGCAAGACCGCCACGACCCTCGCCCACCTCCTCGAGCGGCCCGGCCCGCACCTGGTGGTGTGCCCGCTCAGCGTCGTGCGCAACTGGAGCCAGGAGGCGGCCCGCTTCACCCCCAAGCTCGACGTGAAGATCCACCACGGCGCCAACCGGGCCCAAGGCCTGCAGAACGACGACTCGCTGTTCGAATCAGACCCCGAACGCCAACTCGTGATCACCACGTACGGCCTGCTCCCCCGCGACCTCGAACACCTCGGCGAGGTCGACTGGTCGACCGTCGTCCTCGACGAGGCCCAGATGGTGAAGAACCCGAACACCAAGGCAGCACGCGCCGTCCGTCAACTCCGCGCGAACCAGAAGCTCGCGCTCACCGGCACGCCGGTCGAGAACCGGCTGAGTGAGCTGTGGTCGATCCTCGACGCCGTCAACCCCGGCCTGCTCGGCAGCCTCCAGAAGTTCCGCGAACAGTTCGGCACACCGATCGAACGCCACGGCGACGAGCTCGCCGCCGCCCGCCTCCGGCGGCTGACGCAACCGTTCATCCTGCGCCGCACCAAGGCCGACAAGCGCCTGCTGCCCGACCTGCCCGACAAGATCGAACAGATCGCCTACGCCAAGCTCACCCGCGAGCAGGCCACGCTCTACCAGCAGGTGGTCGACCAGCTCCTGGCCGATGCCGAGCAGGCAAAGGGCATGCGCCGCCGAGGCCTGGTCCTCGCCGCGCTGATGCGCCTCAAGCAGATCTGCAACCACCCCGCACACGCGCTCGGCGACGGTTCGCGCCTCGCCGGCCGCTCGGGCAAGCTCACCCGCTTCGACGAGCTGGTCACCGAACTCCTCGACGCCGACGAGCGGGCGCTCGTGTTCACCCAGTTCCGCGAGATGGGCGAGCTGCTGCGCACCCACGTGAACGAACAGTTCCACTTCGACCCGCCGTTCCTGCACGGCGGCGTCTCGCGCAACGGGCGCGACCGTATGGTCGACGCGTTCCAGGATGGTTCGGGCCCACCGCTGCTGCTCGTGTCGCTCAAGGCCGGCGGCACCGGGCTCAACCTCACCGCCGCCAGCCAGGTGATCCACTACGACCGCTGGTGGAACCCCGCCGTCGAGGACCAAGCCACCGACCGGGCGTGGCGCATCGGCCAGGAACGCACCGTCAACGTGCACAAGCTCGTGTGCGAGGGCACGGTCGAAGAACGCATCGGCGTGGTGATCGACGACAAACGCAAGCTCGCCGACGCGGTGGTCGGCACGGGCGAAGCGTGGCTGTCGGAGCTGTCGACCGACGAACTCCGCGACCTCGTCGTGCTGGAGATGGACCCGTGAGCAGGCCGCGGAAACCATTCGGAGCGAACCACCCCGGTCGGCTTCCCTCGACGATGATGAAGGTGCTCGCCGCGGAGATGAGCGACCCCTCCCGACTCCGGCGCGGCAAGCAGTACGCAAAGGACGGGTCGGTGCTCGACATCATCATCGAGCCCGGCATCGTGACCGGCGAGATCCAGGGTTCGCGCTCCACGCCCTACATCGCTTCCATCGAAGTCATCGCCGGCGACGGCATGCCGTTGCGACGTGACATCACCACCACGTGCACCTGTCCCGACGACGACAACTGGGACGGCTACGCCTGCAAGCACGTGGTGGCGACGATGTTCGTGCTCAGCGACGAGTTCCTCCTGGAACCCGAGCTCCTCGACGTCTGGCGCGATCGCGACGCCCGCGCCGAGCGGTCCGACGACGATCCCGATGCCGACGCCGACGACGACGACGACGCCGACGACGCGCACCGGCCACGCCGTGTCGGGTCCGAGCAACCCGACAGGCATCTGCGACTGGTACGACCTGGCGAACGCGCCGCCACACGGCCGCGACCGACGGCGCCGCCGGTCGACCCACTCGAGTCGTTGCTCGCATGTCCGGCAGGAACCGGCCTGCCGGACATCCCGACGATCGAACGGATCGAGCCCGACCTGCCGCGCTCGCGTGATCTCGCCACCGTGCTGCGCGACGCGGTCGCGAACCTCCGTATCGAGTGGGACTGAGGCTCGCCGGGGCGATGACCCAGCCGCCCTGCGAGGCGCCCCTACACTGCTGAGCGATGACGCTCCACGCTGCGAAGGTCGCCGACGCCGTGCTGACCAACGTCGACCAGGTCGTCCGAGGCAAGCGCGACGAGATCCGCCTCGCCCTGTGCTGTCTGCTCACCGAAGGACACCTGCTGCTCGACGATGTCCCCGGCACCGGCAAGACGAGCCTCGCCAAGGCGATCGCGAACTCGATCGCGGGATCGTGGAAGCGGGTCCAGTTCACTCCCGACCTGCTCCCCACCGACATCACCGGCGTGATGGTCTTCGACCAGCGTTCCAGCACCTTCACGTTCCGCGAAGGTCCCGTCTTCACGAACGTACTCATCGGCGACGAGATCAACCGAGGCAGTCCCAAGACCCAGTCGGCGCTGCTCGAGGTGATGGAGGAACGGCAGGTGACCGCCGACGGCGTCAGCCGCCTGGTCCCCCGGCCGTTCTTCGTGATCGCCACCCAGAACCCGCGCGACTTCCAGGGGACGTTCCCTCTTCCCGACGTGCAGCTCGACCGCTTCGCGATGCGCCTCACGCTCGGGTACGCCGACACCGACACCGAGATCTCGATTCTCGAAGGCTTCCACCGTCACCGCTCGGACGACGACATCTCCCCGGTCACCGATCCCGACGAACTCGACCAGGCGATCTCCGAGATCGACGGCGTCGGCGTCGTGAGAGGAATCGACGACTACATCGTGCAGATCGCGAACGCAACACGAACGCACCCCGATCTGCGCCTCGGTGTGTCGACGCGCGGCACGATCACCATGCTCCGCGTGGCCCGCGCCTTCGCCGCCACCGACGACCGCGACTACGTCACACCCGACGACGTCAAGGCCGTTGCCGCGCCGGTGGTCACACACCGGATGGCCCTCACCGCGGAGGCCGAACTGCGCGGCGTGCGGGTCGAGGGCGTCCTCGCCGACATCATCGACGACATCCCGGTACCGCGTTCCCGAGAGAGCTGAACGTGCTCACCCGCTCGGGCCTCGGTGCGGTCCTGACCGCGGTGGTCCTCGGGGTCGTGGGCTGGTGGTGGAACTACGAGGAGGTCGTCATCGCCGCGGCCGGGATCGTCGGTCTGCTCATGATGGCGATCTGGGTCTCGCAGCGGCCGCTGCGAGCGACCGTCACCCGACAACTTCTCGCAGTGCGGGTGCCTCGAGGTGACCCCGTGCTGCTCAGCTACCGGTTGCGCAACTCCACCCGCTTCCGTTCGGGTCAGGCGACGATCATCGATCGCTGCGACGATGCCGAGATCAGAGTCACTGCGCCGCCGGTGTCCCCGAACGACGAGGAGACGGCCCGGGGGGCGATTCCCACCCGGCGGCGAGGGGTCTTCGACGTGGGCCCCTACGAGGTCGAGCGGATCGATCCGTTCTGGCTCACGGTCGGACGGCGGCGCGACGCCGGGACGGCGTCCGTCATCGTCCATCCCAAGGTCTACGACCTCGTCGGACCCCAGGGGGCTGTGCGACCCGTCGAGAACGAATCGGTGCTCAGACGTGCATCCGCGGACCCGCTGTCCGGGTTCGTCTCGATGCGCGAGTACATCGCCGGCGACGACCCCCGCATGATCCACTGGCCCACGACCGCACGGGTCGGCACCCTGATGGTGCGAGAACACGTGGAAGTCCGACGTCCCGAGTTCACGATCGTGCTCGACACCGCCCCGACCGTTGGCACGCCCGACGACTTCGAGGAAGCCGTGGACGTCGCTGCGACCCTCGCGGTCCACGCGATCCGCACCGGCCTGGACGTCGTCGTGAGAACCACCGACAGAGACCACGCCGGACGGCCGACACCGCTGATCAGCGATGCGACCGTCCTCGATCTCCTCACGCCGGTACAACAGTCCGACGACGCCGGACTCCTGCCCGTCAGCGCCCTGTTCACGGGCGGTTTCGATCAATCCTCAGTCGTCTTCGTCACCGGGCCAACCGGTCCATCGAGCCGCTTCGCAACCTCTGAGCGGACGTCGGTGGTCAGGATCGGCGAGGGGGCCACCGGCGGGGTGGGGATCGTGCTCGCCGCCAACGACGCCCGCGAGTTCGTCCGACGATGGCGGTCGTGGGGATGACCGCCGCGGACGTGCTCGACGAAGCGCCCGCCATGCACCCAGGGTCGGCGGTCGCTCCGGGCGGGGGCGGTGCTGTTCCTCCGAACCACGTCGGCTCGAGCTCGGTCGGTACGGGTCTGGCACGCGTCCGGATCGTCGTGCTCTTCGTCGGCTACCTGATCGTTGGTGTGGCCGCCGGCGGCATCTTCGACCACCTCGATTGGGTACTGGTCGCTGCACCGGTCCTTCCGACACTTGCCGCGCTCGCACTCGTCGGGCGAACCGGCGCGGTCCGAGCGCTCGGTGCCGGTGCGGCAATCCTGATGTCCGTCGTGCTGGGAGTCGCCAGAGAAGGTGGCGGCGCCAACGACGTCCTCGACGCGCTCACGTCCGGAATCCAGGGACTCCTGTCGACGGATTGGCCGAGCCCGATTCGCCCCGATCTCGTCGGCGCGGTCGTCGCCGTCACGGCGACTGCAACGGCACTCAGCGACGAGCTGGCAATCCGGCGACGGTTCCACCTCGTGCCGCTGCTCCCGCTCCTGCTCTGCTACCTCGCCGTCATCGCGCTGAGTTCGCCGCTCGGCGTCACGTGGACGTGGCTCATCCTGCTCGGCGCCACGGCAGTCGTCTTCATGATGTTTCGCAACGACGGGACGTTGCGCAACCGCGTGGTGCTGCTGCGCGGAGAACGTCGCGTGATCCCGCTCCTCCTCATTGCCGTCGCCATGGTCTCCCTCGTCGCGATCCCGGTGTCGTTGAATGGCCGCGCCGACCCGCGCCGGAACGACCCGGCCCAGTCGACAGCACCACTGCTCGATCCCATCGAGGCGACCCTGGCGTTGCGCGACCTCGACCCCCCGATCGACCTGTACCGGGTGACACCGGTCTCCGAAGGGTCACTTCCGCTGCGCTGGCGAACGGCAGCACTCGACACCTACGACGGACGACGGTGGTCGCCGAGCCTCACCTTCCGCCTGATCGGGACGACGCTCGGGCCCGTCAACGGGCCGGTGATCACTGCGGACATCGACTTTCTCGATCCCAACCTGTCGCTCGTCCCGCTGCCGGGTGACCCGGTCTCCGTTGGCGCTGTCGTCGAGACCGACCCCGAGCGTACGGTCGTGCGACTCGCCGAGACGCCCGAGCCGGGCGATGAGGTCCGCATCGTGGCGAATGTTGCGCCCTCGAGGAGTGACGCGAGCGAACTCGGCGTCGCCCCACGGCTCGTCGAGGAGGCCGCATCGACCCTCGACGAACTCGCGGAGGCACTCGCGGGCGACGGCACGCCGCTCGCTCAGCTGCAGCAACTCGAAACAACGCTTCGTACCGAGTTCGTACTCGACAGCGCCGTTCAAGGCGGTGGACTGCAGCGGGCGCTCATCGACCGATTCCTCCGCGACACCCGACGCGGGACGCCCGAGCAGTTCGCCTCGGCCTTCGTGCTCCTCGCCCGCTCGCTCGGTGTCGAGGCTCGCGTCGCCACCGGCTTCGTTGCCGACGACTCGATCACGTCTCCGTCCCCCGGACAGCGCCTGCCACTCAGTTCGGCCAATGCCGAAGTCTGGCCGGAGGTACTGCTGGACGACGGGCGCTGGCTGGCGTTCGATCCCGTTCCTCCCGACGAGGCGACCGACGGCGCTCCGCCGGCCCCTGGCCCCCAGGTGCAGACGCCAGCGGCCCCGCAACCGCCGATCGCCCCCGCCCCGGAACCCGACACCGATCAGGAGGAGCAAGAGGAGGACGTCGAGGAGGTGTCGACGAGCGCACTGTCGACGGTCGTCGTCTGGGCGATTCGGGGCACCGTCGGCGTTGGCGTGATCCTCCTCCCCTTCGTCGCCGCCGGTGCGGTGATCGCCGGCATCAAGTATCAGCGGCGCCGGCGGCGGCGCCGGTCCGCGACGCCGAGGGCGATCATCTGTGGCGCTTGGGCAACGGCGACCGATGTCCTGGTCGACGCAGGACTCGACATACGACGCTCGGACACCGACGGGGAGATCGCATCCGCGGGTGAGCCACTGGTCGCCGGGGCTCAACGCGATCTTCGTCGGCTCGCCGCACTGGCGAGTGCAGCATCGTACGGTTCACCAGAGCATCCGGATCTGCTCGCCGAGGACGCCACGAGATGCCTCGGCACGATCGATGACTCGATGGCGGTGATCCGCACACGATGGCAACGACTCCGGTGGCGGCTCAGCCTGCGATCACTGCGACGGTCGACGCGCTCTCCCGTCGTCGGCTGACGCCGGCCGCTGACACCGCGAGGTCGCCTCAGGACGGCGTCGTGGCCGGTGGTGGCGTCGTCGTCGAAGGCGGCGTCGTCGTCGATGGCGGCGTCGTCGTCGAAGGCGGCGTCGTCGTCGATGGCGGCGTCGTCGTCGAAGGTGGCGTCGTCGTCGAAGGTGGCGTCGTCGTCGAAGGTGGCGTCGTCGTCGAAGGTGGCGTCGTCGTCGAAGGTGGCGTCGATTCGGTGGCGATCACGGTGATCGTCGCCACCGTCGAGAACTCATCGCCGTCGGTGACCCGATAGGTCACGGTCGACGTGCCGGGTTCGGCAGCGAGGATCGTCACGGTCAGCATGTTCACGCCGACAACGACGCTGTTCGGGTCGGTGACGTCGAGCACCGTGAGTGGATCACCGTCGACGTCACCCACGTCCAGGGCGAACTCCGCAGCCTCTCCGACGGTGACTTCGACGGTCTGGTCGAGGGCGAACGGCGCAGTGTTGAACCGGGGACCGGTCACCGTGACCGAGGCGGGCGTCGACACGCCGCCATCGGAGTCGCGCACCGTGTAGGTGAACGTTGCCGAGCCCTTCCCGTCGAGCGGATCGATCACCACCGACCGCCCTGCGGAGCCGACGGTCACCGTGCCGGATTCCCCGTTCGTGAACACGATCTCCCCGGAGGAGATGCTGTGGATGACCAGTGCAGCGCCCCCGCCAGGTGAGTCGACGTCGGAGTCGTTGTCGACGATGGCGAACGAGCCCGGCGCGCCCGAACCGACGTTCGCAGCGTCGGGGGTCGCGCTGGGCGGCCGATTTCGAACGATCGCCGTGACCGACACGGTCGCTGCGAGTCCGCCTGGATCGACCACCGTCGTCGTCCACGTGTAGTCACCGAGCGCGATCCCGATCGTGGGGGCGATCACGAGTTGCGACGACTCCGTCACGACCCAATCCGGCGCACCGGTGGATCCCGTGATCGTCAGCGCCTCGGTGTCGGAGGCGAGATCGGACACCAACACGACGGCCTCCTGGCCGCGCATGACCTCGATCGTCTTCGGAGGCCCACTCGGGTCCTGGTTGACGTCGATCGTCACACGACCGGTTGCCCGGAGTCCGCACTCGTTGACGACGGCGTAGTCGATCGACACGTTTCCGTTCTCACCGGCAGGAGGTGTGTAGACCCCGTCGACGTACCCAGGAGGACCGACGACGTCGACGATCGTGCCGCCTGATCCGAACGCACCGAGATCGACGGCGATCGGCGTGCGGTAGCCGGTGTTGAGGAACCCATCGTTGGCGACCGGCGCAGACTCGGCACAGCCGAGCACGTCGATGCGCAACACTGCGGTGTCCGTCAGTGCTCCGTCACTGACCTGGTACGTCACGGTTGCAGTTCCAGCCGGGCCTGTTCGAGCGCTGAAGGCAATCGCACGGTTCGCGGTCACCGACGCCACCCCCATCGCGGGGTCGGGTCCGCCGACGATCGAGACCGAGAGTTCATCGCCGTCGGGATCGGTGTCATTGAACAACACCGCCACGGTGACCGTGTCACCGTTCACGACCTCCGCAGCGTCGTCGCGTGCGTCGGGTGGCCGGTTCAGTGGAGGGACGATCGTGAGCACGACATTGGCCGACGAAGTGAGCCCGCCGCCATCGCGCATCGTGTAGGTGGCGACGACCTGACCGACGAAGTTCTCGGCCGGTGACACGGTGACCACCGAGCCCGTCAACGCCACGGTTCCGTCGCCGGAGACGCGCGTCACGGACACGACCGAGAGACCACCGGGAGTCTCGTCGGGATCGCTGTCGTTGGCGAGCACGCTGAACTGCTGGGGCCTGCCCGGCCCGAAGATCGTCTGCGAGTCCGACACCGCGATCGGTGGCCGGTTGACTCGTTCGGTGATCGTCACTCGGAGTCGCCCGAGCGAAACCGCTCCCTCCGGATCGGCAACCTGGTAGTTGATCGTCGTGTTGCCGGTCCGAGCGCCGGCGACGAACGTGATGGTGTTGCCTGCCCGCGCGGCGGTTCCCAAGGTCGGTGCCGTCGACGAGACCAGCTGGAGCGCAGCGTCGCTGCCGTCGGGATCGACATCGTTGGAGATCACGTTCACCGATGCGGACTGCCCCACCTCGACGGTGAGCTTGTCGTTGACGGCCACCGGAGGGACATTCGTGATCTCCGGTTCGCGCACCGACACCAGGATCGATGCCGACGCCCGAAGGCCGCGGGCATTCGCCACTTCGTAGGTGCAGCGGAACGCACCGGATGCTCCCGGCGGCGGGTCGTAGCGGACTTGGCTGTCGGCGGTGACGGTCGCACGACCGCCCGACGGACATCCCGGACGACCAACGAGCGTGGGACTTCCCCCCGAGGGGTCGCCGTCGTTTCGGAGCACGTCCACGGTGACCGGGACGTCAACGAAGGTGAACGTGGAGTCGTCCCGCGCGAACGGTGGTTCAGCGAGGGCCTCGGGGAGCACCGTGATCGTGATCTGGCCGGCAACCTCGTGGCCATTGCCGTCGCTGACCGTGTACGAGAACCTCGCGGTCGCTTGTCCGTCGGCATCGGTGAGCGCGTTCGGTGAGAACTGGATCTCGTCACGGCTGAACACGACCGCCTGGCCGATCGGGTTCTCGGGTTGTGTGACCGACACGACGGTGAGTGGGTCGCCGTCCGGATCGACGTCATTGGCGGTGACCTCCAGGATCACCGACTCCCCGACCACGACCTTGTCCGCGTCGGCCGTCACGATCGGGGGTCGGTTGGGCTCGATGTCGTCGATCACCGACACCAGCACCGACGTTCGAGCGACGTGGCCACGACCATCGTCGACCTCGTAGTCGAACGGCACCAGCGGCGCCGCGCCGGCTCGGGCAACGATCATCAGCTCGCCACCGGCCACGTCGACCTCGAGCCCGGGCCCCAGCGGCTCGACCACACTCAACGCCATCGAATCGCCATCCGGGTCCGAGTCGTTGACGAGCACGGGGAGAGGCGTCTGCACGTTGCGGCGCAACCGCACGGCATCTGGCCGGGCGACCGGCGGACGGTTCGGATCACCAAGACGAGCCACCTCGACGCGAACCTCCACGTCGTCACCAACGGCGTCGAGCGCGTCGACGGGACGATAGGTGAAGATCGCCGTCCCTTCGAAGCCTTCAGCCGGGGCGAATCGGAGCGCAGGCAGCCCCGATGGTCCGACGGTCTCGCTCACCTGCCCCGGAGAGGACTCGCCGATTCCGGCCGGTGGCGAGAAACCGCCCAGGAGCACTGCATCACGCTCGGGATCGAGGTCGTTGAGCAGGACATCGACGATCACCGGGACGCCGGCGCCGGTCTCGGCGTGGTCGTCCACTCCGGTTGGCGGCTCGTTCGTCGAACCGGGCGCCAGCAGCTCGAGGTACACCTTCGCTGAAGCAGTGGTGCCGTTGCCGTCGACGATCGTGTAGTCGAACGTGTCGATACCGACGAATCCCGGTTCCGGCGTGTACACGACGGTCGTTGCCGTGCCGATGTCGACCGAACCGTGTCCGGCGACACCAACGGCGGAGACGGCGATCGCTTCGCCGTCCGGGTCGTAGTCGTTGGCGGTCACCTGAACGGGGACGGACACACCGGATCGAGCCCTGACGGGATCATCGACGGCGATGGGCGGATCGTCGACGCCGTTGTCGTCGGGCTCGCGCACTTCGGGTTCGCTCGCCGCGGTGTTGTCCGCGCCTGGTGCGCCACGCTCTGACTCGCCTTCCTCGACGAGATCACCGTCGTCGCCCAGCACCAGGATCCCTTGCGCATTCTTGTCGATCGCACGGATCCCCCAGGGGTTCACCGCCCACACGAAGTCACCGGCGAGGTCGTCTGCCCACACGAGATCGACCGTCGCGGTCACCGCCAGGGCAGCGTCGGAGGACACGCTCGCGGGGAGCTCGTCGAGGATCTCGCCGGCTCGCCAGTCGATTCGAACGATCGAGCTCGGCCCGCGTTTCACGACCGCTGCCGCATCACCGCCGATCGCCAGGAGATCGGAACCGTCGATGTCGAGACCCCGCACCGTGCTGGTCTCCTCGATGCCCGAGCCGGAGATGCACCAGAGATCGTCATTGGCGCCAACCCAACCGCACGACGCGGCAGGGCCCGGGATCTGACCGACGATCTCGCTCGGATCGGCGTCGGTCGGCAACGCCTGCCATGCTCCGGTGCCGAGACGGGCGCGGCGGTTCTGAGGATCGACCACCAGGGGCACGTTGCCGACCAGGGACAACGTCCCTGCCGTCACGCCGAGCGGCGTGGACTGCGTTGTCGACGACGTCGTTCGCCGCAGATCACCGCTCACCAACGACCAGACGGAACCATCGGGTGCAATCCGCGTGTCCCGTCCCGACTCCACGGCGAATGCGATCGGGTCGCTGTCCGCCGGGACCACATTGGCCTCGTTCTCGTCGGGATTGACGACGACGAGTCCGGCCTGCCCGACTCCAGCGATCGCGCGACCGGCACCGAGGGTCGTCAGACCGAACGGTGTGCCGAGCCGCAGCTCGATGCTGTCGATCGCCTGTGCTTCAGCGGTGACATCGTTGAGCAGGTATGCGCCGGGGCCACCCTCGGCAACCGTGAGTTCGTCGCCTTGGGCCCCCGTGTCGAGGCTCGCAAGCGCTCGACCGCCGTAGCCGTCGACCAGAACGACGCGACCGGTGGGCCGATGGACGAACCAACTCGTGGCCCGACCCGAGGCGGCGTCGACCGCGGGAAGGCCGTCGGCACGGACGACGACCATCGCAGCGATCAACACGAGCAGCGTGGCTGCGATGGCAGCCACGACCTGACGCCAGCTCACGGTGGACGCAGTCACGATGTCCTCAACTGTTGGGCGAGCGACGGATACTCACAGTTCATCTATCGGCCCGGTCGTCCACGACTTGAGCAGTCCGTCGAGAATTCGTCAAGACGTCTGCGAGCGACCGGGGTACCGCATCGCAGTCGACCCCCGGCGGTTCGGCCCGTAGTCTGCGCTGTGATGGACATCGTGGTGCGCACACCTCACGGCGACGCGGACATCTCGATCGTCCGCCATGGTCCCGATGCCACGCTCGGCGATGTGATCGTCGAGGTGACCGGCCAAGCGGTGCCCCGTGTCGCCCGGGTGGACGATCGCGTCATCGACTGTTCCACGCTCGTCGACGACGTCGAGTTGTCCATCGGCTCCGTCGTGACGACCGATCCAATGGTCCCGGAACCGGGGCCCTCCGACCGCTGGCTTCTCGCGGAGATCGCCGGCCCGGGCGCCGGGCGGATGCGGTCGCTCTCCGTCGGCCGGTACCGGACGGGACCCGGACGACGAGTCCATGCCGACGAGCTGAGTGGTTCGGTGGTGATCGAACCGGCCTTCGAGCTGATGGTGACCGCCGATGGTGTGACGGTCGAGCCCCCCGGGACGACGGTCGAGGAGATCGGCGAGGTGCGCATCGATGGAGCTCTCCTCCTCGCCCCCATGCCCTGGGTCGATGAGATCGTGACCGTCGGCAATCGCGCGTTCGTCGTCGAGCGGCGACCGGTGGTCGGGGCCAGGCGGCTCCCGTCGCCCGATCCCGATGGCACCGTCGTGTTCAACCGCTCACCGCTCGCACCCGCGCCAACCGGTCGTCGACCGGTCATCGACGCGCTTCGCGATGCCTGTGAGCTCGGGCCGACGTTGTGGCAACGTCGGCCCGGACATGCGAATGCGTTCGTGGTCCCCATCGGGGTCCGCGAACGAGCCGACACACCACCGGAGATCGTCGAACTCGATCTGTCGACGAACCGGGCTGTCGCCGTGGCAGGCGACGACAAGGCCCGCGCTGCCATCGCCCGCGCGATCCTGATCGAGGCGACGACGATCCATGGCCCTGCCGACCTCGCAGTCGTCGTCGCGACCACCGCCGAGCGGGTCTCGGGATGGGACTGGACGAAGTGGCTCCCTCACGTGCGGTCGACCGGCGTGCCGCTCGTTCTCGAGAGCCCGGACGACGTTGCTCGGTGGGTCGATGGCATGCCCGCTCCCTCGGTCATCGACGAGACACGAGACGCGCCCCCGCGGCTCACCCTCCTGGTGATCGACGACCCCGAGTTGTGGCGCCGGAGGGACGCGCCGGTGCGAGCCCTGCTGTCGACGCCCCCGACCGATCTACGGGTGTTGGCACTGTGCGACGATGCCGCCCATGCACCGTCGCTGACCACGACCTTGATCACCGAATCGTCCGATGGGCACTGGTGTGTGACCGAGCTCGCGACCGGCGACGAGATCGATGATCTGTCGGCGGCATCGGTCGACACAGGAGTCGCCGAAGACCTCGCCCGGGCACTTGCCCCGCTCACCGACAACGAAGCGCGGTCGACCGTTCCCGACACCGAGTCGACGACGCCGGGCCCGCCCTTGACCGGCCTGCTCGGAGATCCGACAGCCCCGGACATGCGCCGACGATGGGCCGATGCGAGCATTGGACTCGTCGATGTGCCACTGGGAGAACGAGATGGCGATCCGGTCGGGATCGACCTGAGCGCCGGCGGCGTCGTCATCGTCGGCAACGACGACGATGACGACGACGAAGCAGTCCGCACCGCTGTGGCCCTCGCCGTCGCTGCGTGCACGCAGGCCGACCCGGCGTCGCTGTTGCTCCTCGACCTGATCCACACACCGCTGTCCGCTCCACTCGCCGGGTTTCCACATGCGACCGATCGAACGCTCTCCGCGCACGACATCGCCTCGATCGAACCGGCCCGGCTGGTGGCACGGCTGCGTCACGTCGCATTCGAACGACCTGCGACATCGATCATCATCGTGGCCGAGGCCAGGACTCACGACACGACACTGGTCGATGCCCTGCTCGGGGTGTCGCGCGAGCTCGCTGAGGTCTGTGTCATCGTGGCAGTTGCGGACGACGACGTGCCGGTCGGTGCCGACCTGACGACGGTGTCGGTCGATCGAGCGAACGGATCTCGACGCGCAGTCGTCGATGGTCCTGACCACAATCGGCTCGAAGTGCTCCTGGAGAGCGACGCGGTCGATTCGAGCGCCCTCGTACTTCGTCCCGCTGTGCTCGGGCGAGCGCTGACTCCCCTGGAACACCGCATCGCCCTGCGTTCACGACCGACAAACGATTCATTCATCGCCGAGTGCGAGGAGCTGGCCGGCCTCGCGCGCGCCGCGAGCGATGACACCGCGCATCCACCAGCGCTCGTTCCGCCACCACTGCCGACGTCGATCGACACCGAAACGCTGTTTCGCGATCGACCAGGCGACGCGATCCCCTTCGGCGTGGTGGACACGCCCGCCACTGCCCCGTCGACGATGTGGTGGGAACCCGATGGATCCCTGCTGTTGGCCCTCGGATCGGCGCAATCAGGTGTCGACGACCTCGTGACCACGATCATCCTGGGCGTGATCGACCGTTTCAGTCCCGACGACGTCGATCTGGTCGTGGTGCACGGCTCGGCCGCCCGACGTCGGACCATCGAGACACTCCAGCGCTGCAACCTGATCGTTGCCCCGGATCAGGTCGGTGACCTGACTGCCCTGATCGCCGCACTCGAGCAGACTCGAACCGGGCTCGACCCACATCTCGTCGTCCTCGTCGACGATCTCGGTCACCTTCGTACGCTCGCTGCGGCGGCCGGCCACCTCGATCGCCTCGACCGGGCGTTGAGCAGGGGGGCCTCGGTCGTCGCCGTGGCGCGCCGCGCCGACGACTGTGGCCCGCTGCTCGAGCTACCGGGTCGTCGCCTCGTCGCCTTCCTCCTCGACCCCGAGGACGAAGACCGATTCGAGTTCGCAGCCCGACCGACCGACGAGCGAGTGCCGGGCAGATGCCAATCGATCGAGACCGGCGAGATCGTGCAACTCGCATCGAGCGGGCGCCCCCTCTCGACTGCCGTGTCCGACCGACTCGACGAGAGCGAGAGCCGTCGATGACCCGGCTGCAACGCGGGGACGGTGTCGGGATCGAGTACACCAACCGGATCGTGCGTGGCGTCCGGCTCCGCGCCGACCAGGACGGGCGAGTGGCTGCGGCCGCCGAGGTGGCCATTCGCTCCACCGATGACGACCGATCGGTGGTCGATGCGTTCGTCCGACTGCGAGCCGAATTGGGAGATCCCGAGGAGGCCACGCGCATCGCCACGTTTCCTCCCTTCAGCACGCTGCACCGCGTCGATGCGACCGGCTGCAGCGGAACGGAGCTGAATGCAATGAGGGCCGACCTCGTGCGAGAGCAACAGATCACCTCGACGCTCCTCCTCGATGACGGCCCCCGACGCTGGCTCGTTGCGGTGCGCTGGAACGACGTCGACATCCGCCGAATCGAGGAGCTCGCCGAGCGGGCTCGCTTCGCGGACGTCACGGTGGAACCGAGCCCGGTGGCGATCGGTCGCGTCATCGGTCGCGACGTCACCAGGGTCCGTCGCGACGCGGCGACCGACGAGTCGTTCGAGGCGTTGTTGGACGACGGGCAACCGGTGGTCGCTGCGGCAGTCGATTCGGTGGGACGGGTCACGCCATCACTCGGCCTGAACCAGGCCGGCTTCTCGGTGGGTTGGTTCGACGAGATCGAAGATGCCGTCCAGCTCGTCGCCGAGCTCCGACGCTTCACCAGGGGACTCGACGAAGATCCCGCCGTCGTCGACGAGAAGACCGCTCTGCTCCTGTCGGGCGTTCCCTACCCCGATTTCCCACCGCACGATCTGCGATCACCGCAACGCCAGTGCGTGGCGATCGGCGCCGCCGTGGGTGCCGCGGGGCTCGCCGGGCGTCTTCGCCCCGTCGACGTGCTGGTCCCCGCCTCATCGGCGGCTGATCCGCTCGATCGACCCTGGGCCGTCGAGAAGGTGTCGAACCTGCCGCCGAAATCGGATCCGACGCCGATCGGTCCGGTGAGGCGAGCGATCAGCCGTGTGTTGCCCCGACGGGACCGTCACTCGCGTTCGAAGATCGAAGGACGCTGACCGAAGACGGACACGGCTTGACGCAACGGGACGAGGTCGGCACCGGACCGCCGACCCTCCGCAGCTTCGATGGCGTGCTTCGCGATGTCGCGAGCCTGGTCGAGTTCGGCTCGCAGGCGGGCGTTCTCGATCTCGAGGTGCATCACGCGCCGGATGCCTTCGAGGTTCATTCCCTCGTCGGTGAGTTCGGAGATCCGCTTGAGGATCGCGATGTCGGCGTCGCTGTAGCGGCGATTGCCGCCCTGGGTTCGCGCCGGCGTGACCAGGCCGCGGCGTTCGTAGATCCGCAGGGTCTGCGGGTGCATGCCGGCGAGCTCGGCGGCGACCGAGATCACGTAGACCGCCCGGGTCCGGGACCGTTCGTTCGCGTCTGATGCGCTCATGGCAGTGAACTCCTCGGATTCACCGTAGTCGCGGCGGCAAGCTGCTCGACCGCCGCCCGTTGTTCGTCGTTCAGTTCTGTCGGGACCTGCACCTCGACCGTCACGATCAGGTCGCCGGTGTGCTTCGCGGTGGAGATGCCCTTGTCGCGCACGCGGTGGCGACTCCCCGACTGGGTGCCGGGCCTGAGGCGCAACGTCACTCGTGGGCCCTCGAGGGTGGGCACGTCGATGTCGCCACCGAGTGCCGCTTCGGCGAAGGTGACCGGCACGGTCACCGTGAGATTGTCACCGCTGCGCCCGAAGAGGGTGTGGGGCATCACCTTGAGCTCGACGAGGAGATCTCCGGCCGGCCCGCCGCTGCGACCAGGCCCGCCGCGACCCTTCAGCCGAATGGTCTGGCCGTCCTTGACCCCGGCGGGAATGCGGGTCTTGACCTCGCGTTGGCGTGCTTCGACCCCCGAGCCCCGACAGGTGGGACACGGGTCCTCGATGCGGACGCCCTGGCCGCCGCACACCCGGCACGGCGTGGAGAAGGAGAACATCCCCTGGTTGTCGTCGACCACGCCGCGACCCCCACACGCCGAACACATCACCGGTGAGGTCCCGGGCTTCGCTCCCGATCCGTGGCAGGTCGAACACTGGGCGTCGGTGGTGAGATAGAGGGTGGTGGTGATGCCGCGAGCGGCATCCTCGAACGACACCGTCAATTGGGCCGTGATGTCGGCACCGCGGCGCGGGCCCACACCGGACGCGGCGCCACCGCGACCTCGGCCGGCGCCACCGCGGCCGAACATGTTGCCGAACAGGTCGCCGAGGCCACCGCCTTCCATGTCCTCGACGTTGAAGGTGAACCCTCCGGGACCACCGCGGCCGCCTGCGCCGGGCATCGGCCCCATCGTGCGGACCTCGTCGTACTCCTTGCGCTTGGCGTCGTCGCCGAGCACGTCGTAGGCGGCGGCGACCTCCTTGAATCGCTCCTCGGCCACGGCGTCGCCGGGGTTCTTGTCGGGGTGGAGGTCGCGAGCGAGCTTGCGGTACGCCTTGGTGATCTCCTTGGCGGTCGCGCCCTTCTCGACGCCCAGCGCCTTGTAGTAGTCCTTCTCGAACCATTCACGTTGTGCGGTCATCGGTGATCACCTCCTCCCCGAGTGCAACCGGGGTCAGTCCTTCGTCTTGACCATGGCGGCGCGTAGCACCTTGCCCTTCCAGGTGTAGCCGCTGCGCAACACCTCGGCCACGATCGGCTCACCGCCGTCGCCGGGCTCGTGGGCCACCGCCTCGGCGAACTCCGGATCGAACGGCTTGTCCTCGAGGTCCAGGGTCTCCAGACCGTGCTTCTTCAACTCGACCAGCATCTGGTTGAGCAGCGGGCCGACCTCCTCGGGGTGACGCAGGTACGCCGCCTCGGCCGCGTCGAGCACCGGGAGCAGCGCCTCGGCGAGCCGGCCCGAGGCCCGGTCGGCCTCGGCGAGCGACTGAGCCGCAGCGCGGCGTCGGTAGTTGTCGAAGTCGGCCTGGATCCGTTGGGCCAGACCCTTGTACTCCTCGCGCTCGGCGAGCAGTGCGGGCACGTCGACGTCGGAGTAGTCGATCTCGCCGACGATCGCATCGAAGTCGTCACCGGGTTCAGCCCGGCGCAGCATCGAGTCGGTCACGTCGTCGATCTCGCTGGCCCGCTCGGCGAGGTCGTCGAGGTTGCCGATGTCGTCGTCGGCCGACGGGGCCTCCGACATCTCGAACTCGTCGTTCGAGATGTCGGAGGCATCGGCCTTCTCGGGGGGGTCGACCATGTCGCCGTCCACGCCGCGGTCAGGCCTTCTCGTCGTCGTCGACGATCTCGGCGTCGACGATGTCGTCGTCGTTCACCGACCCGGCTCCGGTGTCCTGGCCCGACGCCGACGTGCCCTCTGCGCCCGTGTCACGTGCAGCAGTTTCGTAGAGCTTCTGGCTGAACGCCTGGCTGGCGGACATCAACGTGTCGGTTGCGGTCTTGATGGCGTCGGTGTCGTTGCCCTCCATCGCCTTCTTGAGGTCGGCGAGGGGCTGCTCCACCGCGTCCTTCTCCTCCGCGGTGACCTTGTCACCCTGCTCGCGCAGCACCTTCTCGGTCTGGTACACCAGCGAGTCGGCGTTGTTGCGGACCTCGGCCTCCTCGCGACGCTTGCGGTCGTCCTCGGCATGCGCCTCGGCGTCCTTGACCATCTGCTCGATGTCGTTCTTGTCGATCGTCGACTGCCCGGTGATGGTCATCGACTGTTCCTTGTTGGTCGCCCGGTCCTTCGCCGACACGTGGACGATGCCGTTGGCGTCGATGTCGAAGGTGACCTCGATCTGCGGCACGCCGCGCGGGGCGGGTGGCAGGTCGACGAGCTGGAACTTGCCGAGCGTCTTGTTGTAGCCGGCCATCTCGCGCTCGCCCTGGAGCACGTGGATCTCGACCGACGGCTGGCTGTCCTCCGCGGTGGTGAACACCTCGGTGCGCTTGGTGGGGATCGTGGTGTTGCGCTCGATGAGCCTGGTCATCACGCCACCCTTGGTCTCGATACCGAGGCTGAGCGGAGTGACGTCGAGCAGGAGCACGTCCTTGACGTCGCCGCGCAGCACGCCGGCCTGGACAGCAGCACCGATGGCGACCACTTCGTCGGGGTTGACGGTCTTGTTCGGCTCCTTGCCGGTCATGCTCTGGACCAGGTCGGTCACGGCCGGCATGCGCGTGGAACCACCGACGAGGATCACGTGGTGCAGGTCACCCTTCGAGACGCCGGCGTCCTTCAACGCCTGCTCGAACGGGACGCGGCAGCGCTCGATGAGGTCGGAGGTCATCTCCTGGAACTTCGCCCGGCTCAACGATTCGTCGAGGTGCAGCGGGCCGTCGGCCGTGGCGGTGATGAACGGGAGGTTGATCTGGGTCTGCTGGGTCTGGCTGAGCTCGATCTTCGCCTTCTCGGCCGCTTCCTGGAGTCGCTGAGCGGCCATGCGGTCGGCGCTCAGGTCGACGCCGTGGGCCGCCTTGAACTGCTGCACGAGCCAGTCGACGATGCGCTGGTCCCAGTCGTCGCCGCCGAGATCGGTGTCGCCGTGGGTGGACTTGACCTCGAACACGCCATCGCCGATCTCGAGCACCGACACGTCGAAGGTGCCGCCACCGAGGTCGAACACGAGGATCGTCTCGTCTTCTGCGCTCTTGTCGAGCCCGTAGGCCAACGCCGCGGAGGTCGGCTCGTTGATGATGCGCAGCACCTCGAGGCCGGCGATCGTGCCTGCCTCCTTCGTGGCAGTGCGCTGGGCGTCGTCGAAGTACGCGGGCACGGTGATGACGGCCTGCGTGACGGTGTCGCCGAGGAACGCTTCGGCGTCGCGCTTGAGCTTCATCAGGATGCGCGCGGAGATCTCCTGGGGCGTGTACTTCTTGCCGTCGATGTCGTCGGACTTCCAGTCCTCGCCCATGTGGCGCTTGATCGACCGGAACGTGCGATCGGGGTTGGTGATCGCCTGACGCTTGGCGACCTCACCGACGAGCACCTCGCCGGACTTGGAGAACGCCACGACCGACGGCGTCGTGCGCGCGCCCTCGGAGTTGGGGATGACGACGGGATCGCCGCCCTCCAGGACGGACACCACCGAGTTGGTGGTTCCGAGGTCGATGCCGACTGCCTTGGCCATGATGTTGCTCCTCTTGCGGGTGACGGTGTTGCTGGGGGATGAGAACCTTGCGAGCGTGTCACGCCCGCTGCGTCACCATGATACGGAGCGTTCAAGTCGACGGCAACATCGATGATAGGTTTCTTGAGTCGGTTTGACTCAACTTATCGATCAGTGGTCCTGGCCGAGGAACTCCGGGCCGAACGAGTGCGGCAGCAGGTCGCCCACCGTCATCGACACCGTCGGACCCGACGCCGCCACGGCATGCACCGCGACCTCGGGGCCCGCGAACTCGCGGATGCGCTGACGGCATCCACCACACGGGGTTCCGGGCTCATCACCGTCGGTCACCACCACGATCTCGACGATCGAGCGCTCGCCGGCGAGGACCATCGCGGCGATCGCGCCGGCCTCCGCGCACGACCCGAGCGGATAGGCGGCGTTCTCCACGTTGCACCCGGCGATCACCGCGCCCGAGCGGGTCCGGATCGCTGCGCCGACCCGGTAGTGCGAGTAGGGGCAGTACGCCCGCTCGTGAGCGGCGGTCGCCGCCGCCAACAACTGTGGATCCGGTTCGTGCCGATCGCTCATCCCACCATCATCGCTCCCGCACCGGCCGTCGGGGTGACGTGCCCCGGCGCCCGTCTCGGGGACGCGACCTCAACGCCTGTCCCCGCGCTGCCTCAGAGACCGAGCGCGAGCGGGACGACGACCGGCGTGACGATCAACGTGACGAGGCTGAGCGGCGCACCGACGAGGGTGAAGTCGCGGAACCGGTACCCACCGAGGCCGTACACCATCAGGTTGGTCTGGTACCCGATCGGCGACAGGAACGAACACGACGCGCCGATCAACACGACGATCGCCATCGAGCGTGGGTCGAGACCCGCCTCGATCGCCGTGGCGGTCGCCACCGGCAGCATCAGGGCGGCTGCCGCGTTGTTCGACAACAGCTCGGTGAGCACCATCGTCGCGGCCAGCACGGCGACCAGGCGGCCGGTGTCGCCGAACGGATCACCGAGATTCCCGAGGAGTGTCGCCATCTCGGCGGCCAAGCCGCTCACCGCGACGGCGGTGCCGAGACTGATCGACATCGCGATCGTCAGCACGACGTTGAGGTTCACCGCTCGACGAGCCTCGGTCACGCTGATCACCCGCAACGCGATCAGCGCCACGGCTGCGAGCAACGACGCCTCCATCAGATCGAGGACGCCGGTGACGACCGATGCCACCAGCCCGACGATTGCAGCGATCACGAGCGAGGAGCGCTCACGACGAACCGGCGGCGGCGCATCGAGCGAAGCGATCACGCTGAAGTCACCGTGGCCGCGCCACACCCGCTCGAACTCCGGCGTCGCCAACACCAGCAGCACGTCCCCCGGGCGCAACACGACCGTGCCGAGCTTGCCCGGGAGGTCGTCGTCGTGGCGCCGGATCGCGAGCACCGCGGCGTCGTAGCGCGCACGGAACCCGGCGTCGCGCAACGTGGCGCCGGCGAGGTCCGAGCGCTCCGACACGACCGCCTCGAACAGACCGGCGTCGGGGCGGTCCCCGGCGCCGACCAGGTGCGCATGCTCGGCGCTCGCGAGACCGTTCACCTCGAGCAGATCGACCACGTCGACGACGTCGCCGGCGAAGTAGCAGATGTCGCCCGAGCCGAGGACCGTGCCCGGCCGAGCAGGCACGACGGTTCCCGCGCGCTCGACCCCGGCGAGGAAGACACCGTGCAGGTGCCGCAGGCCTGCCGCCTCGATCGTCCGGCCGACCAGTGGGCCGTCGGGCTCGACAGCGAGGGCGATCGTGTACGGCTGGACCGCCGCCGCCGGATCCGACTCGACCGCCGGACGACGGTGGCGGAGCAGGCGGGGGGCCGTGACCACGAGCACGCTGATACCGATCGCCGCGACCGGCAGGCCCACGCCGGTGATCTCGAACACCCCGAGCGGCTGCTCGCCCTGTGCGACGAGGAGGTCCGAGACGACCAGGTTCGTCGACGTGCCGATCACGGTGACGACGCCACCGAACACGGCGGCGTACGACATCGGCATCAGGTAGGGCGATGCCGACACACCCGCGCGCCGGCACCACGTGACGACACGCGGTGCGGCGAGCGCGACCAGCGGCGTGTTGGGCAGCACCGCGGACAGCGCTCCGGCCGCCACAGCGAGCCGACCGAGACGACGGCCGGCGCCCCGGTCACCGGTGTCGTCACCCGGTCCGGAACGTCCGGCGAGTACACGGTCGATCAACGGCGACAGTGCCCCGGTCACCGTGGCTGCGCCTGCGAGCACGTACAGCGCGGCGATCGTCACCGGAGCCGACGACGACAGCCCCGACAGCGCCTGGCGCTGATCGACGACGTCGAGGAGGAGGAGCACACCGACCGCAGCGCCCATCGCCGCCGCCGCGGGCAGACGGTCGAAGGCAAGCACGCCGAACGTCGCGACGAGGACCACGAGCGTGATCCATGCGTCGGTCGTCACGTGGTGGAACCCTCGGACGTCGCATCGTCGAGACGCAGGGTCACCGAGTCGTTGCCACCGCGATCATGGCGAACCGACACGACGACTTCGGTGCCGGTGGATGCCCGCACGAGCCAGCTGCACGTCGTGCGGTCCGGGGTGCCCTCCGTGGCGTTCGCGAACCGCGCGACCGAACTCCCCGACAGCTGACCGAGCGTGCGTCGCGCCGGACCGTCGAACACGTCGACAGGCCCGCCCGACGCAGGGGCTGCGTGCACCTCGGCGACGATCGGTCGGACGAGATCGTGGGTCCGGGCGTGCGTCGACACCGTCGTGGGGAGCCAACCCGTGTTGGCGATTCCGATCGTCACCCTCCAGGTTCCGTCACCGACCGCATCGACTCTCGAGTGGCGGATCACGACCCGCGGTGCGGCCAGCGCCTGGGCCACGGCGAAGTCGGCATGACGGTCGACCTCGTCACGCAGCAGGTGGCGCGGCGGATTGGTCCACGAGTGCAGCTGGTTCCAGCCGCCGAGCTCGACCGGCCCCAGTTGCGGGTGGTCGAACGGGTACCAGTCGACGAACCCTCGGGTGCGCGGGCCGTCGTCGGGCAGCGCGTCGAGCCAGCGCGCCACTGCGAGGCGTTCGGCGTCGGTCGGGCCGGTGTACCAGAAGTGGGTCGACTGCTTCTCGCCGGTCGCGGCGTGGACGATGTCCCAGAACTCGGTGGTCCACCCGAACACGCCGAGGTGCTCGTACGCCCAGTCGTCGGATGCCCCGCTCATCGTCTGCGACGGGTCCCACGTGAAGTCCTCGTACACGGAGTGCGACGGGTACCCCGTGAGCTCGGTGCCGATCGCGGCCAGCTGCTTCCAGGTCCACACGTCGCCCGGCGGCAACTTCGAGTCGGGCTGGGTCGACGACGGTCGCAGGATCACCCCACCGCTGGTGTGGAAGGCGTTGAAGCCACAGATGTTCGGCCGGGCGACGATCGCTCGAACCAGGGCGTCGATCTCGGGTTCCGACAGCGGGTGGTCACCCGAGCCCGGCACCCTGGCTCCCCAGCCGGCGGGGAAGTTGCGGTTGAGGTCGAGCCCTTCGGGAGCGGGTGGAGAAGGCACGCTGAAGCCATCGAAGTCCTCGATCACGCCTTCGTCGAGCACCCGGTAGCGGGGGGTACCGGCCGCGACGCCGGTCAGTGGCACCGGCACGAGCACGCGCGCGTCGTCGGGGTGCGGCATCCACGGACCGTCGGGGTCGGGAAAGCGCATCTGGAGGATGCGTCCGTCGCCGTCGACGTCCTGCTCGTGGAGGCCCGGCCAGCGGTGCGCATCGGCGAAGGGCCAGGGCCGCACGCTCGATCGACGGAAGCGCGGGCGGTCGGCGAGCACCCACTCGGCCCCGTCGGGGTTCACCCGCGGCACGACGTAGAACGTGCGGGTCCGCAGCGCCCGCGTGATCGTCTCGTCCCCGGCACGATGTCCGTCGACGAGACGCTGGAGCAGGCGGCAGGCGGCCACGGTCGCCGTCAACTCCACGGCGTGGATGCTGGCGTCGATCCAGTGCGCGGGCTTGCCGGCATGATCGCCGGTCGACGAATCGGTGACGGTCACGATCAACAGATCGCGCCCCTCGTAGGACCGTCCGTACGTCTCGACCGCGACGAGATCGGGATGAGCCGCCGCCAACCGATCGAGCCATTCGACGAGTTCGGCGTAACGGAGATGGCGGTCGAAGGCGTACTCGGTCGGCGTGGACACAGCGGCAGACTACGCCCCGCCGGGAGACGAGAACCCACGTTTCCCAGGCCCGCTACCGTGCGGAGATGGTCGACCAGTCGATGATGCTGCCGGACGGACGAACCCTTGCGTTCACCGAACTGGGGGAGCCTGATGGCGAAGCGGTCTTCTACTTCCACGGCGCGCCCGGCGGACGCCTCGAGCTGGCGGTCCTCGACGACGCGTTCCGCAGCGCGGGGGTGCGCGTGATCACCGCCGACCGGCCCGGCTACGGAGGGTCGACCCCACTGGCGGGTCGGGCAACGGCCGACTGGGTCGATGACGTCGCCGCGCTCGCCGACCATCTCGGCATCGACCGTTTCGCCGTGATGGGGCTGTCGTCCGGCGGCCCCTACGCCGTGGCGTGCGCGGCGCTGCTCGGCGATCGCGTCTGCGGTGCGGTCGTCGCCGCCGGCAACACCGACATGTCGTGGCCGGGTTCGGCCGACGGTTACCTGCAGTCGGAACTCGACCTCATGGCGATGGACGACGAGCGGGCCACGGTCGCATGGTGCGAGGAGCACTACGGCTCCGACGGATCGGGCTTCCTGAGCGGCGACCTGGACCTCGGACCGACCGACGACGCGTACCTCGCCGACGAGGTGAACCTCACCGGGTTGCTGAGCGCGATGGCCGAAGCATTCCGCCAAGGCGTCGTGGGCTACGCCCACGACATCACCGTGCAGGGCCGACCGTGGACCTTCGACCCGGCAGCGATCACCGCTCCGGTCGTCGTCGTCCACGGCGAAGAGGATCACCTGGTACCGCTCTCCCACAGCCGACACACCGCCGAGTTGATCCCCGGCTCCGAACTGCGCATGATCGCCGGACGCGGCCACCTGAGCCTGATCGACGAATTCCCGACCCTCGCCGCCGAACTCGCCACCGTCCTTCGTTGAAGCGTTCCATCCGGGTGCTGCCTCCAGATGTGACGCCTCGGCCACAGCTCCGACGATCCGACCGGCGCACCGCGCACGAACCGCTTCGACGAGCTTCTCGGGGTCGTGTCAGCCGACCATCTCGGCGACGCCGACGCCGTTGCGGCGCATTCGTCGGGTCGTCGAGTCCTCCGTTGCGCTCCGGGGTGCGCGAAAAGACCTAGTGTTCGCGACATGGCGAGCAAGAAACAACACCTGGACACCCTGCGCACGGTTTCGCTGTTCAGCGGGTGCAGTACGAAGGAACTCGAGAAGGTGGCCAAGGCCAGCGACGAGATCCGAATGACCGCTGGCACGCTCATCGTCGACCAGGGCCAGACCGGCCGTGAGGCGTTCGTCGTGATCGAGGGCGACATCGAGGTCAAGCGCAACAATCGCAAGGTGGCCACGCTCGGTCCGGGTGCCGTCGTCGGTGAGCTCTCGTTGCTCGACCACGGCCCGCGCACGGCGACCGCGGTCTGCGCCACCGACTGCACGCTGCTCGTCATCGATCAGCGGCGCTTCCTCGGTGTCCTCGACGCGGTCCCCGCGATCACCCACAAGCTGCTCGCCAGCCTCGCCGCTCGCATCCGCGAGCTCGACCGCCAGAACTTCGGCTGAGCTGTCACGTCTGGGGTCTGACTCCAGACGTGACCGCAGCGGAAATGACCGCGTGGAGAGGCAACGACTAGCGTTGCCGCCGACATGAGCACGACAGTCGATCACGACGAGACGACCGCCGACGGCGCACCCAAGCCGCCCAAGCGGGTCAAGCCACACCAGCTCGCCCTGGTGCTCGGCATCGCCATGGGCATCTTCATCGCGGTGTCCGGGGTCCTGCCCCAGATCACGGGCTGGGAGAACGACAACGCCATCCACCGGAAGGTGTTCGTCAACATCGCCGGTCCGATCCAGATCGCGTTCTACACCATCATCCCGGTGATGGTCATCTGGGGGGCGTTCATGTTCTCCAACCGGATGAAGAACTGGGAACGCGGCGCGCCGGCGCAGCGGCACACGACCTCGAAGAACGTCGGCCAGCGGCTGAAGAGCTTCCGCGCCGGGGCCTACATGCAGACGCTGCTCCGCGACGCCGGCGCCGGCCTCATGCACTCGATGATCTACTTCGGGTTCCTCGTGCTGCTCGGCGTGACCACCGTGCTCGAGATCGATCACCAGTTGCCGGAGGAACTCAAGTTCCTCCACGGCACCACCTACCAGGCCTACATCTTCGTCGGCGACCTCGCCGGCCTCGTGTTCCTGGGCGGCATCGTCTGGGCGATCGTGCGGCGCTACGTGCAGCGGCCCTACCGCATCCGGATCAAGTCGAAGCCCGAACACGCCGCCATCCTCGCCACGTTCTTCGCCGTCGGCGTCACCGGGTTCGGCGCGGAGATGTTCCGCATCGCCCAGGAGGGCATGCCGAGCTACGAGAAGTGGAGCTTCGTCGGGTACCCGCTCGCCACGCTGGTCGACGGATGGTCGCAGTCGTCGCTCGACACGTGGCACCAGTGGATGTGGATCGTGCACGTCGCGTCCTTCATCGTGTTCCTCGCGCTGCTGCCGATCACGATGCTGCGCCACATCTTCACCTCGCCGCTGAACATGTACCTGTCCGACAAGGACCGGCCGAAGGGCGCGATGCGTCCGATGCCGAACCTGGAGGAGACCGAGCTCGAGAGCTTCGGCGCCTCGTCGGTCGAGGACTTCACGTGGAAGCAGTTGCTCGACCTCGATGCCTGCACGATGTGCGGCCGTTGCACCAGCGTCTGCCCGGCGCACGCCACCGGCAAGCCGCTCGACCCTCGCGAGATCGTGCTGAAGTCCGGTGAGGTGATGGCCGCCACGGGCACGCCGGTGGTCAGCCCGCCGCTCGGCACCGACGCCGAGGTGAAGGTCAGCGCCGACTCGCTCTTCGAGCGGATCACCGCCGAGGAGATCTGGGCGTGCACCACCTGCAAGGCCTGCGACGAGATCTGCCCGGTCAACATCGAGATCACCGACAAGATCTTCGACATGCGGCGCTACCTGTCGCTGATGGAGTCGAACTTCCCCGCCGAGTTGGGCAACGCCTACCGGGCGATGGAGAACCAGATGAACCCCTGGGGCATGAACCAGGGCGAGCGCGGCGACTGGGCCGAGGGCCTCGACGGCGTGACGATCGTCGATCCGGGCGAGGCTCTGCAGTCCGAGTACCTGTACTGGGTGGGCTGTGCCGGGTCGTTCGACGACAAGAACAAGAAGGTCACCCAGGCGATGGCGCAGTTGCTGCGACGTGCGGGCATCGACGTGTCGATCCTCGGCCCGTCGGAGATGTGCACCGGCGACTCCGCCCGTCGTTCGGGCAACGAGTACCTGTTCCAGATGCTCGCCCAGCCCAACGTCGAGATGCTCAATGGCATGGGTGTGAAGAAGATCATCACGCAGTGCCCGCACTGCTTCAACACGCTGCTCAACGAGTACCCGCAGATCGGCGGCAACTACGAAGTCGTCCACCACACACAACTGCTGGAGGAACTGATCGAGAGCGGTCAACTCGATGTGAGCGAGGCGACCCTCGAGGAGCGCATCACCTACCACGACTCGTGCTACCTCGGCCGCCACAACGATGTGTACCTCGCGCCGCGCAAGGTGGTCGCCTCGATCAAGGGTGTCGACGTGGTCGAGATGCCCCGCAACGGCACCAAGGGCATGTGCTGTGGTGCCGGCGGCGCCCGCATGTGGATGGAGGAGAACACCGGCACCAAGGTCAACGACGAGCGCGCCGCCGAGGCGATCTCCACCGGCGCCAGCCGGGTCGCCACCGCCTGCCCGTTCTGCTACATCATGATGGACGACGGCGTGAAGGGTGCCGGTGTCGAGGAGGACCAGGTGCGCGTCGCCGACATCTCGATCCACCTGCTCGAAGCGATCCAGGCCGGCGAATCGAAGATGCACCATCCCGACGCTCCGCTCGCGTCACCCGTCGCCGGCGACTGACGACCGTCCCCTCCCCGCCCCCGCACGTTTGCGTGCAGATCCGGGTGGGACGGTCCACCCGGAACCCGACACGAACGGGTTGCGCGCAGGTCAGGAGTCGCGCGGTTTGACATCGCGCCGAAGTGGGCAAGACTCACGCTCGTGCCCAACACCGACGATCGTGCCCGCTCGGACCCACGCGTGTGGGTCGGCAATCCGTATCCGCTCGGGGCCTACTACGACGGATCGGGGACGAACTTCTCGATCTTCTCGAGCGTCGCCGACGGCGTCGAGCTGTGTCTGCTCGGCGACAACGCCGGCGACCACAGTGGTCCGGGGAACCGCCAGCACCACGGCGACATCGACGAGGTGCGCATCGCGCTGACCGAGGTCGACGGGCACTGCTGGCACGCCTACCTCCCCGACATCCGGCCCGGCCAGCGCTACGGCTTCCGGGTCCACGGCCCGTGGGAGCCCTCACGCGGGCTGTGGTGCAACCCGTCGAAGCTGCTCCTCGACCCCTACGCGAAAGCGATCGCCGGCGAGGTCGACTGGTCGGAAGCCTGCTTCGGGTACGACTTCGCCGACCCCGACCGTCCCAACACCGCCGACAGCGCGCCGCACGTCCCCAAGGCGGTCGTCGGCGACCGGTTCTTCGACTGGGGCAACGACCGACCACCGGACGTCGAACTCCACGAGACGATCATCTACGAGACCCACGTTCGCGGCCTCACGATGCAGCACCCCGACGTGCCTGCCGCGCTGCGCGGCACCTACTCGGGTCTCGCCCACCCCGCCGTCATCGAACACCTCAAACGGCTGGGCGTCACGGCGGTCGAACTGATGCCGGTCCACCAGTTCGTGCACGACCACCATCTCGTCGAACGCGGCTTGCGCAACTACTGGGGCTACAACTCGATCGCCTTCCTCGCCCCGCACAACGGCTACACCTCCTCCGCGGCGCTCGGCCAGGTGCAGGAGTTCAAGACGATGGTCAAGACGCTGCACGCGGCCGGCATCGAGGTGATCCTCGACGTCGTCTACAACCACACCGCCGAAGGCAACCACCTCGGCCCGATGCTGTCGATGCGCGGGATCGACAACCTCGCCTACTACCGCACGATGGCGGACGACCCTCGCTACTACCTCGACTTCACGGGCACCGGCAACAGCCTCAACATGCGCCACCCGCACGTCCTCCAGCTGATCATGGACAGCCTGCGGTACTGGGTCACCGAGATGCACGTCGACGGATTCAGGTTCGACCTCGCCTCCACGCTCGCTCGCGAGCTCTACGACGTCGATCGGCTCTCGGCATTCTTCGACCTCGTCCAGCAGGATCCGGTGGTGTCGCAGGTCAAGCTGATCGCCGAGCCGTGGGACATCGGTGAGGGCGGATACCAGGTGGGCAACTTCCCACCCCAGTGGAGTGAGTGGAACGGTCGCTACCGCGACACGATCCGCGACTTCTGGCGGGGCGAGCCCTCGACGCTCGCCGAGTTCGGCTATCGCTTCACCGGCAGCTCCGACCTGTACGAGGCCGACACACGCCGGCCGACCGCCTCGATCAACTTCGTGACCGCTCACGACGGGTTCCCGTTGCGCGACCTCGTGTCGTACAACGAGAAGCACAACGAAGCGAACGGCGAGGACGGCAACGACGGCGAATCGCACAACCGGTCGTGGAACCACGGCGTCGAGGGTCCGACCGACGACGCCGACATCACTGCGTTCCGCGCTCGCCAGCAACGGAACCTCATCACGACCCTGCTGTTGTCGCAGGGCGTCCCGATGCTCCTCGGTGGCGACGAACTCGGACGCACCCAGGGCGGCAACAACAACGCCTACTGCCAGGACAACGAGATCTCGTGGTTCGACTGGACCGACGTCGACACCGACTTCGCGAAGTGGTGCCAGCGAGTGATCTCGTTCCGGCGCGGCCATCCGGTGTTCCGACGCCGCCGCTGGTTCCAGGGCAGCAAGATCCGCGGCATCGAGGATCTCGCGTGGCTCCGACCCGACGGCGAGGAGATGACCGACGACGACTGGGACGCCGGCTTCGCACGATCTGTTGCGGTTTTCATGAACGGCGAGTCGATTCCGACGACCGACGCCTACGGTGAGCGCATCGTCGACGACAGTTTTCTCGTGATCTTCAACGCCAGTGACCAGACGATGGACTGGCGTATCCCCGGCCCGCAGTGGAGTCGCCGTTGGACGATCGACCTCGACACCGCCGACCCGAAACGCGGGAGCGCGCGCACCGTCAACAAACGGCCCGGCGACGACCTGGCAGTGCTCGACCGATCGATGGTCGTGCTGCGTTCGGTCAAGCCGCCGAGCCGCCACCCCGTCCACACCCGGGCCACCGCACCTGCCGCCCGCACCGATCAGGTGCTCGAAGCGACCGAGCACGACTCGATCGTCGACGAATCGCCGGCCGGCACCTCCCCCGAACCCGCTCTCGACCCACCCGAAGGGACCTCCTGACCGATGCCAGATCGTTCGCTGCCAACCACCCGACCGTCACGAGTCGTCGTCGAAGCTGTTCGCCCGATCGTCGACGGCGGCGCATTCGCCGCCAAGGCCTCGATCGGTGAGCCGCTCACCATCGTGGCCGATGCGTTCACCGACGGCCACGACGTCGTCGACGCGATCGTGCGGTGGCGATCTGCCGGCGACCGGGAGTGGCGCGACGTCGCGATGGAGCCGCTCGGCAACGACCGGTACGTCGCCACGCTGACACCCGACTCCCTCGGGCGACTGGAGTACGACGTGGTCGGCTGGATCGATCATCTCGAGTCATGGCGTCGCGACACGGTCAAGAAGCTCGATGCCGGCCTCGACGTCAGCCTCGAGGCCGTCTCGGGCGCACGACTGATCGGCGACGTCCTCGACGCCGGCGTCCCCCTGGCCGACGACACCGACCCGGCCGACCATCGGCTGCTCGCAGAGCTGCGCTCGGCGCTGCTCGACGGCGACACGTCGACGCTCGCCGACGATCACTGGGAGGCGATCTTCCGGCGCACCTCGCTGCGCGATCCCGTCGGCCGCCTCGCGCAGCCACTGCCGGTCGACGTCGACCCGCTGCACGGAGCATTCGGCGCCTGGTACGAGTTCTTCCCCCGATCGACGGTCACCTCCGCCGATCACGCCGCCAGCGCAACGGCCGACAGCGCGGCATCACCTCGTCACGGCACCCTTGCGCAGGCGGTCGATCGTCTCGACCACATCGCCCACATGGGTTTCGACGTCGTGTACCTGCCACCGATCCACCCGATCGGGTTCACGAACCGCAAGGGAAGCAACGGCTCGACGACCGCCGCACCGGACGATGTCGGCAGCCCGTGGGGCATCGGATCGTCGGCGGGCGGCCACACCACCGTCGCCCCCGAGCTCGGCACCGTCGACGACGTCACGGCGCTGGCGGTCGCGTGCCGCGAACGGGGCATGCACCTCGCGCTCGACATCGCCTTCCAGTGTTCGCCGGATCACCCGTGGGTCACCGAGCATCCCGAGTGGTTCGCCAAGCGCGCCGACGGAAGCATCCAGTACGCCGAGAACCCGCCGAAGAAGTACCAGGACATCTACCCACTCGACTTCGAGTCGTCCGACTGGGAGGGGCTCTGGACCGCGCTCGCCGACGTGTTCCGGTTCTGGATCGAGCGAGGCGTCACCGTGTTCCGTGTCGACAACCCGCACACCAAGGCGTTCGCGTTCTGGGAGTGGGCGCTCGGAACGCTGCGCGCGGAGCACCCCGACCTGGTGTTCCTCGCCGAGGCCTTCACCCGTCCCCGGCTGATGGAGCGACTGGCCAAGGTCGGCTTCAACCAGTCGTACACCTACTTCGCGTGGCGCCAGGCGTCGTGGGAGCTGCAGGAGTACTTCACCGACCTGTCGACCAGGACGATCGACTACTTCCGTCCCAACGCATGGCCGAACACGCCCGACATCCTCACCGAACAGCTCCAGACCGGAGGCCGGCCGGCGTTCGTGAGCCGGGCGATCCTCGCCGCGACGCTCTCGCCCAGCTGGGGGGTGTACGGACCTGCGTTCGAACTGCTCGAACACCAACCGGTGCGCGACGGCTCGGAGGAGTACCTCGACACCGAGAAGTTCCAGTTGCGCACCTGGGACCTCGACCGGGAGGACTCGATCGCCCCGTTGCTCCAACGCCTCAACCGGATCCGTCACGAGCACCGGGCGTTCCGCACACTCGACACCCTGCGGTTCCACGCCACCGACGACCCCGGCCTGTTGTGCTTCACCAAGACCGACCCGGCGGGCATCGGTGCGCCGGTCATCGTCGTGGTCAACCTCGACCCGGTGGGGCGACACGCCGGCCTCGTCGACATCGACCTCGCCGCGATCGGCCTGCCCTACGGGTCCGACTACGACGTCGTCGACGAACTCGGCGGCGTCACCTACCGGTGGAGCGGGAACTCGAACTTCGTCGACCTCGCACCGTGGTCAGCGTCCGCACACGTCTTCACCGTCCATCCCATCGGCGATCGGAGCGCCTCGACCGACGGGGCGGTGTCGGCATGAGCGGCGAGGACTGGTTCCGCGACGCGGTCATCTACGAACTCCATGTCCGGGCGTTCGCCGACTCGAACGGCGACGGCACCGGCGACTTCGACGGTCTGACATCACGGCTCGACTACCTCAGCGACCTCGGCATCACGGCGATCTGGCTGTTGCCGTTCTACCCGTCTCCGCTGCGCGACGACGGGTACGACATCGCCGACTACCGAACCGTCAACCCGGACTACGGCAACCTGCGGGCCTTCCGTCGGTTTCTCGACGCTGCCCACAAACACAACATCAAGGTGATCACCGAGCTGGTGATCAACCACACGTCCGACCAGCATCCGTGGTTCGAACGCGCACGCCGCGCCCCGGCGGGCTCGCGACACCGCGACTACTACGTGTGGACCGACGACCCGACGCAGTGGTCGGACGCCCGCATCATCTTCCAGGACTTCGAGACGTCGAACTGGACCTGGGACCCCGTGGCCGGCCAGTACTACTGGCACCGCTTCTACTCCCACCAGCCCGACCTCAACTACGACAACCCCGAGGTCGAGGCGGCCGTGCTCGACGTGCTCGACCACTGGTTCGACATGGGTGTCGACGGGCTGCGCCTCGACGCCGTGCCGTACCTCTACGAACGCGACGGGACGAACTGCGAGAACCTGCCGGAGACGCACGATCTGCTCAAGCGGATCCGCGCGCACATGGACGCCAAGTACGAAGGGCGCATGCTGCTCGCCGAGGCGAACCAGTGGCCCGAGGATGCCGCGGCGTACTTCGGCGACGGCGACGAGTGCCACATGAACTTCCACTTCCCGGTGATGCCGAGGTTGTTCATGTCGTTGCAAGGTGAGAACCGGATGCCGATCATCGACATCCTCGACCAGACCCCGACCCCGCCCGAGAACTGCCAGTGGGCGACGTTCCTGCGCAACCACGACGAGTTGACGCTCGAGATGGTGACCGAGGAGGAGCGCCACATGATGCTGCGGGCCTACGCCCGTGACGACGAGATGCGGATCAACCTCGGCATCCGTCGGCGCCTCGCCCCGCTGCTCGGGAACGACCGCCGCAAGGTCGAGTTGCTCAACGCCGTGCTGTTCTCGCTCCCCGGCACCCCGGTGGTGTACTACGGCGACGAGATCGGGATGGGCGACAACGTCTACCTCGGCGACCGCGACGGCGTGCGCACCCCGATGCAGTGGTCGTCGGACCGCAACGGCGGCTTCTCGACCGCCAACCCCCATCGCCTCTATCTCCCGCTGATCACCGAGCAGGAGTACCACTACGAGAGCGTCAACGTGGAGACCCAGCAGTCGAACCCGGCCTCGCTGCTGTCGTGGATGCGTCAGCTGATCGCGCTGCGCACGCGCCACCAGGTGCTCGGACGTGGCGACATCAGCTTCCTCGATCCGGACAACCCCCATGTGTTGGCGTTCGTGCGTCACCACGACGGCGAGCCACCGATGCTGTGCGTCGCCAACCTGTCGCGGCTCGCACAACACGTCGAGCTCGACCTGCGGACCTATCAGGGTGCGACACCGGTCGAGGTGTTCGGCCAGAACCGGTTCGCTCCGATCCGCGACAACGACTACCAGGTGACGCTGGCACCGTACGGCTTCTTCTGGTTGTCGCTCGTCGGCAGCCGCCCCGATCAGGAACCGGTCACGATCCCCCACCTGCCGGGTTCGATGCCGGAGGTCCTGCGTCGCCGCGCCGGCCTCGGCCGAGCACTCGAGCAGTGGCTGCCGCAGCGACGATGGTTCGCCGGCAAGGGCCAGACGATCACCGGCGTGTCGATCGACGAGGCCGTCGTGCTCGACGCCGACGGCGACGTCGCCCTGTTGATCGTGACGCTCTCGTTCACCGAGGGCGACCCGCAGCGCTACGCCGTTCCGGTGATGCGTCTCCGGCGAGAGATCGCCGAGGCGACCGATCGGGCCGCCAATGCGATCGCCGAACTCGACGACGGTGGACTGATGATCGACGCCATGCAGGACGCCTGGGGCGCCAGCGCCGTGATCGGCGCCGCGCTGCGCCGGAGATCTCGTGCCGGACGCCACGGCGAGGTGCGTGGCCGCCCGCGCCGCAACCGGATCTCCACGCTGGCCGACGACCCTCGCGGCATCCAGGTGCTCGGCGTCGAACAGTCGAACTCCTCCGCCATCGTGCAAGGCACCTTGATCGCCAAGCTCGTCCGGCGGCTCGAGGCCGGCCTGAACCCCGACGTGGAACTCCCGGCCCACCTTCGGGCCGCCGGATTCGACCGGGTGCCCGCCGTGGCTGCCACCGCCGATGTCGACCTCGCCGGCGAATCGCTGCCCGCCAACGTCGTGATCGTGCACGACGCCGTCGCGCACGAGAGCGACCTGTGGGTCAAGACGCTCGACGACCTGGGCCTCGCGATCGACCTCGGCGCGATGAACGAAGGGCGTCACGACGACGTGATCGCTGCCCACATGGCCGAGTTGCTCGGACAACGCACCGCAGAACTCCACCGTGCCCTCGCGCGCACCGACGTGTCTGGCACCGTTGGCGGGGACGCCCGCGCGATGGCCCCCGAAGCCTTCACGTTGCTGTGGCAACGGTCGTTGCTGCAGACGCTGCGCAACGCCGTGCGCGCCACCCAGCGCGAGTTGACGAGAGCACGCCGCTCCGGTCTCCTGACCGATGCGGCCGTCGAGCAACACGATCGACTCGACGCGCACGTCGACGAACTGCTCGGACGCTTCGACCGGCTACGCGACACGAAACTCGACGCGAAGCGCATCAGGGTCCATGGAGATCTCCACCTCGGCCAGGTCCTGTGGACCGGCCACGACGTCGTGTTCATCGACTTCGAGGGCGAACCCGGCGCACCGATGGCGCAACGCTCCATCAAGCGCTCGCCGTTGGCCGACGTGGCAGGGTTGATCCGATCGTTCGACTACGCCGGACGGATGTCGGTGCACACTGCCGTCGAGCGCGGTCGTGTCGCCGAGGGTGATCAGCCTGCCCTCGATGCGTGGCGGCGGGGCTGGACGTCCCAGATCCAGGCCACGCTGCTCGACTCGTATCTCGCTGCGATCGGCGACTCCGGTCTGATCCCGGCCGATGACGACGACCGACAGCTCCTCGTCGACATCTACGTGCTCGTGAAGGCGCTGTACGAAGTCCGCTACGAACTCGCCAACCGTCCGACGTGGGTGAGCTGGCCGATGTCGGCGATCTCCGACATGCTGCCGGGGAACTGATGACAATCGACGCGCTGCGCGCCCGCGCCACCGAGTTGGGGGTCCAGACCAGCTACCACGACGTCGACGGCGGCCTCCACGAAGCCGACGAGCGTGTCCTCGACCAGGTGGTCCAGATCCTCGAGGTCGACCGGGCTGCAGCTGCGGCACCATCGCGAACGGTGCCACCACTGCACGTCGCCACCGGCGGGCCGATCGTCGTCGCTGCTCGCGTCGTCGATGCGTCGATCGACGTGGAGGGCCGGCCGGTCACACTCGCCGTGCGTCACGACGCCTCCGGCGACCTGTTGGAGTTGCCCGACGACCTCCCGTTCGGTTGTCACCTCGTCCAGTTCGACGCCGACACCGGGCCCGGTGAGACGGTCGTGGTCGTCGCTCCGACCACGATGCAGCGCGACGACCGCCTGGCGGGTCGGGGCAGCCTCTTCGTGCCCACCTACGCGCTGTGGGAACGCGATCGTCCGTTGCCGTCGTTCCGTCACCTGCACGAACTGGCCCGCACGTTGAAGGCCTCCGGCGTCGAGGCCGTCTCGACACTGCCGCTGTACGCGACGTTCCTCGACGACCCGTTCGACCCCAGCCCGTACTCACCGGTGAGTCGGCTGCACTGGAACGAGCTGTACGTCGATGACGACGGCCTCCCGCCGGCACCGGTTCCGCCGCAGACCGACCTCGTCGACTGGGGACCGCTCGCCGAGCGACGCCGGCGCCAGCTGATCGAAGCGGCCGCACGGATCTCCCCGACGCTCGAAGCTCGGCTGACGGCGTTCGTCGCCGCCCACCCCGATGTGGGCGCCTACGCACGATTCATGGCCCACCGCGAAGCCGGCGGTGACCCCACCGTCGAACGGTCCCATCTGCTCGCCCAGTACCTGGCCGACCAACAGCTCGCCGCCATCGCCGCGGATCCCGACGCTGCGGCGCTTGCTCTCGATCTCCCGATCGGATCCAGCCCGGTCGGCTACGAAGTCTGGGCCGATCCGTCGATGTTCGCGGCCGGCGTCAGTGTCGGTGCACCGCCCGACACGTTCTTCGCCGACGGTCAGAACTGGGGATTCCCGCCGCCGCTGCCGGCGGCGATGCACGTGAGCGGCCATCGCATGTGGCGCCGGCTGATCGAGCGGGTCGGTCGTCATGCCGACGTGCTGCGGATCGATCACGCCATGGCCATCGAACGGCTGTGGTGGGTTCCCGACGGACATTCAGCCGATCAGGGCGTCTACGTGCACTACCCGCGCGAGGAGATCCTCGCGGTCATCGCGGCGTCCGCTGCGGCCGCAGGTGTCACCATCGTCGGCGAGGATCTCGGCACGGTGCCGCGCGAGGTCTCCGAGGCGTTCGAGCGCTGGGACGTCCTCGGCATGTACGAAGAACAGTTCCACCTCGACGACGATCCGCTCCCGCGCATCCCCGCTCGCACGGTGGCCGGGATCCGGACCCACGACATGGAACCGATCGCCGAACTCGTCGCCACCAGCGACACCTCCGGCTACCGCGAACGCTTGGGCGCGGCACACCAGCGCACGATCGAGCCACGCTGGGACGAGATCGTCGACCAGATGCTCGTGCGGCTCGCCGCGAGCGACGCCTACCTGGTGAGCGCCGATCTCGACGACCTGATCGGAGAGACCCGCCCACACAATCTGCCCGGTCGGGTGGTCGCCGGTCTCTGGGCCCGACGCCTCGACCGCCCGACCTCCGAGATCCTCCACGATCCCGACGTCCGCCGCCGACTCTCCATCCTGGGAAGGACCACACCGTGAGCATCGACAACCCCACACCCGACACCGGTGACCGACACGAACCGGTCCACGCCGACGAACTCGACCGTTACCTCTTCAACGAGGGGACACACCGTTACCTGCACCGGCGCTTCGGCGCGCAGCCCGCCGACGGCGGCGCGCACTTCGCCGTCTGGGCCCCCAACGCCCGGTCGGTCGCCGTCGCCGGATCCTTCGACGACTGGAACGACCACCCGCTCGAACCCAGCGAGTCGGGCGTGTGGAGTGGATGGGTCGACGGACCGGCGATCGGCGATCGCTACGTCTACCGGGTGACGACACCCTCGGGTTCGGTGGTCGAGAAGTCCGACCCGATCGGAGCGGCCACCGAGGAGCCACCGTCGATCGCGTCGGTGATCGCCGACCTCTCCTACGACTGGGGAGACGACGAGTGGATGGCGAGCCGGGCCGACCGCATCGCCCTCGACGCACCGATCTCGATCTACGAAGTTCACCTCGGCTCGTGGGGCCGCCACGTCACCGACGGCCGACGCTTCCCCCGCTACGACGAACTCGCCGACCCGATCGCCGATCACGTGCTCGCGCACGGGTTCACCCACGTCGAGTTGCTCCCGATCATGGAGCACCCCTTCTACGGATCGTGGGGCTACCAGACCACGGGCTTCTTCGCCCCGAGTGCTCGCTACGGCTCGCCGGTCGACCTGATGCGGATGATCGACCGGCTGCACCAGCGCGGTGTCGGCGTGATCCTCGACTGGGTGCCCTCGCACTTCCCGAACGACAGCCACGGCCTCTACGAGTTCGACGGCACGCACCTGTTCGAACATGCGGATCCGCGCCAGGGCTACCACCCCGACTGGAACTCGGCGATCTTCAACTACAGCCGCAACGAGGTGCGCTCGTTCCTCGTGTCGAGCGCGATGTGCTGGCTCGACCGCTACCACGTCGACGGGCTGCGCGTCGATGCCGTGGCGTCGATGCTGTACCTCGACTACTCCCGCAACGAAGGTGAGTGGATCCCGAACGAGTTCGGCGGGCGCGAGAACCTCGACGCGATCGTCTTCCTGCGCCAACTCAACGAGGCGGTGTACGGGGAGTTCCCCGACGTGGCGACGTTCGCCGAGGAGTCGACCTCGTGGCCGATGGTCAGCCGGCCGACCTACATCGGTGGGCTGGGCTTCGGCTACAAGTGGGACATGGGGTGGATGCACGACACCCTGGCGTACTTCGAACACGACCCGGTCCACCGGCGTTGGCACCACGGAGAGATCACGTTCCGTTCGGTGTACGCGTCGAGCGAGCACTTCGTGCTGCCGCTCAGCCACGACGAGGTGGTGCACGGGAAGGGCTCCCTGCTGGCCAAGATGCCCGGCGACGACTGGCAGCAGTTCGCCAACCTGCGGCTGCTGTACGCGATGCAGTGGGCGCAACCCGGCAAGAAGTTGCTGTTCATGGGGTGCGAGTTGGCGACGCGACAGGAGTGGAACCACGAGGGCACGCTCGACTGGTCGCTCCACGATGTCGAGTCGCATCGTGGCGTCCGCGAATGGCTCGCCGACGTCAACCATCTCTACCGGCGAGAAGCGGCGCTGCACCGGGGCGACAGCGATCCCGCCGGCATCCAGTGGGTCGAGGGCGCCGATGCCGACCAGAGCGTGTACGCCTGGTTGCGCAAGGACCCGACCGGTGTGAGCCGCCCGGTGCTGGCCGTGTTCAACGCCACACCCACGCCGCGCCACAACTACCGACTCGGGGTGCCGACGGCGGGCCGTTGGGCGGAACTCCTCAACTCCGACGCGAACGCCTACGGCGGGAGCGGGGTGGGCAACTACGGCGGCGTCGAGTCGGTGCCGGTCGACTCCCACGGGTTCCACCAGTCGATCGTGCTGACCCTGCCACCGCTCGGCGCCGTGTTCATGGCGGCCGATCCGTCGTGACGCGTCTCGGTGCAACCGTCGTCGACGGTGGTACCCGCTTCGAGGTGTGGGCGCCCGGCGCGTCGACCGTCGAGGTCGGCGTGGAGCGACGCGTCGAGACCGACGACGGGACACCGGGATTCACCGATGCCGAAGTCCATCCGCTCGAGCGGGAGGTGGCTGCCGTTGCGGAACTCGACACCTGGTCGGTCGTGGCTGCGGACGTCGGACACGCCGATCACTACCGGTTCCGACTCGACGGCGGGAAGTGGCTGGCCGATCCGGCGTCGCGTTGGCAACCCGAGGGTGTCCACGGTCCGTCGGCCGTCGTCGACGAGTCGCTGTACCGCTGGCACGACGACGGCTGGGAGGGCGTGGGTCTCGACGATGCGGTGCTCTACGAACTGCACATCGGCACCTTCACCTCCGAGGGCACGTTCGATGCGGCGATCCGGCACCTTCCCCGGCTCCGCGACCTCGGGGTGACACTGGTCGAGCTGATGCCCGTCGCAGCATTCCCGGGGACGCGCAACTGGGGGTACGACGGCGTCTTCCCGTTCGCCACGCAGTACTCCTACGGCGGACCGGCCGGGCTCGCACGCTTCGTCGACGCAGCCCACCGCTTCGGGCTCGGCGTCGTGCTCGATGTCGTGTACAACCACCTCGGTCCCGAAGGCAACGTGCTCGGGAACTATGCGCCGTACTTCACCGATGCCTACCGCACCCCGTGGGGAGAGGCGGTCAATGTCTCCGACCGGGGCAGCGACGGCGTGCGCCGCTACTTCATCGAGAACGCCGTCTCCTGGATCCGCGATCTCCACCTCGACGGTCTGCGTCTCGACGCGGTTCATGCGATCGTCGATCCGACGCCGACCCCGTTCGTCGAAGAGCTCACCGCCGCGGTGCACGATGCCGCCACTTCCGCCGGGCGCACCGCGCTGGTGACGATCGAGAGCAGTGCCAACGATCCCCGGATCGTCCGATCGACGTCCGAGCACGGCTGGGGGTGCGACGCCGTGTGGAACGACGACTTCCACCACGCCCTGCGAGTGGCGCTCACCGGTGAACGCCACGAGTACTACCGCGCCTACACCGGCGCCGCCGACGTCGCCGCGGCCTGGGAACGACGCTGGGTGTACTCGGGCCAGTACTCGCCCTCGTTCGATCGACGCCACGGTGCTCCGGCCGACTCGATCGACCATCGGCACTTCGTCGTGTTCGACACCAACCACGACCACGTCGGCAACACGCCGCGCGGCGACCGGATGCTCAGCGACATCGCGCCCGGCGATCCGCGCCATCGACTCGCGGCTGCCACGATCCTCCTGTCGCCGTTCACGCCGATGCTGTTCATGGGTGAGGAGTACGGCGAGACCGCGCCGTTTCCGTACTTCATCGACCACGGCGACCCCGACCTGGTCGAGGCCGTGCGGGCGGGTCGCCGGCGCGAGTTCTCCGGAGCCGACTGGTCAGGCCCCGTCGCCGATCCGGCTGACCCGACGACGTACGAGGCGGCCGTGCTCGACGTGACGCTCACCGAGCGCGAACCGCACCGGTCGCGCCTGGCGATGTACACCGAACTGCTCCGCCTCCGACGGGCCCATCCGATCCTCACCGACTCCAGTGCGCAGCAGCACGTGTCCTTCCACGACGATGCGCTCTTCGTCGTGCGTTCGGTGCCCGGCGAGACGGCTGCGCTGGTGCTCAACTTCTGCGCGGACGGTGTGGACCATCCCGCACCCGACCCGGTCGAGGCCGTCGTGTTCGACTCGAACGACCCGCGCTGGGGCGGCCCCGGCTGGTCGGTCGACCGCATCGCCCCCTGGTCGGCCCGCCTGAGCATCACCCATGCCTGACGACGTGTCACGCCAAGGGTCAGACCCCAGGCGTGACAATCACGTGGTGATCGTCGGCGGAGGTTTCGGCGGGCTGGCGGCGGCGAGGGGGCTCGCCGATGCGGCCGTGCGGATCACGTTGATCGACCGCCGCAACCATCACCTGTTCCAGCCGTTGCTCTACCAGGTCGCCACCGCGGGCTTGAATCCAGCCGACATCGCGGCACCGATCAGGTCGATGCTGGCCGATCAGGCCAATGTCCGCGTGCTCCTCGGCGACGTGACGGACGTCGATCCTGACGAGGCGAACGTCACGCTCGACGACGGCACGGTGATCGGCTTCGACCATCTCGTGCTCGCCACCGGCACGACGCACTCGTACTTCGGCCGCGACGACTGGGAAACTCACGCTCCCGGCCTCAAGACCATCGAGGATGCGCTGGAGATCCGGCGACGGATCCTCCTCGCGTTCGAACGTGCCGAGCGGGAGACCGACCCGGATGAACGTGCCGCCGACCTGACCTTCGTCGTCGTCGGCGGCGGACCGACCGGCGTCGAAATGGCCGGAGCAATCGCCGAGATCGCGTTCCGAACGATGACCCGTGAGTTCCGCACGATCGACTCGACGAACGCCCGCATCATCCTGCTCGAGGGCACCGACCGGATCCTCGCCAGCTACCCCGAGTCGCTGTCGACGAGCGCCCGCAGGCAACTGGCTGCACTCGGCGTCGACGTCCGCACCGGCGTGATGGTCACTGGGTTGGACGGAGACGGCGTCGAGACCTCCGCCGGGGCGATCGACACCCGCACGGTCGTGTGGGGTGCAGGGAACGAGGCCTCACCCCTCGCAGGGCGACTGGGAGCACCGGTCGACCGCGCCGGGCGCGTCGAGGTCGAACCGGACCTCTCCGTGCCCGGTCACCGCAACGTGTTCGCGATCGGCGACGTCGCCCACGCCACCTCCGGCGGCACGATGGTGCCCGGCGTTGCGCAGGGAGCGATCCAAGGAGGAGCGCACGTCGCCCGTGCGATCCGGGCCGACCTCGACGGCACGCGTCGGCCCTTGTTCCGGTACCGAAACAAGGGCGAACTCGCCACGATCGGCCGGTCGTCGGCGGTCGGTGTGATCGCCGGCCGGAAGCTGTCGGGGTGGGTGGCGTGGATGGCGTGGTGGTCCGTCCACATCGTCTTCCTGATCGACTTCCGCAGCCGCCTACTGGTGCTGATCAACTGGGCGTGGAACTACCTGACGTTCCGCCGCGGCGCTCGCCTGATCACCGGCGCCTGGCGCCCCCGCAACACGTCTGGGGTCAGACCCCAGGCGTGATGGTGGAGCGCTGGCGGTGCCGCGCACCGCGGCGGTCACCTGCGTTCGACGACGGCGACGGGGAAGCGCTTCAGCCACCGGCGGACGGGGACCGACGTGCCTCCGACGACGACATCGGCGTCGTCGTCCAGCACGTTGCGCCAGGCGCCGTCCGGCAGTTCGAGAGCGGTGTCCGCCCACCCGGTGACCTCTCGGGTCGCCACGATCGTCACGACGGCAGGGCCGTCGGAATCGGCGCGCGCGAAGGCGATGACGGCGTCAGCGCGGTCGCCGGTGACGTCCAGCGCGGCGTACGCGGCATCGGGACCGAACGCCGCTGCATGCCGCCGCCGCAGCCCCAGCGTCCGCGTGATCACGACCGCCTTCGACACATCGACCTCGCCGCCGGTCCATGCGGTGGGTCCGTCGAGCTCGGCTGCACGGTCGACGAGTGAGCGTCGTTCGTTCCAATCGGGCTCGACACGGTTGTCGGGATCGACGAGCGAATACGTGAAGGCCGCCGTGCCCTGATAGAGGTCGGGTACCCCTGGCGCCGTCAGCCGGATGGCCAGCGATCCCAACGACCGCGCCCAGCCGGAACGCAGGGTGACCGCGACCACGTCGCCGAGCGGGCCGGCCGTGGCGAGATCGCTGAGTTCGCCCTCGAGTACGTCGGCGAGCCGCGCCAGCGCCTCCTCGTAGGCGGCGTCGGGAGCCGTCCAGGACGTGTGTTCCTCCGCCTCGCGTGCCGACTTCACGAGGTACTCCGTCAACCGTTCGGCATCGATCGGCCATGCGGTGACTGCGGTCTCCAACGCCAGCAACGTGGTTGCGGCGTCGATCCCGCCGCGATCGAGCAGGTCGCGATGCGCGACCAACCAGTCGCGCACGACGGCCGCCCAGTCGTCGGCGATCTCCGCGAGCGCCAACGCCCGAGCGCGCACTCCTTCGGACCGTTTGGTGTCGTGGGTCGTGCCGGCCAGCAGCGCCAGCGGCGCGCCGACCTGTGCCTCGAGTTGGTACCGGTGGAACTCGCTCACGGGGACGCTCCACTGGCCAGGAGCGCCGCCGACCTCGCAGAGCGCAGCGAGGCGCAGGTACCGGTAGAACGCTCGGTCCTCGGCCCCCTTCGCCATCACGGGGCTCGTGAGCTGCTGCCAGCGTCCGGCAACCTCCGGATCGCCGGCGATCAGGTCGACGAGGCGTTCGATGTCGTCGACGAGGTCGGGCCGCGTCGAGATCGCCCGACGGCGGGACGTCGCGAGTTCGGCCACCGAGTCGTCGTCGGGGAGGTAGGTGCGATACCGGTGGAGCCCGATCGTCAGCTCGACGACCGCCTGGCGTACCCGCTCGCTGTCTGGCCACCCGGCACGATCGGTGACCAACCGGACGAGGCGATCGAGGTCGGGGCGCAGCCCGCCGTCGAGCACCTCACGGCGACCGGCGTCCTCCAATTCGGCGAACGACCGATCATCGCCCGTGAGTTCGGTCCACAGCGAGGTCAACGGGCCCTCGGCGTCGGCGGAGAGCATCGTGTGCTCGGCGACCCGGATGTGTTCGTACCCGGTCGTGCCGTCGACGGGCCACGACGGCGGCAGCGTCTCGCCGACGGCCAGGATCTTCTCGACGAGCAACCAGCGGTGGTCACCGATTCTCCGGCGGAGCCCGGCGAGGTAGGCGCCCGGCTGAGCGAGTCCATCGACATGGTCGACGCGAACGCCGGCGAACGCAGGATGCGCCGAGAGCAGCGACGGGATCGTGTCGATCACCTCGGCGACGTCGGGATCCTCCGCCCGCACGGCGACGAGGTCGTCGATCGTGAAGAAGCGTCGAACGTTGCGGGCGGGGTCACGCCACCACTGGAGCAGGTAGTGCTGACGACCGATCGCCTCGGCGACGTCGAGCCCCTCGGTTCCAGCCGCGAGCGGGAAACGCAGCGGGCCGTACCTGAGTTCGGGACCGCGGTCGCCCTCGCCGATCGACAGCCCACCGTCGGCGAGCACCCGATCGAGCGGGTCGCCGAGCTTGGGGACCACGACCTCGCCCTCGGTTGCTTCCCAGTCGACGTCGAACCACGTGGCCCCTGGCGAGTCCCGTCCGTCGCGCAGCATCTCCCACCACCGATCGTTGAGGTGGGCCTCGGCGACCGACATGTGGTTCGGGACGTGGTCGATGACGATCCCGAGCCCGCGGTCGCGGGCGGCATCGAGTAGTGCGAACAGCCCGTCCTCGCCACCGAACTCGGTCCGCACGCGGGTGTGGTCGATCACGTCGTAGCCGTGGAGGCTGCCGGGCACCGCTTCGGCGACCGGCGACAGGTACACGTGGCTCACGCCGAGTGCGACGAGATGGTCGAGGATCCCGATCGTCTCCGCGAAGCCGAACGTCGGCGTCAGCTGGATGCGATAGGTCGCAACCGGGGTGATGTCGAGTTCCGAAGCCACGTCGGTTGTCTACCCCATCGCGCCGACGATCACTCACGACGGCGCGGCAAGCCAGAGGCGTACCGCCCGGACACGACGGTGGGTGTCGGTCTCGTCGGTCAGGTGGAGTTTGGAGAAGATCGTGTTGATGTGCTTCTGCACCGACTTCTCGGCGATGACGAGCCGCTCGCCGATGGCTGCGTTGTTGAGCCCCTCCGCGATCAGCGCGAGCACCTCACGCTCGCGATCGGTCAGGTCGGCGATCGGACTCGACGCCTTTCGACCGACCATCGCGTCGACCACTTCGGGATCGATCGACGACCCACCAGCGCACACCGTTGCGATCGCCCGCCGCAACTCGTCGAGGTAGCCGACGTTCTCCTTGAGCAGATAGCCCAACCGGTCGGACCCGTCATCGAACAGGGCCGACACGTAGTCGGGATCGACGTGATGGCTCAGCACGATCACCGCGACCTCGGGGTGTTCGGCGCGGATCGACCGGGCGGCCTCGATGCCCTCGTTCGTGTTGGTCGGCGGCATCCGAATGTCGGTGAACACCACGTCGGGCAGATGTTCGTCGACGGCAGCGAGCAGGTCGTCCTTCGACTCGCACTGAGCAACCACCTCGGTGTCGCCCAGTGCGTTGACTGCGGCCACCACGCCTTGACGCATCAGGAGGTTGTCCTCCGCGACGATGACCCGGGTCGTCATGCGACCACGTTGGCAGCAGCGCCGTACGGAAGCACCATCGAGACCCGCGTGCCCTCGCCCGGGCTGGACTCGATCGTCAACTCGCCGCCGAGCGCGCCGGCCCGGTCGGCCATGTTGAGCAGGCCCCGGGAGGAACCCGTCGCGGCGGTGTCGAATCCCGGTCCGTCGTCGGTGATCGACACCACGAGCTCGTCGTCTCGGACCGCCAGCGAGATCTCGACGGTCGTGACTGCTTCTGCGTGTTTGGCGACGTTCTGGAGGGCTTCGAGACAGACGAAGTACACCGCGGCGGCGTCCTCGGACGACAGCACGATCTCCGGGTCGTACACGACTTCGACAGGGTGGGGCGCCCGACGGGCGACACTGCGAAGAGCGTCCTCGAGCCCGCGTTCGGCCAGGATCGACGGGTAGATGCCACGGGCCAACTCGCGCAGTTCGTCGATCGCCTCGCGGCTCTCGGCGTGCATGGCGTCGAGCTGATCGGCGGTGAGCGGATTTCCCTGGCGGGTCAGCTGACTCGCCAGCTGCAGCTGCACTGCGAGTGCGACCAACCGCTGTTGGGCGCCGTCGTGGATGTCGCGTTCGAGCCGCACTCGTTCCTGGTCGCCAGCCGAGATCACTCGCCGTCGCGACTCGCGCAGCTCCGCGTCGGCCCGGGTCAACGCCTCGTTGGTGCTGACGACCTCGACGAGCGTGGCGAGACGGATGCGGTTGGCACCGCTGACCTGACCGCTCATGGTGACCACGTGCGCCACGAGATAGACCACCATGATCACCTGGAACAGCCACTCGGGAATGGCGTCCTCGATCCCGGTGCCCTCCGATCGGAAGCCAAGCGCACCGAGGAGAACCGCCACGACGACGCCGGCGACGATGAGCCGACGCATGTCCCGGGCGCCGAGGTACACCGCCCCGGTCACGAGCGGCCCGATCAGGTTGAGCACCATGATCGGTGTGGCATCGGGGACCGCGGCGACCACGATCACTGCGATCCCCCAGGTGCCGGCCGCTTCCCACCACATCGCCGCCACCACATCGTGACGGTCGACTGCGGCGAACGACGGCAGGCGGACGATCGCCATCAGGCCGATGCCGAGGGCGAGCAGCAGCGCTCCGGGCTCGCCGTAGGCGAGCGCGAGCAACGCGACGCCCGATGCGGCAATCCACGAGGCGATCTGTTCGCTCCGGAACTGCGCCCGCAGCTCGTCGAGCGACTCGCGTTCCAGCTCGGCGGATCCGATCATCTGAGGTCTCCTCCCTCCTCGCCCGGCGACCGCTCGGCGGAGCCCCACTCAGCTCCGATCGGCGGCCGCGTCCCAGGCCGCTCGGAGGGCTCGAGTGGTGAGCAGTTCCTTGGACAGGAATCCTGCCACACCCCGTTCGAGGGCACCGGCGGAGAGGTCGTCCGGGTCCATGGTCGACATCAACACCACGACCGGCCCGCCCCCTGCTTGGGCGAGGCGACGAGCGACGTCGATCCCGGACAGGTCGGGAAGGTTGACATCGAGAAGTACCAGGTCGATGTCGGCACGCTCAGCGAGTGCGTCGAGTGCGCCGAGGCCGCTCTCCGCCGTGCCGACCAGCACGAAACCCGGGGTTGCTGCGATGACGAGCTCGACGCTGCGCAAGAATGCGGAGTGGTCGTCGACGGCGAACACGGCAATCGGATCGAGGACCGAACGCCTCTCGATGCCGGCGAGATCACCGGTCATCGCAGCTGATCCGAAACGAGTTGTCGAGGTCGAGGGGCAGCAGCAACGTTCGCAGACCGAGCGCGATCGACCGGGCGCAGACCGAGTCGGGGTCGTCGACGAAACGCCCGGCGTACTCGGCGTTGAACACCGGCTTGGCCCGGTCGACGAACGCTGCGTAGACCTCACATTCGTCGAATTCGTGGCACTGCTCGTTGACGGCGAAGTCGAACACGTCGACGAGGTCGGCGATCTGGTCGAGGTCGTTCTTGAGCCCGATGAGCAGCCCTCGGTCGGCGGCCTCGTCGGCGAGGAAACGGTTGAAGGCGAGCTGGTCATCGCCGGTCAGGTCGAAGCCGGTGTTGTTCGTGTAGCCGTCGACGTTGTCGGGCTCCACGCCGTGACACCCCTGCTCGACGGCGAGATCGAGGCGTCCCTCGGCGGCGGTCCGCACCGATGGGTCGCGGACGTCGAGCCATCGCTCGTCCTCGAACCCGTCGAGCGGTTCGCCGAGCGCTTCGGACGCGAAGCTGTCGGCGTCGGGGCGCCAGCTCTCGTACGAGCCGACCGAGAAGTAGCAGACGACGACCCGACCCTCGGCCCGCAGGTCGGCGATCATCGACGGATCGGTCTCGAACAGGTCGACGTCGTACACGTCGACGTCGTAGGAGGCGTCGAGGTCGCCCTGGAGCTGCCACTGCCAGGTGCTCGCTGCCGTGAGCACAGCCGCATCGTTCGCATGGCTCCGCGCCCCGGTGCCGGGGTCGCCGGCATCGAGCGGGAAGCGATCGATCTCCTCGCCGTCGACGATCACGAACGCCGCCTCGGCGACCGTCCCGGTCACCGTCACGAAAAGTGCGCCGAATGCGTCACCGTAGAGGACCTCGCTGCCGTCGATCGGGTCACCGATCTCGTGAGCTTCGACCCCTCCGAGACCGTTCACTACGTAGGGCACGCCGGCGTGGGTCGATCGCTCGTAGATGTGGTCGTCGCCGGACACGACCAGGTCGACGCCCCACCCGGCGAAGTCCCACCGCAGCTCCTCGACGCTGCCGTGCGAGATGCCGGAGGAGTACGGCGGGTTGTGGAGCAGGACGATCTTGAGAGCGGCGTCGGAGGCTGTTGCCGTCTCTGCGAGCCACGCTTGCTGGCGAGCGAGTTTTGCGCCGCCGTCGCGGTGGCACTCGGGCATCGAGTCGAGCGCGAACACGTGCACGTCGGCGATCCGCACGTCGTAGTAGGTCTCGTCCTCGGGTCCGGCCGGCAGGTCGAAGTACTCGAGGTAGGCGTCGAGATCGGCGGGTGCGTCGGGGGCACCGCACTGGTCGCCGTAGTCGTGATCGCCCGGGATCGGGAAGAACGTTCCACCGTCGAGCCACTGTCCGTAGACGCGGCCGACCGACTCCTCGTAGGCATCCACCGTGCGGCCCTCGGCGACGTACTCGTTGTCGCCGACGGTGAACACGGCGGTCGGGTCGGCGGACCGGACGAGCGCCGCGACCGCCAGCGTGTCGTCGTTGAGCTCGCCAGCGTCGCCGACGATCGCGAGGACCGTTTCGCCGTCGACGGACACGGAAGCTGAGGCGCCGGGAGACGAATCGCCCGAGAACTCGATCGTTTCGTCGTCGCCGCCGTCACCACCTCCGTCGTCGTCGCCCGTGCACGCAACGGTGAGCAGGGCCGGCGCCAGGAGCGTGGCCAGGAGTCGGGAGTGAGCGGAGCGACGCATGCGGTTCCTTTCGAGTGTCGTCCCCAGCGTGCCCGGTCGCCGGTTCGGGGCCCAGGGTGCCACAGCGTGTGCGGAGATGGTGCCAGCACCACCTCCGAGACACTCCACTTCACCCTGTTCGCGACCGGCCCGCTCCCGCACGCTGGTTCCCATGACCACTTCAATCACCTCGGACAACACCCAACCCCGACGTCGCATCGCCTTCACCGCCCTGGCAGCGGCCGGCGCACTCGCATCACTCACCGCCTGTGGGGGCACCACCGACAGCGCCGGAGCAGCACCGGTCTCGGCGCCGCTTCCCACGATCGGCATCGCGGCGCCGGACACCGCAGCCGCCACCGCCACCGCCACCGCACCGCCCCCGGCCCCGCCGGTGACCGCCCCGCCAGCCACCAGTCCACTGCCGCCACCGCCACCTCCACCGCCACCGCCGGCTCCCCCGGCACCGGCACCAGCCCCCGCACCGGCACCAGCCCCCGCACCGACGCCCGCACCCGCACCGACGCCGACCACGACGACACCCCCGCCGGTGTCGGTGGTCCAGGAGCTCGACTTCTTCAAGTCCCGTGTGGACGACACCGGCGGCGGACTGATCTCGGCGACACGCTGGAGTTTCGACGAGGACAACGCCCGCATGCAGGGCTTCACCGGGCACGGTCCGCTCGCCACGCTCGAGTCGGCCGAACTGCGAACCCGCCTGTACTCGTCGTTCCAGCCACGATCGACCGACGCGACCGTCGACTGGGACATCCGCTGGAACGGCACGCTCGGTGCCGTGGTCGGCGCCGACGCACGGTCGGAGGCCACGATCACCGTGCGCGTCTACGAGATCATCACCACCGACGACGGCAGTCCCGCCCGGGTGGGACCCACCGTCTTCGAGCGGGTCGTTGCCAACGAGAGCACAGCCGCAGCCATCCAGGGCGTCTCGATCCTCGAGATGAACGACCGCAACGCACAGTCGGTCAGACTGCCCGAACTCGACCTCGAATCGTTCTACCGACTGGAGGTCGAGTTGCACTGCTCGACCTACGTGGCGTTCTCGCTGAGCGCGACCACCTGCGGCTTCGAGGGCAGTAGCGACCCGTCCCGAGGCGTGATCGTCGACGAATGGTCGATCACCTTCGAAAGCGTCCCCGCTTCCTGACCCGTTCTCGTGAACGAGGTGCGGCCCAGGTGCGCATCTCGTTCACGAGTTCGGGATTCAGACGAGGGAGGCGACGGCGGCGCCCATCAGGTCGACGAAGTTGTCGGCGTAGAACCGCTGGCGGACCTCCTCGGAGCGGTCGCCCAGGCTCTTCTCGAACCGCTCGAACGGGCGGCGGCCACCCTCGACGTGGGGATAGTCGGTGTTGAACAGCAGCACGTTCGGCCCGATCTGGTCGGTGACCCAGCCGATGTCCTCGGTCGGGTACGGCGTGACCCGCACCTGGCGTTCGACGTACTCGCTCGGCCGCAGCGACAGCTTCTGGAGGCGCTCCTCGTGGCGGGCGAACGCGTCGATCGCCGACTCCATCTGCTTCATCCAGCTCGGCACCCAGCTGCATCCCTGTTCGATCACACCGATGCGCAGGTCGGGGAACCGTTCGAGCACGCCGTCGAAGATCAGTGTGGCGAGGGTCTGCATCGGCGGGAACGGGATCGCCATGTAGTCCACCGAGCGGAAGTTCTCCTCCCCGCCGTGGAAGTCGGTGGGGATCGGCAAGCCATTGTCGAAGTACGCCCGGTCGATCAGGTCGCCGGTACCGCCGACGTGGAACACGACCGGGATGCCGGCCTCCTCCGCCTGGCGCCAGACCGGATCGAGGGCGATGTGCGACGGCGAGTGGCCCATCGGGCAGCCGGATGCGACCAGCAGCGCGGCGGCGCCCATCTGGATCGCCTCACCGGCCATTGCGGCGGCCCGCTCGAAGTCGGCGAGCGGCACGTAACAGGTGGGCAGGAGGCGGGGATCGACCGAGCAGAACTCGACCATCCCCCGGTTGTGCGCACGGGCCGTGCCGTAGGCGAGGTCGAGGTCGGGCTGGTGCTCCCACTGATAGAGGCGACTGTTGTGGAACGTGTTGAACATCAGCTGGCTCTGCACGCCGATGAAGTCGAGCACGCGCGGTCGATCCTCGGCGAGGAACGAACCGGTGGCGGCGAAGTTCTTGCGGTTCATCACGTCGACGTCCTCGTCGGCGAGGAACTCCTCGGTGCGGTGACGTTGCGTGAGTCGTTCGAACGCGGCGTCGATGCGCGTCTGATCACCGCCATGATCGCCGTCACCGGTCTGGACCAGTTCGTTGGCATACCCGGGGCGTTCGATGCGGTCTCGAATGCCCGGATCGGCGTGGTCGCGCAGCCAGTTCGGCGGCTCCATGATGTGAGCGTCGGCGTCGTGCGCGATGCGGTCGGCGATGTAGGCCATGCAACATTCTGTTCGATCCGGGCGATCGTGTTCGTATCGTTGGCCAATTCCCCCTGCAGGAGCACGCGATGAGCCACGACCACGACGAACCCGACACCCAGGCGACCGACGCCGAGACCACCGACGCCGGGACGACCACCACCGAGACGAGCAGCACCGAGGCAGCCACCGACCACGGTGCAGACGACGATGCCACGACCGGGTTCGCCGCGCTCGGGTTGCGCGACGAGCTGCTCGCCGCCCTCGACGATCTCGGCTACGAGGAACCCACCCCGATCCAGCGCGAGACGATCCCGCTGCTCCTGACGGGCCGTGACCTGCTCGGCCAGGCCGCCACCGGCACCGGCAAGACCGCCGCCTTCGCGCTGCCAGCGCTGCAGATGATCGACGCCTCGCGTCGCGTCCCGCAGGTGCTCGTGCTCGTGCCCACACGCGAACTGGCCGTACAGGTCAGCGAGGCGATGTTCCGCTACGGGCGCGAACTCGGCGTCAAAGTGGTCCCCGTCTTCGGCGGCCAGCCGATCCAACGCCAGCTCCAAGCGCTCGACCGCGGCGTCCACGTCGTGGTGGCCACGCCAGGACGAGCCCTCGATCACATCGGTCGCGGCTCTCTCGCCCTCGACTCGATCCAGACGGTGATCCTCGACGAAGCCGACGAGATGCTCGACATGGGCTTCACCGACGACATCGAGTCGATCCTCGAGAGCACCCCCGACGATCGCCAGACCGTGCTGTTCTCGGCAACGATGCCGGCACGCATCACGTCGATCGCCAAGCGGTACCAGCGCAGCCCGGAACGCATCACGATCGGTCGGCCCGACTCCGAACCGGGCGCCAAGGTGCTCGTGCGCCAGACCGTGTACGTGGTGCAGCGCGCCCACAAGCCGTCGGCGCTCGGCCGGATCCTCGACATCGAAGCACCGAAGTCGGCGCTCGTGTTCTGTCGCACGCGCACCGAGGTCGACCAGCTGACCGAGACGATGAACGCCCGCGGCTACCGCGCCGAGGCACTGCACGGTGGCATGGACCAGGCGCAGCGCGACCGCGTGATGGCGCGGCTGCGCGACGGCACCGCCGAGCTGCTCGTCGCCACCGACGTCGCCGCCCGCGGCCTCGATGTCGACACGCTCACCCACGTCGTCAACTACGACGTGCCGTCCGCTGCCGAGAGCTACGTCCATCGCATCGGTCGTGTCGGCCGCGCCGGCCGAGAGGGCGTGGCGATCACCCTCGCCGAACCCCGTGAGCGACGGGGGCTGGAGAACATCGAGCGATTGACGAAGCAGAAGTTCGAGATCGCCAAGGTGCCGACGGTGTCGGACCTGCGCATCCGCCAGATCGAGATGACGGTCCTCGCAGTGCGCGAGGCGCTCACTGCGGTCGACCTCGAGGACTTCAACGTGGTTCTCCATGCGCTCGCCGGCGAGGACAGCGACCGCAACATCGCACTCGCTGCGATCAAGCTGGTCCACGAGTCACGCGGCGCAACGATCGACGAACTGGAGATTCCCGATGCGTCGGACCGCCTGCGCGGCAAGCCCTCCGACGGCAAGAAGAAGTTCGACAAGAGCAAGAACCGCAATGCCGGCGAGCGCGACCGCCCCGGCAAGAAGGGCCAGCGCTCGGGCGGAGCCGGGACGGGTTTCGTCCACGTCAGCCTCGGGCGCAAGGCGGGGGTTCGCCCCGGCGACCTGGTCGGTGCGATCGCCAACGAGACCGGCCTCGTCGGTCGGGAGATCGGCCCGATCCGGATCTCGGACGCGTATTCGGTCGTCGGCGTTCCGGAGGCCTCGGTCGACCACGTCATCGAGACGATGCAGTCGACGACGATGCGCGGCAAGCGCGCCAGGGTCCGCCGCTTCGTCGAGTGACGTCCACGATGTCGCGAGCGAATCGCGGCGAGTCGTTCGACACGCCGGACTGCTCGCCAGGCGGTGCCTGACGGTCAGTTCCCGACCTCGGCGTCGACGACCGTGATCGGCCCGGACTCCGGCACCTGCAACACCAGCGGGGGGCGCTGCATGTTGAGCTCTGCGATCCGCTGCACCATGGCGGGCGGCGTCGAGCCGATCTGCAGTCGATCCATCAACTTCGGCTCATCGAGGGACTCGGGCAGCATCACCGCATCGACATCGAGAGACTGCAGCACGTCGAGCATCGCCGTCAGCGCAGGCACCGTCGCCAGCCATGCCGTCGCGGCCACTCCCGCCGCCTCGAAATCGCGGAGCTGACGAACCAGATGATCACGGTCGGTCCCCTCGAGCTCGTCGGCGTTCACCGGACCCTTGGGATGAGGATGGACGGTCCAACGCTCGTGCGACCGGTCGTACAGCACGACGTCGAAGCCGAACGTCCGGGCCAGGCCCAACACCACTCGGCGCACGTGGGCGAGCGCCTCGTCGGAGTCGTCGGTGGCGATCGCCACGCGGCGCACCTCCTCGAGCGCGGTCCTCAACGTCCGGTCGACGCGGCCATCGAACGATTCGGTGTCGGCTCGGTTGGTGGTGTCGGTGTGGCTCATGGGACGAGCGTTCCCGATCGGGACGGCGATCAAACCCCGGCCCGATCGGCGGTTCGATCCAGACGCGACCCGATGCTGCGCACACGTGCGGTCGTCAGGTCCGAGGTGGAGCAGCGTCGGTCGTCGGGGCCCGAGGCGCCGCTCCTGGTTCAGCGACCGATCGTGAAGTGATCGGCGAGGCCGGCAACTTCCAGGAGCCGGGTCACGGGCTGGCTCGGCGAGTCGATCACCAGGCGACGCGACGCGGCGTCCAGCCGCTCGTGCAGATCGATGAGCACGCGAAGTCCGCTGGAATCCATGAACGTCACGTCGGCCATGTCGATGACGACGTCGTCATCGCCGGCCGGAAGCGTTTCGAATCGGCCGGCCAACGCGGGAGCGGAGTGTGCATCGATCTCGCCCCGGAGCGCCACGGAGGACGACTCGCTCTCGACGATCACCAGGCGGTCTGACATCCGGAGGATCGTACCGATTGCCGGCGGGGTCCGTCACAGGGGTGGGCGGGTTCACCCGATCGGGTGAACCCGCCCACCAACTCGTACAGGGCCTGCTCCGGTCAACTCTTCTCGAAAGTCGTGCGGTGCACCACATCGCCCGTGGCGTCCTTGAGATGCGAGCGGACGAACCACTGGAACAGCTCGAGGTCGCGCAGATGGCCGACGATCAGATCGTCGGACACCGGGTCGAGTTCGGCGAGCCGCTGCTGCGCTCGCCGATGGTCGGCGATCACGCCCGAGTACACGTTGTCCAACGCGACGAGGTGCTGAACCGTCGGTGCCCGACTGATGTCGTAGTCCGGCCACGTCCGGCCGGCGGTGATGGCACCGGGTGTACCGTGCGGCTCGCCGCCGAGGGTTGCGATGCGCTCCGCGAGCTCGTCGGACTGGAGCCGGACGGCGTCGACCTGAGGGTCGAGCATCTCGTGGATGGCGATGAAGTTCATGCCGACCACGTTCCAGTGGATGTGCTTCAGCGTCAGCTGCAGATCGAGTGTGGAGACGAGTCGGTCCTGCAGCGTCACGATCGCCTCGGTGGTCGAGGCGTCGGACATCCCGGCGATCGTCGTGTTGACGGAGGTCGAGTCGGTCGTGTCGCGACGGTCGTGTCCGGTGAGGGTGTCGGTGAGGGAGTCGTTGCTCATACGATTGAGGTACCCGAACGGTGAGGATCCGAAACGTGGAACGGTTTCGACCTGTTTGCCGAGGGGTACGGACACCGACGTCATGAACGTCGCAAACGACATCAACCACTTCGACATGAACGACGCCGACACCGCCCTCCACCAACGCACTCCTCGCCGGTTCGATGTCGCCATCATCGGTGGCGGAAGTGCCGGGGAGACGCTGGCGTCGGAACTCGCCTCGAGTGGGCGCAGCGTGGTGATGTTCGAACCCGCACTGGTCGGCGGCGAGTGTCCGTACCTGGCGTGCATGCCCACCAAGGCGATGCTGCACGACGCAGCGGTCGGCCGGGCCTGGCCAGATGCAGTTCGGCGCCGCTCCGACGTGGTCGAGCATCTCGACGATGCCGGTCATGCCGCCGAACTCGAACGCACCGGCGTCGTCCTCGTTCGGTCGACCGCGCACCTCGTGGCGGATCGGACCATCGAGGCCGCATCGCAGCGCTACGTCGCCGACGAGATCGTCATCGCCACGGGATCGGAGGCGATCCGCCCGCCGATCACCGGGCTCGACGATCTCGGTGATCGTTGCTGGACGAGTGCCGATGCGATGACAGCCCGGGAACGTCCCACTCGCCTCGCCATCGTGGGCGGCGGCGTGATCGGCTGCGAACTCGCAACGATCTTCGCCCGCTTCGGAACCGAGGTCCATCTGCTCGACGCGGCAGCGACCGCGTTCGAGGAGCTACCGCCCGAGATCGGCGAGATCGTCGACGATGCGTTGCGCGCGGCCGGCGTTCGAGTTCGCCGAGGAGATGCGATCGACCGTGTCGAGCGACGCGGCGGTGGTGTCCGAACCACGCTGGAGACCGGTGCCTGTCTCGACACCGACCGGTTGCTGATCGCCACCGGGACCCGACCGCGAACCGGGGGCCTCGGACTCGAGAACGTCGGCATCGATCCCGACCAGCTGCGGGTCGGCGGGTCCGGTCGCGTCGAGGGTGCGGAATCGCTGTGGGCGGTCGGCGACGTCGCCGGATTCGGTGCGTACACACATCTCGCGAACCACCAGGCCCGGGTCGTGGCCGCCATGATCTGTGGCGATCGTACGAGACGATTCGACGAGGTGGTCACGCCGGCGTGCGTGTTCACCGACCCACCGATCCTCACGATCGGCCCGACGCCCTCTGAGCTGTCCGACAACGACGTGCTGTGGTCGACGGCACGCCTGAGCGAGACGCCACGCTGGACCACCGACGAGCTGGTCGACGGTTTCCTCGCGATCGCCGTCGATCGCGAGTCGCACACCGTGGTCGCTGCGCACGGCATCGGAGCGGGTTTCGACGAGCTCGCAGCGGCCCTGGTCACGGCGATCGACGGTGGCTTGACCGTCGACCACCTCGCGCGGTCGATGTGGCCATTCCCCACCGTCGGGGAGGTCCTCGGCGTCGTCTATTCCAGAGCGGCGGCCGCGCTGGCATCGTCGTGAGCGGCCGGCTCATCGAGCCACTCACGCATCCGGTCGAACGATCGGCGCAGAAGCCTCGACACATGCATCTGTGAGATGCCGACCGTGTCACCGATCTCCGATTGCGACATCCGCTCGTAGAAGCGGAGCCGGACGATCTCGCGCTCGCGCTCGGGGAGCCGGTCGAGCAGCTCCCCGATCACCTGCCGGTTCTCCGTGTTCTCGAAGCCGGCGTCGATCGTGGCGAGCGCACCTCGACGATCCGTGCCCGTCTCGGAGCCGTCGTCGGCCGGGTTCGCGTCGATCGTTCCGACGGTGTAGGCGGCACCTGCCGAGAGGCCACGCAGTACATCGTCCCGCTCGACACCGAGGTGTCGTGCGATCTCGTCGACCGACGGCGAGCGCCCGGTCTCCTGCGAGAGTTCGTCGGACGCTCGCCGGACCTGGAGGTGCAATTCCTTCGCACTCCTGGGCACGCGGACCGTCCACGAGTGATCGCGGAAGTGACGCTTGATCTCTCCTTCGATCGTCGGTCCGGCGAACGAGGAGAACGATCCGCCGTAGTCGGGGTCGAACCGATCGACGGCCTTGACGAGGCCGACCATCGCGACCTGCCGGAGGTCGTCGTCACTCAGGTTCGCACGCCGGTAGCGGTTGGCGATGTGCGCGGCGAGACCCATGTGCCGCTCGACGAGTCGATTGCGCACCGACCGCTGCCTCGTCGCAGCGAACTCCCGGAACAGCGCGAGTTCGTCGTCCGGTGCGGACGCGTCGCTCATGACGTGCGAGGTGCTTCGGCCAGCTCGGCACTTCGCTTGGAGAACGTGACGGCGACTGCACCGATCGTGACGACATCGGTGACCGATTCGAGAATGCTCGTTGCGAGGTCGTCGAGCACGATCGACACACCGGGCGTGTCCGCCGCAACCGTGACGGAGAGTTCGCCGTGCGCGAGCGAGCACGACACGCGTGCCCGCCCATCGGCGGGAGCGGTGTCGGCGAGCACGGCGAAGACCTCGCTGAGGGCCAGGCGGAGGTCGTCGAGTTCATCCACCGAGAAGCCGGCGTCCGAGCCGATCGCAGCGATCAGGGTCCTCAGCGTGGACGCGAACTCCACACGGAGCGGAACGGTGATCTCGATCCGGTCGGGGTTCGACGCCGGCGCCTCGGGGGGTTCCATGGCGGCACGCTACCCGTGGCAGTGAGCGCGCAAACCCGCCGCCTGGTCGCCGGTGCCGATGGTGTCACCGCCACGATCGTCGGTGACACTCAGCGTCGCTCGAACGTGCAGCGCACCACGACGCGGTCGTCGTCGACGTCGACGGTGACCGCGTCGGCGAGGGCACGGACGATCGACAGCCCTCGCCCTGAGGATCGCCCGTCGACCGGTGCAACCCACGAAGAGACCTCCGGCAGTGTCTGTCCGTCGGACGCCACCGCGCAGGTGATGACGTCGGGGGCGACCGTCACCTCGACGGCGATCGACGCTCCGTTGCCGTGGACGACGGCATTGGTGACGAGTTCGCTGACCGCGAGTTGGAGGTCCGTCACCGTCGCGTGATCGAGCTGCGTGCCGGCCACCGCGTCACGGACCAGATCGCGGGCGGCCCCGATCGACTCCGACGCAGCAGCGAAGTGGCGAGTGTGCGATGTCAACCCGGCCGCCGCCTCCATGGTGCAACGGTAACCGACCCGCCGCGAACCAAACCTCCCAGGAGCGCGTTCCCCGCCGGCGGTTGTCGCCGGCGCCATCGCCTGGGACACTCTGCACGGTGCCGCAACTCTCCGCCGACGATGCCCGATTCTCGGCGCCACTCACACTCCTGCAGAGCCTGCGCAGCTTCTCGACACAGCTCCTGGGGATCCACACGGTCGACGAGGTGGCGCGGGCGCTGATGACCGACGGCGTCGGTGCAGCGGGTGCCGCCGGCGGTTCGCTGATGATCGTCCAGGGCACCCGCCTGCAGATGATCTCGGAACGCAACCTCGGTGACGACATCACCACCGCCTGGAACGACTTCGACATCCGACCGGGGCTCGACCCGATCTCCGATGCACTGACCGATCAGACCCCGGCGTTCTATCCCGATCGCGCCGGTCTCCTGCTGGCGTACCCCCATCTCCAGGACACGATCGAACCCACACCACATCACGCCTGGGTCGTCCTCCCGCTCCTCCACGACGGGCTTCCCATCGGATCCCTCGGGTTCACCTACGAGCAACCACAGCAGTTCGGCACCGCCGAGCAGTTGGCACTCCTGACGATCGCCGACCTCGCCACGCAGGCGGTCATCCGGGTGCTGTCAGCGGTCGAGGAGCGCCAGGCGTTCGAATCGCTCCATGCGGCGTTGCTCGATCTCGAGGTCCCACCGCTCAACGGTGTCACCACCGCCACTGCACATCTCACTGCGGCGAAGACCTCCGAAGTGGGAGGAGACTGGTTCAATGCGACCGAGCTCGCCGATGGCCACCTGCTGTTCGTGATCGGTGACGTCGCGCATCACGGCACGGCCGCCGTGGGCGAGATGGGACGGATCCGAGCGGTGGTCCTCGCCTACGCCGTCGAGGAACACCCGACCAACCGGATCGCCGATCTGACCACACTGACCCTGTCGAAGCTGAGCTCCACCTTCGCCACGGCGTGCATCGTGCTCTACGACCCGAGCACGCGGACGCTGAGCTGGACGAATGCGGGCCATCCGTATCCGGTGATCGTTCCGGCATCGGGTGCTGCGTACCTGCTGGAGGACACCCACGGACCGCCACTCGGCGTGGAGACCGGGGCCTCCTACGAACGGAGTGTTCGCACGTTGGACCGAGGCGACACCGTGCTGCTCTACTCGGACGGCCTGATCGAACGGCGCGGCCACGACATCGACCAGGATTTCGCTCGACTGCTCGACGCGATCCCGCTCGACGCCGAACGACCGGCCGGTCTCGTCGATGACGTGGTCGGTCGACTCCATCCGACGGGGCTGCACGACGACGACATCGCTGTGCTCGCGATCACGGTCGACTGAGCAGGCGACGGCACCTCGGGCGCGAACGTGCCCGCCGAACCGGGTCCGGCGGGCACATCGAATGGCTCTGACCGTGGTCAGGTCAGCTTCTTCTTCACGCTGTCGACCGCATCGTCGAGCTTGTCCTTGGCGTCGCCGAACATGTTCTTCACCTTGCCCGCGGTCTCGTCGGCTTCGCCCTCGCGCTCGAGGTCGTCGTTGCCGGTCAGGTCACCTGCGGCCTGCTTGATTCGGCCCTTGGCCTGGTCGGTCTCTCCACTCATGGGGTTCTCCTTCGTGTCGGGGGACGGGGGTGACCCGCTCCACGACGGAGTACCCGGTCACGTCGAGGTCAAACCATCGCCCCGACGGATCAACGGGAGAAGTTCTCGAAGTACCGGCTCGGGGTGGGGCCTCGTTGGCCCTGATACTTCGACCCACTGGCGCCCGTGCCGTACGGCTGGTCGGCGGGCGTCGTCATCTGCATGAAGCTGACCTGGCCGATCTTCATGCCCGGGTAGAGCGTGATCGGCAGGCTGGCAACGTTCGCGAGCTCGAGCGTGATGTGGCCGTCGAAGCCCGCGTCGATGAAGCCGGCGGTCGAGTGGATCAGCAGGCCGAGACGGCCGAGTGACGACTTGCCCTCCACCCGTCCGACGAGGTCGTCGGGGACGCCGATGCGCTCGAGCGTCGAGCCCAGCACGAACTCACCGGGGTGCAGGATGAAGGGTTCTTCCGACGCCTCCGGAATCTCGATCAACTCCGTGAGGTCGACCATGTCGAGCTTGACGTCGATCACGCCGCGGGTGTGGTTGCGGAAGACCCGGAACAGGTTGGAGATGCGCACGTCGATCGACGACGGCTGGATCAGCGACTCGTCGAACGGATCGATCACGATCCGGCCGGCGGCGAGCTGTTCACGAAGGGTGCGGTCGGACAGGATCACGGTCGCCCACGTTAGTGACCCACCCCCCACCACCCCGTTTGCGCGCAGATCCCGGTGGGACGGGTCACCCAGAATGCAACACAAACGCCGGACGCCCACCCACCACCCCGTTTGCGGGCAGATCCCGGTGTGGCAGGTCTCGACGCCATGCAGCGCAACCTTCCTTGATGATTCCCGCACGAGCCGACGGTTCGAGCCCGCCTGGAGATAGAACGACCCAAGACGTTCGAACCCTCGGAAGGACCTGGTGACGTGGCAACAGCATTGATGGTGTGGATCGATCAGGATCTGTGTACGGGTGACGGCATCTGCTCGGAGATCTGTCCCGACGTCTTCGTGGCGCGTGACGATGGCCTCTGGGTGGTCAAGGAAGAAGCCGCTCACTTCGGAGCGACGATCATCTTCGACGGTGCCGAGGGCGCCGGCCACGGACCGGACAACGGTCGCGGTGTTGCGCAGATCCCCGACTCGCTGATCGACCTCGCCGTCGATGCCGCCGAGGAGTGCCCCGGCGAATGCATCATGATCGAGCCGTACAACCAGGCTGCCATCGACGCACGCGGCGTCTGACGTTCAGCGCCCAACACGGGCTCCCGCTATCCTGGGCGCCTCTTGCGGATGTAGTTCAATGGTAGAACATCAGCTTCCCAAGCTGAGAACGCGGGTTCGATTCCCGTCATCCGCTCCACAGGCTGATGTTCCTCAGCCAACTCGCTCGAGCAACGCTCAGGCCGGGACCGCTGAGGTGACCGAAGGTTCCCAATCGGTTGTGTCCATCCAGCGAGCAATGTCGAGCGGATCGCAGCGCTCCGCCGTGCCGTTCACGAGCGGTCTGGGGCACCCACACCGCCTGTTGATATGTCCTAGACGTAGGCGTATGGTTAGGCGTATGCCCCGTGTCCAGGTGTACTTGCCCGAAGACCTCCATGAACAACTGAAGCAACGCGATCTCCCAGCCTCGGAACTCCTGCAGGTTGCGCTCCGCGCAGAGTTGGAGCGCCAGGATGCACTCGCTGAGACAGACCGATACCTCGAAGAACTCGCCGCTGAGGTCGGAGAGCCCAGCCAGCGTCGACAAGCCACCGCAGATGCAATAGCTCGGCGCATCCGGGATCGATCGCTCGACCGAGTCGGTTGACCCGTGCTGGTCCTTGACAGTGGCGGCGTGTCGCGTCTTTCTGCACGCACAAAGACAGCACTATCGCTCATCGGGGCGCTCAAGGCTCAGGAGCTGTGGCCACCAGTGGTCCCGACGATGGTTCTCGTCGAATCCCTACAAGGTGATCCAAGGCGCGACGCCAACACCCACCGATTCTTGAAGATGTGCATCATCGAACCGGCGGTCAGCGAGTTGACTGCGCGGCGAGCAGCCGAGCTGCGGCGACGGGCCCGAGCCGGTTCTGCTGTCGACGCACTCGTGGTCGCGATTGCGGAGCCGGGCGGGACGATTCTGACAGGTGACCGAGCCGACATTGAGGCGCTTGCCGCACAAGCCAATGCAGTTGCCGTCGAGGTCGTCTGACCGCTGGCGATGTGGAGCGGGTGGCCGAGCGCATCCGTGCCGATCCCGGACGGGTTGCGCTGCCGCGACAAGGTGCGAGTATGCGCTGCCCAGTCAACGGCGAGAGGTCAGACGACGACTCGACTCGAGAACCTGGGCGGCGTCGGTAGCGACGGATGTGACGATCCGCGCCGCTGGCTCATGTTCTGTGACCATGCCAGCTATGGGCCCTGCGTACGCGGGAGTGGGGTCGTGTCCCTCGGCATGGTCGGCGTCGGGATCGTCTGCGAGCAGGTCGGCGAGCTGCTCGGGGTGGTCCGACCACCGATCGAGCCACTCCGTGCGGATCGAGCGGGCGCCGATTCCGCTGGGCCAGTGCGACCGGCCACCTCCCTGCTGGATGTCGATCGCTGTCGTCCAGACCGAGTCGTCGGCCGAAGCGGCGAGCACCTGATTGGGCAATCGCGGCCACTCGCTCTCGGCCTCGTTCGAGGCGATGAAACGAGTTCCCATGAGCGCACCCTGTGCGCCGAGCACGAGCACTGCCGCGAGCCCGCGTCCGTCGCCGACGCCACCGGCGGCAAGCACCGGGACATCGCCCGCGATGTCGACGACCTGGGGAAGAAACGGCAGGAGCGGCATCACACCGGTGTGGCCACCGGCGTCGTTGCCCTGCGCGATGATCACATCGACGCCGACTTCCACTGCGCGTCTGGCTGCCTCGACCGTTTGTACCTGGTTCAACAGGAGCGAACCTGCTGCATGGACGCGATCGACGTACGGCGTCGGGTCGCCGAACGACAGGGTTATCGACGCAACGCCGGCCTCAATCGCGGCATCCAACGGTGACGTGTCGTGCTCGATGAGCCAGGCAATGAAGTTCGCACTGAACGGCCGGTCCGTCAGCTCCTTCACCGCTTCCACGCGCGTCGTCACCTCGGCTGCGGAGGCGCCTCCCATGGCGACCGTTGCGATGCCGCCGGCATCGGCGACTGCCGCGCACAATCGTGGGTGAGCAACGCCGGCCATGCCCGCGTTCCCGACAGGGTGGTCGACACCCAGCAACTCGCAGATCGCAGTCCGAAGCGTCATCCGCCAAACCTAGTTGGACGCTGGTGACGGTCTGGCCGAACGCCTGGCCGAAACGTTGATTCGGCCGGCCCGCGGCGCCGCACATTCTCGAGCGCTTGGCCGATCACAGTCGTGCCGTTCCGATCGGGTCGCGCGGCTTGCGCTCGCGTGCGATATGCGTGCCCATCAACGGCACATCGGGGACGTTTCGGTCAGGGGCTCAGGGCTACGGCGGTGGGATCTCGTCGGCCGTTCGGATCAAGTCAGCGACAGGTTCCCCCGCGCTGGTCGAAAGGCTCATGACGTCGCCGATCAGGTCGATTCGACACCCGGCCTGGAGACACTCGACCACCCGGTCGTACGTATCGGTCGATGGTCCGGGATCGCACGCGACTCGACCCACGTCAGCTCCTTCGATCGGCGCGACCTGTGTCAGCCCATCAGATTCGACGGCACGTCCGCCGAACATGAAGCACTTGCCGTACCCCGTCGAGACGTAGCGATCGCCATCGACCTGCGGATCGAAGGATGCGAACCCGTCAATTTCGGTGCCAGTCGCTCCAGGGTCGCGAATCAACCAACTACCGCGCGACGCCCACGTCGCGTTGAGCGCGTCCAGGTCGATCGTCGTTGTCGGAGGGAACGTTGTCGTGCTCTGCTGGCTGTCCGACGATGAAGAGGGGCTGCATCCCCCAGTCAGCGAGGCCGCGCCCAGCAATGCGCCGACGCACAGCGACCGCATCCGCAGCATCGATTGACCGTAGCAAGGAGGCAACTCGTGATGAGGTCAGCGCACTGCGCCCGGTCGCGAGACTTTGGCAAGCTTTGCCAACGCCCGGTAGAATGATGCGATGTCGACGATGAACGTGTCGCTGCCAGACGATCTCAGGTCGTACGTCGACGAGCAGGTCGACGACGGCGGATACGGATCCACGAGCGAGTACGTCCGTGACCTCATCCGTCGCGACAAGGACCGTCAACAGCTTCGGCGCGTCCTCCTCGACGGAGCGGCATCGTCGCCAGGCCCGGTCGCAGACGCCACGTACTTCACGTCAGTGCGTGACCGCATCCGCTCCGACGCCTGATTCGTCGTGCCCGTCCGGTCCGTCCGACTTCGCGAGCGTGCCGCAGCCGACATCGATCAAACCGTCGACTACTACCTCGCCGATGCGGACACTGAAGTCGCCCTGCGATTCGTCGACGCCATCGAGCGGGCCATCGGTCAGATCAGTCGATCACCGCAGACGGGCAGCCTGCGATTCTCCTACGAACTCGAAATTCCTGGCCTGCGCGTCCGGCCACTGACTCGTTTTCCGTACCTGGTGTTCTACGTCGTCCGCGATGAGGTCGTCGATGTCTGGCGCATTCTCCACACCCGCCGAGACATCCCGTCAGCGATGGGCGACGAGATCGATACCTGACTCGTCCGTCAGAAGCACCCGCCAACCCCCAACGACCATTGCCGCACACTTCCGCACGCAGAATCACTGCGGCTGTCGAGCAACTCGCGCCGCGCTGCGCAGCCCTTACGCCGTGCTCGACGATCCCGCCGACGACACGGCGTTCTGGCCGAGCAGATCGGGCGAGTGCGCGCGATCTGCTCATGTCACCCTGGCCGTGCCTCACCGGCGAGGCACGTGTGAGGCACGGAACCGTAGATCTGCGACGTCGAACAGGCGATGCCCTGGGCAAACGCGAGCCGTGAACATCCGCCGGACAGGCTGAGGTTCTTCGGGGGCCTGCGGCGCCGTCAGCGTCGGCGTTGCCGACGAACAGTCGAACCGTGACATCCTTCAAACACGATGTAGACGTGAGCTCGAACGTCCGTCGTACGGCATCGGCGAGGCTTCCGGCCTTCTCGGTCTGCGAACCGATAGCGCACGAGCTTCGCTGACGGCTACGAACGAGCAAGAACCTCGTATGCGCCGGTCACCAGACCTGAGCGGACGGGCGACGAGGTCGTCACGCGGGGTGAGTTCGTCGACCTCGGCCATCTTCCGACTACCGGCGCAAGGACGTCCCGCTCCAGCGGCTGCGATACCTCTCGTGTGACCACGCTTCCCAGCCCGCACATTTCCGAGCGGATGAACGAGCACCGACGCGCCGTACTCGCGCAGGTGATGCGGCCGGGCCGCACCGGCGATATGCGTGCCCTCCACGGCGGCCAATCCTGCCACGGAGGTGACGAGCGCGGAGCGAAGCGCGTGGGAGTGCCTCAGACCGCCTACGGTGACGCGCGCCCTGGGAAGTGCTGTGATCCGCTCGTATCGCGATGGCGACCTCGACGACGTTCTCGACGTCTGGTACGAGGCATCGCTGATCGCGCACTCCTTCCGCATGTCGCACCGTACCACCGAGGCGCAGCGGTGGTTCGGGGGTCGTCGGGGTGTCGGCGTCGGTCAGTGCGAACGGCTGTGGGATGCTCTGATGCGTGAGCAACGAGCCGTCATTGCCGAGCGGAACGGTGACGTTCGTGTTCACCGATGTCGAGGGCAGCACGGTCCTGTGGCAGGACCATCCGGAGGCGATGGCAGCGGCGCTCGGCCGTCACGACGAGATCGTCCGAGGGGCGATCGAGCGTCACCACGGCTACGTCTTCTCGACCGCGGGCGATGCGTTCGCTGCGGCGTTCGCCTCGGCGATCGATGCCGTGTCGGCGATCTCCGCCGCTCAGGCCGACCTGTCGGACGAGCCGTGGGCTGAGGCGGCGATCCGGGTGAGAGCGGGTCTGCACACCGGCGAGGCCGAGGAACGAGGCGGTGACTACTTCGGCCCGGTGTTGAACCGAGCGGCTCGAATCATGGCGCTCGCCGGCGGGAACCAGGTCCTGCTGTCGCAGGCGACCGCCGAACTGGTTCGTGATCAACTCACGTCGGGCTTCGAGCTCCATGACGTCGGCGAGCACCGGTTGAAGTCGCTCCACCGCCCCGAGCACCTCTTCCAGCTCATGGGTCCCGGCTTGTCGGATCGGGTGGTGGAGGTGGCGTCAGCGGAGCCATCGGGGAACCTGCCGGCGGGGGTCGTCGACTTCGTGGGCCGGCGCCACGATCTCGACGAGCTCCGGGCGGTCGTGACGCCCGGCAGGGTGGTCACATTGACCGGCATCGGGGGCGCCGGCAAGACGCAACTCGCCACCCGCCTTGCGGCGTCGATGACCGATGCGTATCCCGATGGTGCCTGGTGGTGCGATCTGACACCGCTGCGGTCGGCGGAGATGATTCCGAGCGCAGTGGCGGCAGAGCTCCGGTTCGCGATGCAGCCGGACATGACGCCGATGCAGTCGGTCACCGATGCGCTCGCTCGGCGTCGGATGCTGCTCGTCCTCGACAACTGTGAACATCTTCTCGACGGTGTCGCCAATCTCGTCGATGCCGTCGTTGCGCAGTGCGCTGATGTTGCGATCGTGGCGACCTCGCGCGAAGCACTGGGGACGCACGTCGAACAGGTGTGGCCCGTCCAACCGTTGGATGCCGAAACCGACGCCGTCGACCTGCTGGTGCAGCGCGCGGTCGCCGCCGATGCCACTGTCGACCCACAGCAGTGGGACCGCGCAGACCTGGTCGAGCTGTGCGCTCGACTCGACGGCATCCCGCTGGCGATCGAGATGGCGGCGGCCCGCCTGCGGTCGATGGGACCGCGGCAGGTACTCGATCTGCTCGACGACCGGTTCCGGGTCCTGCGGAACCGTCGACGTGGCGGGATCGAGCGACACCAGACGCTCCTGGCGACCCTCGACTGGTCGTACGACCTGCTCGAACCCGACGAACGCCTGTTGCTCAACCGCCTCGGAGTGTTTGCCGGGACGTTCGACGTCGACATGGCCGAGATCGTCTGCGCCGACGACCTGCTCGATGCGTTCGACGTGCGCGACCTGCTCGATGCGCTCGTCGACCGATCGCTGCTCGTGCCGGTGCGCGATCGAGCCCACACCAGATTCCGGCTGCTCGAGACCGTCCGCCACTACGGCGTCACCCACCTCGATGCGAACGGAGAGCTCGGTGTCCTCCGGCGCCGGCACGCCACCGCGCTGGCCGACCTCCTCGAGCAGGCGTCGGTCGAGCAGACCGATGACCGGTTCTGGGACGGCCACCAGACGTTCGTGGACAACTGGACCGATGCCGTCGCAGCGATGTCGTGGTGCATCACCGCCGACGAGAGTGAGTTGCTGGGACGGCTGTTTGGTGCCTGCGGTGGGCACGGGACAGGAACCCCGAAGCCGGAGCTGGGCGAATTGGGCCGGGCGGCACTCGAGATGACCGACCCACCGGCCGCCGCGTTCGGGTTCCTCGCGTTCTTCTCCGATGGACACGACCAGGTCGAGTACGCCGAAGCCGGGCTGGCTCGGCAGCCTCCCGAACCCGAAGTCCGGGTCCTGCTGTACTCACAGCTCGGCGCAGGACGAGCGTCGACGGGTTCTCGTGGAACGCTGGCGGCGATGCAGGGCTGGCTGACCGCGGCATACGAGATCGGTGCGCTGCCGATTGCCTACCCGGAGGGGGTCTTCGCCGAGACCCTCGTGCGGTGGGATCCCGAGACCGCAGCCGCGCACGCCGATCGTGCCTGGCGGGCGATCGAGACCGGACGCGACCTGCCGCCCGCCAGCCCCGGGCTGAACAAGCTCGCGAACTACGAGGCGATCCTGGGGCGACTCGACACAGCGCTCGAACTCGCCGACGAAGCGATCGCGCTCGCCGACGCAGCCGGCTACTCGGTTGCAGGCGCGGACGCGGTGGCCACCGCGGCGCGGATCACCGCAGTACTCACGCCCGGCCAAGCCGCGCCCGTACTCGCCGACGCACTCGAATCGACACGAGCCACACGCTGGTGGTTCAACGTCTGGCCGGTGCTCTCCGGTGCGGGGAGATGGTTCGAGGCGAACGGCAACGCACGGGCGGCCGCCGTGGTCGACGGCTACTTCGAGGCGCGCGGCCGATCCCGTGACGTCAACGACCTCGTGCCCGCTCCCGCCTCGGATCCGACCACCTACGTCGACGACCGCCGAGCCGGCGCGGCGATGTCCGCCGACGAGGTCGTCGACTACGTGCTCGACGAGCTCAGGTCCGCCCCACCGACGGCGACATCGGACCCCTGAACCGCACTGCCAGAAGCGCCGCCCCGTCCTCATCGTCTCCCGCGATGAAGTCATCCCGGTCCTCGACAACGTCGTGGTCGCACCCGTGCACCACCTGCATCCCCGTCGGGCCCGAACACGGCATCGACGAGCCGCCTGCGCATCCACGGCAATGTTGCTCGCTCGACGTGGCCTGTCCGTCCTCGCCGTCGATCGCAGTGCGTTTGACAGCGACACGACCTCGACGCACTCGCTGGCCTGCGCCGTTGCAGCTGAGCCGCGGGGCCTGCTCGACCGCAACCTGGTCGACGCTGCGATCGAGGCCGGCGCCGACGTCGTGCACGGGGTGTCCGTCAAGGTCCGATCCGACCGGCCCTCGCCACCGAGCCTCGCAGCGGCCCTGATCACTTGTTGCCCAGTCCTTCCTCGCCCTCGGTCGAGTTCCGCATCAGACCGAGCGGGCGTCGATGCGCACGATCACTTGGCGCGTCGACCGAGCTGCCAGACACCGGTGACGCGGTCGGGGTCGCCCCAGACGCTGCGGTCGTCGAGCGGGTTGGCATCCATCGTGATCACGTCGGCGTGGTAGCCCTCACGCAACTGACCGGTGTGCGGCGCCTGGGGTCCGAGGGTCTCGGGGCCGTTCGCAGTCGCCGCCTCGATCGCTTCCAGGTCGGACATGCCGGCGTTGATCAGATACATCACCTCGCGCGAGCCGGTGCCGTACATCTGGCCCGACACGAAGATGTCGCAACCGGCTGCGATCTTCACCCCCTTGGCAACAGCGATCTTCATCGCCTGCTCGTGCGCGCCGGCGACCATCTGGCCCTTCTCGTACACGTAGGCGGGAAGGTTCTCTGCCTGCTCGAGCAGGGTTGCCACCACGTAGCGAGTCGGTACGAGCCATGTCCCCTGTTCGACCATGAGGTCAGCGGCCTCTTCATCGAGGAAGCTGCCGTGCTCGATCGAATGCACACCGGCGCGCAGCGCGGCCATGATGCCCGCCTTGCCGTGACAGTGAGCGGCGACGATCCGCTCCGCGCGCGCTGCCTCGGCGACGATCGCCGCGAGTTCCTCGTCGGAGAACTGCTGGTGCATCGGGTGATCGATCTCGGACATGACCCCGCCGGAGGCACAGACCTTGATCAGCTTGGCGTTGGCCCGCAGGTTCGTGCGTACCGCCTTCAACACCTCCGGCACACCGTCGCACAGGATGCTGAACCCGGCGTTGCAGGTGAGTTCGTGGGCGAAGTCGAGCGGAAGCGAGTGGATGTCACCGTGGCCGCCGGTGGTCGACAGGATGCGGCCGGCGCCGTAGATGTGCGGCCCGCGCATCCGCCCCTCGGCGACCACGGGTGCGAGCCGGAGTCCGATGCCACCCACGTCACGCACGCTCGTGATGCCGCCGTCGAGCACCCTGCCGGCGTCGTCGACGGCACGCGCAGCGGCACCGACGATGTCCACCGTCGCCATCGTCTCGAGATTCGGCGTCGACATCCCGACGAAGTGCGTGTGACAGTCCCACAGACCGGGCAGCACCGCCGGCGCCTCCACCACGTCCTCCCCGGACGACGCCGCGGGCGCTTCACCGGTGGGCCCGGCGTAGGTGATCTCACCCCGATCCATCATGACGGTGCCGTGCTCGATCGGATCTCCCCGGCCGGGGATGAGGGTGTCAGCGACGATGCGTGTTGCCATCAGCGCACCCTATGCGGTGCTGCAGGAGGCCTTGACTGCGGACCGATGACCTCGACGAGAGGGCCCGGTCCGCGCCAGGTCGGCACATCCGAACTCGGCCGCGTGCTCGACAAAGTGCGCCGGGCCGAGACGCGTCAGTTGGGCATTGCGCATCGAACTGGAATGTGTCTTGATCGGGCTGTGGCGACCCGACCAGCCAATCCGATGCCAGCCGACGTCGAGCAGCGATTGGCCAGCGAGGGTTTGCTTGACGACTACAAGCGGCGCCCTCGCTACCAGCGCAACGACTACCTCGGTTGGATCGGCCGCGCGAAACAGCCGGCAACACGGCAGAAGCGCATTCAGCAGATGCTCGACGAGCTTCGGGCCGGTGGGGTCTACATGAACATGGATCACCCCCCTTCCAAGAAGACCTGAGCTGCCGGACCATCGATCGCGATCGAAACTCGACCAGCACATCGGCGCGCGGCAGATGCGCGAGACCGTGTTGACGGGTGGGGTCAGCGGCTGATGCTGAGGATCCGGCGTGCACCGTTGGCCACAACAGCGAAAATGATGCCACCTGCGACGAGATCGGGGATCTGTGAGTCGGTCGCCATCACGCCGATCGCTGCGCCGATCACAAGCAGGTTCGCCTTGATGTCGTTGGCGGTGAAGATCCAGCTTGCCTGCAGGTGCGCTTCGCCGGAACGGACTCGCTGCAGCACGAGCAACGTGGCAACGTTGCCGGCGAGCGCCAGCAATGACATCACGATCATCGATCCAGGATCCGGAAGTTCGGTGTCCGCAAGGGATCGGCGGGTCACCTCGACGAGCCCGAATGCCGCGAGGCCGAGCTGGACGAATCCGCTGGCGCGAGCCAGCCGCTTCTTGGTGGCGGTGGCGGTTCCGACCGCGGCCAAGCTGAGCGCATACACGCCGGCATCGGCGCCCATGTCGAGCGCGTCTGCGATGAGCCCCATCGACCGGCTGATCACACCGACGGTGAGTTCGCCGACGAAGAACCCGGCGTTCACCACGAATGCGAAGACCAGCGCGCTGCGTTCTCGTCGCTCGTTGCCGGGTGGGGCGATCCTGCTGGTGTCGTCGACGTGATGGGTGTCGAGACGAAGGGCGTCGAGTGCCGTGCCGATCGCGTCGGGCGAGGTGTCGTGGTCGATCACGACGTCTCGCTGGTCCATGTCGACACTGACGCGGTTGATGCCGTCGATGTCTGACAGTGCCATTCGCACCAGTTGCTCTTCGGCCGCGCAGTCCATCTTGGCGACGTGGAAGCGGCTGATCGTCATCGCCGTCCCACCGGTGCGATCACACAGCGACGCCGGCGCCAGTCCACGCAACTCAGACTATTGGCCGCAGCAGAACCAGCGGATGTGAACACGGCGCACAGGAGCGCCACAGCGCTCGCTGTCGGTACGCGCGAGCGCAGACACCCGCTCCAGAACGGCGGTGGATCCATGCCGGTCGACCGCTGAGATCACGCTTTCAGCGGGTCCGCGATGTGCGGCCCTTGGCGTGTCGCGTCTGGTGCTGTTCGGCGAACGGTGGGAGGTCGGCTGCCGCAGCGTCCAGATCGCGAGCTGGCATCGGTCGCCTATCCGGAAGTGGGTCGGCGACCAAACCCCTCGACCGTTGCCCGCCGTCTCGTGGAACGGCGGACGATCAGAATCTCGGGTCGGTGTCGCGGACGAGCCCAGCATCTCGCGCGATCACGACGGCTTCGCTTCGCGTTGACACGCCGAGCTTGCGGTAGATCGCAGCCACGTGCGACTTGACCGTGTTCCGAGACACGTACAAGCGGTCGGCGACATCGGCCAGGTTGAGGTGGGTCGGCAGGTACTGGAGCACGCGCAACTCCGCAGACGTCAGTTTCCACGATTCCCCGATGCATGGCGTCGCAGCGGCGTCGATGTTCCGCCGCAGCGCAACGAGGTGCTCGGCGATCGGTGAATCGTCCGGTTGGGTCGCCATCCACGAGTCGAGTTCGCCGAGCAGTGCGCGCGCGACCACGACGTCGTCGAGGAGCAGACAGGTGCGGACGAGCGCGAGCCGACCGATGATGTTGAACCACGGGCCGGCACCATCGAACCGCCCGAGGTGACTCCGAGCCAGGTCGCGGGCCCGGATGGCGAGATCTCGGTGGCCCGAGCGAGCGGAGGTGAACGATGCGTAGGCAACGATGAGCGCCGTTGGTGGCCGGTGCTCTGTCTCGTCCGTCGCGACCATCTCCTCGGCCCGGCGGGCCAAGTCGCCGTCGGTCTCGCGTCCGCCGCCGATGACGTCGGTCACGAGCGCACACGTGGCGAGGCAGTTGGTCGTCAGCACCGTCGCACCGTCCAACTCGGCATCGAATGCGGCCTGACGAAGCACGTCGCGAGCGCTGCGGTCGCCGCAGAGGAAGAGATTCCCCCCGAGCGACCAGCCGGCATATGCCCGCCACCACCCGATCGGCAGGCGACTGAGGGCGTGCACGCCCACCCGCACGAGTTCGAACGGCGACTCGATCTCGACCGACGCCCAGAGGACCTGCGACTGGAGTTCGAGTTCGTCGTCCGGGTCCGAGTCCGACGTGCGCTCCCTCCGCAATGCGCTCTGGAGTGAGTTCCCCCACCGGAGTGCCTGCTCGAATTCGCCCGCGTGCCCGGCAGCGATCGAGGCGAGCGCGCTCAGCTGTGGCGATGCGGCGACACGTTTGTCGCTGAACGCCGCCATCCAGCGACGCGCAGTGGGGTACATGCCGCTCGACATGTGCGCAGCACCGTGGTCGACGACGAGCCGCTCGCAGAGGTCGAGGTCTCCGGCCGTGCGGGCATGTTGGATCGCGAGATCGATGTCGCCCTCGCGTTCCCACCAATGCGCCGCAGCAACATGGATCTCGCGCCAGCGCGCACGGTCGCGACCGCGAAGATCCGACGCGAGCCACCGCGCGAGGAGCGAGTGCATTCGATACCAGTCGCCGTGCTGGTCGAGCGGGAGCACCGGGATCTCGCTCCGTCCCAGCCGTCGGAGTGTGGCCGCCGACTCGTTCCGGCCCAGCACGCTGTCGCACATCTCGCCGGTGAAACGACGCAGGCAGCCCGCCTCGGTGAGGAACAGACGGTCACGGGCCTCGAGCCCGGCAATCCATTCGGCCGCCAGGTAGTCGGTGACGTCGGCGGTGTCGCCGAGTCGCGTGACCGCAGGTGGGTGCGATCGATCCGATCGGTCCTCCGAGGCCATCACGACGCCCGCCAGACGCAACCCGGCCACCCACCCCTCGAACTGGTCGCCGATTTCGACGAGCGCTGCACCGTCGACCTCGAGACCGAGCGACGTCAGGAGCAACTCGGTCTCGAGCAGATCGAACGCCAGGTCGTCGACGGTGACGTCGACCACGGCTCGTCGGAGTCGCAGCGCGGAGGAATGGTGGTGTGCCCGGCCGACGAGCACCAACGTCGACGACGTATCGAGACGCTCGGCGACTGCGTCGACGATCGCCGTCGACGCCACGCTGGCGAGATGATGAATGCCGTCGAGCACGATGACGATGGGCTCATCGCACCGTTCGACCGCCTCGATCACCTCTGCCACACCGATCCGACGAGTGTCAGGCTCCGCGACGACGTGTTCACAGACGTCCTCGAGTCCGCGAACGAGCGCCGTGGCAAGGACCACCGGATCGTCGTCGACCTGCTCGAGCTCGAGCCAGAGCAACCGCCGGGAATCGCCCTCGACCCAACCTGAGACGAGCGTCGTCTTGCCGTAGCCACCCGGAGCGAGTACCCGCACGACGGTGCCGGTTGTTTGCGCGAAGAGGTCGTCGAGCCTTTTCCTGGTGATCAACCCTGTCGATCTGACCGGTACGGAAGACCGGGAGCGGCTGCGAACGGCGATGAGCTCAGTCACGATCCCACGTTCTCTCGTTCTCCGATCTGCGATCCTCCGATGCGCCACCCAAACGACGACGACGACGCCACGACGAATTTATCGGTCAGACCCACCTGACGGGCCGGAGTCCGTGCCCAGCAGGGCGCCACCACCTCAGGGACGGCGATCGGTCTGCCGTCGGCCGTCTCGGATCCACCGACAACCGAGCACCGTCGGGATCTGTTCCTGCCCGCGGTACTCCGGGAAGCGAGCGACGGTCTGCGCACTGGGTCCGCGTTCGGCGAGTCGATCGAGCCGCCACCCTGCGTCGGCTGCTGCACTGAGCAACTCGCCCATCGGTCGGTGGAACAGCACGACCTGCTGTTGTTCGACGATCTGTACCAGCTGTCCTGGTGAGAGGTAGTCCCCCCAACGCCAGAGGATCTCGCCGGTCGGATCGACCAGTGGCTCGGAGGTGGGCGCGGTCGAGACGGGATGGTTCATCACCACCACGAGATGACCGCCGGGAACCACGGCAGCTGCGATCTCGCTGAACAGGCGACGATGATCCTCCACCATCTCCACGGCGCCGACACACACCGCTCGGTCGAAGGCTCCGGGCCGAACCCATCCGAGGTCCGGGAGACGCGCCCGTACGACCGGTCCGGCGGCGGCAGCGATGGCCAGGAGTTCAGACGAGACATCGGTCCCGATGACCGGCGGCCCCAGGTGGCGCATCACCTGGCCTTCACCGCAGCCGAGGTCGATCGTGGCGCCACCCGTGTCGACGATCAGCTCGTCGACCAGGGTGAGCAGATCACTGGAGTCGCGGGGGTCGTCACGAACGGTGTCGACCCACCACTGCGCAATGTCATCCCAGGGTTCGTTCACTCGCCGCCCCGCCGTTGGACCTCCGCTCTGGCCCGTCGATCGGGTCGGGAGACTCGCCATCACCGGTCATCGTGCGGAGGCTAATGGTCACGCAACCATCGAGTCCTGTGTCAGCTCGAAGCGCTGCCGGGTGCCTGGATGCGATCGTCACAGTCGATGGGCGGTGTCGGCATCGGAGGTTCGTGCGTGGTTCGTGTTCACGGTGATGGCCCCTTCTCGGAGGTCGAGGTCGCACGCCTGACCTGGGCCACTTTCAGTTCACGTTCAGGCGGTCACAGCTCACTCGGACGGAGTGGGCACAGCTCGACGAGCGTCGCTGTTCTCACCACCGGATGAACTCCCCGCCCAGCCGCTTCGTTCTTCGTCTGCTGCGAGCGCGAGGCCGTCGAGGATGAGCTCGATGCCGACGTCGAACTCGTTGCCGAAGTCGTAGCCCGGCTGGAGCACATGATCGATGGTGAACTCGGTCAGGTGGGGATACAGGTCGGCAGGCATCTGTTCGGCCATCGACGCAGCCAACTCCGCCATGTCGTCACCGGAGGTCGCAGGGAGGGTGGCTTCCTGTTGGGCGAAGCCGTAGAGAAACGAATCGACGATCGCGTAGGCGTGGCCGGTGAGTTCGAGTGAGAAACCGGCGCGGCGGAAACAGCCGAGCACGGCGTCGTGATGGCGCAGCGTTGCCGGTCCCGGGGAGGTGCGAGTCTCCATCAGCGGCGCGGCCCACGGGTGTCGGGCCAACACCCCACGCATCGACGTGCACCGCACGAGGATCGCCGAGCGCCAATCGGTGTCGGTCGGCGGGAGGTCGACCTCGGCGAAGACCCGATCGACCATGCCGTCGATGATCGCCTCTTTGTTCGGGACGTGGTGATAGATGGTCATCGGCTTCACGTCGATCGCATCGGCGAGCCTGCGGATCGTGAGTGCATCCGTCCCGATCCGATCCGCCAGCACAACCGCACCGTCGATCACCCGCTGCGCAGTGAGGCGGGGACCCCGCTCGCGACCCGCCGCGCCGGTCTCGCCGTCGGATTCCTTCGCCGTCATCGGTCACTCCGTTCACATCCGAGTTCACATCCGAGTTCACATCCGAATCGACATCTCCCACATCCGGGTTGACATCGTACTTAGTACGACTATAGTGCATTCGTACTAAGTACGACTCACTCCTGGAGCCCCTGATGCAGACCTCGACCGACACCCTTGCGACCGAACCGACCACCGAACCACCAGCCACCATGCGAGCAGTCACGCAGCGCCGATACGGCGACAGCAGCGTCCTGACGATCGCCGAGATCCAACGGCCCACGATCGGGCCCGGTGAGGTCCTCATCGAAGTGATCGCAGCCGCCGTCGATCGAGGCACCGAACACCTGATGACCGGTCGACCGTGGCTGGTTCGCCTCGTCGGCTACGGAGTACTCCGACCGAAGCAACCGGTCCTCGGGCTCGACGTGGCCGGCATCGTTCGCGCCGTCGGCGACGACGTGACCCGCTTTGCTGTCGGCGACGAAGTGTTCGGGATCGCGAAGGGCTCGCTCGCCGAGTTCGCCGCCGCAGCCGAGAGCAAGCTGGCGAAGAAGCCCGCCGGGCTCACGTTCGAACAGGCCGCAGCTTCGACCGTGTCGGGCATCGCTGCACTCCAGGCGCTGACCGACGTCGGACATCTCGCACCCGGCGAGCGCGTCCTCGTGATCGGCGCCTCGGGCGGCGTCGGCACCTTCGCCGTGCAGCTCGCCCGGGCGCTCGGCGGGATCGTCGATGGCATCGCCGGAACCGCAAACCTCGAGCTCGTCTCATCGCTCGGCGCCGAGAACGTCCACGACCATCGCACCACCGACATCGCCGACATCGCCGAGCGTTACGACCTCGTCGTCGACGTGGGTGGCCGCAACCCGATCCGCAAGCTCCGGCGCCTCCTCACGCCGACGGGCACCCTGGTCATCGTCGGCGGCGAGAACGGCAACCGCGTCACCGGCGGCATCGGCCGGCAGTTCCGGGCCGTGGCCCTCTCGCCGTTCGTCCGGCAACGCCTCACGATGTTCATGAGCACGGAAGACCACTCCTCCATCGAGCGATTGGCAGTGCACCTCGAGTCCGGTGAGGTCGTGCCGGCGATCGGAAGCCGCTTCTCGCTCGACCGAGCGGTCGATGCCATGCGGCAGTTCGAGTCCGGCACGGCCAGCGGAAAGACCCTCATCGATGTCGACCACCAACGGGACCGCGACCGCACTGAGAGCAACATGCACAGCGCACCGAGTCGGCTGTGATCGATCTCCTCATGCGTCGCACTCGTAGTGGAGCTCGAACAGGAGCGCGCAGGCGTCGCCGGCCTCACGATCGAGATGTTCGAACGGTGTGCCGGCAGTGTCGGGTTGGTCGGCAGCCAGGAGCTGTCCGTAGCAACCTGGAAGCACCTCGGTGTCGAGGGTCCAGCTGACGATTCGTTGCTGAGCCACCAAGTCGTCCAGGACGGAACGAATGCCGCGCTCGACCTTCGGGTTCTGCGTCGTCGTGCTGACGAATCGGATTCCGCGCTCGAGTACCGGCTCGAACCGGAGCCGGTTCAGTTCGCGATAGAGGCCCCGGCCCTGGACATCCGGATGGACCACCGTTCCCTGCAGGTGAGCGATCACCGCATCGCGACCGATCCGACCGTCCCGTTCGAGTTGCCCCTGTGGGGACTCCGCCGCCGTCGACACGGAGAGAATCGACAGACCGACCACCCTGCCAACGCGGCCGTCGGTCACCAGGACCACGTCGTCCCCGATCATGTGCCGAACGGTGTCGTCGGCACTCTCCGCATGCCCGAAGGTGGCGCGAGCCAGGGCAAAGGCGGACTCTGCATCGGGACCGAAGTCGTCGAGCGACGCGACAGCATGCAGGGTGCGGACGACGAGCCGATCCGAAGTCACCAGGGAGACGTCAGCCGTCTCGGGAACCCGTGGGTCGTCGTCGATGGACGACGTCGGCGTGTGGCGTCCCCGACGATCAGGCGAGGTGGGCACCGATCACCCCGACGCCGGTGACGAGAGCCTCTCGCTGCGCATCGGTGAGCACCTCGATCGACGGCACGAGCAACCGGTCGGTCAGTTCGTCGACGACGGCGAGCCGCGCACGGTCGTCGTCGGAGATCTCGGGGACGCTCTCCCACCCGAACGACGTGACGTCGTCGGGCCGGCGGATCGCGTGGGCCACCGAGGGAGCGAGGCCGCTGGCGACGATCGTCAGCAGGTGGACGCTGCCGCGGAGCTCGCGCAGGATGCAGACGTTGCGGTAGGCGCGAGCTGCCGGGTGTTCGGGGAGGGGCTCGGCGGCAATCCCGGCGAACAGCGGCAGCGCCGACCGGTCGACGGCGGCCACGACCGTCTCGGCTGCGTCGTTGAACGCGTCGAGAACGTCGAGTCCATCCAGCTTCTCGGTGCCGAAGTGGTCGGCGCAGGCGAGGTATGCCCGGGCCGCCTCACGGGGCGCCATGATCTGCTTCGCCGAACTCCAGATCGCCTCGACGACACCAGGGCTGAAGTAGCCGAACGCCGCAACGACCACAGCCGGCTCGACGTCGCCGAGCACGCCGCCGCGGCCGAGGAAGTAGAACCGGAATCCATCGAGGCCGAGTTCCTTGCCCCGAGCGAGGGTGTCGGGATGAAAGTAGAAGCGATTGCCCGCCTCGTTGATGGTCGGTGCCGTCTGCTGGACGATCTCGAGGGGAGTCATCGCACCGTTCTACACCGGCCGCCCGGTCGGTCGTTCAACCGGACCGTCAGCCCACCACCGCTCGGGGAGACGTCGAACCTTCGGGCCCACCGCCGGCCGGGTCGGTCCAACTCCGCCCGATCGCCCACCGGTTGACTACCGTGACGGCGAACACTGCGAGCACTGCGACGAAGGGGATGGTCATGGCATACGGGGGCGAACAGGTGGAGATGCCACCGGTCGAGAACTGGTTGACCGACTGGGACTGGCTCGACGACCAGTGGGGCGAGAACGCGATCGAGATCTGGAACTCGGTGCGCGAGCAGTGCCCGGTCGCCACCACCGAACGGTACGGGCGCGCGTTCATGCCGGTCACGATGGACGCGGTTGCCGCGGTGGCCAACGACACCGAGAACTTCTCGTCGATCTGGGTCAACGTCGGCCGGCCCGATGCTCCCCGGCGACCGGCGCCGCCGATCACCTCGGATCCACCCGAGCATCACGGCCACCGGCGGCTCCTGCTCCCGGCGTTCAGCCCGAAGAACGTCGCACCACTCGAGGAAGATCTCCGCCAGTTCTGCCGAAAGCTGATCGCCGACCTCGACGGAGCCGACAGCGCCGACGCAGCGGCCCAGTTCTCCCAGCACATCCCGGTCCACGGCATCTGCAAGCTCACCGGACTCCCCGAGGAAGACGCCGATCTGTTCCGCGACTGGATCCACCGCAACTTCCAGTTCGGTCCGCGCGACAACGCGGTGCGCGTGGCCGTGGCGACCGAGATGCAGGAGTACGTCGACCGTCTGCTCAACGACCGTCTCGCCAACCCGCAGGACGACATGCTGACCATGATCGCCAACGCCGAGATCGATGGTCAGCCGGTCGACTGGAACCTCAAGGTCGGCTACATCAACCTGTTGATCATCGCCGGCATCGACACCACGTGGAGTGCGATCGGATCCGGGCTGTGGCACTTCGCCCAGCATCCCGACCAGGTCGGGCGTCTCGTGGCCGTGGAGAACGACGATCTGCTGTGGAACACCGCGACCGAGGAGGTCCTGCGGTACTACGCGCCGGTCACGATGGCGCGCAAGGTGGTCGGCGAGACCGAGGTCGGCGGCTGCCCGGTCCACCCGGGCGACCAGATGCTGCTGACCTTCCCCGCCGCGAATCACGACCCCGCCGCCTTCGAGAACCCCGACGTGTTCGACATGGACCGGTTGAACAACCGTCACGTCGCATTCGGGCTGGGCATCCACCGCTGCGTCGGCTCGAACCTCGCCCGCCTCGAATGCACCGTGGCATTCCAGGAGTGGCTGCGAGCGTTCCCGCACTACTCGCTCGACACGAGCAAGCCCACCACGTGGGCCAACGGGCAGATCCGCGGTCCCCGCAACATCCCGGTCCACCTCAACCGCTGAGCACCTGCGATGGGTCCGGGCGCCCACAGATCGCGCTGAGACTCATCGCTGGAGGATCGGGCGGATGAGCCGGGGGATGGCGACGATCACCGCGCCGCCGATCGCGATCGCCGCCACCGAGTACCACCACGCCGAACTCCAGAACACCTCGAGTTGGAAGAAGTCGCGCAGCCACGGCACGAGAAACACCACGACGTAACCGAGGCCCATGCACGCAACGAGCATGACCTTCCACCAACGCAGCGGACGGCTCGCCACCGCCAACACCACCAGCCCGAGCGCCAGCAGGGTGACCGTCGCCAGGGTCCGCGCCTCGTCGAGGTCGATGTCGGAGAGGTCCAACGCTGCCTCGTACGCGACGAGTGTCGCGCTGCCGGCAACCACACCAGCGGGCACCGAGAACCACAGCACCCGTCGCAGGAAGCCGGGGCGGATCAGGTCGACCTCCGGAGCGAGGGCGAGGAAGAACCCCGGGATGCCGATGCTGAACGTGCCGATCAGCGTCAGGTGCCGCGGCAGGAACGGGAAGGGCTCGTCCATCAACCCCACGGCCACGGTGAGCAGCACCGCGTAGGCCGCCTTGGTGATGAAGAGGTTCGACACCCGCTCGACGTTGTTGATCACCTTGCGGCCCTCGTCGACCACCACCGGCAGGCTGGAGAACGCATTGTCGGTCAGCACGAGATCGGCCACCGCCTTGGTCGCCTCGCTCCCCGATCCCATCGAGATCCCGAGGTCGGCGTCCTTCAGTGCCAGCACGTCGTTGACGCCGTCGCCGGTCATCGCCACGGTGTGCCCGCGTGACTGCAACGCCTTCACCATCGCCTGCTTCTGCTGCGGCTTGACCCGGCCGAACACGGTGTGGGCCTCCAGGACGGCAGCCATCTCGTCGATCTCGTCGGGAAGCTCGCGTGCGTCGACGGGCTCGCCCGTCACCTGCAGTCCGGCGCGGTCGGCAATCGCCGCGACCGTCTCGGGATTGTCGCCGGAGATCACCTTGAGCGTCACGTCCTGCTCGGCAAAATAGGCCAGGATCTCGGCTGCGTCGGGACGGATCTCGTCCTCCAACTCGACGACGGCGAGCGTGCTCGCATCGACCGGGAGGGCGCCGTCGACCGGGCCGGTCGGCGACGTCACCACGGCCAGCAGCCGCTTGCCGGCCGTGCTCAACTCCTCGACGAGCACACGAGCGGGGTCGTCCGGGTGCAGCAGGAAGTCCGGTGCACCGAGATAGAACCAACCGTGGTCGACGAACGACGCCGCCGACCATTTGCGTTCGCTGTCGAACGGCTCGATCTCGTCGACCTCCCACGTCGAGCCCGTGCCGACCTCGGCGGCGATCGCCGCCATGGTGGGGTTCGGTGCCCGATCCGCCGTCGCCAGCGCGACCAGGCCGTCGCTCACCTCGGCGTCGGTGCGGCCGTCGGCCATGTGCGTGCGAGCGAATCGGATCTCGCCGGTGGTGATCGTCCCGGTCTTGTCGAGGCACAGCACGTCGACGCGGGCGAGCACCTCGACCGTCGACAGCTGTTTCGCCAACGCGTTGCGGCGGGCGAGCGCGATGACCCCTGCCATGAACGCGAGGCTCGTGAGCAGCACGAGGCCGTCGGGCACCATGGCGACCGCAGCCGCAACCGTCCCGATCAGCGCGTCCTGCCAATGGTCCTCCGCGGAGAGCAGGTTGACGAACAGGAAGATCGACGCCACCGGGATGATCAACGTCAGCCAGCGCAGGATCGTGTCGATGCCGCGCCGCAATTGCGACTGCGAGGTGGTGAACCGCTTCGCCTCGGTGGCGAGCGTGCTGGCGTAGCTCGCGGCGCCGACCGCGGTGGCTTCGATCGAGCCGTTGCCCGCGACGACGAAGCTGCCCGACAGGACCTCGTTGCCGGGATGCTTCTCGACCGGGAGCGATTCGCCGGTGAGCATCGACTCGTCGAGGCGCAGCCCGGTCGACACGAGGACCGTGCCGTCGACGGCGACCTGACCGCCCAGGCGCAGCTCGACGACGTCGTCGACGACGATGTCGTCGGTCGCGATCTCGAGCGGGTGGCCGTTGCGCACCACGATCGCTCTCGGCTCGGTCACCACCTCGAGACGCCGCAGCTCACGGCGCGCCCTCACCTCCTGGACGACGCCGATCACCGAGTTGGAGACGACGACACCCACGAAGAGACCGTCCTGGGGGCTGCCCGCCACGAGCACCAGCAGGAACAGGGTGAACATGATGGCGTTGACCACCGTGAAGGTGTTCGCGGCGACGATCTGGCCGAGTGTCCGATCGGGTGGCTCGGGAACGACGTTGACCTGCCCGGCCGCGACGCGTTCAGCGACATCGGCATCGCTCAGCCCCCGGGCGACGTCGACACGAGCACTGTCCATCTCCCGTCGCAGGGTAGCCAGCGAGGACAGTCGCGGTCGGGAGGTGGTTCACTGTCAACCATGAACAGCACCGTCGACTCCGACGCATTGATCGCCTACGTGCGCGACTCGGTGATCGGTCGTGACGACGTGATCGACGGGCCCTACGGCCCGCGACCGATCATCTACGCCGACTACACCGCGTCGGGCCGCTCGCTCACGTTCATCGAGGACTACATCCGCACCGTCGTGCTCCCGCTGTACGCCAACACGCACACCGAGTCGTCGGGCACCGGCCTGCAGACGACGCGTCTGCGTGAGGAGGCTCGCGAGATCATCGCCAGGTGCGTCGGGGCGACCCACGACGAGCATGCGGTGGTGTTCTGCGGCAGCGGTGCCACCCATGCGGTCGCCAAGCTCGTCGGCGTCATGGGGCTGAAACTGCCGTCCGCACTCGACGACCGCTATGGATTCGGCGCTTCGATTCCTCCCGAGGATCGACCGGTCGTGTTCATCGGCCCGTACGAGCACCACTCGAACGAGCTGCCGTGGCGCGAATCGATCGCCGACGTGGTGATCATCGACGAGGACGCCGACGGCCACGTCAGCCTCGCCCACCTCGAACGGGAGCTCGTCCGCCACGCCGATCGTTCGACGCTGATCGGCTCGTTCTCCGCGGCGTCGAACGTCACCGGCATCATCACCGACACCGTGGCGGTCTCGACGCTGCTGCACGAGCACGGTGCGCTCTCGCTGTGGGACTACGCCGCGGCGGCTCCCTACGTCCCGATCGACATGGGGTCGAGTGCCGACGGCAACCTCGCCTACAAGGACGCGATCTTCATCTCGCCCCACAAGCTGATCGGTGGACCCGGCACCCCCGGTGTGTTGGTCGCGCGGCGCGAGTTGTTCACCAACCGTGTACCCGACATCCCCGGTGGAGGGACCGTGCGCTACGTGAGCACCGCCGAGCACGACTACCACCCGGAGATCGAACACCGCGAGGAAGCCGGGACGCCGGCGATCATCGAGTCGATCCGCGCTGGCCTGGTGTTCCAGCTCAAGGAGGCCGTCGGAGCCGCAGTGATCGAAGGCCGAGAGTCGGCGTTCGTCCGGCGGGCGATCGCCTCGTGGGAGCAGAACCCGAACATCAACGTGCTCGGCAGCCACGAGGCCGACCGGCTCTCGATCGTCTCGTTCGTGATCCACCACGACGAACGGTTCCTGCACCACAACTTCGTCGTCGCCCTCCTCAACGACGTGTTCGGCATCCAATCGCGCGGTGGCTGCTCGTGCGCAGGCCCGTACGGCCACCGCCTGCTCGGCATCGATCTCGACCGGTCGCACGAGTTCCAGCGGGAGATCAACCGCGGCTGCGAAGGCATCAAGCCGGGCTGGGTTCGGGTGAACTTCAACTACTTCATCGACGACGCCACCTTCGACTACATCGTCGAGGCCGTGCACCTGATCGCCTCGCACGGTGCGGCGCTGCTCGGTGAGTACGAGTTCGAGCCGGACAGCGGGCTGTGGCACCACCGCCTCGGCACCCGCGGTCCGTCGATGAGCCTGCACGAGATCTCCTACGACGCCGGTGGCATGCACTTCGTCAACCGCCGCCGCACCGAGGCGATCGACCTCACCCGCCATCTCGACGCCGCTCACGCGCTGTTCCACGCCGGGGGCGCTGGCCGCATCGAGGCGACCGCTCACCCGGAGACGAACGCCGACTTCGAACACCTGCGCTGGTTCCCGTATCCCGACGAAGTCGCCGCCCCGCAGCACTGACACCCCACGCGGACCGTTCGATGACGGAGCCGGAGCGCGCCGTCACCCGATCGTCATGTAACCGTCACATAGGGGTAGGCTCTTCAGCCATGTCGACGACGAGAGCGCTGCCGCGGTTCGGAGCCCGCTCGATCGTCGCGCTCATCGCCATCGCCCTGGCAGCGACGATCGTTCCCGTCGTGGTGGCCAGCGACGCTTCGGCCCAGGACCCCGCCGCGGTCCAGGCGGCGCGGGAGATCCAGGCCGCGCGCGACCGCGCCGACGCTGCTGCCCAGGCGATGTTCGACGCCCAGTCGAAGCTCGACACGCTCGACGTCGAGATCGCCGAGGCCGAGAAGCAACTCGCCGCGGTCGAGGCGCAGGCCGCTTCGATGCGCTCGAGCCTGCAGACCGACGCGCAGCGCAGCTTCGCCAACTCCGGCAGCGCGATGCCGCTCCTGATCGATCTCGACCAGGCCAACGCCGGCATCACCGCCGAACGACAGGCGTCGGTCGCCCGTGGCGCCGCTTCGGTGGAGTTCGACGACTTCGACGTGGTGATGAAGGAGGTCAACGCACAGCGCGCCGACCTCGAACGCCAGCAGGAGCGCACCGTCCAGGCGCGCGAGAACTACGAACGCCTGCAAGCCGCCGCCGAGGCCGAGGTCGTCGAGCTCGCCGAGATCGAGAGACAGCGCCTGGCCGACGTCGCCGTCCAGCGCGAGCTCGAACGTCAACGCCGCATCCGCGCCGAGCAGGAGGCGGCGGCAGCCGCTGCGGCAGCCGCCCAGGCCGCATCCAACGCCCCGCGTGCCGCGGCCGTCCAGACCTCCGGCAGCTCCGCCGCCCCCGCACCCGCGCCGTCGGCGGCATCGTCTGGCCAGTCGTCGGGCGCGTCCGCCGCTCCGCAGCCGGCGGCGCCGGCGCCCGCCCCGCCCTCACCCCCGCCGTCGAACGCCGGCAGCGGCATCGTGTGCCCGGTCGCCGGGCCACGCGCCTTCGGCGACACGTGGGGCGCGGCCCGCTCGGGTGGCCGCCGCCACGAGGGTGTCGACATGATGTCTCCGGGCGGCACGCCGCTCGTCGCCGTCGAATCGGGTTCGGTGCAGTTCAAGACCACCCGCCTCGGTGGCAACTCGGTGTGGCTCAACGGCAGCAGCGGTACCCGCTACTTCTACGCCCACCTCAGCGCCTGGGAGGGGTCGAGCCGAAGCGTGTCGCGGGGCGAGGTGATCGGCTACGTGGGCGCCACCGGCAACACCACCGCCAACCACCTCCACTTCGAGGTGCACCCCGGCGGCGGGCGCGCGGTCAACCCCTACCCCTACGTGCGCGCCGTCTGCTGACCGCGCCCCACGCCGACCCCCCCGTTTGCGCGACGGTTCCGGTGGACCGGGTCACCCGGAGTGCAACGCAAACGAGAGTGGTTACTCGGGGCGCTGGCCGGAGAGCGGCACCCCGGCGCCCGTCGACATGAAACGGCTGGTGTACGTGGCGATGTTGCCGATGTAGTTGGCCCGCTCGTAGGCGGCCGGGTCGGTCGCCGCGTGGCTGGACACGGCGCCACGCATCTGGGCGACCGACTCGTACTCGTGCTCCACCATCCAGTCGACGAGTTGCGCCTCCATCGTGGCGAAGTGCGAGGGGCCGTCGTGGAGGACGGCGGACGTCGCCATCGCGACATCGGCACCCGCGAGGATCAGCTTGGCGGCGTCGAAGCCCGAGTGGACCCCGGTCGACCCGGCGATCGAGATCGTCAGGTGTTCGCGCATGATGCCGATCCAGCGCAACGGCAGACGGAGCTCCTCGGGGGTGCTGAGCGCGATCCGCGGCATCACGTCGAGCGTTTCGAGATCGAGATCCGGTGAGTAGAACCGGTTGAACATCACCACACCCGAGGCGCCGGCCGCCTGGACGGCGACGACGAATGCGGCCATCGACGAGTAGTACGGCGAGAGCTTCACCGCGACCGGTACGGAGACCTCCTCGGCGACGAGTGACACCAACTCGAGGTGCTCGGCCTCGAGCGCTGCTCCGTCGACGGAAGGATCGGCGGCGACGGTGTAGAGGTTCAGTTCGAGCGCATCCGCTCCGGCACCCTCCAGGAGCTTGGCGTACTTCACCCAGCCACCGATGTTCGTGCCGTTGAGGCTGGCGATCACCGGGACGTCGACGCGTCGCTTCGCGCCTTCGATCAGCTCCAGGTAGGAGTCGACGCCGGAGTTGTAGTCGTCGAGTTCCGGGAAGAACGACGTCGCTTCGTTGAAGCTCTCGCCGTGCACGGTGAAGAGCCGGTCGATCTCGGCGGTCTCGTGTTCGATCTGCTCCTCGAACAGCGACGGGAGCACGACCGCGGCGGCGCCCGCCTCCACGAGCTGGGCGAGCCGATCGAGGTCGCCCGTGAACGGGCCGGCCGACGCCATCAGCGGCGAACGCAGCGACAGCCCCAGGTAGGTCGTGTGCAGATCAGGCATCGTCGTCACCCTCTTCGTTGGCGGCTTCTGTGGATGTTTCGTCCATCTCGACCACGATCTCGGCCGGGTCGTGCACCATTCGCTCGACCCCGGCGAGTTGCTCGTAGTAGTGCCAGCGTTCGTCGATGTCGGCCTGCGCAAGGCCGAGCAACTGCGCCGAGCGATCGGGGTCCGACCGGGCCAGCATCGAGAAGCGGGCCTCCTTCAGCGCGAACTCCTTGAGCGGGATGCTCGGTGCAGCCGAGTCGAGTTGGAACGGGTGCTCGTGCTCCTCGACGGTCGGCTTGTACCGGTAGAGCGGCCAGTAGCCGGACTTCACCGCGTCCTTCTGGTGCGACATCGACGTCTCCATGTCGATGCCGTGGGCGATGCACGTCGAGTAGGCGATGATCAACGACGGCCCGTCCCAGGCATCGGCCTCGGCGAGCGCCTTGACGGTCTGGATGTCGCTGCCACCGATCGCGATCTGGGCGACGTACACGTTGCCGTAGCGACGGGCGATCGCGCCGAGGTCCTTCTTGCCGGTCGGCTTGCCCGCCATCGCGAACTTCGCCACGGCACCCAGCGGCGTCGCCTTCGACGCCTGCCCACCGGTGTTCGAGTACACCTCGGTGTCGAGCACCAGCAGGTTGACGTTGCGGCCGCTGCTCAGCACGTGGTCGAGGCCGCCGAAACCGATGTCGTAGGCCCAGCCGTCGCCACCGACGATCCAGGTGCTCGTCCGCACGAGCTCGTCGGCGATCGACGTCAATCGGCGCGCCACCTCGGCGACGACGCCGTCCGGCCCGTCGACGAGTTCGGTGAGGCGCTCGCGAAGAATCGCCACGCGTGTGCGTTGCTCGACGACGCCGGCATCGGTCGGCGCCGAATCGGCGAGCAGCGCATCGGCGAGATCGGTGCCAACCGAACCGCGCAGCTCCTCCAGGAGACGACGAGCGTCGCGCTGATGGTGCTCGATGCCGAGGCGCATGCCGTAGCCGAACTCGGCGTTGTCCTCGAACAGCGAGTTCGACCACGCCGGACCCAACCCGTTGGCGTCCTTCGCCCACGGGGTGGTCGGGAGGTTGCCGCCGTAGATCGACGAGCAACCGGTGGCGTTGGCCACCACGAGGCGGTCGCCGAACAGCTGGGTGAGCAGCTTGAGGTACGGCGTCTCGCCGCAGCCCGAGCATGCACCGGAGAACTCGAACAGCGGCTGCAGCAGCTGGGAGTTCTTCACCGAGTCGTGGGTGATCGACGCCCGGTCGAGTTCGGGGATCGACGTGAAGAAGTCCCACCGCTCCCGTTCGACGTCGCGATGTTCGTCTGCAGGCGCCATGTTGATCGCCTTGCGCTTCACCTGGGTCTTGTCCTTCGCGGGACACACCTCCACGCAGATGCCGCAGCCCGTGCAGTCGTCGGGGGCGACCTGGATCGTGAGCAGGTGACCATCGAGTTCACGAGACCGGAACTTCTTCGAGAGGTACCCCTCGGGGGCGCCGTCGAGCGCCGACGGTTCGAACGCCTTCATCCGGATCGTCGCGTGCGGACAGACGACGGCACACTTCCCGCAGTCGATGCAGAGGTCCGGCTCCCACACCGGGATCTGGAGGGCGAGCTTGCGCTTCTCGTATCTCGTCGTCCCGGTCGGGTACGTGCCGTCGACGGGCATCGCGGACACCGGCAGCAGGTCGCCTTCGCCGGCGATCATCTTCAGCGTGACGCGTTCGACGAAGTCGTCGAGCGCGACCTCGCTGGCGGCATCGAGGACGTCGAGGGTCTCGTCCGCTGCCGCAACACCGGCAGTCGACGGCACCGACACCTCGGCGAGTTCGGCGAGCGCCAGGTCGACCGCGGCCTCGTTCCTCTCGACGATCAGGCGACCCCGGCGACCGTACGCCTTGTCGATCGACTCCTTGATCGCCCCGATCGCCCGGTCGAGTTCCATCACATCGGTCAGCGCGAAGAAGCACGGCTGCATGATCGTGTTGATGCGACCCGGCATCTTCAGCTCCCGAGCGATCCGGGTGGCGTCGATCGTGAACACCCGCAGCTCCTGCTCGATGATGCGCCGTTGGATCGCGGCCGGGAGATGGTCCCAGAGTTCGTCGGCGGGATAGGGCGCGTTCACGAGGAACGTGCCGCCCCTGCGGACATCGGCGAGGACGTCGAAGCGATCGAGCAGACCGAACTGGTGGCAGGCGACGAGATCGGCCTCCTGCACGAGGTAGGTCGAACGGATCGGGTCGGGCCCGAAGCGGAGATGCGACACGGTCATCGAGCCCGACTTCTTCGAGTCGTACACGAAGTAGCCCTGGGCATACAGGTCGGGCTCGTGGCCGATGATCTTGACCGATGCCTTGTTGGCGCCCACCGTGCCGTCGCTGCCGAGCGCATAGAACACCGCCGAGCGTCCCGATCGGGCGACCTGGAACGAGTCGTCGACGTCGAGGCTGAGGTGGCTCACGTCGTCGTGGATGCCCACCGTGAAACGCCGCTTGGGTTCGTCGCGTGCCGCCTCGTCGAAGACCGCCTTGGCCATCGCCGGGGTGAACTCCTTCGACCCCAGGCCGTAGCGCCCGCCGATGATCCGCACCTTCGGCCGGTCGGACTCCGCCAGGGTCGTCACCACGTCCTGGAACAGTGGCTCGCCGGCAGCGCCGGGCTCCTTGGTCCGGTCGAGGACCGCGATCGAGCGAACCGTGTCGGGCAGCGCCGCCAGCAGCGCGTCGGTCGGGAAGGGGCGGAACAGGCGGACCGTCGCCAGCCCGACCTTCTCGCCGTCGGCCACCAGCTTGGCGACCGCCTCGCCGACGGCCCCGGAGCCCGAGCCCATGATCACGATGACGCGTTCGGCATCCGGCGCGCCCTCGTAGTCGACGAGCCCGTAGCGGCGTCCGGTCAGCTCCGCGAGCTCGGCGAACACCTCCTCGACGGCGGCCGGCACAGCGTCGTGGTACGGGTTCGAGGCCTCGCGCGCCTGGAAGAAGACATCGGGGTTCTGCGCGGTACCGCGCACCACCGGCGCGGTCGGTCGCAAGCGGCGGAGCTTGTGGGCGGCGATGTCGTCCTCGCGTACGAGCGCCCGGAGTTCGTCGTCGGCGAGCAGGTCGATGCGGTTGATCTCGTGCGACGTGCGGAATCCGTCGAAGAAGTGCAGGAACGGTACGCGGGTCCGCAGCGTGGCCGCGTGCGACACGGCGGCGAAGTCGTGCGCCTCCTGCACCGAACTGGCGCAGAGCATCGCGAAGCCGGTCGTGCGAGCTGCCATCACGTCGCTGTGATCACCGAAGATCGACAGCGCGTGGGTGGCGATCGCCCGCGCAGCCACGTGGATGACCGCAGGCGTGAGCTCGCCGGCGATCTTGAACATGTTCGGCAGCATCAGGAGCAGGCCCTGCGATGCGGTGAACGTGGTGCCGAGTGCGCCGGTCTGCAGCGAACCGTGCAGTGTTCCCGCCGCGCCGGCCTCCGACTGCAGCTCCACGACCTCGGGAACGGCACCCCACAGGTTGGCGACACCGCCCGCCGACCAGGCGTCGGCCAACTCACCCATCGCCGACGCGGGGGTGATCGGGTAGATCGCCACCACCTCCGAGAGGGCGTAGGCGACGGTGGCGGCTGCCTCGTTGCCGTCGATGCAGGCGGTGGTTGCGTTCATGCGCTCCATCCTTGCGCCCGCAAGCCACCCTGACGACCGCCCAAAGTCCCCAATCGAGATCCTGGTCGTCGCGACGAGGAACCGACCGACCGGTAGCGGCGCGAACGGGGAGCGCGGAACGGGGAGCGCGGAACGGCATGACGTCGGTCACTGGTCGGTGAGTCGTGCCATTGGTCCCTAGAGACACCCCCGGGGGCACCGCCAGAGTGAGTGGCGATGTTTGCGCTCGAGGCACTCCCCCTGGCCCGTTGGCAGTTCGGAATCACGACCGTCTACCACTTCTTCATGGTGCCGCTGACGATCGGGCTGTCGATGCTCGTCGCCTGGTTCCACACCCGGTGGTACCGCCACGGCCGCGAGTCCGACCTGCGTCTCACCAAGTTCTTCGGGAAGCTCTTCCTGATCAACTTCGCGATGGGCGTCGTGACCGGCATCGTCCAGGAGTTCCAGTTCGGCATGAACTGGAGCCAGTACTCCCGCTTCGTCGGCGACGTGTTCGGCGCACCGCTGGCAATGGAGGGTCTGGTCGCCTTCTTCCTCGAGTCGACCTTCCTCGGCCTGTGGATCTTCGGTTGGGGCCGTCTCAACCCCAAGCTCCACCTGGCCACGATCTGGGCTGCCGCGATCGGCACCTGGCTGTCGGCGTACTTCATCGTCGCCGCCAACTCCTGGATGCAGCATCCCGTCGGCGTGATCTTCAACCCCGAACGCGGTCGGGCCGAACTCGTCGACATCTGGGCCGTGCTCACCAACAGCACCCTGCTGGCCGCCTACCCCCATGTGATCAGCGGTTCGGTGCTCACCGCGGCGGTCTTCGTGGCCGGCATCTCGGCCTGGTGGCTGATGCGACGCCACCCGAGCGACGTGGACCGTGAGGGGTTCACCCGGGCGATGAAGACCGGCCTGTGGGTCACGATCGTTGCCGGGGTCGCACTCAGCGTGTCGGGGCACTTCCAGACCCGCCTGATGTTCGAGCAGCAGCCGATGAAGATGGCGGCCGCCGAGGGGCTGTGCGACACCGAGACGGGCCCGGGTCTCTCGGTCTTCGCCGTCGGCGACGTCAGCGAGCAGTGCGACGTGCGCTCGCTCGTGATCCCCGGACTGCTGTCGTTCCTCGCCACTGACACCTGGGACGCCGAGATCCCCGGCGTCAACGAGGTCCAGGCGTCGTACGTGGAGCAGTTCGGCCCCGGCGACTACCGGCCGAACCTGATCATCACCTACTGGAGTTTCCGGGCGATGATCGGCATCGGCATGGTCAGCGTGATCGCCGCCGCAGCCGCGCTCGTGTACCTCCGGTTCAAGAAGGTGCTCCCGCAGAGCAAGTGGGGCGGCCGTGCAGCGATCGCCCTGATCGTCACGCCGTTCCTCGGCAACACCGCCGGCTGGATCTTCACCGAGATGGGCCGACAACCCTGGGTGGTTGCGCCGAACCCCACCGGCATCCCCGAGGTGCGCCAACTCACGGCGGACGCGGTGTCGACATCCGTCGGCGGCACCACGGTACTGCTGTCGATGGTGACGTTCACCCTCGTCTACGGCGCACTCGGCATCATCGAACTGATGCTGCTCAAGCGCTACGTCGAAGCCGGACCGGACGCCGCGATCACCGGCATCCTCGGCGGCGGCGACGAGCCCGACGACGACACACCCCGCGGGCCCGAGGACCGCGACGACTGGCCCGACGGATCCGACGACACGACACCGACCGACGACGACGCCGACCGGCTCGTCTTCGCCTACTGATCCCCGAGAACGAGAGACCACCATGGCACTCACCGATTTCTGGTTCATCACCATCGCCGTCCTGTGGATCGGCTACTTCTTCCTCGAGGGCTTCGACTTCGGCGTCGGGATGCTCCTGCACCCGATCGGACGCACCGACGCCGAGCGTCGCGTGATGATCAACACGATCGGGCCGGTGTGGGACGGCAACGAGGTGTGGTTGCTCGTCGCCGGCGGGGCGACGTTCGCCGCGTTCCCCAACTGGTATGCGACCTTGTTCTCCGGGTTCTACCTCGCCTTGTTCCTGATCCTGCTGGCGCTCATCTTCCGGGGGGTGGCCTTCGAGTACCGCGGCAAGATCGACAGCGTTCGCTGGCGCCAACGCTGGGACATCGCGATCGCCGTCGGGTCGTGGATCCCAGCGGTGCTGTGGGGCGTGGCGTTCGCCAACATCGTCCAGGGCGTACCGATCAACGCCCAGCAGGACTACACCGGCACGCTGTTCACGCTGCTCAACCCGTTCGGCCTCCTCGGCGGCATCACCACCGCATCGCTGTTCATCCTGCACGGCGCCAACTTCCTGAGCCTCAAGACGGTCGGCGTGGTCCGTGAGCGCGCGCACCGCGCCGCCCAGATCGCCGGGCCGGTCGCCATCGTCGCCGGGGCCACGTTCCTGATCTGGAACCAGCTGGCTCGCGGCAAGGGCTGGACCTGGATCGTCGTGCTCGGGGCCGCTGTGGCACTGGTCGTCGGGCTCCTCGCCGAGCGGCGCAACAGCGAAGGGGTCGCGTTCGGGGCAACCGGCCTGGCCATCGCGTTCGCCGTGATCGCCCTGTTCGGCTCGCTGTACCCGAACGTGATGCCCTCGAGCACCGACCCCGCATTCAGCCTCACCGTGGAGAACGCCTCGTCGACCGACTACACCTTGAGGGTGATGACCATCGTCGCGCTGGTGATGACGCCGATCGTGCTGTTGTACCAAGGGTGGACGTACTGGGTGTTCCGCAAGCGGATCGGCACCCAGCACCTCCCGGTCATCCACCGCTCGTGAGCGATGTCGACCGGCGCGGGCCGGTCGACATCCGCCTCGTCCGACTGATCCCCGGGCTCCGACGACACCTCGTGGTCGTCGGCGCGGTCGCGGTGGTGACCGCGGTGATCGTGGTCCTGCAGGCCGAGGTTCTCGCCAACGGCTTGGCCGACCTCGTGCAGAACGGTGACGTGTCGGGTGGGCTCACGCGCACGCTCGTCGCACTCGCCGCCGTCGCTGCGGTGCGCGCGCTCGGCGCAGCGGTCAGCGAATGGTCATCGGGCCGCGCGATGCGGTCGATCCGCCACGACGTGCGAGCTGCCGTGCTCGATCATGCCCGAGCCGACGGTGACCGCACCAGCAGCGGGCTGGCAAGCCGCGAGGCCACGGTCGCGACGACCGGCGTCGACGAGTTGGAGCCCTACGTCCGCCAGTTCCTGCCGGCGCTGATGCTCGCCGTCGCGGTGCCGTTGGCGGCCGGATTCCGGATCCTGCTCGCGGATCCGACCTCGGCGCTGCTGATCGCCGTCACGGTGCCGTTGATCCCGATCTTCATGGTGCTGATCGGCCGCATGACCGAGCGCCGGACACAGCGACAGTGGGCGGTGCTGCAACGGCTCGGCGGCCACTTCCTCGACGTGATCGAGGGGCTCCCCACCTTGCGGCTGTTCGGACGGGCCAAGGCCCAGCGCGACTCGGTCCACGACGTCTCCGAGCAGTATCGGGCGACGACGATGACGGCACTGCGCATCGCCTTCCTCTCCGCGTTCGCGCTCGAGCTGATCGCCACCCTGTCGGTCGCCCTGATCGCCGTCGAGGTCGGGCTGCGGCTGGCGTCCGGTGGGCTCGTGCTCACCACGGCGCTGATCGTCCTGCTCCTCGCTCCCGAGTGCTATCTGCCGCTGCGACGTGTCGGTGCCAGTTTCCACGCCGCCCAGTCGGGCCTCGACGCCGGTGACGACCTCCACGATCTGCTCGCACGACCGGTGCTCCCCTCGGGTCGGCTCGACGCACCCACGTCGGGAACGTTGCTGCTGCGCGACGTGGCACTCGTTCGCAGCGGCCGTGCCGTGCTCGACGGGATCGACCTCGACGTGGCATCCGGATCGATCGGCGCGGTGTACGGCCCGACCGGCATCGGCAAGTCGACGCTGATCGACGCGTGTCGCGGACGGCTCGTCGAGCGGCACGGGACGATCACTGTCGACGGTGTCGACGTGAGCGACCTCGACCCCGACTCGTGGGCCGATCAGCTCGCGGTGATCGGACAACGGCTGACCCCGCTCGGGACGTCGGTTGCCGACGAGGTCCGCGGAGCGACATCGGCCCCCGACGACCTGGTGACAGCAGCACTCGACGATGTCGACCTGATCGCCGTGGGCGACCGCCGCACGGACGAGCTGTCGGGTGGGCAGTTGCGTCGTGTCCAGGTCGCCAGGGCCCTCGTGGCCGTCCGGTGCGGCCGTGCCCGCTTCGTGTTCGCCGACGAGCCGACCGCGCATCTCGATGCGGAGAACGCCCAGCGGGTGTGGCGGGCACTCGCCACCCTGGCCCGCGTGAACGGTGCCGCGGTGTTGGTGGCCACGCACGACCCTCGCTGCCGTGCCGTGGCCGACCAGGTCGTGGACTTCGGTGGCCCGGCCGACGCCGACGACCCACCGTCGCCCCAGCCGATCGTCTCCGCCGCGCTCACGCTGACGGCCCCGGCGTCGGCCGAGCCGGATCCGATGGGCGCCGACATGCCCGGAACCGACGTGCACGGCCCGAGCCGACGTGATCTCTGGTCGGCGACTCGGCGGGTGATGCACATGGCACGGCCGGCCCGGCGCCGGTTCGCGGGAGCCACCGTGCTCGGCGCCCTCGCGGAGGTCTGCACCCTCGGCCTGGCCGGCGTTGCCGCCTGGCTGATCGTGAAGGCGAGCGAACAGCCGGACCTCGCCGAGCTGTCGATGGCGATCCTCGCCGTCCGGACGTTCGGCATCGGCAAGGGGGTGTTCCGCTACGGGGAACGGCTCGCCACGCACGACGCCGGACTGCGTTCGCTCAGCGAGATCCGCGCCGCGGTCGTCGATCGGTTGGCCGACATCGCACCCGCCGGTCTCCCCGGATGGGAGCGCGGCGATCTCCTCCAACGGGTGGTCGGCGACGTCGACCGTCTCCTCGATCTGTTCGTACGAGTGCTCGGACCGGTGCTGGCCATCGCCGCCACGGCCGTCGCCGCTGCGCTGGTCACAGTCGTGCTCGACCCGGCCGCCGGCACGGTGCTGATCGTCTCCCTGCTGATCGTCGGCGTGCTGGTGCCCTCGATCACTGCCGCTCGCGAGTCGACGATCGGACCGCGCATGGCCCACCAACGCGCCCGTCTCAGCAGCGCGACATTGTCGTACACGGAATCACTCGATGCGCTGATCGCCCATCGCGTCGAGCGCTCCGCTCGACGCGACATCGACCGCGCCGGTCACGATCTCGACCGACTGACAGCGCGGCGCACCCGCCTCCGCATGGGTGGCAGCGCTGTTGTCGCCGCCGCGCCGCTCGCCACCACGATCGCAACGCTGGCCGTGATCGGACCATCGGCCGCGTCGATCGCCGGCCCCGTGCTCGGCGTGCTGGTGCTCTGGCCGCTCGCCACCCTCGAGCTGGTCGGCACCGTGAACGACACCGCCTCCACGGCGCCGAACGTGGCCGGATCGGCCCATCGGGTGATCTCCGTGCTCGACACACCCGATGCGCTTCCTTCACCCTCGGACCCGCGACCCGTCGGCGACGCGCCGGATCTGACCGTCGACGAACTCACGGCCCGCTGGCCCGCGGCGACACACGATGCACTCGGCCCGGTCTCGATCGACCTGCCCTCGGGCTCACACACCACGATCACGGGCCCGAGCGGCAGCGGCAAGTCGACCTTCGCCTCCGTGCTCGTGGGGTTCCTCCCGCCGCACGCCGGCAGCTATCGGATCGATGGCGACGACGTGGACACGATCGGTGGTGCGAACGTTCGCGAGCGCGTGACGTGGGTGCAGCAGCTCCCCTGGCTCGCGGACACGACCGTGCGCGAGAACCTGAGGATCGCCGACCCGTCCGCATCCGAAGAGGCGTTGCGTGCCGCGCTCGAAGCCGTTCGGCTCGACGCCTGGCTCGGGCACCTGCCCCACGGGCTCGACTCGCGGATCGGACGCGGCGGCTCAGGGATGAGCGGCGGCGAGGTCCAACGGCTCGCGCTCGCCCGGGTGCTGCTCGCGGATCACCGGGTGGTGGTACTCGACGAACCGACGGCGAATCTCGATGCGAACACCGCTGAGCGCGTGCTGGCGACGTTGCGCGAGCGGTTCGCCGACCGCACCACGATCGTGCTCGGCCACGACACCGTCGCTCGGGCGTCTCCCTCCTGACCAGCGGCCGTCGCCAGGGCCGAGCGGGACGGTCCGCCGGCGCGATCAGTCGTGCAGCATGTCGAGCAGTTCGCCGACGGTGTGCTGCCCTTCGAGCGGATGCCGAAGCGGTGTGCGATCGATGATCTCGTAGTGGTTCCGGCGGCCGACCTTCTCGCGCCGCAGATAGCCACCGCGTTCGAGATCGTCGAGGATCCGCTGGACGGCGCCCGGCGTGATGCCGACGACGTAGCTGAGATCGCGTTGGCGGAGATCCGGATCGCGGCTGAGCGCCACCATGACGTGCGCGTGGTTGGTCAGGAAGGTCCACGACGGCAGGTCCGGTTTCGGTTCGATCAGCGTCACCAGATCATCATACGTATTCGAAGACACATGTTGCCCGGGTACATTTTCGTGCGCCACCGTCACTGGCCCTCCGCCTCGGTCTCCTCGCTCGATGCGAGTTCGGCTTCGGCCTCCTGCAGATCGTCGCGGCTCAAATGGGTCGATGACGTGGTCCGATGGGTCGCTCGGAAGAGCAGGTGGGTACTGGCCGGCAGCGTCAACAGCAGTGCGACGGCCACGATCGTCAGCTCCGCTGCACCGGCCGCACCGACCTCGATCGCCGCGCCGATCGCCACCAGCAGGAAGGCAATCGGGCTCGCCTTGCCGGCCGCGTGGAAGCGGGCGTACGGCGTCCGGAACGTCAACAGCCCGATCGAGGCGAGCAGGGCGACCAGCGCTCCGAGCACGACGAACACCGCGGACACCGCGTTCATCGCCGCCCCGTCGTCACGATGAAGCGGCTCAGCACGACCGTGGCGGTGAAGGCCACGATCGCGATCACCACGAGGATGCCGATGTAGAGCGTGTCGCCGGTTTCCGCGACGCGGGTGCCGATCGCCCCCATCAGCGCAACGAGCCCTGCATCGAGCGAGATCACCCGGTCGGCGAGGCTCGGTCCGCGCACCAGGCGGACACCGGCGAGGATGCCGGCGAGGAGGAAGATCGCAACGGCGATGTCGGCGATCACGTCGGCACCTCCACTCCGCCGTCGGTGTCGACGGGCAGCGACCGGCAGGCGAGGTCGGCGAGCCGCTGGACGTGGGTGACGATCGCGTCGGCCTTGTCGGCGTGCAACAGATGGAGGTAGAAGCGCCCGTTGTCGGTGTCGGTGTCGACCACGGCGGTGCCGGGCGTGACCGTGATCGCAACCACCAGCATCAGCAGGTGTGAGCGGCTCTCCACCTGCGTGTCGACCGCGATGATCGCCTCGTCGGTGTAGTCGGTGGGCGTGAGGATCTCCCAGGCGACCGACACCATCGACGACACGAGGTCGAGCGTCACCAACCACACGAAGTGGACCAACGGCACCACCCGGATCCGGCCATGGCCGGGCTGGACGCCGGCCGCGAGGGTCACGGCGACCGCCACCACCGTCCCGGCGAGCACGTTGGCCACCGAGATGCCGCCCCACAGCGCACACCACGCGGCCACGAGCAGGGCAAGCGTCACGAGGCGACGCGGCATCACCAGTTCGCGAAGGGTTGCAGTGAAACTCATCCGAGCACCGCCGTCACATACGGGGTCCGTGCCAACAGGTCGGCCGCGATCTCCTCACACATCGGCCACAACACGCCGGCGAGCACGGCCACGGCGATCGTGCCGAGGACAGCGATCCCCGCCGCGGTCTGCATGACCCCGACCGACCGCCGACTCGATGCGGGCACGGCCGCCGGTGTCACCTCACCCCAGAACGCACCGACCCAGATCTTGGTCATCGACAGCAGCGTCAGGATGCTCGCCACCAGCGACACCACCACGATCACGTAGTCACCGGCCGCCACCCCGGCGTCCACCAGCGCCAGCTTCGCGACGAACCCGGAGAACGGAGGAAGGCCCGCCAGGCTGAGGGCCGGCAGTGCGAACAACACCGCGATCACGGGCCTGCTCGTGGCGAGGCCGCCGACCTTGTTGAGCGCGGACGTGCCCTGATCGTCCTCGATCAGACCACCGGCGAGGAACATCACCGTCTTGACCGGGATCTGGTGGACGAGGAACAGGACGGCGCCGGCCACACCGGCGACCGTGAAGATGCCGAGCCCCATGATCATGTAGCCGATCTGGCTGACGACGTGGAACGACAAGATGCGCTTCACGTCGTCCTGCGCCAGCGCTCCGGCGACGCCGATCACCATCGTCAAGCCGGCGATCACGAGCAACAACGGTCCGAGTTGGTCGAGCTCCATCAACGTGAAGAACCGGATGAGCACGTAGACGCCGATCTTCGTGAGCAGCCCGGCGAACACCGCTGTGATCGTGGTCGGCGCCGTCGGATAGCTGTCGGGGAGCCACGAGAACAGCGGGAAGATCGCCGCCTTGGTGCCGAACACCACGAGGAACCAGAGCCCGATACCGACCTGCGTGGCGGCCGGCAGCTCCGGGATGCGCTCGGCGAGCAGCGCCATGTTGACCGTGCCGGTGGCGGCGTACACGATCGCCACGCCGAACAGGAACAACGTCGATGCGAACAGGTTGATGACGACGTACGTCATGCCCGACCGGATCTGTGCTTCTCGACCCTGATGGGTGAGCAGCACGTAGCTGGCCACGAGGATCAACTCGAAGGCGACGAACAGTGTGAACAGGTCGCCGGTGAGGATCGACAGGCCGACGCCGCCGGCCAGCACGAGCAGGATCGGTGACACGACCGCCGGATCGGCGCCCGCCGGCGTTCGGCGCTGACCGATCGCGAACAGCTCGACGACGAGGATCGTCGCGAATGCCACCAACAGGATGAGCGCGGCGAAGAGGTCGGCGACGAGCACGATGCCCAACTCGGGTGCCCAGCCACCCACGCGCAGCACCACCGTGCCATCACGATCGACGGCCACCAGGAGCGCTGCGGCCAGCCCGGTGGTGGCGGCCATCGTCGACAGGGTGAGTACGTCCCGAACCGCCGAACGGTGGCGGAACCCCAACACCACGGCGGCAGCCAGCAACGGCAGCACGACGACGAGCCCGACGACCACGGTCATGGCAGCGTCCCGTCGGGCGAAGGGTCGGGGTCGTGCCCGCGATCGTTGCGGTCGTCTCCGGCGTCACCGCCGGAGCCGTCTTCGTGTTGCTCCTCGATCGCCCGTGTCTCGTCGCTCGCTGCCGCCCGCAGTTCGGCGTAGGCGGCGATGCGGCGGTCCTCGACGTCGTCCTCCACGAGATCGTCGCCGGTCAGGATCTGTTGGCGCCGGGCGAGGGCGAGCACGTACAGCGTGAGCCCGAACGAGATCACGATCGCGGTGAGCGACAGCGCCTGGGGCAGCGGATTGGCGGTGTCGGGCCGGACCGCCCCGTCGACGATCGGAGGATCGCCGGCCCGTCCGCCCGATGCCAGGAGGGCGAGCACCGCAGCGTGGCCGAGCAGCGCGAATCCGAGCACGATCCGACTCAGCGAGCGCGAGGTCACGAGGAACGTGCCGGTTGCAGCGAGGCCGGCAACGGCGATGATCATGGCGACGCTCATGCCGGCCGCCCTGCGTCGTGATCGGTGCGGTCGACATCGACCGGGCGGCGGCCTCGATCGACGAGCGAGGAGGCGTCGAAACCGTCGAGCAGCGCCACGACCAGACCGACGACCACGGCGACCACGCCGAGGTCGAAGACGAGCGCCGAGCCGGTCTTGACCTTGCCGAGCACCGGGACCTCCCAGCTGAGCACGACCTGGTCGAGCAGTGGCTCACCCCACAACATCGGGGCGATCGCTTCGAACCCGACGATGATCCCCCCGACGGCGAGGAACAGCACCGCGTGGCGTGGCTGCTGGAGTCCGGCGATGGTGCGCAGCACGATGACCGCGCCGAGCAACAGCCCCGCGGCGAACCCACCGCCGGGCTGGTTGTGCCCTGCGAACAGCACGAAGGCAGCGATCAGGAGAGCGATCGGCGTGATCGCCCGCACGGCGAGACGAACGATCGGGGAGGTCCGTGCGATCATCCGACCGCCTCCGCCTCGGGGACGCGGGTGTCGCCGCCTCCTGCGTCAGTGGCGTTCGCTCTCGTGCGGCGCTTCCTCGTCAACGTGAGGATCCCGACTGCAACGGTCATCAGCACGATCACCTCACCGAGCGTGTCGAGGGCGCGGGTGTCGGTGAGGATCACGTTGACGACGTTGTTGCCTCCACCCTCGTCCACGGCCGACTCGGCGAGATCGAGAATCGGTGGTTCACCCGACGGACTCGATGCCGCACCGGCGAGCGCGACGGCCACCGCGGCGCCGATCAACAGCGAGACAGCGACGCGACCGACGAACCACAGACGGGTGGCGGTCGGGAACCGTGTGGCGAGCCGGCCGAGCCCCAGCACGAAGCCGACGACGATGACCGTCTCGACCAGGAGCTGGGTCAACACGAGATCGGGCGCACCGATGGCGACGAACAGACCGGCGACGCTGAACCCGACCGCTCCGAGGACGAGTGCGGCCCCCAGGCGTGAGCCGACCGTGGTGGCGGCGATCGCGGCCGAAACGATCATCAGGACGAGCACCGCCTCGGCGCGATTGTCCCACCAGTAGAGCTGGTCGGTGTCGATCTCGCCGACGAACGGCACCGCGGCGGTACCGAGGACGACGACGGTGGTGGCGAGGTACAGCGGGAGCGAGCCGTGCTGCACACGCCGGGCGATGCGACGGGCGACCCGTCCGAGCCCGTCGATCAATGCGTCGGCGATCGAGGCGCCGCGGGCAGCGGGGCCCGACAGGACGACGCGCCGGGCGAGGAGGGCGCCGAGGACCAGCCCGCCTGCCACGACGAGCATCGACGTGATGAAGGCATCGGTGAAGCCCGGCCACCGGTAGAGCGAGTAGACCTCGGCCTTCGGGGACACCACCACGGTCGCCGTCCGCACGACGTCGGTCACCCAACCCAGGGCGACGAACCCGCCGACGGTCGCCAGACCGAGCACGACTTCCGGCGTCGTCATCGCCGGGCGGACCGGTGACACCGGCCGATCGGGCATCGGCTCGGACGAACCGAACATGCCGAGCAGCAATCGTGTGGTGTAGGCGACGGTCAGGACGGAGCCGCCGATCACGAGGCCACCGACCAGCCACAGTTCGGCGCCGGCGAGACCCTGCACCGCTTCGATGGCCGCCTCCTTCGCGGGAAAGCCGAGCGTCGGCGGGATGCCGGCCATCGAGACACCGCACACGAGCGCCACCGCGAACGTGACCGGCATCGAACGACGCAGGCCGGACAGCTCGTTGATGTTGCGGGTGCCGGTACGGACGTCGACCTCTCCGACCACCATGAAGAGGGCCGCTTTGAACACCGCGTGGGCGACCAGGATCGACATGGCGGCGAACGTTGCCTTCGGCGTGCCGATCGCCAGCAGCGCGATCAACAACCCGAGCTGCGACACGGTGCCCCAGGCGAGGATCAGCTTGGCATCGACGTGACGCAGCGCGCCGATCGAGCCCCAGATCATCGTGGCCAGGCCGAACGTGAGGCCGAGCGGCTTCCAGACCTCGGTCTCCTGGAACGCGGGGGCGATCACTGCGACGAGGATCACGCCCGCCTTCACCATGGTGGCGGAGTGGAGGTATGCGCTCACCGGTGTGGGCGCGGCCATCGCGCCGGGCAACCACACGTGGAACGGCACCTGCGCGGACTTCGTGGCGGCGGCGATCAGGATCAGCACCGCAGCGGCCGTCGCGGTGGAACCGGTGATCGGGGTGATCTCGCTGAGGACGGCGGTGCCGGAAGCGTCGACGAAGAGGACGAAACCGGCGAGCAACGTCAGCCCGCCGGCGGCGGTGATGACGAGCGCTCGCCGAGCGGCGGTGCGGGCGACAGGATCGGTGTTCTTGAACCCGACGAGCAGGAACGACGTGATCGACGTCAGCTCCCAGAACATGAACAGCGTCCACACCGAGTCGGCCCAGACCAGGCCCACCATCGCCCCGGAGAATGCGGTGAGCGTGGAGGCGAACCGCCCCATGCCGGCTGCACTGGCCGAGAAGTAGCCGACGGCGTACACACACACGAGCGCACCGATGCCGGCGACGAGGAGCGAGAGCAGCGCGCTCAGCGCATCGATCCGGAACAGCACCGACACGTCGAGCCCGGGCACCCAGGCGAACCCTGACTCGACCACGTCGTCGGAGCCGACGAATGTCAGCGACCACAGCGCCGTGGCGGCCATCGGAATCGCTGCGACCCACAGTGCGTTTCGTCCCAGGCGTGCCCCGAAGACGGCAGTCGTCGCGCTGGCGACGACGAACAGCGAGAGCAGGAACCAGATCAACAGACCCGCAGGATAGAGGTCGAATTATCTGCACTCCAACATTGACCTTTTCAAAAAGGTATTTTAAGATCTGTTCATGCCTTCCACCGACTCCATGAACCGAGCGCAGCGCCGACGTCCCGACCGCCGAGCGCTGCTGACCGCTCACGACGAGCGAGTGCTCGCCAAGTCGATCGAAGCGGGACGGCAGGCAGCGGAACGCATCGCAGCCGGTGCGCCGGCTCCCGGCGACGAGGAACTGGTGGCCGAGGCCGCCGAGTCACGGCTCCACTTCATCGAGGCGAACGTCCGGCTCGTGCAGAGCATCGCCAACAAGTTCAGCGTGCCTGTCCACCTCGACCGTGACGACATCGTGCAGGACGGCATGATCGGCCTGGAGAAGGCGGTCGAGAAGTTCGACTGGCGTCGCGGCTACAAGTTCTCCACCTATGCAACGTGGTGGATCCGCCAGTCGATCCAGCGCGGCCTCGAGGCGTCGGCCACGACGATCCGCATCCCCGGCCACCGCAGCCGCGAGCTGCGAGCCGCCATCACCGCGACTGCGACGGGCGCCCGGCTGCCCGACGAACTCGCCATGATCGACATGCTCAGCCAACTCGAGTCGATGGATCGGCCACTCGGCGACGGCCCCGAAACGCTCGGCGCCATGGTCCCCTGCGACAACGATCGGCCCGACGAGACCGCCGAGCGCAACGTGCAAGGCGAACAGATCGACGCCCTCCTCGACCACCTCGACGAGACGAGCCGGTTCGCGGTCGCCGCCCGGTTCGGGCTCCGGGGTCACGAGCCCGCCACCTTTGCGGTGATCGCCGACGAACTCGGCGTGACGCCACAGGCCGTTCGCCGTCGAGTCGAGCGGGCGATCGCCAAGCTGCGCACTCACGCCGCGCCGATCGCCGCCTGATCGGTCGGTCGCGTGACCCGTCGCCCGCAGACGACCGCCGATCGCGTCGGTGTCGCGCCCTTCGCAGGAATCCGACCCCGACGTCGACGAGACGATCATCGTCCAGGACCGCAGGGACCGTCTGCCGTTCTCGCGCGGCATCGTGCTCGGCGGTTCACCGGCACGGGCAAGAGCACATCCGACTGATTCAGGACCAACTGATGGAACAGGCCGACCGGGCCGGCATCACGGCGATGGACGCCGGTGAGGCGGGCGATCCGACGCAGGAGATCGTCGACGCGATCGTGCAGCACCTCGACGAGTCGGCCGGGTCCGCATGATTCCGGAGGCCCCGCCGTCGTCGGTGATCGAGGGTCATGAGCTGATCGTGCTCGACGTGCATGGCGTCGTCTTGAACAACCCCTTGCCGTACTTCCTCGCCGAACTCGGCGACCGCACCGGCGTCGGCGCCAACCGGTTCAAGCGACAGTGGCGGTCGACGTGGCGGATCCCGTTCTGGGAGGGTCGGATCACCGAGGCCGAGATGTGGGCGGGTATCGCCCCCGATCTCGACGCGCCGTGCCTGCGCGCCGACCTCGAGCAGCGCTACCGGCCTGGCCCGTGGTTCGACTGGGCGGTCACCCACGACGGGCCCCTCTGGCTGCTGTCCAACCATCGAAGCGGCTGGCTGTTGCCGCGTCTCGAACGCTTCGGTGTGGCCGACCGCTTCGAGCGGATACTGGTGTCCGACGCGCTGGGCGCCGCGAAGCCATCCGCACTCGCGTTCGCTGATCTGGTGGATCAACCGTCGCTGGCCTACTTCGACGACTCGCGCCGCAACGTCGAGGCGGCACGAGCGCTCGGCATCGACGCTCACGTGATCGGAGCGCCGGCGTGATCACACACGGCGGGCACGAACCGGCGGCGCTCAGCGGCCCGGTACCTCGTTGCGCAGTGGCTGGTCTCGCACGAATCGACTGAGGTTGTCGAGGAAGATCTCAGCAACACGCGCCGCCGTGCCGTCGCTCGACGCCGAATTGTGCGGGGAGATGATCACGTTGTGCAGATCCCAGAGCGGGTCGTCGGCCGGCAACGGTTCGGGATCGAAGACGTCGAGACCTGCCCCGCCGAGCCGCCCCGACGCCAGGGCATCGGTGAGTGCCACCTGATCGACGAGCTCACCGCGTCCGACGTTGACGAACACTGCGTGCGGCGGCATCGCGGCGATCACCTCCGCACCGAACAGTCCACGGGTGTCGGGCGTGAGGGGGAGTGCGACCACCACGGCATCGGCATCTCGGACCACCTCCGTGAGTTCGGCGAGCGGCCGGACCGGACACGGCTCGTCGCCATCGGCCGAGCGCCGCACCACGACCGGGTCCATGCGGAACGCCTCGGCGAGCCGGACGACTTCCTGGCCGATCGGGCCGTAGCCGACGACCACCACCCGCTGGCCGTCGAGCTCGCGGAACGGTGTCGGCGACCATTCGTGGTTCGCCTGCGCCCGCAACCACGCCGGCAGCCCACGACTGAGCGCCAGCAGATACAGCATCACCGTGCCGGCGATCGGAGATGCGCTCGCTCCCGACGACGTGGTGAGACGGACGCCACGGTCGAGGAACATCGAGAAGACCGGGCTGTCGACCCCGGCCGACATCGAGTGCAGCCACTGCAGGTTCGGCGCATCGAGTGCGACCCTCATGAACGGTGCCGCCCGTTCGGGCCAGACGTCGTTCGAGAAGAACGCGACCGTGATGCGCTCGATGTCCTCTGCCGGCACCTCCTCGCCGCGTCGCATCGCCACGATCTCGAGATCGGGAGCGGCCACGGCGATTCGAGCGGCGTTCGCGTCGAGGAACGTGTCGGTGCAGAACAGTGCCACGCCACAGGATGACACCACGGACAACACGGGTCAGACCCGTGATGTCCCAGTTGTCATCCTCAGAGAGATCGATCGGGGCGCGTATCGTCCCAGCGCGCGTCAGGCGGTGAGTTCGGCGACGAATTCGGCGAACACGTCGGCGTATCGCATCGCATCGGCCTCGGTGTGCATCACCGAGATGAGCCACTGCTCGTCGAGGCCCGGTGGCAGCAGGATGCCGCGGTTGATGCCGTGCATCCACTGGGCGAAGGCCAGGTCGAAGTCGGTGGCCTTGTAGTCGCGGTAGTTGCGCACCGGGTCGACCGACCACGTGATGCATCCCTTGGCGCCGAACTCGACGGTGTGTGCCGGCAACCCGGCATCGTCGATGATCTTCTGGCACGCCTCGACCAGGCGGTGGTTGAGTGCGATCGCGTGGTCGATCGCCTCGGGCGTGCACGCCTCGGTGAGCGTCGCCTTTGCAGCGGCCATCACGAGCGGGTTGCCGTTGTAGGTGCCGAGGTGCAACACCTCACCGGTGGTGATCAGCTCCATGTACTCGGCCTTGCCGCCGAACGCGCCGACGGGGAAACCGCCGCCGATCGACTTGGCGAGCGTGATCAGGTCAGGGGTGACCCCGAGCTTCTTGGTCGCCCCACCGAGGCCGGCGGTGATGCCGGTCTTGACCTCGTCGAAGATCAGGAGGGTGCCGTACTTGGTGCAGATCTCGCGGACCGCCTCGAGGTAGCCCGGTTCGGGCAGGCAGATGCCGATGTTCTCCATCACCGGCTCGACGATGAAGCAGGCGACCTCGCGGCTCTCGAGCGCCCGCTCCAGGGCGGGGGCGTCGTTGTAGGGGATCACGATGACGTCGTCGATCGTGCCCTGCGTGATGCCACCCGACTGGGGGATCGAGTACGGGGCGTCGGCCGGCCCGGCCTCGGCGATCGTCGGCTTGTTCGAGATCATCACCTCGTCGTGGTGGCCGTGGTAGCCGCCTTCGACCTTGACGAGCTTCTCGCGCTTGGTGACGCCACGGGCCAGGCGGATCGCGTCCATCGTGGCCTCGGTGCCCGAGTTGGTCGGCCGCCACATCGGGAAGCCGTAGCGCTGGCCGAGCAGTTCGGCGACCTCGGCGTCGAGCTCGCACGGCGTGACGTAGAGCGTGCCGTCGGAGAGCTGCGCCTCGACCGCCTTGCGGACCGCCGGGTGCATGTGGCCGGCGAACAGCGCGCCGAATCCCATGTCGTAGTCGACGTATTCGTTGTCGTCGACGTCGACCATCCGCGAGCCAGATGCATGCTTGACGACGATCGGATGGGGGTCGTAGGCCTGGAAGCTCGACGGGACTCCCGCCGGGAGGACCTTGCGGGCGCGCTCGGTGGCGACCTGGGATCCCTTGGTTCGTTCTGCGTAGATCGCCAGCTCTCGCTCGGTGATCTCTTTCGCCCTGGCGACGAGCTCTGACGTGGTGGTCGAGTCGGTCACGGACATGAGGTATCGGCTCCTGATGGGAATGCGGCCGACGGGGTGTCGCGCCGCCCCCAATCGTACGCCGTTCGCCGTTCGGCGCGTCCCGACACCCGTTGCAGCTCCGATCAGGCTCCGTTGGGGCTTCGGTGGGGCTTCGGTGCGGCTTCGTCGGTGGTGGTGCCGGGCGGTCAGAATGAACGCGTTCGCCCCGCCGTCAGGAGACCCCGATGAAGACCGCCGCCACCGAGATGCTCGACATCGAGTTCCCGATCTTCGCCTTCAGTCACTGTCGCGATGTCGTCGCAGCCGTGTCGAAGGCGGGCGGACTCGGCGTGCTGGGCGCCGTCGCCCACTCGCCCGAGCAGCTCGAGATCGATCTGAAGTGGATCGAGGACGAGATCGGCGACCGGCCCTACGGTGTCGACCTGATCGTGCCCGCCAAGTACGCCGGCGACGAGGGCGGCGGCTACTCGCTCGACGACATCCGTGCGCTGATCCCCGACACCCACCGCGAGTTCATCGACGACATCCTGCGTCGCTACGACGTGCCGGAGTTCCCGCCCGACGAGGAGCGGTCGAGCGGCCGTTCGACCGGAGGCCACAGCGGTGTCGCCCCGTTCAGCGCCGCTGCGGCCGGGCCCCAGCTCGAGATCTCGCTCGCCCACAAGACCGCCTTCGTCGCCAACGCGCTCGGCCCGCCGCCACAGTTCCTGATCGACCGCGTCAAGGAGGAGGGGCGTCTGATCGGTGCCCTCGCCGGGCGTCCCCAACACGCCGAGCGACATCAGGCCGCGGGGGTCGACATCATCATCGCCCAGGGGTCGGAGGCAGGTGGCCACACCGGTGAGATCGGCTCGATGGTGCTGATCCCCGAGATCGTCGATGCCGTCGACATCCCGGTGCTCGGTGCCGGTGGCATCGGGCGGGGACGCCAGATGGCGGCGGCGATGGCGCTCGGCGCCCAGGGCGTGTGGTGCGGTTCGGTCTGGCTGACCACCGACGAGGCCGAGACCCATCCCGTGGTGAAGCAGAAGTTCCTCGCGGCGACCTCGGCCGACACGATCCGGTCTCGATCGCTCACGGGCAAGCACGCCCGCATGCTGAAGTCGGCATGGACGGAAGAGTGGGATCGGCCCGACACCCCCGATCCGCTGGGGATGCCGCTGCAGCCGATCCTCACCAACGAGGCACAGGCGCGGATCAACCGGGCCGCGTACACCCACGGCTCCGGCGCCGAGAAACTCGCCAACTACTTCGTCGGCCAGATCGTCGGCACGATGAACCAGCCGAAGCCGGCCGGCCAGGTCGTGATGGACATGGTGACCGAGTTCATCGACGCCGTCGAGTCCCTCGCGAAGCAACTCGAGTACTGACCGAACCTCCAGGCCCGACCAACCCCGTTTGCGCTGCGTTTCGGGTGGGACGGTCCACCCGAGACTGCACGCAAACGTTCTATTTGGGGGCGAAGCGGGTGCCGGCGTCGAGGCGGATCGTGTCGCCGTTGAGCATCGGGTTCTCGATGATCGCGATCGCGAGGCGGCCGTACTCGTCGGGGCGACCGAGACGCTTCGGGAACGCAGCGTCCTTGGTGAGGTTGGCTGCACGTTCCTCGGTGACGCCTGCGGTGAGCCCGGTGGCGAACAGGCTCGGCGCAATCGTCACCACGCGGATGCCGAGCGAGCCGAGGTCGCGCGCCATCGTCAGCGTCATCCCGGCGATGCCCGCCTTCGCGGCGGTGTACGCGACCTGACCGATCTGACCCTCGAATGCCGCGATCGACGAGGTGTTGATCAGCACACCGCGCTCGCCGTCGTCGTTCGGCTCGTTGTTCGCCATGCGGGCGGCGCACAAGCGGTTGGTGTTGAACGTGCCGATCAGGTTGAGATCGATCACGGCGCGGAAGTCGTCGAGATCGAACGGCCCACTGCGCCCGAGCGTGCGCCCCGCCTTGCCGCCACCGGCGGTGTTGACCGCAACGTGCAGTCCGCCGAGGGCCTCGACGGCCTCGTCGATCACGACGGCGATCCCGTCGAAATCGAGCACGTTCGTCGGGTGCCAGGTTCCCCCGAGCGCTGCTGCGACCTCGGCGCCAGCCGACTCCTCCCGGTCGAGGATCGCCACCGATCCCCCGCCTGCGGCAATCCGTTCCGCAGTCGCTCGAGCGAAGCCCGATGCTCCGCCGATGATGATCGCCTTCAGTCCCTGGATCTCCATGTCGCAGGCCTTTCTTCTCGGTGGTCCCCCGTCCGAACCCGATCGGCCAGGGCGAGTCGACCGTACCGACCTGCCCGATCGCGGGCGGCACCGGAAGATCCTCCGGCGTGCTCAGCGTTCGTAGCCGGGGGCGGGTTCGCTGAGCTTGAACGTGACGCCCTGGTCGTCCTCGCAGATCGCCTCTCGACCGGAGTCCCAGGCATTGAGTTCGACGACGGTGCCACCGGCGACACGGACCCGCTCGACGGCGTCGTCGAAGTCGCGCACCGTGAACCACATCTCGATCTGGCCCGGTTCGGTGTTGCCGAAGGGGTTCTCGGTGGCGCGCAGGCCGATCGGCATCTCGGTGTTGACCACATGTCGACCGCCGTTGTCCTGTGGCACCGTCTCCCAGCCGAGCACGGCGCCGTAGAAGGCGGCGCCTCGCTCGACGTCGGCGCTCGTCAGCGTCATGTAGTACGGCTCCGACGGCGCGCGCCGGGCCGCGCTCTCCTCGGCGTCGTAGACCGGCGTGCCCACATTCCAGCGGTGGCCGAACGGGTCGACGATCCAGGCGCTGCGCGAGCCGTGTGCTTCCTCGATCGGACGCTGGACCACGGCGCCACCGCGCTCGGCGCGCTCGACGAACTGCTCGACGGCGGCGACCTGGATGACGATGCTCACCGACGTCCGTGAGCCGTCGAGGGTCGGCGCCACCACGCCGAGCTGCGGGGCTTCATCGCTGAGGTAGAACACGGCGCCGGCGACGTCGAGTTCGGCGTGGCCGACGCGACCCTCCCACGGGATCACGTTGCTGACGCCGGCACCGAAGTACTCGCGGTACCAGTCGAGCGCTGCGGCAGCGTCGTGCACGCAGATGTACGGGGTGATGACCTGGGCCATGGAGGTGTTCCTCTCGTTTCGGGAATCGGCGGTGATCGCTCTCTTCGTCGTGTCGGTCGTGGTCGCAGCACGCGACGGGAGACCGATCGTGGTCCGGTCGGGTGCCATCCCGAGGGCTCGTTGCACCCGGGCGCGCAAGCGAGCGGCGAAGACCGGGTCGACGACCTCGTCGGTGACCGCCGCGAGCTCGTCGAAGGGGTCGTGTGGCTCGGTCATGACACACCTCCTTGCTGTCGGTCGTACACGGTGCGGAACCGACGGCGCGCTCGAACCAGGAGGGTCTCGGTCGCCTCGACGGTACGGCCGAGATGGGCAGCGACCTCGGGAACGGGCAGGCCGTCGAAGTAGCGCAGGGCCAACGCCGATCGGTGGTGGGGCCCGAGTTCGGCCATCACGTCGCCGACGAGGTGCTGGTCGATGATCGCATCCCACACGTCGTCGCCGGGCCCGGCAAGATGCTCGGCGGCGCTGTCGTCGTCGAGCCGTTCCGGTCGGGGGCGTCGGGCGTCGCGCCGCCACTCGTCGACGAGCTTGTGGCGGGCGATGCCGATCAACCAGGCGATCGTGACCTCCTCGACACCTCCCCGGCGGATCTGGCCGACGGCAGCGAGGAAGGTGTCGGCCGTGAGATCCTCCGCGACCGCACGCCCACCGCACCGCGCCCGGAGATACGCGAACACCTCGCCGACGGCGCGGTCGTAGATCTCCAGCAGCGTCGCGCCGTGATCGATCGTCGGTTGCGGCGTCCCCATCACTCACATCATCGTCCGGAGCCCCCGAACTCCGACACCCCCTCGTCCCCCATCCACCCCCGTTTGCGCGCGGATTCGGGTGGGACGGTGCACCCAAACCTCGACGCAAACGGGGTGGATGGGGCGGGGGTCACAGGGCTCGACCGTGCTTTTCTCCGCATCTTCCGGCAGCGTTGGGGAGGTGAGCACCGAACGAGTCGACATCGCCGTGATCGGCGCCGGTCCCGCGGGGGCAGCGACGGCGATCCGAGCGGCCAGAGCCGGCGCCCGCGTCGTGGTGTTCGAGAAGGGAGCGCACGGTCGCGACAAGGTGTGCGGCGACGGGCTCACCCCGCGTGCGGTCGGCGCGCTCGACGAGCTGAAGATCCCGCTCGACGACGCCCACTACATCCAGGGCCTGCGCATGATCGCCGGCAAGCAGGTACGCGAGCTCGACTGGCCCACCACCGATCGGTTCCCGAACCACGGTGCGGTGTGGCCACGCCGACGTCTCGACACGGCGCTGATGGACGCCGCCGAGGAGGCCGGTGCCGAGCTCGTCTACGAGACCGAGGCGGCCCCGGTCGTCGACAACGGCCGCGTCACGGGGGTACTCGCCGATGGCCGAATCGTCGACGCCGGCCTCACCGTGGTCGCAGCCGGCGCGCAGGGAGCTGTCGCCCGGATGCTCGGAGCCGAACGTGTCGCCGACGAACCGTTCGGACTCGCGATCCGCACCTATGCCGCCACACCGCGACACACCGATGTCCACCTCGAGGCGTGCCTCTCGTTGAAGGACGAACGCGGCACGGCGATCCCCGGCTACGGCTGGATGTTCCCTGCGGGCGACGGCACCGTCAACATCGGCGTCGGCGCACTGTCGACGATGAAGGGCTTCAAGAAGCTCAACCTCAACACGCTGCTCGAGACCTACCGCCACCTGGTCCAGGACGATTGGGATCTCGGCCCGAACCTCGAACGGCCACGGGCGTGGCGGCTGCCGATGTCGGCCAAGCGGCGACACGGACCGGGGTGGGTCGCGATCGGCGACGCCGCCGGCTTCGTCAACCCGATGAACGGTGAGGGCATCGACTACGGCCTCGAATCCGGGATGCTCGCCGCCGATCTCTTCCTCGAGGATCCGGCAACCGCCCCTGAACGCTACGACCGCCTGGTCGGCGAACGCTTCGATGCCTTCTTGCGCACGGGCCGCCGCTTCTCGTTCCTGATCGGCCACCCGTGGATCCTCAAGCCCGGCCTTCGTCTCTCCGTCAGCACCGATGCGATCGCCAACATCACGCTCGCCGTGATGGGGAACCTGGTCGACAACACCACGCCGGGGGCAGCAGGCCGGGTGATGACCGTCGCTGACAAGGCCCTCGGTCTCGCCGATCCGATCCTCCGCAAGACCCGCGCCGCGGCCTGAACGACCACCGGTGACACGCACCGGAGACGCGGCGTCACCGCCGGATGGGTCGCCGCCGCCATGCGCGATCAGTGGAACCTGCAACGCTGTGGGCATGAGCCTCGACATCGCCGCCATCACCTTCGACTGCGCGAACGCCCAGTCGCTCGCTGAGTTCTGGTCAGCCGCTCTCGACCGCCCGGTCGACAACGACGGCGACTACGCCGCGAGCGCGTTCTTCGCTCGCATCTCCGGATCACCGATGATGATGTTCATCCAGGTGCCCGAAGGCAAGACAGCGAAGAACCGCGTCCATCTCGACCTCGACACCACCGATCGTGCCGCCGAGGTCGAGCGGCTGGTTGCTCTCGGCGCAACCGTCGTGCATGCGAAGGAGGAGTTCGGCTTCACCTGGACGACGCTCGCCGATCCCGAGGGCAACGAGTTCTGCGTCGCCGAACACTGATCGACCATCCGGCGCGCGCCGGCGGTCGGTGTGACAGCGCGTCAGCGCAACGCGCGCAACACCGGCTCGAACTCGTCGAGTTCCCGTACGGCGAAGTAGTTGATCCCCCACCGCTCGTTGCAGGTCACCATGTGGTTCACGACCTGATCGACCGTGCCGACCAGCAGGTACGGCGTCTCGCGGGCATCGTCCAACGTGAGCCCGTCGACCCGCTCGCAGATCGTCGCCAGCGCCGCGTCACGGTCGTCGGTGAGCTGGACGACCTGGACCAACGCGTTGAACTCGAGATCGTCGTACCGGTCGCCGGCGCCGTCTCGAACCTGGCGGAGTTGGTCGTCGAGGCGACTGCTGCGCCAGTCGACGTCGTGACGGTGCCCGTCGGCGTGCGTCCGTCCGAGGCCCTGCAGCCCAATGATGTCGGCGTGCGCGCCGGCATGGCCGAGCAGCGATGGCCCGTTGCCGCCGACGAGGATCGGGAGGTGAATCTGGGTGGAACGACAGACCTGTGCCCGGGCGATCCGGTAGTGCTCGCCGACGCGATCGACGGTGTCCCCGTCCAGCAACGCTCGGAGCAGCTCGACGCTCTCGCTCAGTCGCTGCTTGCGGATCGCGGCGCTCGACCGCTCGATTCCGGTGGCCGCGTACTCCTGCGGGGTGTGCCCGGCGCCGAGACCGAGTTCGAAACGACCGTTCGAGATCGCATCGATGGTGGCGACCTCCCAGGCCAGTTGTACCGGGTTGCGCATGTCGTTGTTGAGCACGAGCGTGCCCAGACGAATCGTGCTCGTGGCGGCGGCGATCGCCGCCAACACGGGCATCGGCGCCGTCTCCATGCCGACGTGGTCGGCCGCCAGCACGATGTCGAAACCGAGCTCCTCGGCCCGTCGGGCGACATCGATCGGCGACTCGTCCACCCGCCCCGAGAGTTGGTGACCGATACGAAGGGGTCTCGTCACGGCGTCAGGCTAGATGGACGGAGCGAGTCGTGGCCTGCTGTCGCGGCCCATCGACGAAGTCAGTCGATGTCCTGGTGCGAGAGGCGCCAGGACGCGAGTGCGAGCGCCGCGCCGGCGACCACGATCGGCACGACGACACCCATCGCGAGCGAGTAGTCGGCCAGGTCGAGATCGGCACCGGTGCGCTCGACCAGGATCGAGCGGGTGTAGGCGCGCATCGCCACGCGGGCGACACCCGGCCCGGCCTGGGCGATGAACCCCTCCCAGATCAGGATGTAGGCGAGCCCCCACACGATGAACCGCTTCAGCCACACGCCGAACAGCGTGAAGACGCTGACGTAGACCACCAGGCCGACCACCGTCGCGAGCAGGGTTCCGCCGACGATCCCGCTGCCGGCGCCCGTCAGCAACGCAGCGGCGACGATCGACACCAGGGTGATCGGTGCTGCCAGCGTGGTCGCGGCGAGTGCCGCGCCGACCACGATCGGCCACCGGTCCATCGGTCGCAGCCACAGGTAGACGAGCGTCTTGTCCTCGCGGAGATCGCCGATCGCGGCCCCGGCGAACACGAGCGACACGATCGGCAGCACCAGACCGAGGCCGACGCTGGCAACCAGTCTCACGGAATCGTCGAGCGAGGCATCCGACGTTCCGAGCGCCCACCCCGACAACGGAGCCACGAGCGCGAGCAGGGTGAGGCCGATGATGCGGCCTCGGCTCGTCAACTGCCGCAACACCACTCGGTACGAGAGAGCGATCGCCGTACCCGGGGGCACATGACGGGCCGGCCGGTCCTGCGAGAGCGTGCTCGGCTCGGTCATCGTCCCTCCACCAGGTAGCGGAACACCGATTCGAGGTCGTCGTCGAGCGGGCTCACCTCGGTGAGCCGAACGCCGAGCTCGACGCTGATGGCAGCGACCTGCCGACCGAACGCGTCGACGTCGAGGGTGTCGACCATCACGTTGCGGTCGTCGATCGAGAGCCCGCTCACCAGGCCTCGCTCGACCAGTGCGGTGGCGAGACGCCGTGGGTCGGACGCGCCGACGCGGATCCGGTGGGCACGGTCGTCCATCAGCTCGCGCAGGTCCCGGTAGTCGCCGCTCGCAACCAGCCGGCCCTGTGCGATGACCAGTACCCGTGATCCGAGCTTCGCGACCTCGTCGAGCACGTGACTCGACACGAGCACGCACCGTCCCTCGTCGCCGAGGCGGTGGAACAACTCGATCATGTGCCGGCGCTGCACCGGGTCGAGCCCGGTGAGCGGCTCGTCGAGGATCAGCACCTCCGGGTCGTTGACCAGGGCCGCTGCCACCTTGACCCGCTGGCGCATGCCCTTCGAGAACTGACCGACCGGTTTGGGGCCGACGTCGGCGAGGTCGACGGCCGTGAGCGCTTCGTGCGCCGCCCGTTCCGGGTTCGGCACGTCGTGGGTTCGGGCGGCGAACTCGAGGAACGACGCGGCGCTCAGGTGATCGAACAGCGCGTCCTGTTGCGGCACCAACGACACGCGGCCACGCACGTCGCGATCGTGGCGCGGGTCGAAGCCCAGCACGTCGACCGCACCGCGCGAGGGCGGCGTGAGCCCGCACAGCATGCGGAACAGCGTCGACTTGCCCGCCCCGTTCGGTCCGAGCAGCGCGGTGACCCCGTCGTCGATCGCGAACGTGACGTCGCTGACCGCGACCACCGACCCGAAGAACTTGGACACCTCATTGACGGCGATCATGCCCCGCACCGGAGCAGGCCGGGCGCCGCTGGTCAACGGCAGCGCGGTCGCCTCTGCGACGGGGACCGGCGGCGGAAGGGCGGCCGACGGTGGTGGCAGCTCACTCATCGGGCGATCACCAACTTGGAGTACCGCCACCAGACGACTGCGATCCCGCCGAGCGTCCACACGGCATTGCTGAGCAACACGCTCCACGTCGACAGTTCCGGGAAGTTGCCCGGTTGATCGAAGATCCGGAAGACGAGCTCGAACGGCACGGACGAGATGTCGATCAGCCGCCATGACGGCGACAGCTCGGCGCCGTCGACGAGCGCGGCGGCGAGGATCGGCGAGGCGAGCACGAGCAGCACGATGCCGATCGCCGCGAAGGCCCGACGGTCGGTGAGGCTCGATGCCGCCATCGACACGGCCGCCAACGCGGCGGAGATCGCGACGCCGGACAACACGATCCGGAAGAGCGTGAGCAGCCAGCCGTCGATGCCGTCGGGGCCGGCGCCCTCGACCGTGTAGCCGATCAGGAGCAGGACCGGCGGCCCCAGCGTGACGAGGCCGAGCGTGCTGATCACGGCGATCGCCTTGGCGGTCAGATAGGTGCCCCGATCGAGCGGGGTCGACAGGTACATCGCCAGCATCCCGTTGCGACGATCCGACACGAGCACCTCGGGCGCGACCAGCGCCGAGAACAGCACGATCGCCAGGATGATGAAGCCGTAGTAGCCGGGGTAGTCGGCGACCTCCTCCGGTTCGAGGATGTCGCCGGGAATCAACACGGCGATCCCCACGAACACGACCGCCGGCAGGTAGGCGATCACGACGGCGATCACCGGGAAGATCTTGGTGCGAGCGGGTCGACCGAGGCCAAGTGTCGACCGGATGCTCTCCCAGCTGACGGAGCGGATCGCGCCGGCGACGCCGGACCGGCGGCCCTCGTAGCGCTGGAAGCCCCGCTCGACGATCTGTGCGTCACCGCGGCCGTTCATGCGGCACCTCGTGCATCCGGGCCTCCAGCGGCGGGGCCGGCGAAGATGTCGTCGAGGGTGCGGCGGTGTTGGCCGAGCCGTCGTATGCGGGCGCCGGTCTGGGCCACCGATCGAGCCGCGAGATCGAAGAGTTCGTCGTCGGTGAGGCCGACCACCGACAGCACCGGCCCGGAGCGCCGGACGCCTGCTCCCCCTGCGACCAGCAGGGTGACGACCTCGTCGATCGACGTCGGCCGGTCGGCGACCTCCACCAGCTCCAGCTCGATGCCCCCCGACGCTCCGGCGAGCTCGGTCATCGACCCCTGCGCCACGAGGCGTCCCTCGGCGAGGGCCACGACGTGGTCACACACCCGCTCGACCTCCTCGAGGACGTGCGAGGAGAGCATCACGTCGATCCCGAAGTCGCGGTTGACCTGCACGATGATGTTCAGCATCTCGTCGCGCTGCACGGGATCGAGGCCGTCGGTCGGTTCGTCGAGCACGATCAGCCGCGGGTCGGCGGCGATCGCCTGGGCCAACTTCACACGCTGACGTTGGCCGGTCGACATCGTGCCGAGCGCCCGGAACCGCTCCTCGCCGAGGCCGACCAGGTACAGCGAATCACTGGCCCGGCTGCGCGCTTCGTCTCGCGGGAGCCCCTTCACCTCGGCGAGATGCCGAACGAAGTCGTAGGCCCGCATGTCGTCGGGGAACACGTTGCGCTCGGGGCCGTAGCCGATCAACGCTCGAAGCTCAGGGCCGTCCGAGTCGGGGTCGAGCCCGAGCACCGAGATCGATCCCGCCGTGGGCTTCAACAGGCCGAGGACCAGCGAGATCAGCGTCGTCTTGCCGGCACCGTTCGCCCCCACCAGGCCGGTGACACCGCTCGGGATCGACACGTCGAGCACGTCGAGGGCCCGAGTCGCCGGGAACTGCATCACGAGGCCCTGTGTCTCGATGATCGCCGTCACGATCGTCGAGTCTCGCAGCTCGCGACCCGTTCCCGTGCGCCGTCGCCGGATCGGTCCTGGCTAGCGTCGGGACATGAGCGTCGTCCATCTCCCCGCCGCCGCCGCAGTCGACGAGATCCACGAGGTGCTTCGACGCGACGGGGCCCTGATCATCGACGACCTCGCCGACGCAGGCCTGATCGACCGGATCATGGCGGAGATGGCGCCGTGGATCGAGGCCACGCCGCCCGGCAGCGACGACTTCTCCGGTCGCGCCACACGGAGAACCGGGGCGTTGATCGCACGCTCGCCGTCGAGCCACGACCTGATCCGACATCCGACGATCCTCGAGGTGACGGCCAAGCTGCTCGACCGGGCGCAGAGCCACCAACTCCACCTCACGCAGGTGATCTCGATCGGGCCGGATTCGCCCGCCCAGTCGATCCACCGCGACCAGTGGGCGTTCGACTTCTTCGAGTTCCCGAGCGACTACCACGTGCAGTGCAACACGATCTGGGCGATGACCGACTTCACCGAGGCGAACGGCGCCACCCGGTTGATGCCCGGCAGTCAGGACCTCCCGAACAGCTTCGAGCACACGATCGACGAGACCGTTCCCGCCGCGATGTCGAAGGGCTCGTGCCTGCTCTACACGGGCAAGGTGTACCACGGCGGCGGCGCGAACACGTCCGACGAGACACGGGTTGGGCTCAACATCACCTACGACGTCGGGTGGCTGCGCCAGGAGGAGAACCAGTACCTGTCGGTGCCGCGCGAGATCGCCGAGACCCTGCCCGACGAACTGCTCCGGCTGATGGGCTACCGGATCGGCGCATACGCCCTCGGGTACATCGATGACGTCCGCGATCCGATCGAGGCGATACGGCCCTCGACCGGAGCGATGAGTTTCGGCACGATCGACCGCTGACGCCCTCGGACGACGCCGACGCGACGCGGACGCCCGGGATCGTCGTCGCGAATTGCGCCTCCATGCGGCGCCGCGCCGTCACCGCTTGTCACACTGACCGCATGCCGAACGACGAGCTCGCTGCCATCTACGACGACATCGTGCGGACCAACCCGGCTCAGCCCGAGTTCCATCAGGCGGCGGCGGAGGTGCTCGAGTCGATCGGTCCGGCGATCGCCAAGCATCCGGAGTTCGCCGAGCACAAGATCATCCAGCGGATCTGTGAGCCCGAACGCCAGGTGATCTTCCGGGTCCCGTGGCAGGCCGACGACGGTGAGGTCCAGGTGAACCGCGGGTTCCGCGTCGAGTTCAACAGCGCCCTCGGCCCGTACAAGGGTGGGCTGCGGTTCGCTCCGTCGGTCGACCTCGGGGTGATGAAGTTCCTCGGCTTCGAGCAGGTGTTCAAGAACGCGTTGTCCGGACAGCCGATCGGCGGCGGCAAGGGCGGCGCCGACTTCGACCCCAAGGGGCGCTCCAACGGCGAGGTCATGCGGTTCTGCCAGAGCTTCATGACCGAGCTCTATCGCCACATCGGCGAACTGACCGACGTCCCCGCCGGCGACATCGGGGTGGGCCAGCGGGAGATCGGCTACATGTTCGGCCAGTACAAGCGCATCACCAACAGGTACGAGTCCGGCGTGATCACCGGCAAGGGCGTTGCCTGGGGCGGCTCGCTGGTGCGGACCGAGGCAACCGGCTACGGCGCGGTGTTCTTCGCCCGGCAGATGCTCCAAGCACGCGGCGAATCACTCGAGGAGAAGCGGTGTGTGGTGTCGGGCTCCGGCAACGTCGCGATCTACGCGATCGAGAAGCTGCAGCAGTTGGGCGCCGTCGTCGTGGCCTGCTCCGACTCCGGCGGCTACGTGCACGAGCCGGACGGAATCGACCTCGAACTGCTGAAGGAGGTGAAGCTGGTCGAACGCGGCCGCCTCACCGACTACGCCGCTCGACGCGGTGCGGCCTTCTCGACCGATTCGATCTGGAGCGTGCCGTGCGACCTGGCGCTGCCGTGCGCGACCCAGAACGAACTCGGCGAACGCGGCGCCCGCGCCCTGATCTCGAACGGATGCATCGCCGTCGTCGAGGGCGCGAACATGCCGTGCACGGCGGACGCGGTCGACGCCTTCAACGATGCCGGTGTCGCCTTCGGTCCCGGGAAGGCGGCGAACGCTGGTGGCGTGGCGACGTCGGCGCTGGAGATGCAGCAGAACGCGAGCCGCGACGCCTGGAGCTTCGAGTACACCGAGGGTCGCCTCGCCGACATCATGGCGACGATCCACACGACATGCCTCAGCGTTGCCGACGAGTACGGGGCACCGGGCAACTACGTGGTCGGAGCGAACATCGCCGGCTTCGAACGGGTCGCCCGGGCGATGCTCGCGCTCGGGCTGGTCTGACCGGCAGGTCGACGCCGTCAGCTCTGGACGGCGACCAGGTCGGCGGCGGTGAAGGGGGTCGAGAACCGGACGCACCACACGACAACGGTGTCGTAGACCGAGAGGTCGACGTCCGGTGGGATCTCGTAGTTCTGGTCGCCGATGTTGCCCTTGAGGGTGCCGAGGTCGACGAACTCGTCGTCGAACGTGCCGCCGTCGGCGTTCGCGTCCGACGTGGTGAGGTACACGTTCAGGTCGGGGCCGTTGTCGGTCGAGAAGTTCTCGAAACGCAGGAACCGCTGCTCACTGCCGTCGTTGAGCACGAGTGCAGTGCCCTCACCGGAGTAGCGGCCGCGCGGGATGAACGAACCCTGGGCGACGGTGACGATCTGCGGAGCCGGCGCCTCGGTCACCGGGGGAGCCGTCTCGACGGGCGGGGCCACCAGCGCCTCCTCGTTCGCGCCGGGCGCCCCTGTCGACGAGGGCGCTTCGGTCGCCGCAGCCGCAGCGGTTGACGCCGGTGCGTCGGTCGTCACCGGTTCGTCCGCGAGGACGTCGCCCGCCACGACGCCCGAATCGAAGACCGGACCCGCTTCGTCGACCTCGTCGTCGATGAAGAGGGTGTGTACACCGAACACACCGAACGCCAGGAACGCCAGTCCGCCGAGAACCAGGGCCGTCACCGGCAGGACGATCTTGAGGTTGCTGCGAATCCAACTCATGGCAGCAAGCTAGGAACGTCTCGACGGCGACGGACCCGGATCTGCGATCGTTCCGAGTCCGTTCCCCGATTGGAAAGAACTGGGATCACATCGGGGGTCCGACCCCTGAAGTGATCAGGCGTCGACGAGTTGCTGGTCGCGCTCGGCTTGTTCGCGCTGCTCTTCCTCGTGAGCGAGGGCGATCGCGCTCGTGTGCGTGCCACCCTCGACGTTGAGCGTCGGCAGGATCCGGTCGAGCCACTTCGGCAGCCACCAGTTCCTGGCACCGAGCAACTCCATCGTCGCCGGCACCAGCAGCATGCGGACGAACGTCGCGTCGAGGAACACCGCTGAGGCGAGTCCGAGGCCGAACATCTTGATGATCCGGTTGTCCTCGAGCACGAACCCGGCGAAGACGACGATCATGATCGCCGCCGCCGCAGTGATCACACGTGCCGTGGCGGCCAGGCCGTCGGCCACCGAGCCCTTCGGATCACCGGTCCGGTCGAACTCCTCCTTCACCCGCGACAGCAGGAAGACCTCGTAGTCCATCGACAACCCGAACACGATGGCGAACATCATCATCGGCAGGAACGGTTCGATCGGCCCGCCCGCTGTGTTGAAGAGCGACGCGCCCCAGCCCCAGCCGAACACCGCAACGACGATGCCGTAGGCGCCACCGATCGAGAGCATGTTCATGATGACCGCCTTGAGCGGCACGAGCACCGATCGGAACACCATCATCAGCAGCAGGAACGAGAGGCTCAAGACAGCAGCGAAGAAGATCGGGATCCGCTTCGCGAGGTACGAACTGAAGTCGATGTTCGCAGCAACGGCACCCGACACGTTGACGACCACCTCGGTGCCCTCGGTCACCGATGGCACGACGTCGTCGCGCAGCGAGTTCACCAGGTTGGCCGTGGCCTCGTCCTGCGGCCCGGTCGTCGGCGTCAACCGGATGATCGCGGCCTCGGCGGTCGCCGGGTCGCCGGTGTTCGGCAGCGGGCCGACCACGTCGGCGACACCGTCGGTGGCAGCCAACGTGCCGGTCAACTCGGCGAGCACCTGGAGGTCCTGCGGCGACGAGAGTTCGGCGGTCAACAACAACGGGCCGTTGGTGCCGGGCCCGAACGCCTCGCTGGTGAGGTCGTAGGCGGCACGCGTGGTGGTGCCCTCGGCGAAGTTGCTCTCGTCGGAGAAACCGAGACGCAGGCCGAGCACCGGTACCGACATCAACAGCAGGAACAGCGTGGTCGCGATCGCGATCGGCCATGGGCGGTGCTGCACGAAACGGCTCCACTTGTACGCCCAGGTCTGCCGGAGCGGCTTCTCCTTACGCGGCGGAAGCTCCTTGCGCAGCGGCGCCACCGCGAACGATGCGAGCATCACCACCACGGCGAGCGGCAGACCGAGGAGCAGTGGTTGGATGCTGAGCCCGACGCCGACCAGGGCGACGGCGACCAACCCGGCTGCGATCACACCACGCCAGCGCGACACCTCGACCTTGCGTTGGGCGAAACCGAGCAACGCGGGCAGCAGGGTCACCGACGCGATCATCGTGACCAGCACGGTGATCGCGGCGCCGGTTGCGAGACCGTTGATGAACGACAGGCCCATGATGAACATGCCGAGCAGCGAGATCACCACCGTGAAGCCAGCGAAGACAACCGCCCGCCCGGCGGTGTCGAGCGCGACGACGGTCGACTGCTCGGGATCGAGGCCCGCCTTCAGGCCCTCTCGATATCGCGTGACGATGAAGAGCGCGTAGTCGATGCCGACACCGATGCCGATCATCGCGCCGAGCGTGACGGCGAAGTCGGGGACCGAGATCACGTTGGAGAGCAGCGTGATCAGCCCGGCGCCGATGCCGACACCGAACAACGCGACACCGATCGGCAACCCCATCGCGAGCACCGAACCGAACGACAGGATCAAGATGACGATGGCGAAGCCCAGTCCGATGAGTTCGGACTCGGGCGGCTCGAACTCGCCGAGCGCCTGGCCGCCGACCTCGACCTGCAGGCCGTCGACGTCGGTCGGCTTCAGGTCGGCGATCTCGGTGCCGATCTCGCCGGTGTCGGTCTCGCTGAGGTTCTCGGAGAGGTCGACCGGGGCATAGGCGACCTGCCCGGCGAGCGGTCCCTCGGTGGCGATCAGGCCGAGCGCCACACCCTGTGGAGAGTAGGGGCTGGTCAGTGTGACGCCCTCGATCGCTGCGACTTCGTCGAACAGTTCGGTCATCGCTGCGGCGACCTCGGGGTCGTCGACACCTTGATCGGCGCGGAAGATGATCGAGCCGGAGCGTCCACTGCCGGCCCCGCCGAAGTAGGCGTCGAGCGTGTCGAAACCACTCTTCGATTCCGAATCGGGGATCGAGAACGAGCTGTCGCTCGACGCGCCGATCGTGCCGACGAGCACGAACACCGTGACGAGTGCGGTCACCCAGGCGCCGAGCACGAGCCAGCGCCGGCGGAAGCCGAAACGCCCGAGCTTGCCCCACGCCGAGTCGGGCACCTCGACGGGGATGTGTGGCGCGCCGTGAGCTGGCTCGTACGGGCGGCCGGCGTCATCGGGCCGGCCCGACGCGTCCTGGGTGGGAGTGGACGTCATGTTCATTGTTGGACATTCTGTCCAGTAGAATGCGTAATCACAAGCAGACGCTCGGTGACGTGTCCGACGACACACCGCATGGCGCGTCGTGATCGAGATCATCACGACCCGGCATCACGAACGCCCACCGAGGTGTGGACCCCGATGACCACGACGAACCTCTCCCCTCCCCGACCTGACGACCCCCGCGTCGAGCGCACACGCACCGCCGTGATCGAGGCGGCGGCGGAGCTGATGATGCACGACGGCCCGGGTGCGATCACCCACGGCAACGTGGCCACCGCGGCGAGCGTCAGCCGCACGACCGTGTACGCCCACTGGCCGACCCGTGAGGACCTCCTGCGTGCGACCATCGACTCCATCAGGCGCCACAAGCCCGACATCGACGGGCTGTCAGGCATCCTGCGCGACGATCTCGCCATCGTGTTCGGACCCTTGGTCGCCGACCTGGTCGACGAGCAGCGGGCACCGATGATCGCCAACATGATGGAGCGGGCCCTGCACGACCCCGAGGTGATCGCCGTCCGCGACGAGTTCCTCACCGAGTTCCGTACGGTGTTCGCCCGGATCATCGACACCGCGATCTCCGTCGGCGAACTCCGACCGGACGTCGAACCGGGGTCGAGCATGGCCTCGATCGTCGGGAGCTTCCTGTTCCTGCGGTTCATGTCGAGCGAGGTGTTCGATGCCGCCCGCGCCGATCGCGTCATCGACGACTTCGTCCGCCTCCACGCCCCCGCTGAGCCGTGTGGCCGGACGAGCGGTGAGCCGACGAGGTGATCGAGGTCAGGCGTCTCGGCGGGCGGTCAACTGCTCGACCGAGGAGAGGTCGTACGGGTGGCCGAGCATCACGATGAGGTGGGTCGCCCCCGCCTCGAGGAAGGCATCGACGCTGCCGACGTCCTCGGGTGAGATCGCCACCGTCCGCTCGATCTCCGAGGGATCGCGACCGATCTCGGCGCACCAGTTGTCGAGCACGGAGTTCTTGTGGGCGAACGTCTCCGGGGGACCGAACGAGTTCCACGCGTCGGCGTGCTCGGCAGTCAGCTTCAGGGTGACCTTCTCGCCGGAGCCGCCCACGAGGATCGGCAGCTTGCCGATCGGCGCCGGGTTGAGCGAGGCGAGCCGCGCCTTCAGGCGGGGCAGGTCGTCGCCGAGCTTGCGGAGCCGCCCGATCGCCGTGCCGAAGTCGTAGCCGTACTCGGTGTAGTCGCGCTCGAACCAGCCCGAACCGATACCCAGGTACATCCGCCCACCGGAGACGTGGTCGGCGGTGCGTGCCATGTCGGCGAGCAACTCCGGGTTGCGGTAGCTGTTGCAGGTGACGAGCATCCCGAGCTTGGCGCGCTCGGTGTCGGCCGCCATCGCCGTCAGGAGCGTCCACCCCTCGAAGTGGGGAGCCGACGGATCGCCGTAGAGCGGGAAGAAGTGGTCCCACGTCCAGATCGAGTCGACGCCCACCGATTCGGCTCGACGCCAGGCGTCACGGATCTCGACGTAGGACGTCTGCTGAGGATGGAGTTGGACACCGACGTGGAAGCTCATGGTCTCCAGTGTTTCACCGGCGTCGGACGATCACACTGCCGACCGAGTATCCCGCACCGAACGAACAGATCACGCCGAGGTCACCTGGCCCGAGGTCGTCGCGGTGGAGATGGAAGGCGATCACCGAGCCGGCCGAGCTGGTGTTGGCGTACTCGTCGAGGATCACCGGCGCCTCGTCGTCGCTCGGCAGTCGTCCGAGTACGCCCTTCGCGATCAGCTGGTTCATCTTGAGGTTGGCCTGGTGCAACCAGAACCGGCGGACGTCGTCGGCGTCGAGGTCGAGCGCGGCGAGATGTGTCGAGATGTGCTCGGCGACCATCGGACAGACCTCGCGGAACACCATCTGGCCGTTCTGCCTGAACACGACCTCGTGGGGATCGCGTTCGACGACCTCCGAGGCGTTGAGGAAGCCGAAGTCGTTGCGGATGTTGTTGGAGAACTTCGTCGCCAGCTTGGTTCCCAGCACCTCCCAGGCCGTCGACGCAACCGCATCGTCGGCACGCTCCAACACCAATGCGGTGCAGGCATCGCCGAAGATGAAGTGGAAGTCACGGAGCTCGAAGTTGTTGTGCCCCGACGTGATCTCGGGATTGACCACGACGACGCAGTTCGCGCTGCCGTTGCGCAGCGCGTCGACCGCGGCCTGGATCGAGAACGTCGCCGACGAGCATGCGACGTTCATGTCGTACCCCCAGCCGGACGCGCCGAGGGCGTCCTGGATCTCGATGGCCACGGCGGGGTAGGCGCGCTGCAGGTTCGAGCACCCGACGATCACCGCGTCGACATCGGATGGCGAGCGGCCGGCCTGTGCGAGTGCCTCGTGGATGGCCGACATCGACATCTCCGCCTGGATGCCGAGCTGGTCCTCGGAGCGCGTCTCGAGCCGCGGTCGCATCCGGGCCGGGTCGAGCACCCCGGACTTCTCCATCACGTGGCGCGATCGGATGCCCGACGCCTTCAGGATGAATTCCTCGTCGGGCAGCGGCCGTTCGGCGAGCGCTCCGGAGGCGATCTCCTCGGCGTGCTCGGCGTTCCACTTCAACACCGACTCGGCGAGCGACGCCGCGAGCTCGGCGTTGCTGATCGACTCCGAGGGTGTGAACAGCCCGGTTCCCGTGATCGAGACGGCAGGCAGGTCGACGAATGGCATGTCGCCGACGCTAACGAACTCAGCCCACCCAGGTCCGCACGAGCGAGCGCAGCGCGTCGATCCCGTCGCCCTTCGACGCGCTCGCCCACACGATGTCGCCCTGATCGAGTTGACAGCCCGCCGCGAGTTCCTTCTTGCGTGTCGCACGCTTCGACGACTTCACCTTGTCGAACTTCGTGGCGACCACGGTGTGCGGCACGCCGTTGTAGCGGAGCCAGTCGAGCATCTGGGCGTCGAGCGTGGTCGGCCCGATCACACCGTCGACCAGCACGAACACCATTGACAGGTTGTCCCGATCGAGGAGGTATCCCTCGATCATCTCGGGCCAGTCGCGCTTGACGTTCTTCGCCGCTTTGGCGAAGCCGTAGCCGGGGAGGTCGACCATCGTGCCCGGCTCCGGGCGAGCGCTGGCGACCTCGAACAGGTTGATGAGCTGAGTACGGCCAGGTGTGTTCGACACGCGTGCCAGTTGCTTGCGGTTGGCAAGCGCGTTGACGAGCGACGACTTGCCGACGTTCGATCGTCCGACGAAGGCGACCTCGGCCGGTGACGGCGGTAACTGGTCGGCGCGGCTGGCCGACTGCAGGAAGGTCAGGCGCAACGGTCCGCTCATCTCCCCAATCTTCCAGATGAGCATCGCTGTTGACGTTCGCCCGCCGCGCGGTTCGCCTCTCGACCCGGACGATCCGCAGGTCTAGCCTCGCGACATGGCCACACCTCGCATCCCCGTCACCCGCTTCGCACTCGTCGTCGCCGCTGGCGCCACCGTGATGCTCAGTGCGTGCAGCGACTCCGCCGAGACCGGCATCGAGCAACTGATCGAACAGCAGAGCGGCGGCAACGTCGACATCGACTCCGACGACGGCAGCTTCTCGATCGAGACCGAGGACGGGTCGATGACCGTCGACGAGAACGGAAACTTCGTCGTCACCGACGGCGATGGTTCGGTGATCACCGGCAACGCCGACTCCGAATCGGGCGAGTTCAACATCGAGAGCGAGGACGGCAGCTTCTCGTCCGGGTCGACGTCGGAGCTCCCGGAGGACTGGCCGGCCGACGTTCCGACCCCCGACGGCATGACGATCACGACGGCGTCCTCGATGGAGTCGACCGACGGATCGGCAATTCAGCTCTCCGGCACCACCGACGACCCCGCGTCGTTCGTCGCCGACTACACCGCACAGCTCGAGAGCAGTGGCTTCACCGCGCAGGCCGAGGCGGTCTACGAGGGCGAGGAGAACTGGGCGGCCGTGTACGAGAACTCCTCCTACACCGTGGTACTCAACGTCGTCGCGTTCGAGGGCGAGGCCCCGGTCGTCGGGCTGGGCGTCTTCTCCTCGCCCTCGGAGTGACCGCTCGTTGCGTTCCGAGATCAGCCGCTGACGAGTGACGCCAACGCCCAGACCGCAGCGACCAGGCCGATCGCGGAGAAGACGGCGCTGCGCATCACCGGGGCCCGTTCGAGGTTCGAGTCGTCGAGTTGTTTCGCGGGCGGCTTGACGATCGCCAACAGATTGCCGACGAACAGCGCCCCACCGAATGCGAGGGTCAACCAGGCGAGGAGGTCTTCTCCCAGGAACATCTCCCCAGGATGCCGTCACCGGCGCTCACTTCAGCTCGCGCACCGGCGCTCACTTCGCTCGCACAGCGCTCCACCTATGCTCGGGCGGTGCCACGACGAGGGGTGATCGCGGGGATCCGGAACCCGGCCCAGTTGGTCGTCGGCGCCTTCGTCACCTTCATCCTCGCGGGGACCTTCCTGCTCGAACTCCCCGTCTCGTCCGACGGCCCGGGCACGATCGGCATCGACAACGCCCTGTTCATGTCGACGTCGGCGGCAACCGTCACGGGCCTGGCGACGATCGACATCACCAGCTTCTCGCTGTTCGGGGAGATCGTCATCCTCGTACTGATCCAGATCGGCGGCTTCGGCATCATGACGATCGGCTCGGTGCTGGCGATCGTCGCGTCCGACCGGGTCGGACTGAAGCAGCGGATGCTCGCCCAAGCCGAGATCGGCGCCGTCGACCTCGGCGACCTCAAACGACTCCTGCTCGCGATCGCCAAGATCACCCTCGCCGTCGAGGGCACGCTGGCCGCGATCCTCACCGTGCAGTTCTGGCGCCGCGGGTACGAGGACGATCTGATCAGCTCCGCCTACTCCGCGCTGTTCCACTCGGTCTCCGCCTTCAACAACGCCGGCATCTCGCTGTACTCCGACAGCTTGACGAGCTTCGTCAGCGACCCGGTGGTCGTGTTCGGCATGTCGGCGGCATTCATCGTCGGCGGCCTGGGCTTCCCGATCATCGTCGAGGTGATGCGCCGCCAGCGGCGTCATCGGGCCGACGGACCGCGACGGCGACTGCGCTGGTCGCTCCACACCAAGATCACCCTGCTGACGACGGTCGCACTGATCATGTTCGGCACACTCGTGGTGACGGTGTTCGAGTGGGACAACCCGGCCACGCTCGGGCCGCTCGACACGATCGACAAGTTCTTCGCCGGCTGGTTCCAGGGGGTCACGCCCAGGACCGCCGGGTTCAACACCGTCGACATCGGTGGGATGAACGAACCGACGCTGCTCGTGATCACCACGCTGATGTTCATCGGCGCCGGACCGGCATCGACGGCGGGCGGCATCAAGGTCACCACCTTCGCCGTCCTCGCATTCGTGCTCTGGTCCGAGGTCCGCGGCAACCCCGACGTCAACACGTTCGGTCGGCGACTTCCGGCCAACCTGATCCGCCAGGCACTGACCATCGCACTGCTGTCGATCGGCCTCGTCGTCGGATCGTCGCTCCTCCTGATGAGCATCGAGGGCCTGCCGCTGACACCGGCCCTGTTCGAGTCGACGTCGGCGTTCGGTACCGTCGGGCTCTCGACGGGCGTCACCGGCTCGCTCGGGGTGTCCGGCCAGCTGATCCTGGTGCTGGTGATGTTGACCGGCCGCGTCGGCCCGGTCACCTTCGTCACGGCGCTGGCACTGCGGGAACGCTCGCGTGCGTACCATTATCCCGAGGAGCGTCCGATCATTGGCTGACAAGAAATTCTCCAAGATGCTGTCCGGCTTGCGTCCACCGGTCGAACACCGCGGTGAGATCGTCGTGATCGGCCTCGGGCGCTTCGGCTCGTCGCTCGCTTCGACGCTCATCGACATGGGCCACGAGGTGCTCGGGCTCGATGCCGACGCCGAGCGCGTGCAACAGCACGCCGGTCTGCTGACCCACGTCGCCCAGGCCGACACCACGAGCGAGCAGACTCTCCGACAACTCGGTGTCGGTGACGCCGTGACCGCCGTCGTGGCGATCGGGGCCGATGTCGAAGCGAGCGTGCTCACCACCGGTGCCCTCGTCGATCTCGAGGTGCCCAACATCTGGGCCAAGGCGCTCACCAAGTCGCACGGCCGGATCCTCGAGCGCGTCGGCGCGCACCACGTGGTGTTCCCCGAGGCCGACATGGGAGCCCGGGTCGCTCGCCTCGTCACCGGGGCACTGATCGAGTACTTCGCCCTCGACGACGACTTCGTGCTCGTCGAGACCAGGGTCCCGAGGAACCTTGCCGGCATGAAGCTCGGTGACACCGATCTCCGAGCGACGTACAAGGTCACCGTCGTGTGCATCAAACCCGAGGGTCAGGCGTTCACCTACGCCGAGAGTGCGACACTGCTCGGCGAGCACGACCTGATCGTCGTCGCCGGCCACCGCGGCGACATCGAACGGTTCGCCGACGTCGAGACGTGACCGACATCCCGACCATCCGACGATGAGGCCGGGCGCGACCTGTGCGCGCCGGAACTCATCGCGGACTCCGGGTCGATCGACGAGGTGCATGCGGGCTACAACGTCTCGATGGGCACCACGACGTTCGATCCGGATGCGCTGCGTGAGAAGTACCGCGAGGAACGCGACAAGCGGCTGCGTGAGGCGGGCAACGAGCAGTACATCGAGGTCACCGGGGAGTTCGAGCGGTACGTCCACGACCCGTACGTCGAGCCGATCGAACGCGAACCACTGACCGACGAGGTCGAGGTGCTGATCATCGGCGGCGGCTTCGGCGGACTGCTCGCCGGGGCACGGCTCCGCGAAGCGGGCATCGACGACATCAGGATGGTCGAGAAGGGCGGTGACTTCGGCGGCACCTGGTACTGGAACCGCTATCCCGGTGCCGCATGCGACGTCGAGTCGTACGTGTACCTGCCCCTCCTGGAGGAGATCGGCTACATGCCGAAGGAGAAGTACTCGCAGGCCGCCGAGATCCTGGCGCACAGCCAGGCGATCGGCGAGCACTTCGACCTCTACCGCAACGCCTGTTTCCAGACCGAGGTCACGGAGATGCGGTGGGACGACGCCGCACGTCGATGGGTGGTCACCACCAACCGCGGCGACGCGATGCGCGCTCGCTACATCGTGATGGCGAGCGGGCCGTTGCACCGCCCGAAGCTGCCGGGCATCGACGGCATCACCACGTTCGAGGGCCACACGTTCCACACGAGCCGGTGGGACTACGACTACACCGGAGGCGACTCCGACGGTGGTCTCGACCGACTGGCCGACACGCGCGTCGGCATCATCGGCACCGGCGCCACCGCCGTCCAGTGCGTCCCCCACCTCGGTGCCGGCGCGAAGGAGCTGTACGTCTTCCAGCGCACCCCGTCGTCGATCGACGTGCGCAACAACCGTCCCACCGACCCCGAGTGGGCGGCGAGCCTGGAGCCGGGCTGGCAGGAGCGACGGATGGAGAACTTCAACAACCTCGTGTCGGGCATCCCTGAGGCGGAGGACCTCGTCGACGACGGGTGGACCGACATCATCGGCAACCTGCTGATCCGCCTCCGGCGCGGCGAGGGCGACATGACCCCGGAGGGCTTGGCCACGACGATGGAGATGGCCGACTTCGAGAAGATGGAGCAGATCCGCTCGCGAGTCGAGACGATCGTCAACGACCCGAACACCGCCGACGCGCTCAAGCCCTACTACCGCCAGTTCTGCAAGCGACCGTGCTTCCACGACCAGTACCTCGACACGTTCAACCGACCCAACGTGCACCTGATCGACACCGAGGGCCGCGGCGTGAAGCGCATCACGCCCACCGGTGTGGTGGTCGAACGCCACGATGCGGCGGGCACGCTCGTCGAGGAGGAGTTCGAGGTCGACTGCCTGATCTATGCGACCGGCTTCGAGGTCGGCACCGACTACACCCGGCGCGCCGGGTACGAGCTCTACGGTCGTGACGGCATCACACTGACGGAGAAGTGGCACGACGGTGCCTCGACCCTGCACGGGATGCACAGCCGCGGGTTCCCCAACTGCTTCATCTTCTCCAACGTGCAGTCGGGCTTCACGGTCAACTTCCCGCACATGCTCAACGAGCAGAGCAAGCACCTCGCCTACATCCTCGCCGAGGCGGCCGATCGGGGCGTGACGGTGATCGAAGCCGACGCCGACGCCGAGGCGGCCTGGGTCGACACGATCGTGAGCCTGTCGCAGATGAACCAGCGGTTCCTCGAGTCGTGCACGCCCGGCTACTACAACAACGAGGGCAAGCCGGGAGACCGCAGCGTCAAGAACGGCAGCTACGGCGCCGGGTCGATCGCGTTCATCGAGGTGCTCGAAGCGTGGCGCGCCGCCGGCGACCTCGCCGGCCTCGAACTCTCGTGAGTGACCCAAGCGATGAGCGAACCGCGCAAATGCGGGGTGTTCGCTCATCGCTGACGATCCGACTGGGGTGAGAGCCCTCCCGTTCAATCAACGACGTTCGAGGTGCTTGATCAGCACGTGCTCGTCGTACCCGATGCCATCGTGTGCGCTGTGGATCAACCGACCGGTGTGTTGCCATCCCACCGAGCGATACCACGCGATCGCCTGATCGTTGTCGACCCGCGTGTGCAGCTCGGCATCGGTGTGGCCGGCTTCGGCGATGAGCGCTTCACCGATCGCGAGCAACCGACTCCCGATGCCGGCGCCCTGGTGCTCCGGGTCGACGAACAGGTGCACGAGGAGGTTGCCCTCCACCTGAACATGACCGACGACCACGCCGCCACTCGTTGCGACCACCGTGCGCATCGAGCTGTCCGGCGCGAGCCGGCCGTGGAAGAGATCCAGCCACATCGACGCCTCGAACCACTCGGCCGCGCCGGGCTCGAGTGACGAAGCGGACGCTGTCAGCCAGCACCGGTGGTAGTACTCGGCAATGCCATGTGCATCGGCGGGCACTCCCTTCCGGAACTGCACCGCCGGTGCATGCTGCTCGACCATGCGATCGTCGGTCAGCTGGCGTTGCGCAGCGTGTAGCGGATCGGGAGCGCCTTCGGGCCGCCGACGAAGGTGGTCTGCGCCATCGTGGCCTCGCCCGCGATCTCGACCGACTCGATCATCGGGACGAGCCGGCTGAACAGCGAGCGCAGCTCCATACGGGCCAGCTGCGCCCCCATGCAGAAGTGCTTGCCGAAGCCGAACGAGAGTTGACGGTCGGCGTTCGGACGCTCGATGTCGAAACGCAGCGGATCGGTGAACACCCTCGGATCGAGGTTGGCCCCCTTGTAGGACAGGTAGACGAACTCGCCCTTCGCCACCGGGTGACCGTGGAGTTCGGTGTCGGCGGTGGCGCAACGCATGAAGTGCCGCACAGGAGCGGTCCAGCGCAGCATCTCCTCGATCGCGTTGTTCATCAGCTCGGGGCGCTCCTGCAGCAGACGGAGCTGGTCGGGATGCTCGACGAGCGCACGGAACCCACCCGCCATCGCACTCGACGTCGTGTCGTGTCCGGCGGTGGCGACGATGATGTAGTACCCGATCGTCTCGAGGTCACCGAGCGGCGGCGCGTCGGGGCCGTCACCGAGCCGGCCGTTGGCGATCAGCGATGCGAGATCGTCCGTGGGGTTGGTCCGCCGGTCGATCGTGACCCCGGAGAAGTAGGTCATGAAGTCCATCAGGATCGCACCGATCGCCTCCGGGCTCAGCTCCTCGCGCTGCAGGTCGGGATCCTCGCCACCGAAGAGCTGCTGGGTGAGTTGCAGCATGCGCGGGTAGTCGTCCTCGGGCAGACCGAGGATCTTCAGGATCACGTGCAGCGGATACGGCAGCGCGACATCGGTGGAGAAGTCGAGCTCACCCCCGGCGTTGCGCATCGTGGCAACGGCGCGTTCGCTCAGCTCGTCGAGACGACCCTGCAGCCGGTCGAGGCTGGCCGGCTTGAACTGGGGTAGGCCGAGCTTGCGGTACGCCGTGTGCTCGTCGCCGTCCATGTGGATCAGCGTCTTCAACTCGACCGGCGGCGGATTGTCGAGCGCTTCCTGCGTGGTGAGCACCGGAGCCGGGCCGTTGGTGAACAGCTCCGGTTGGCGCTCGACCTCCAGCACAGCGGCATGGTCGAGCACAGCGAGGATCGGCGGGAACCCTTCTCGTTCGATCCGATAGAACCCACCGAGGTCCTCGTGGATGCAGACCGCTGCGCGGTTCCAGGCATCGATGTCGCCGAAGCGAACGTTGTCGGTGAAGATGTCGTCGTCGGCCGGCAACCCGATTCCCGGCGGCATCTCGCGTTCTTCTCGTGTGTCGGTCACGTCCCCTCCTGCGTCGAGCGCCTCGACTCCGGCCCACGGTATTCCGGCACCGTCACCTCCCCGAACACCGGAGAGACCAGGCCGGACATGTACGCCCGGGTCTCGATGCGGGGGCGGTGGGCGCGAGACTTGCGCATGGCTGACTACGACCTCATCATCCGGGGCGGTTCTGTCATCGACGGCACCGGCTCCGAGGCGCGCACCGCTGATGTCGCAACCGTCGATGGCGTGATCGCCGAGGTGGGTGCGATCGTCGGCAGCGCCGATCGCGAGATCGACGCCGACGGCGCGCTCGTCATCCCGGGCATCGTCGACATCCATTCCCACTACGACGGCCAGGCCACCTGGGACTCCCGCCTGCAACCGTCGTCGTGGCACGGCGTCACCACGGTGGTCACCGGCAACTGCGGCGTCGGCTTCGCGCCGGTGCACGATGCCGATCACGACAAGCTGATCGAGCTGATGGAGGGCGTCGAGGACATCCCCGGCGCCGCCCTGCACGAAGGTCTCGCCTGGAACTGGAACTCGTTCGGCGAGTTCCTCGACGCCGTCGAGTCGATCCCGCACGACATCGATGTCGCCATGCAGGTGCCGCACGGCGCCGTGCGACTCAACGTGATGGGTGAGCGCGGCGCCAACCACGAGGACGCCACGCCCGAGGACATCGCCGCCATGGCCGAGCTGACGCGCCTGGGGATCGAGGCCGGAGCACTCGGCTTCAGCACGAGCCGCACCCGCAACCACAAGACCTCGACCGGTGCCTACACGCCGACGCTCACCGCAGCGCCCGACGAGCTGATCGGCATCGCCGAGGGCGTCGGGGCCACCGGCACCGGCGTGCTGCAGGTCGTCTCCGACTTCCTCGACCCCGCCGACGAGTTCGCCACGCTGCGCACGATGGTCGAACAGTCGGGCCGCCCGATGTCGATCTCGATCGCCCGCAACCCGATGGTGCCCGATGCGTTCCGCGTCCTGCTCGACCAGATCACCAGGGCCAACGCCGACGGGCTCACGATGACCGGCCAGGTGGCGCCCCGCGCCGTGGGGCTGATCCTCGGGTTGGAGTGCACGCTCAACCCGTTCCTCACCAATCCCGTGTACGGCGAGATCGCCGACCGCCCGCTGGCCGAACGGGTCGCCGCACTCCGCGACGCAGAGTTCCGGGCACGATTGCTCGCCGAGGCCGCCGAGCGCTCGCGCGAGAAGCTCGGCGGCAACCTGATCTCCCGGTTCGACCTGCTGTTCGAGATGGGTGACGAACCCGACTACGAGCCTGCGCTCGACACGTCGATCGCCGCCGTCGCCGCTCGGCGAGGTGTCACCGCCGAGGAGGTGGCGCTCGAGGCCATGCTCGCCGACGACGGCCACGGCCTGATCTACCTGCCGTTCCTCAACTACGTCGACGGCAACCTCGACGGTTGCCACGAGATGCTCACCCACCCGCACACCGTTCCGGGTCTCGCCGACGGCGGCGCCCACGTCGGAACGATCTGCGACGGCAGCTTCCCGACGACGTTGCTCGCGTACTGGGGACGCGACCGCGACCACGACCGCATCCCCCTGCCGTTCCTCGTGCAGCGGCACTGTCGTGACACCGCCCGAACGGTCGGCCTGCTCGATCGCGGCGTCATCGCGCCGGGCTACCGCGCCGACCTCAACGTGGTCGACTTCGACCGCCTCCGGCTGCACAAGCCGACGATCGTGCACGACCTGCCCGCCAACGGGCGCCGCCTGCTGCAACGCGCCGACGGCTGGCAGCACACGATCGTCGCCGGCCAGGAGACCTACCACGACGGCACGGCGACCGACGCTCTGCCGGGCCGCTTGATCCGTGGCGCCCAACCCGCACCGAAAGGCTGAAACGATGAGCACCGTCGAATCGACTCCCACCACCACCACGACCACCAGCACGACGACCACCGGCGACGTCGTGGAACTCGAGACCCACGCGAACTGGCGCGCCGGCGACATCGGCGACGTCGAGGAGTGGACCCTGCGTCTGACCGACGCACATCAGAACGAACTCGACGCGGCGCTCGCGCATGCCCGCTCGGTCACCGACGAGGTGCTCGACGTCACCGTCGACGACTTCCCGCTCCCCACCCTCGCCCCGCTGCTCACCGAACTCGCGGAGGAGTTGGTCAACGGCCGCGGATTCGCGCGGATCGCGTCGCTCGACGTCGAACGGCTCGGGGCGGAAGACGCCTCGTGGATGTACTGGGGCATCGGCATGCACCTCGGCGAGCCCTGGCCCCAGAACGCGAAGGGCCACCTGCTCGGTGACGTGAGGGACCAGGGCAAGGCCCCCGACGACCCGACCGCACGCGGCAACGAGATCGGGGGGCACCCGCTCGGCTTCCACAGCGACGGCTCGGATCTCGTCGGGCTGATGTGCATCGACTCCGGGGTCAGCGGAGGCGAGAGCCTCGTGGCGAACGCACTCGGCGCCCACAACGCCCTGGTGCGGTCGCGCCCCGACCTGGCGGCTGCGCTCTACGAACCGCTCCCCTACGACTTCCGGGGCGAGCAGCGAGCGGGCGGCCGGCCGTTCTACGAGGTGCCTGCGTTCACTCGCCACACCGGCCCGACGGGCGACCGCCTGTTCGTCCGCTACATCCGCCCGTTCATCGAGGCGTCGCAGCGCCACCCCGAGGCACCGCGCCTCACCGACGTCCAGATCGAGGCGATGGACGCCTACGACGCCTTCGTGAACGACCCGGACAACCGCGTCGAGATGGCGTTGCGCCCCGGTGAGATCCAGTTCGTCAACAACTACCACGTCCTCCACGGTCGGCGTCGCTACGTCGACGGCCCGGGTCACGTGCGCTGGCTGAAGCGGCTGTGGCTCGCCACCGACGTGCTCGGTCCCGATGACCGACCCGACCGCTTCCAACGCGTCGGCGCGATGGGCCACTGGGGCGAGCGCCGAACCCGCGCCTGAACCGGGACAACAGGGGTCTGACCCGTGTTGTCCGCGACACCGTCGATCATGATGGTCGGATGACGTCACTCGACGAGTCCGCGATCGGGTCGATCCCCGACGCGCTTGCGGCAGCACGACAGCGCTACGTGGATGCCAACCCGACCAGCGCCGAGTGGGCGCGGCGGGCGTCGACCGTTCTCCCCGGCGGCAACACACGATCGGTGTTGCACTTCGACCCCTTTCCGTTTCGCGTCGCGTCGGCGCATGCCCAGTACCTCGTCGACGTCGACGGGCACCGCTACGTCGACCTCCTCGGCAACTACACCGCAGGGCTGCTCGGCCACTCCCCCGAGCCGGTCCGGGCCGCTGCTCACGCCGCGATCGACGGTGGCTGGGCGCTCGGCGCCGTCCACCCGAACGAGGTGCGCCTCGCCGAGGTGATCGTCGAGCGGTTCGCGTCGATCGAGCAGGTGCGCTTCACGAACTCCGGCACCGAGGCCAACCTGATGGCGCTGGCGCTCGCCACGCACCACACCGGTCGCCGCAAGGTCCTCGTCTTCGCCGGCGGCTATCACGGCGGCGTACTCACCTTCGGCGGTGGCTCCTCCAACCCGGTCAACGTGCCGCACGACTGGGTGGTGGCGACCTACAACGACCTCGATGGGCTCGCCACGGTGTTCGCCGAGCACGGCGCCGACATCGCCGCGGTCCTGGTCGAGCCGCTGCAGGGATCGGCCGGCTGCATCCCCGCCTCCGACGAATTCCTGAGCTCGTTGCGAGCCCACTGCGATGCATCGGGTTCGCTGCTCGTGTTCGACGAGGTGATGACGTCACGACTCTCGACCGGCGGGGCGCAACAACTCCTCGGCGTGCGTCCCGATCTGACCACACTCGGCAAGTACCTCGCCGGCGGTTTCACGTTCGGCGCGTTCGGCGGCCGCCGCGACCTGATGGCTGCGTTCGATGCCACCACCGGTGGTGCCCTCGGCCATGCCGGCACCTTCAACAACAACGTGGTGTCGATGGCGGCCGGTGTCGCCGCGCTGACCGAGGTGTTGACCGCCGATGTACTGGCGGCCACCAACACCCGCGGCGATCGTCTACGCGACGGTCTCGACGCCGTGTTCACCGACGGCGACGTGCCGATGTGTGCGACCGGGACCGGCTCGCTGATGAACGTGCACGGCACCGGCGGACCGGTGCGATCGGTCGACGATCTGCGCACGGGCGACGACCGGTGGAAGGAGTTGCTGTTCTTCGCAGCGCTCGAGGCGGGGTTCTACGTCGCACGACGCGGGTTCATCGCGCTGTCGATCGAGGTCACCGACGACGACGTCGATGCGTTCCTCGCGTTCGCGGCGGGCTGGGCCGCCGGCGTCAGAGATCTTCGATGATCGCCTGACGCTTCGACGCGTACTCCTCGTCGGTCACGAGGCCCTGCGCTCGGAGGTCGTCGAGTTGCTTCAGCCGATCCGGCACGCTCGCGCCGCCCGTCGCGGCCGGCGGCGGCGGGGTCTGGTCGCGCAGGGCCTTCGCCAGCGCTGCCGCGTCCCGATCGGAGTCGCGCTGTTCATCGACCTCGACCTGCTTGAAGATCAGGGCACGAACCTTCTCCGGTTCGGGAATGTTCTCGAACACCGAGTCGCCGGTCTCGCCGGCCGACTCGATGATCACCACGCCGTTGTTCAACATCCGGGCGATCATCGTCTGGGTGAAGTTGACGTTGTTGATCCGGTTCAGCGGGATCGACACGCCGCGCCGGCGGATGACGCCGCTCTGATACGCGACCCGCTCGGTGGTGATCGCGAACTTCGTCGTGCGCCACTGGACGAACGCGTACACCGTCATCACGACGAACACGATGAACGCGATCAGCGTGAGCCAACCGAGTCCGTCGTTCACCCAGCCGTCGTCGGCCATCATGAGCAGGATCAGGAACCCGAGGAAGACCAGGCCTGCCACGGCGTCCTTCCAGAAGTACCACCAGTGCGGATTCGAGTAGAGGACCATGTCCTCGCCCGGCATGAGATCGATCTGTGAACCAGCCATCGCTGCTGATCGTAGTGCTGTCGCCGCCGCTCAGACGACGAGACGGGTGAGCGCGGTTGCAGCCGATGCGAGCACGATCACCAGCACGAACGGCGCGCGTCGCCACAGTGCCAGTCCTGCGACGACCAGGCCGACGAGCCGGGCGTCGATCACGATCTGTTCTCCGTCGCCGACGGTCGACACGATCGCGAGCGCAGCGAGGAGCGCCGCCGGCAGCAGGTCGACCACCTGCTGGATCCGCACCGGCAGCGACCGGTCGCCGAGCACGAGCGGCCCGGCGGACTTCAGCGCGTACGTGCCGAGCGTCATGATGATCAGCACGCTGGTCGCGGCGCTCACGACGGCGCCTCGTCGACGGTCGGCGCCGGTTCCGCCGGCGGCCACAGCGTCGCCACCGCGACGCCGAGCATCGAGGCCAGGATCGGCACACCCGGCGGCGCCACCGGGATCAGCGCGAGCGCGATCAGCGCGCCGGCGATCGCCGTGCGCCGTTGGGCCGGCGACACCAGACGGGGCCACAGCAGTGCGAGGAACGCGGCGGGGCCGGCGGCGTCGAGCCCGAGATCGGTGATCAGGTCGCCGGCATCGGAGAACACGGCGAAACCGATCAGGGTGGTGAGGTTCCAGACGCCGAACACGCCCAGACCGGCAACCAGGTAGCCGTAACGTCGCCAGCGCAGATCCTCCTGGGCGGCGCCGACCGCAGTCGACTCGTCGATCATCAGTTGTGACATCGCGGCCCGCTGCCACCAGGGCCCCGCGAGCGCACGCGCCATGATCACCCCGAAGGCGAGCGAGCGCACGTTGAGCAATAGTCCAGCGATCGCCGCCGATGCGATCGATCCACCATCGCCCAGGATCTCGACGGCGGCGAACTGCGAACTCCCACCGAAGACCAGCGCCGAGTACCCGACGGCCTGCCAGGTACTCAGTCCGGCGGTGGCAGCCGCGGCCCCGAAGACGATCCCGAACGGGGCCACCGCCGCGACGATCGACGCGGCCTGGCGCCGGATCGCACGGCGCCGAGCAACATCGAGGTCGCGCTGATCGTCGCCGGTCACGGTCGGCAGTCTGGCGGATGACGACCGCGTCGAGACCGGTAGGTTCGCCTCGATGTCCGAGTTCCGACACGATGTCAAGCGGCCCGCCGAAACGGTTCGCCGGCCCGCAGCATCGTTCCGCATGCGCCAGCGCAGGTTGTCGCCGAAACGGCAGGCGGAGTTCGACGAGTGGATCCAACGGTGGAGCCTGGCGATCGACGGACCGGGCCTCGACTGGGCCGAGGTGTTCGGACGCGAGGGCGACGTGGTGCTCGACATCGGGTTCGGTCACGGCGAGTCGACGATCGAGATGGCCGCCACCGATCCGGCCACCGACGTGATCGGCATCGAGGTGCACACACCCGGCGTGGTCACCGTGCTCGATGCGATCGAGCACCGGGGCCTCGATCACGTCAGGGTCGTCCACGGCGACGTCCTGCCCTTCCTCGACCGCGTGGGACCGGCATCGCTCGCCGGTGTCCGCATCTACTTCCCGGACCCGTGGACGAAGCGCCGGAACCACCACCGTCGTCTCGTCGGGCCGGACGTGATCGCTGCGCTGACCGACCGCCTTCGCCCGGGCGGCACGATGCACCTCGCCACCGACATCGCCGACTACGCCGAGGAGATGCAGCGGGTGTGCGACGCGGAACCCCGGCTGTCCGGCGGCATCGTCGAGCGCCCCGAGTGGCGTCCGCTCACCCGCTTCGAACGGCGCGGCCTCGACGCCGGCCGTCATCCCGTCGACCTCCTCTACACCCGAACCTGACGATCACGTCTGGGGTCAGACCCCAGACGTGATCGCGATGCGGTAGCGCAGGCCGTCGGCACGGGCGTATGCCGCGGGGTGGGCGAACCGTTCGACCAGCACACCCCCGTTGCGCTCGATCACCCGTTGCGATGCGACGTTGTCGGGATCGGTCGTGATGTCGACCCAGCGCAAGCCCTCGGCGGCGGCGTCGGCGAGGATCATGCCGAGGGCGGCGGTGGCGACGCCTCGACCCCGCTTCCAGGGGACGACGGCGTAGCCGATGTGACCGAGCACGTGCGGTGGCAACTCCTCGGTCCCGGACACCCATCGGAATCCGATCGACCCGCAGAACTCACCGTCCCACATCCACTTGCGGTAGCCCGGGATGCGCTCGGCGACCGATCCGTCCGGCAGTTCGATCGTTCGCCCCGACGCGTCGCGGTCGACGAGCGACGCCAGGAAGGCCGCCGGGTCCGCGGCGATCGCCGCGAGTTCGACGCGACCGGCCCCGTCGTCCATCGTGTTCGGTGACCACCCGGCCTCGAGCGCCACGACGTACCCCGGCAGTTCCGTCTCGCTCGGCCAGCGCAACTCCACGTCGCGACGGTAGACCGCCCTCAGGTGACCGGCACCGTGGATTTCGCCGGGCGGAGTTCGTCGAAGGTGTCGATGCGCCGGATCGACGGGAACACGAAGGTGAAGCTCGCCGCGATGCCCATCGTGATCAGTCCGCCACCGGCGATCGCCCACGGGACACCGAACATCCTCGCGGCCACGCCGCTCTCGAACGCACCGAGTTCGTTGGACGCTCCGATGAACACGCCCTCGACCGCACTGACACGGCCGAGTTGTTCGTCGGGGGTCACCAGCGGAACGATCGATCCGCGGATGAACATCGACACCATGTCGGCGGCGGAGATCACGATCAGGGCGATGAACGCCACCGCGTAGTTGGTGGTGAGACCGAAGACGGTGGTGCCGAGACCGAAGATCCCGACCACCACCAGCAGCGTCGGGCCCACGCGTCGGGTGACGGGCCGCACGGCGAGCCACAGCGCCATGATGGCGGCACCGATGCCCGGTGCCGCGCGCAGCCATCCGTAGGCGATGTCGCCCACGCCGAGGCGATCACTCGCGACCGCCGGGATCAGTGCGATCGCGCCGCCGAACAGCACGGCGAACAGGTCGAGCGAGATCGTCCCGAGCACGACCGGCGTGTGGCGCACGAACCGCAACCCCTCGAGCGCGGTGTGGAGCGTCGGCCGGTCGGTGATGCGCTCGGGCTCACGGGAGTAGACGATCATCAGGATCGGAACGATCGCGGCGAACTCCAGGATCGCCGCGAGCGTGTACGCCTCGCTGGGCCCGACCGAGTAGAGGAATCCGCCGAGGACGGGGCCGACGATCGCCGAGGCGGTGAACGTCGCGGTCCACAGTGCCACCACTTGCGGGAAGAGTTCCGGGGGTGCCAGCAGTGGCGCGATCGAACGGCGTGACGGCCCCAACATCGCGTCGGCGGCACCGAACACGAACGCGATCGCGAACAGCGGCCACACCGCGCCCGGCTCGAGCTGGCTGTACACGACGAAGCCGACCGCGCACAGCGTGCGGGCCAGCAGGAAGAGCGCCGTGACGCGCCGGCGGTCGAAGCGATCAGCGACCCAGCCACTGACCAACACGAGCATCACGGCAGGGACGAACTGCGCGAGGCCGATGAAGCCGATCGCGAGCGTGTTCCCCGTGATGTCGAACGCCTGCTTGAACAGCACGGTCACGAGGATGTTGAGGCCGATCGCCGCCAGCGCCGTCGACAGCAGGTACCGCCGGACGGCCGGGTAGCGCAGCACGTCGCGGGCGGTGGACACGCCGGCAAGCTAACCCTTCCGCACGCACCGCCATCACCCGACGGGTGCATCGATCATGCGCAACGGACGCCAACGCTGCAGCCAGAGATTGCGGGCGCAAGTAATGGTGTCCGGTCGTAGACTTCCCCCATGACCGGAGCTCTCCTGCAGACCTTCCCGCTCGGCACGCAGTGGCCGACGATCGACCCGTTCCTGTTCTGCGCGCACCACCGCGACGACTACCCCACCGGCACGATCGACCTCGGTCCCGACGCACCGCTCGACGGGCGCGACATCGGGATGGACTTCGCCGGTGTCGACGGATGGAACATGTACCACGGCTCGACCGTGCCCGGGTTCCCACAGCACCCCCACCGCGGCTTCGAGACGGTCACGTACGTACGCACCGGCTTCTGCGACCACAGCGACTCCCTCGGGGCCACCGCTCGGTTCGGGCGCGGCGACACACAGTGGATGACCGCCGGCAAGGGCATCGTGCACTGCGAGATGTTCCCGCTGCTCGACCACGACGGCCCGAACCCGCTCGAGCTGTTCCAGATGTGGCTCAACCTGCCGGCCGCCGACAAGATGGTCGAGCCGTACTTCACCATGCTGTGGAGCCACGACACCCCGACCGTGATGGCCGAGCCGTCGGACGACGGTGCCATCGTCGACATCACCGTGATCGCAGGATCGCTGGCGAACGCAACCGCACCTGCGCCACCGCCGAACTCGTGGGCGTCCAAGGCCGAGGCCGACGTGGCGATCTGGCACCTGCGCTTCGACCCAGGCGCCCGCTGGACGATGCCAGCGACCGCAAACGACGAGACGCACCGGCTGTTGTACGCGTTCGCAGGTTCGTGGCTCACCGTCGACGGCGAGCGTCTCGACGCCGGCAACGGTGCGGTCCTCGACTCGTCGCGTCCGCTCGAGTTGATCGCCGGCGACGACGGTGTGGAGTGCATGGTGCTGCAGGGCCGCCCGATCGGTGAGCCGGTGGCGCAGTACGGACCGTTCGTGATGAACACCCAGGCCGAGATCCAGCAGGCGTTCGAGGACTACCGCCGTACCCAGTTCGGCGGCTGGCCCTGGGGAAGCGACGATCCCCACCACGGGGCCACACCACGCCGGTTCGCCCGGCACGCCGACGGCCGCGTCGAGACGTTCGACGTCGAGCCCGTCCACGCCGGCTGACCCAGCAACCAACCCCGTTTGGGCGACGCTTCCGGTGGGCCGCCCCACCGATTCCTCGCCGCAAACCGGTGAATGTTCGGTGGGGCCCACGCAACTCCGTTTGGGCGACGCTTCGGGTGGGCCGCCCCACCGATTCCTCGACGCAAACGGGTGAGGGTGGAGACCCCGGCAGACTGGGGGCATGGACAGCACCACGTGGGACGAGCGGTACTCGACGAGTGAACTGATCTGGACCGGACGGGCGAACCAGTTCGTCGAGCAACATCTCGCCGACCTCACCCCTGGCACGGCGATCGATCTCGGCGCCGGTGAGGGCCGCAACGCCGTCTGGCTGGCGCAGCGAGGATGGTCGGTCACCGCCGTCGACTTCTCGCAGGTGGGCCTCGACAAGGCACGACGCCTCGCCGGGCAACACGACGTGACGATCGCCGTCGAACGGGCCGACGCCACCACCTGGGCGCCGCCACGACCGGTCGACCTCGTCGTGCTGTCCTACCTGCAGCTCCCGACCGACCAGCAACAGATCGTGCTCGCCCACGCGGCGACGTGGCTCGACCCCGGCGGGACGCTGTTCGTGATCGCCCACGATCGCACGAACGTCACCGACGGCTACGGAGGGCCGCCGTCGGCCGAGGTGTGCTACTCGGTCGACGCCACCGTCGACGCACTGGGCGGGCTCGACATCGTGACCGCCGAGGTCGCGCCGCGCCACGTCGACACACCCGACGGGCCACGGACGGCCCTCGACACGCTGGTCATCGCACGACGGCCGACCTGAGTTCGAGGGCCCGCGCCGCGGCGGCCGTCGACACATCGGACGTGACCGTCAGGTGGCCCATCTTGCGCCCGGGTCGGGCCTGGCCCTTGCCGTAGAGGTGCAGCTTGGCAGCCGGATCGCCGAACGCGACCGACCAGTCGGGTGAGCCGTGTTGCCACAGGTCGCCGAGCAGGTTGACCATCGCGACCGACGGAACCGTCATCGCCGTGCTCCCGAGCCCCAGCCCGCACACCGCCCTCACCTGCTGCTCGAACTGGCTCGTCACGCAGGCGTCGAGCGTCCAGTGCCCGCTGTTGTGGGGCCGGGGTGCGAGTTCGTTGACGAGCAGGTCGCCGTCGACGACGAACAACTCGACCGCCAACACGCCCACGTAGTCCAGCGCGTCGGCGATCGCCATCGCGAGGCCGACCGCCCGGTCGGCGAGCTTCGGCGACACCGCTGCCGGCACCACCGTCAGATCGAGGATCCCGTCGACGTGGCGGTTCTCGGCGACCGGCCAGGCGTCGATGCGACCGTCGGCGGTGCGTGCGACGATCACGCTCAATTCCGTGTCGAGGTCGAGGCGTCGTTCGACCACACACGGTCCACCGCCGAGTTCGGCCCACGCTGCGAGCGTCTCGGCGACCCCGTCGACCGAACGCTGACCCTTGCCGTCGTAGCCGAGCCGCGCCGTCTTCACGATCGCTCCTGCGTCGACCACCTTCGAATCGATCGGCGGGTCGTCGGTGGACGGCAGCACCATGTACGGGCCGATCGGGAAACCGTTGTCGGCGAGGAACGCCTTCTCCGCGATGCGATCCTGGGCGATCCGAACCGACGAAGGTGACGGGGCGACCACCACCGCGACAGCGAGTTCGTCGAGCGCGGCCGCGGGCGGGTTCTCGAACTCGGTCGTGACCACATCGCAGTCGAACGACAGGCGCCGCAGCGAGGCGGGATCGTCGTAGGGCGCCACGAGGTGTTCGTGCGCCACCGCACCGGCCGGAGCGGACGGGTCAGGGTCGAGCACCATCGTGCGGTAGCCCATCGTCGCGGCCGCCATCACGAAGTAGCGGCCGAGCTGGCCGCCGCCGAGCACGCCGAGCGTTGCGGGTGGAACGATCGGGGTCACGGCGACTCGGGCGGCAGGACCGACGAACTCGCCTGTTCACGCCGGGCCTCGCGGTAGGCGGCGAGCGCGTCACGCAGTTCGGCGTCGCCGTCGGCGAGCAGGGCGACCGCGAACAACGCTGCGTTGGTGGCGCCCGCTTCACCGATCGCAAAGGTGGCGACCGGCACGCCTGCCGGCATCTGCACGATCGAGTACAGCGAGTCCTGACCGCTGAGGTGGCGCGACGGGACCGGCACGCCGAGCACGGGCACGGTGGTCTTCGCGGCCAGCATCCCCGGCAGATGCGCAGCACCGCCGGCACCGGCAATGATCACCCGGATCCCGCGCTCGCGTGCCTGCTCGGCGTAGGCGAACATCTCGTCGGGCATCCGATGGGCGCTCACCACACGCGCCTCGTGATCGACGCCGAACGATTCGAGCACCTCCACGGCCCTCACCATCGTCGGCCAGTCGCTCGACGACCCCATGACCACACCGACGACTGCTTCGCTCACGCTCGCAGCGTAGGCCGCCACGCCCGGCGGGCGAACCACCCGCTCACACCAGTTCGCGGCGCTCGCTGTAGCGGAGGGCGAGGTAGCCGGGGATCGTCGGCAGCCAGTAGTTGACCAAGCGGAACAACAGGGTTGCGGCCCAGGCCTCCGCCTCGGGCACGCCTGCCCGCGTCAGCACGAACACGAGCGCCGCCTCGATGGCGCCGACGCCGCCGGGGGTCGGCACCGTCGATGCCACCGTGTTGGCCGCGAGGTACAGCGCGCCGAGTTCTGCGAAGGGCAGGTCGATGCCGAACGCCCGACAAGCCCAGACGAAGGCGAGAATCGTCGACATCTTGGCGACGACCTGCCCGCCGAACAACAGGCTCAACTTCGAGGGCATCCGGAGCAGCTCGCCGAAATCGTGCCTGATCTTCTCGATCGTCGACTTCACGAGAGCGACCAGCCAGCGACGGAACTTCGGCGTCAGCGCGAGCACGATCGCTGCCACGACGATCGCCCCGAGGAACACGAACACCAGCGTCAGGTCGGGGCCGCCCCCGCCTCCGCTGTCGACGTCGCCGGTGGGATCCGTGCTGCTCCAGAGGAAGAAGAAGACGATGAACGCAACCTGCACGACCCCGCTCGCCAGCGACGTCAACCCGACGGCAGCGGTGGAGACCGCGACGTCCGTGCCGCCCTTCTGGAGATACCGGATGCGCATCGCCATGCCACCGGCGTTCATCGGCGTGAACCGGTTGAGGAACGACTGGCCGAACATGATGATCGTCGCATCGCCGAGCGGGATGGGGCGAACGACGGAACCCGCCAGCGACATCGCTCCGCCGACGGTGCCGACGAGGGTGGCGAGCACCGCGGGCCCCACCCAGACCCAGTCGATCCCCGACATCGCATCGGCGATCGCGGACCAGTTGGTCACCAGGGTCAGCAGGAAGAACGCGAGCACGGCGAAGCCGACCCAGGTGACGATCTTGCCGAAACTGATCCGCTCGAGTTCTGCGAGCTCGACCTCCTCCACCCCGAGCCGGTCCGCGAGTCCGCTGCGGAGATCGTCGACGAGATGCTTCGGCTTCTTTGCGTCATCGCGGGTGCGCGCCGGAAGTGCGGGGCCTTGCACGAACGGCAGCGTGGATTCCAGATCGTCGGCCGGGACCGAGCGGACGGCTGCGTCGAGCGCTCGGTCGGCGCCGACGGTCAGCGCCGTCGAGACCAGCAACTCCGCCCGGTCGACGGCACGGGACTCGGGGCTCGACGCGAGCAGGGCGGTGTCCAGCCCGAGGAGGGTCACGACATCACCGTCGACGACCACGTTGTCCCGGGTCAGTGACCGATGCGCCATGCAGGCGTGGTGCAGGAGGCCCAGCTGGCGCCACGCGTCGTCGAGCGCCGCATCGCTGACCTCGACGTCGGTGAGTTGGCGCATCGTCCGCCCCGCAGCCGACGCCGCCCCCAGCACGATGATCGAGCTGTCGGTCCCGGTCGGTGCAACCGCCAGCAGGTCCTGAACCCGAGCTCCCGCCCGCTCGGCCATCATGGTCGCCTGAGCGAGCTGTGCCGCCCGGATCCGAGGGCGCACCGAGATGCGCTGTTCGTCGACGTCGCGCACCCTGATCGAGCGAGCGATGCGGGCGAACACCTCGACGTCACGATCGTCACGATCGAGATACACGACGTCGACCGCATCGATTCCTGCGCGGCCGTGATAGCTGCGCACCCCACCCTCGAACGACTCGTCACCCAACTCGTCGACCTCGAAGCCACCCGCGGCCAGCGCAGCCCGAAGCGTCGCAGCTCCAGGTCGACGTCGAGGAGACCCGAAGACGACGAGTGCGGCGGAGCCGATCGCGCTCCCGAGTGCCAGGGTCACGAACAGGTTGACCGGCGCCTGGGTGGCGGTGATCAGTCGGACCACCACCGTCACCCAGACGGCAGTCCAGGCGATCCTGCGCCACCGTACCGTCATCATCGGCGACGCCGTCGTGGCGCCGGCCACCAGCGCAGCGAGATACGCGGCCGAGGGGAACGACGACTCGACGAACGACCCCGAGGGCAGGTCGGTGATCGCCGTCGGCGGCGCGGCGCGCTGGAGCCAGTCGGTCAACAGCACCATGATGACGCCGCCGACGACTGCCGCGCCGACCACGAGCAGGGTCGCAGCGCGGGTGCGGCGGACGAAGAGCCACACCACGATCACGACCGGGACCACCAGGATGCTCAGCTGCGCGAGCCCGACGAGCGCATACCGGAAGGGCTCGGGCATCCGAGCGAAGAAGCTCACGACGTCCGCCGAGGTGTTGGTCAGCGCGCCGGGGAGCACCGCTGTGAGGAAGAGGACGAGTCCCAGCAGGCAGAGTCGGACAACGAGCCGGGCAGTGTCGACCGGGTGACGCTGCCAGTCGCGGCGGTCGCTCTCGCGCAGCGTCGCACTCGGCGCCTCCGTCGTCGTCACCACCACAGCATGCACCACGCCGACCGACTGGGCGCGACTGCGCACTCACCGTGCGATCAGAAGATCACCTCGGCCTCGAGGCGGCCGTTCTCGCCGACGACCACCACCATGCGCGACATGCACGGCATGCAGTACACCTTGTCGCCGGGCCGCAGTTCCCTGGTCGCGCGGATCACCACCTTGCACACGGGGCAGATCACCTCGTTCGGCGCCAGCGTGTCGAGCGGGCCGCCCCAGTGCCGGTAGAACTTGCGCCACTTCTTCGGGACCTCCTTGAAGCCGGTCTCCTCCAGCTCGTGGCGCGGTCGTGAGGGGTCGGCACCGACCTCGGGGGCGGAGACGTCGGTGTCGGTCATCAGGTGAGCCCCAGTCGCTCGATGGTGTGCAGGTACTCGCCGGCGAGCTTCGAGCTCTCGCCGGCCGGCGCGCCGACATCGGCAAGCGCACCCTCGAAGACGCCGAGCACCTTGGCGTCGAGTTCACGGCGGATCTCGCGGAGACGTGTTCGAGCCGAGGGATCGGCGGCGAGGCTGCGTCCGAGGTCGTTCTCTCCGAAGCCTGCGTGTCGGCGCTCGTCGGAGATCACGCCGGCGAGCACGTCCTTCGTCACCGGGTCGGCCGTCGTGGCGTGGAGTCGGAACACGGTGTATTCCATCGTCTCCAGGATCACGTTCTGGGCGAACACGCCCGCCTGCCAGTCACCCTCGCCGATCAGGTCGAGCAGGGCTCCCTTGAAGTCGACGAGCGCGAGTTGAGCGCGCCGTTCGATCTCGCGCTCCGGGTCGTCGACACCGAGCTCGCGGAGTCGGTGCAGGAACACCTCGAGATGGCGTGCCTCGTCGGCGACCTGGGTGGCCATGAAGATCTTCGAGTTCCGATCCGGTGCCAGCTGGACGAGACCGGCCGCTCCCTCCAGTGCGGCGGTCTCCCCCACCGAGTAGTTGCACAGCGTCGTGATCAGCCGTTCGCGGCGGGCGTCGTCGAGCTCCTCCTCCACCGTGGTCTCCAGCCGTCCGTAGGGTCGGTCGGAGAGATATCCCTCGACCGAGTCGAACCAGAACTGGAACGAATGGACCTCGTCGAGGAAGTCCTGTTCGGCGAGCGCGTGCGGGTCGAAGTCGTCGACGACCATCAGGCCGGAACGCGAGGCGTCTGGTAGTCGAGACCGACCCGGGCGAGACGGGACTTGAACTCACCGAGCACCGTGGTGGCCAGCACCTCCTCCATCTCCTCGGGGCTCGCGGTCGACAGGTTCGTGCCGTGCCACTCCGCGCTCGCGGTCGGCGCGGGAGCCGACTTCGGCGCGTTCTGCGGGCCGCGGAACGAGTCCGCGAACACCGCCAGCACGTAGTAGGTCATCTCCTGCTGCATCCGCTCGACCTCCGCCTTCTTCTCCGGGTGTTCCTGGATCAGCGAACCGATGCGGTTCTCGCCGAAGCCGACATGCCGGCGTTCGTCGGCGATCGTGCCGGACAGGGTGTGGGCAAACTTCGGGTTGAACTCGCGGCTGCCGGCTTCGAGCATCTCGAAGACGCTGAAGGCGAGACCCTCCAGCACGATGTTCTGTCCGACGACGCCGGCGATGAAGTCGCCGTTGGAGACCTTCTCGAGCAGCACCTCGGCGAACTTGACGAGGTTCGGGTTGGCGTAGCGGTCGATCGTCGACTCGAGGTCGTCGGGCTTCACACCGAGGTCGAAGAGCCGCTGGGTGAAGACCTCGACGTGACGGGCCTCGTCGAGTGTCTGGGTCGCGAGGAACCGCTTGCTCGGGTGATCGGGTGCAGCGTTGATCAGCCCGGACGACGCTGCAAGCGCGCAACGTTCACCGACGACCAGGCCCACTGTGGTGCGGATCGCAGCCTCACGTTCGTCGTCGTCCTCGAGCAGCTGTTCGGGTTCGTGCTCACTCGGCTCGTGGCCGTACACCGTGTCTTCGAGGTATCCCTGGGGACACATCTCCATCCACCGCTGGATCGAGTACTGCGCGAGGAACTGAGCCATGTTGGAACCTGCCTTCTGTTTGGAACGTTGTTCCAATCATCTGCGGGTCCCTGGTGGCGCGTCAGGGTCTTTGGTCCCATGACGAGGACGTGTGTCAGCCGAGCACGTCGGTGAGCGCCTCGGCCGCGCGCGCCACGTCCGCAGGCGAGGTGTAGTGCACGAACGAGAGCCGCACGACGCCACGATCGGGATCGACGCCGAGCCCGTCGAGCACGCGGGCGGCGTAGTAGTGCCCGGAGCTCGTCTGGACGCCGCGGCGCACGAGCTCGTGTGCCACCGCCTCGGGCTCGATCGCGAGCGGGCTGAATGCGATCGTCGGGCAGCGATGCCCCACGGTGGTGTCGATCGCCGACGGCCCGAGGAGTCGGACGTCGTCACGTTCGGCCAGGAGGTCGAGCAACACCGGGTTGAGCGCGTCCTCGTGCGCGCGCCAGAGTGCCGACACCGCGGCGGTCGCGGTCCGAAGGTCGTCGCCGTCGCCGTCACCGCCGCCGCCGTGGTGACGGTGCAGCAACTCGACGTAGTCGAGCACCGCGCCTGCGGATGCCACCTGAGCGTGGTCGGGGCCGGCCGGGTTCAGGCGCTTGTCGGCCACGTTGTCGTTGAAGAAGTGACTCTGGTTGGGCAGCTCGGTGAGCAGACCGGCGCGCACCACCATGAGCCCCTGGTGGACCGAGTACGTCTTGTAGAGGCTGAAGAGGTAGACGTCCGCACCGAGTGCGGCGACGTCGGGAAGGCTGTGAGGAGCGAACGACACGCCATCGACGATCACGCGAGCCCCGACCGTGTGGGCGAGCGCCGTGATCCGGGCGATGTCGTTCTCGGCGCCGACGATGTTCGACGCGTGCGGCACGGTGACCAGACCCGTGCGGTCGCTGAGCAGCGATTCGAACTCGCCGATGTCGAGCAGACCGGTCCCGGGGTCGGTGCGCCACTCTCGAAGTGTGCACCCGATGGCTTCGGCCGCCCGCCGGATCGCACCGGTGTTCGCCTCGTGATCCTGGTTGGTGACGATCACCTCGTGACCCGGCTCGAGGATGCCGGCGAAGGCATGTGCGAGCACATAGGTGTTCGCGGAGGTCGACGGACCGAAGATCACCTCGCGCGGCTCCACACCCAGCGCTTCGGCCCACCGGGCACGCGAGCGGTCCATGAGCGCTCCTGCACGAGCCGACGACTCGAACTCGCTGTAGGGCTGCACCTTGAGGTCGGTGTAGTACTCGGTGAGCGCGTCGATCGTCTGACGGCACGCGAACGACCCACCGGCGTTCTCGAAGAACGACTGCCCGTCGTTGATCGGCCGGGAGAACGCGGGGAAGTTGGACCGGACGACATCGAGATCGAGCTGCACACCATCACGGTAACTGCGCAACGCGTCCCCCCGTTCTCGTGAACACGTGCGTGGCCGCAACGCGCGTCTGTTCACGGGACCGCTGACCGAACGACCATGATTGGATGCATGCGCGCCGATCCGTCGACCACGAACGACCTCGTCACACCCGCGCTGCTGGTCGACGTTCCGACGTTCGACGCGAACCTGGCGGCGATGGACGCCGTGCTGCCCGGTGCGAAGCTGCGCCCCCACGTCAAGGCGTTCAAGTCGACCGACATGGCCAAGCGGCTCGACGCCGACGGCCATCATGGCTTCTGTGCGGCCACGCCCCGCGAGATCGAAGGCCTGGTCGCCGCCGGGCTGACCGAGGACCTCCTGTTGGCGAACGAAACGCTCGACACCGCTCGCCTGGGTGCGCTCGCCGACCGGGCGAAGATCACCGTCGCGATCGACTCCGACGCGACGCTCGACGCGGCGATCGCCGGCGGGGTCCGCTCCGTGCTCGTCGATGTCGACGTCGGCCTCCCCCGGTGCGGCTGCGACGTCGACGACTCCGGTCGCCTCGCTGATCGTGCCCGCGCCGCCGGTCTCGACGTCCGCGGCGTGATGGGCTACGAGGGCCACCTGATGATGGTCCACGACCGCGAGGCGAAGCGCGGGAAGGTCGAAGCCGCGATGGCGATCCTGCTCCAGGCACACGAGATGGTCGGGGGTGACATCGTGTCCGGCGGCGGCACCGGCACCTGGGACGTCAACACCTGGTGCACCGAGATCCAGGCCGGCTCCTACACGCTGATGGACACCCAGTACGACGAGCTCGACGTGCCGTTCGAGAAGGCGTTGTCGGTGCTCGCCACCGTGATCTCGGTCAACCCGAAGGGCTGGATCATCGCCGACTGCGGTCTCAAGGCGCTCGGGATGGACCACGGCAACCCGTCGTGGGACGACGGCGACGTCTTCTTCTGTTCCGACGAGCACATCACCCTGTCGCCTCGTGAACTCGGCGACTGGAGGGTCGGTGATCGGCTGCGGATCTGGCCCTCCCATGTCGATCCGACCGTCGCCCGCCACGAGCAGTTCTGGCTCGTCGAGGGTGATCGGATCACCGAGCGTTGGCCCATCGACCTGCGCCACTGGTGACGTGTTACATCTGGGGTCTGACCCCAGATGTAACACGTCACATCGAGCGGGCGGCGTTGTCGAAGCGCGTGTACTGACCGAGGAACACGAGGCGCTTGGTGCCGATCGGGCCGGCGCGGTGCTTCGACACGATCACCTCGGCCGAGCCCTTGTCGGGTGACTCGGGGTTGTACACCTCGTCGCGGTACAGGAACATCACGACGTCGGCGTCCTGCTCCAGCGAACCGGACTCCCGCAGGTCGGCGAGCATCGGACGCTTGTCGGAACGGGCCTCGAGATTTCGACTCAGCTGGCTCAGTGCCACGATCGGTACCTCCAACTCGCGAGCGAGCACCTTGAGGTTTCGACTGATCTCGCTGACCTCGAGCTGACGGTTCTCCGATCGACCGCTGCCGCTCATCAGCTGCAGGTAGTCGATCATGATCAGCGACAGGCCGCCGTGCTGCGCCTTGATGCGCCGGGCCTTCGCCCGGATCTCCATCACGGTCACCTGTGGGTTGTCGTCGAGGAACAACGGCACCTCCAGCCGCCCGACCGCGAGACCGATCTTCGACCAGTCGGCCTCGCTCAACTTGCCGGTGCGCAGCTTGGTCGAGTCGACCTTCGCCTCGCTCGCAAGGATGCGCTGGGTCAACTCCGAGTGTCCCATCTCGAGCGAGAACACGAGCACCGGCTTGCCGGAGTGCTTCGCGATGTGGGTCGCCATGCCCAGACCGAAGCTGGTCTTGCCCATCGCCGGCCTCGCACCCACGATGTTGAGGGTGCTGGGCTGGAGACCCGAGAGCAGCTCGTCGAGGTCGTCGTAGCCGGTGGCCGCGCCCGTGATCGTGTCACCGCGCTCGTAGTTCTCCTCGAGTTGATCCATCGTCTCGTTGAGGAGTTCCTGGATCTGGCGGGTCGAGTCGACCACGCGGTCCTCGGCCACCTCGAACATCTTCGATTCGGCGAGGTCGACGGCCTTGGTGACGTCGTCGGGCTCGCTGAACGCGAGGTCGGTGATCTCGCCCGCGGTGTGGATCAACCGGCGCAGCAACGCGGTGTCCATCACGATCCGGGCGTAGTGCTCGGCACCGGACACCGACGGCGTCGCGTTCTGCAGGTCGTTCAACCGCTCGATCCCACCGACCTCGTCGAGCAGGCCGTGACGCCGGAGTTCGTCCGCAACCGTCACCACGTCGACCGGACCGGAGGACGAATACAGCGACCGGATCGAGTCGAAGATGTGTTGGTGCGCGGGGCTGTAGAAGTCGCGAACGTTGAGCCCGGCCTCGCCGACGACACCGATCGCGTCACGGCTCAGGAGCAGCGCTCCGAGGACCGACTCCTCCGCCTGCAGGTTGTGGGGAGGGACACGTCCACCGCGGCTCGACGATGACGCGCCGCGTTCGGGACGACTGGTTCCGTACTCGTGATCGATCGACATGAGGACCCCACTCTCTCAGGGGTTTCCTGTGCGGCGGAAGAGGAACAACCCTGGGTCTTGGCTGTTGAGGAGCTGTGGACAACCCCTCCGAACTGTGGACGGTTCACCTGTGGACAGGCCTGTGGACAGGCGCGTGGAACCGACGTGCTGAGGGGCTCGGAAGCCGGGGTGTCGCGGCCGGTCGGCCGAGACGTCAGTCGGCGGCGACGACGTCGATCGTGATCGGGAACGACACGTCGCTGTGGAGCGACGCGGTCACCGTGTGCTGGCCGACCGTCTTGATCACGTCGACCTCGATCTGACGACGATCGAGTTCGATGTCGGTCTGCTCCAGGACGGCGCCGGCCACGTCCGCCGACGTGATCGAACCGAAGAGCTTGCCTTCGGGGCCGGCCTTCGCCGACACCAGGATCACCTTCGGCACGAGCGTGCTGGCGATCGTCGTGGCGGCTTCACGAGCGCTGGAGTCGCGCTGGTCGCGGGCCTTGCGCATGCGGCCGGCCTGATCGACGGCACCCTCGGTCGCTGTGATGGCGTGACCCTTCGGGAGCAGGTAGTTGCGGGCGTGACCGTCGGCGACCTCGACGATGTCACCGCGCTTGCCCAGCCCGTCGAGATCGGAACGCAGAATGACCTTCATCGCTCAGTACTCCTCGGTCTCGGCGGCGGCGCTCGTGTCGAACTCGGCCGTCTCGTCGGTCAACTCGTCGATCTCGACGACGTCGTTGGCCGTCTCGTTGACGTTGTCGCTCAGGCTGGCATCGCGATCGCGCCCACCGTCGCGGCCGCGGCCGCCCGTTCGGGTCGATGCCACGCGCTTGGCATAGGGCAGCAGCGCCATCTCGCGCGCCACCTTGACGGCGTTGGCGACCTCACGCTGCTGCTGCAGGGTGTTGCCGGCCACGCGACGGTTCTTGATCTTGGCGCGGTCGCTCATGAAGCGCTGCAACAGATCGACGTCTTTGTAGTCGATGTACTCGACCTTGTCGATGACCAGCACGCTGGTCTTCTTCTTGAACTTGCGGGGGTTGAGGTCACGGGCGCTACGCGCCTTGTTCTTCTTGCTTGCCATGATGATTCCTGGTGATTCCTTACGACTGATGATTCAGATCAATGGGGGTCAGAACGGCTCTTCGTCGCCGTAGACCGGGTCGGGGGTCCGGGCAGCTCCGCCACCGCCACCGCCGCTGCGGGAGCCGCCGTCGCCGGAGTCGCGGCTGATGCGCTCGACCTGGGCCTGTGCCCAACGGAGGCTCGGCCCGAGTTCGTCGGCGCGGATCTCGGTGACGCTGCGCTTCTCGCCTTCCTTGGTCTCGTACGACCGTTGCTCGAGCCGACCCGTGACGATGACGCGCATGCCCTTGCTGAGGCTGGCCGCCGCGTTCTCGCCGAGATCGGACCACGCGACGATGTTGAAGAACGACACCTGCTCCTGCCATTCACCGTTCTGTTGGTACCGCCGGTTGACGGCGAGCCCGAAGCTCGCGACGCCGGCGCCGCTCGGTGTGTACCGCAGCTCGGGGTCCTTGGTGAGGTTCCCGACCAGCGTGACGCTGTTTTCCGATGCCATGTTGATTCCCCTTGGTGGCTGCTGCCGGTCAGGCAGCGGTGACTGCCATGCCGCGGCGCTCGGCCTCGGCCTCGGGCAGGCGGATGAGCTTGTGGCGGACGATGTCGTCAGCGAGACGGAGCGTGCGCTCGAGTTCGTCGAGTGAGCCGGCGGGAGCCACGATCTCGGCGACCAGGTAGTAGCCCGACGGCTTCTTGTTGATCGGGTAGGCGAACTGGCGCTTGCCCCACCAATCGATCTTGCCGTGGATCTCCCCACCGGCGGCGGTGACGCCGTCGGTGACCGTCTTCATCCAGGCCTGCGCCTTGGGGTCATCGACGTCGCCGTCGATGATGATCATCATTTCGTATGCACGCATCATGCGTGTTTCCTCCCTTCGGATCCCCCACGACCGCCTGATGACAGCGCCGTGGCGGGAGCCCCGGTGTGGGGCAGGGCCAATATGGACGGGCCAACCCTATCGGGGCCGCACTCGGTCGCGTGATGGAGTCCCATGGACACGATCATCGCGAGGGGGTGTCACGAGGTTCGGCTCTGGGCCAGGTACTCCGGGAGCCGATCGGTGATCACCTGCAGACATGCGGCTTCGTCTGCGCCCCAGGCCGTCGAACACGCTGCCGCGACGTCCACCGGGTGGTGATCCCCGAGCCAGACATGGAGGTACTCCTCGACCTGCTCGGGTGTGAGGACCGACATCGCGTCCTCGAAGGCGTTCTGGATCGGGTCGAGTTCCAACACCTCGCCGGTCGGTTCCGCGGGCACGACCAGGCGTCCCTCGGCGATCGCCGTCTCGGCGCGCTCGACGGTCGCGATCGTCTCGTCGGACAACCAGCCACCCTGGGTGGACAGGCGGAACACACCGTCGGCGAGCCCGACGTGCACGGCGCCACCGGCGGGCTCGTCGCGGATCAGCAGCTCGACCAGCCGCTCGGCGGCGACGTCACCGCGCTTGATCAGCGAGGTGAGGACGTGCGAGCGCTCGATCTCGTCGACCTGGAACCACTGATCGTTGTCGACGCCGATCGTCCACAACGTCACGGAATCGTCGGTCTCCGACTCGATCGAGGCAGGGAAGATGCCCCGGCCGGACACACCGGCGGCGTGGAACACGACGTCGGCACCACGCTCGTAGAGTGCCGTCGCCCGGTCGGCGCCGAGGTCGGGTCGACTCCACGCGAGGATCGGGAGACCATCGGTCTCCTGGACGTACTGCTGGAGGACGTAGGTCGCCAGGACCTCGACCTCGGGGTCGACCCAGTGGGCGCCCGCCTCGAAGCCGGCCTGGAAGTCGCCCACCACGAACTGGTCGCCGCCCACGAACCCGACCACGCCGGTCTCGGTCGTCATCGCGGCTGCAACGCCTGCGAGAAAGGCTCCCTGCTCGTTGTCGAACAGCACGCCGGACACATTGGGGCGGTCGATGAACCCGTCGACGATGCCGAACTCGATGTCGGGGAAGTCCGCGTAGACGTCCGCTGCAGCGAGAAGGGGTTCTGCGTCGCTGATGATGATGTCGGGACCGCGCTCGGCGAGTGCGCGGAAGTCGGTCGAGCGGTCGATCATGGCCGGCGCGTCGACCAACACCATGTCGTGCTGCTGGGCCGCGCGGTCGATACCGGCAGCGATGTTGTCGTTCCACCCGCCGTCGCCCCGGTACCCGAAGAACGCAACGGTCGGGCCGGGCGGGCTGTCGAACACGCCGGACACCACGAGGCCGGCGCCGACCGCGACGGCGACCAACACCGCGGCGATCGCCCACAGGCGATGTCGCGCCGAGCGCGCGGTCTTCGCGCCGATCCGCACTCGTTCGCGCTCCTCGGCGAGTTCTCGCTCGTAGTGCTCGTTCGACGCGTCGAGGAATCGACGCCCCCCGTAGGTGAGTGGCATCGTCGTCGTCCTGGCCCAGTCGGTGTAGGCCTCGAGCCGGGCGCCGTTCAACAGGTAGTCGGGGTTCTCGTCGGCCTCGTGCCACTCGTTGATCGCCACCGACAGCAACACGTGCCGTTTGATGTCATCACGGGCTTCTTCGATCCATCCGCGAAGACGCGGCCAGTTGGTGAGCAGCGACTCATGGGCCACCTCAGCCGTCGGCGACCCGGTGACCGCATCACGATCGAGGACGAGGAGCCGGTGCGTCGAGAACACGTCGATCACGGTCTGGAGAGCGAGCACATCGACGTCGAGCGACAGGATCTCCGACGCCGGGACGCGACGGCGCGTCCACTCGTCGTTCTCGGCGATGTTGACCAGCCGGAGGAAGAGCTGCCTGGCAGCGCTTCGTTGCCCGTCGTCCAGTCGGGCGAAGAGGTCCTCGGCGCGGCGGGTGAGCGCGCCGGTCAGGCCACCGATCGCGCGGTACTCGGCCAGTCCCAACGTGTGGTCGACGCGTCGGTCGAAGAGTTCGGTGAGCGCATACTGGAACAGCGGGAGTGCGCCCGGGCGGCCGACCACGTCGATCAGCAGCGCGGCCACGAGCGCCGGCTCGAGCGTCACGCCCACCCCTTCGGCCGGGCGCATCGCCGCCATTTCGAGTTCGTCGGAGGTCAGCGAGACGACGTTGACGATGCCGTCGCCGAGCCGGGAGCCGAACTCCGGGTACGCCAACGGGCGGCCATAGAAGTCGGCGCGCAGCGTGAGGACGACCTTGACCTGACCGCGCGAGCCGTCGATCGCATCGACGAGACCGGCGAGGAACCGCGACCGGTCGTCCTCGTTCGACACGAGGGTGAACAACTCCTCGAACTGGTCGATCACCAGGACGAGACGGGCCGACTCGTCCGGCAACACCCGAAGGGCTGCTCGCAGCACGCCGGTGTCGCGGTCGGCGAGCTGTTCGGACAGGCTGGCGGGCGCGTCGAGCGACGACCGCAGCAGTGCCGCTTCGAGTTCGGCGAACGGACTCGCCCCGGGCACCATCTGCGCGATCGACCAGTGCTCGGAACCGTCGATCGCCCCCTTCCGGAGTGCAGGGATCAACCCGGCCTTGACGATGCTGGACTTGCCGGACCCGCTCGGCCCGATGATCCCGATCAGATCCGCACCGTTGTCGAGTCGGCTGATCACCTCGGTGACGATCCGGTCACGTCCGAAGAACTCGCCACTGTCCTCCTCGTGGAATGCCCGCAGGCCCTTGAACGGATTGACCACGGGCGCCGACGCAGGCGCCGACACCTCGGCGACCGTCGAGGTGGGGTGGTGATGCAGCTCCAGGCGCGGGTCGTGCAGGAGGATCTGCTCCTCGAGCCGTTGCAGCTCCGCGGACGGCTCGAGACCGACCTCGTCGACCATCGCCGCACGGAACCGTCTGGACACCTGGAGTGCCTCGCTCTGCCGTCCCGACCGGTACAGGGCGAGCATGAGCAGCGCGACGACACGCTCACGTGTCGGGTGAGCGAGGTGCAGAGCCTCGAGTTCGCCGATCAGCTCCCCGGCACGGCCGAGCTGCAGGTCGGCCTCGATGCGATCCTCCTGGGCGAGCGAGTGCACCTCGTTCAGTCGGGTGATCTCGATCTGGGCGAAGTCCTCGTAGGTGAAGTCCGCCAGCGGGGGTCCCCTCCACATCGCGAGCGCGTCGCTCAACCGTCGGGAAGCTGCCGCTGGATCGTCGCGCAGCAGCGCTCGAGCTGCTGCCACCTCGGATTCGAACCGGTTGGCGTCGATGTCCGCCGGGTCGACCTCCAGGGAGTAGCCGTGATCGTGGGTCACGAGCAGGTCGTGCTCGCCGAGCGCGGCGCGCAGCCGTGAGATGTGGACCCAGAGGGCGTTCTCCTTGTCCGCCGCATCCTCTCCCCAGAGGTCCTCGAGGAGTCGATCGGTCGAGACGACACGGTTCGCGTTGAGAAGCAGGATGGCCAGCAGCGCCTGGTGCTTGCGACCTCCGACGGCGACGAGCTCTTCGTCGTCACGGACCTCCAGCGGACCCAGGATCGCGAACTCCACAGCGTCACCTCCTGCACTCTTGATCCTAGGTCGACCTCAGCGGGTCGTGCTCAGCGGGTCGTGCTCAGCGGGTCGTGGCGGCGGGTCGTGGCGGCGGGTCGGTCGGCCGTGGTGGCGGGAAACCGGTCAGTGCCTCGAAACGTTCGCAGCGCCGGTCCCACACCGTGCCCGGTGTCGCGGGCGTCGACAGCAGCCCGTAGGCGATCGCGTCAGCGGCGATCTCGGTCGCCCGGAAGTTGTGGGGCACGTCGTGCGAGTTCCACGTCGTCGCGCCGATGGCCTGCTGGAACTCCTGCCGTTCGGTGTCGTCGAGGTTGAAGTGCGCCCACGCGTGGCCGAGTTCGTGGAGAGCGAGGAACTCGCAGTCGAAGCACAGGTCGATCACCGCGGTCGTGTCGGCCACTCGGAACAGGCCTCGATGACCCTCGCAGCCGGTGGCATCGTCGTGGACGCGGATGACGAGGTCGGGCAGAGCGAGGTCGTTCGACACGAACTGTTCGGTCGTCTGCCGAACGACGGCCCGTGTGGTCGGCGACCCACCCACGATCGAGATCGTCGGTTCGAGGCTGACGCCGGTTCCGATGGCCGCCTGATCCCCTCCGCTCGTGTGCACAGCACCGGGAACGAGCAGCACGCTCATCAGAACGGCGAGTGCGAAGCGCGTGGTGAAGGTCATACTTCACGGTGCGCTCGGGGGCTGTCGCGCGGCCGTCGCCGGCGGTGACGGGTTCGACAGCTCGCCGAAAGCTCATCGCAGCACGATGTTGGCAGTGAGGGGCACTCGGCAAGCTCCGATCAAGAGTCCTCACGCGACATCCGCTTCGTGTCGATCCGACAGACGTGAGCGAAGAACACGACCCGACCGAGCGACTGCCCCACCCGGAGCGATCGCGTGTCGGACCGGGGTACGGCTTCGCGTGCGACCCCAGCATCGTGCTGATCGCGACATCTCCCACTCGGACGCGGACCCGCCACGAGGGGTGCGCCGGCTGGTGGCCATCGCGATCGGATCAGAACGTCATCGGATGGTGCTGCCCGTGCGAATGCCACGAGCGTGGCGCCGGCTGGCCCGGCTACGAGCAGGCACGAGCCCACCCACTCATGTCCGTCTGATCGTCGAGCCCGGGTGCGGCGAACTCACCCGGTGGCGTCGACCGCGAGCGGACAGCGCTCGGCCTCGGTGCCGTCGAGCAGCTCGAGGCGCGCACCTGGGCCGATCCCCAGATCGTCGAGCCCACCCTCGAACACCTCGAGCGCGAGGTCGTAGGGGGCGTCGGGCGAGTAGAGCGGACACTCGCCCGCAGGCGTGTCGAGGCACGGGGCCATGTCAGCCGAGCCCACCCGTTCACCGTCGGCTCCGAACCATGCGATCGAGAGCGGTGTGGGTGTCTGGAACATGTAGAACGAGCCGATCAGCGGTTCGTCGAAGGCGAACACCATCCCGACGGCATCGCCGAGATCGGTGACGAACATCAGCCCGCGGCCCCGTTCCTCCGGTGTGTCGGCCAGCCAGACGCAGACCTCGCACACGTCACCGTCGGTCTCGGTGATCCGTGCCGTGACCGTCGAGAACCCTTCGGGCTGTCGGGCCGGCGGCGCTGCCTCGGCCTCGGCTTCGGCTTCGGCTTCGGTGCCGCCGACGGGCGTCGGCTCACCGACGGTGGTCGGCCCGCTCGCGTCCGACGGGGCGGACGAGTCGGTGGATGCGTCGGATCCGCCCGAGCATGCCGCGAGCACGACGACCGCAGCGGCGATCGCAGTCCAAGGTGCGCCCGACCGAGGCGGGACGATCAAGTCCGCCCACCGACGGGGATCACCCGCAGCAGGTGGTTCCAGCGACACTCGACGCACGCCTCGACGACGTAGGCGCTGAGTTCCTCGCTGCGATCGTTCAACTGCCGCATCTCCTTGGCGGTCGAGACGCACCGACCCTGCGCCGACAGCCGAGGGCCGAACACGTAGGTCACGAGTTTCAGATCGGCCTCTTCACAGATCGGGCACCTGGTGGAGGTCTGCGTGCCGACGTTGCGAGCCGCTCGGATCAACTCCGGATGCGCATCGCAGACCTGGTCGATCGGAACGCGCCCCTTCTTGACCTGAGCGATCAACATGCGCCGGGCGAGGCGATGGTCGACGAGGCCGCGCGATCCGTCGGAGCCACGAAGCGCGCCGACCGTGATCGCCATGGCCGAGGACACTATCCGCTCGACACGGACGTGCGCCGCCGATCCCCGGCGATGCCGACCGCGTGCGCCACACTGGTCGCGTGGTCGCCAACATCAACTACGGAACCGGGACACCCGACGACGACGAACTGAGGCTGTGCGGCGATGTCAGCGACGGTCGCCGCGCCGTCGAACTCGGCATCTCCCCGTGGTTCAACTCGATCGATTTCGCCCGCGCCGGTGCCAAGTCGATCGCCGTCGACACCGACGCCGAGCGCATCGCGGAGACCCGCCGACGAGCCGCCTCCGCCGAGGTGCCCGTGCAGTGCCTGGAGAGCGACCTCGCCGACCTCGGCGACATCGCGTCGAGTTCGTGCGAGGTGGTCGTCGCGGCCCACACGATCGGTGACGTCGACGACCTGGGCCGCCTGCTCCGTCAGGTGCACCGCATCCTCAAGCCGAGCATGTCCCTGATCATCTCGATGCCGCACCCCTTCGCCGGCGTCGATGCCGACCACGCCTACGGAGCGAGCGAACGAACGATCGGCTCGTGGTTCACCGCGCTCAACCGATCGAACTTCCGCGTCGACCAGCTGCTCGAACTCGGCGCCAACGCCGGCCACCCGGTGCCGAGCACCCTCATCCTGCGCGCCCGCAAGGAAGGCTCCTGAGCGATCAGGCGTCGGCGCGCTCGGTGGCGGTGATGCCGGCGGGTCGCGGTCGACCGAACAGGTAGCCCTGGCCCTTGTCGCACCCGAGTTCACGCAACCGGTTGAGCTGGAGCGGCGTCTCGACACCCTCGGCGACCACCGACAGCCCGAGTGAGTGTCCCAGCCGCACGACGGCTTCGACGATCGAGGTGTCGTCGGCTTCGAGACCGAGCCCGGTCACGAAGGACCGGTCGACCTTGATCGCCTCGACCGGGAAACGCTTGAGATAGGTGAGTGACGAATAGCCGGTGCCGAAGTCGTCGACCGACAGGTGCAGGCCGAGCCCGCGCAGGTCGCGCAGTGCATTGCCCGCTGCCTGCGTGTCGGCCATCAGCGCCGTCTCGGTGATCTCCAGCCACAGCGAGTCGGCGTCGATGCCGGTCTGCCCGAGTGCATCGTGGACCAGGCCGAGGAAGCTGCCGTCGATGAGCTGCTGCGTCGCCACGTTGACCGAGAGCGTGCAGTCGGCGAAACGGAGACCGACGGCTCGCCAGTGGGCGAGCTGCGCCAGCGAATCCCGCAGGACGCGGCCGCCGAGGTCGACCATCAGCCCGGCCTCCTCGGCCATCGGCAGGAACTGCGACGGCACCAACAACCCGCGGTCGGGGTGCCGCCATCGCGCCAGGACCTCGAAGCCGACGACCTGGCCCCCGTCGAGATCGACGATCGGCTGGAAGTACGGCACGACCTCGCCCCGCTCGAGTCCGCGACGCAGCTCGGTGGAGGTCTGGAGCACGGCCATCGACGCTCGGCGCGTCTCCTCGGTGAACGCCTCCACGCGGTCCCGGCCGCCGGCCTTCGCCCGGTACATCGCCGCGTCGGCGTCGCGGAGCAGTTCGTCGGCGGTCAGACCGGGTGCGCTGTTCACCGCGAACCCGATGCTCGCCGTCGTGATCAACTCGTGACCGTCGATCGTCACCGGTCGCTGCACCGCACGGCGGAGTCGTTCGGCCACGACGGCCGGGTCGATTCCACCGTCGACGAACACGACGAACTCGTCGCCACCGAAACGCGCGAGGCGGTCGGTGTCGCGCATCACGTGGCGCAGGCGACGCGCCACCTCGCGCAACAGCTCGTCGCCGACGCCGTGGCCGAGGCTGTCGTTGACGACCTTGAAGTTGTCGAGATCGATGAACAACACCGACACCCTGCCCGGGGCCGCTCCATCGAGCAGCGCGTCGAGGCGCTGGACCAGGGCTGCCCGGTTCGGCAGCTCGGTGAGATCGTCGTGGGTCGCCGCGTGTGTCAGCCGTTCTGCCGCGACCCGCTGGTCGGTGACGTCCTCGATGTGCGTGATCGCCAACGCGACGCCCTCGTCCTCGGTGACCGACACCCGGGTCCTCGCCCAGACGAACTCGCCGTCACTGCGCAGGTACCGCTGCTCCAACAGGTACGTGTCGGCGATGCCGAGTTCGAGCCGTGCACGCTGCGTCGCGGCAGCGCGCAGATCGTCGGGGTGCGTGATCTCACGGATTCCCATGCCGATCAGGGAGTCGAGCGGGCGGTCGAGCATGTCGGCCAGCGACTGGTTCGCATCGACGATGCGGCTGTCGTCGAGCCGGACGAGGGCCATCCCGGTGGGCGCGGAGTGGAACGCCTGCTGGAAGCGCCGCCTCGCCTGTTCGAGCGCCACCGTGCTCCGGGCGCGGTCGGTGACGTCGCGCAACAACACCACGAGCCCGCCGCCCTCGCCGTCGGCCGACCCACCACCGGTCCCGCCACCCGGCCCGGGCCGATGCAGCGACGCTTCCACGAGGTGTGGATCGCCGAACGCGTCGACCAACTCGAACAGCACGTGGTTCCCGATCGGTCCGGTCACGTCGAGCGGCTCCGGCCCCGCTCGGGGATCGTCGAAGTGCCATCGGGCGGTCACGACCTCGCGGTCGGAGTCGCCGATCATCTCGAGGAACGCCCGGCCGACCAGTTCGTCGATCGTTCGGCCGGTCAACACCGCGGCGCGCTGGTTGGCCGACTCGATCACACCGCGGTCGTCGAGGCCCATCACCGCGTCGGGAAGATCGTCGAGCAGGCGGCGGATCTCGGACTGGGTCCGCTCCAACTCGTCGATCGTGCGACGGAAGCGACGGCCGATCCGCCGTGATTCCACCACCGTTGCCGTCACGGCGACGATCGCGAGCACGCCGATGCCCGACACGGCAGCGATCGCTCCGGCGTCCGGTTCGGTGCCCGCACGGAGCACCGCCATCACCATCAGGCTCGCCGACACGGCGACGATCGGGACGATCAACCACCATCCTCGGAACGTCTTCTCGACCGGCTCAGCCACCACCAAACGGTACGACGCCGTGCCCCGTCAGCGGGTGATGCTCACGCACCGACGCCAGCGCAGCGTCGGCGTTGGCCCCGCTCGCGTCACGGGTTGCGTTGCGCCCACCACTCGTCGAGGCGGCGACGGATCTCGTCGTCGCCGAGCAGCCCCTCGTCGAGACGTATCTCCATCAGGAACCGCATCGCGTCGCCGACCTCTCGGCCCGGTGCCAGACCGAGCTGCTCCATCACCTGGGTGCCGTCGAGCTCGGGGCGGAGCGCTGCGAGTTCCTCGGCCTCCTGGAGTTCGGCGATCCGGAGTTCGAGTTCGTCCATCCGTCTCGACAGGCGAGCGGCCTTCTTCTCGTTGCGCGTCGTGCAGTCGCACCGGGTCAACACGTTCAGCTCGCGCAGCAGATCGCCGGCATCGCGCACGTACCGCCGTACCGCCGAATCCGACCATCCCATCGAATACGTGTGGAACCGCAGATGCAGCGCGACCAGCTCGGTCACCGCAGCGACGTCGCCGTTCGAGTACCGCAGCGCGTTCATCCGCTTGCGGGTCATCCGCGCTCCGACCGCATCGTGATGGTGGAAGGTGGTGCCCTTGCCCTCGAGGTAGCCGCGCGTGCGCGGCTTGCCGACGTCGTGGAACAGCGCCGCCAGCCGCGCCAGCCGGAAGTCGAACGGCGGCTGCTCCCCGGCGACCACGCCAGGATGCTCGTGGAGCGGACGGACGTTCTCGACGACCGCGATCGTGTGGGTCAGCACGTCCTTGTGGCGATGGATCGGGTCGTGTTCCAGGCGCATCGCCGGCAGTTCGGGCAGGAACTGGTCGGCGAGCCCCGTGTCGACCAGGAACCACAGCCCTGCCGACGGGTGGTCGACGACCATCAGCTTGTCCAACTCGTCGCGGATCCGCTCGGCCGACACGATCTCCAGGCGTGGCGCCATCTCGCGGACGGCGGCGACCAACTCCGGTGTCGGTTCGAGCTGGTAGCCGGCGATGAACCGCGCCGCGCGGAGCATGCGCAGCGGGTCGTCGCTGAAGCTGATCTCGGGGCCGATCGGCGTGCGCAGCGTTCGTGTCGCGAGGTCGACGGCGCCCTCGAACGGATCGATCAGGACGGGGACATCGCCGGGCACGGTGAGGTCGAGTGCCATCGCGTTGACGGTGAAGTCACGCCGCGAGAGGTCGGCCTCGATCTCGTCGGCGAACACGACGTGCGGCTTGCGCGACTCGTCGGTGTAGGCCTCGGCGCGAAACGTGGTGATCTCGTAGATCCGCTCACGCCCGCTCTCGGGATCGACCTTCTGAGCTCCGATCGTGCCGAACTTCTCGCCCTGCGTCCAGATCGCGTCGGCCCACCCGTCGAGGCACCGCTTGATCTCCGGTGGGCGAGCATCGGTGGTCAGGTCGAGGTCGAAGTCCTCGCGGTCGTTCGCGACGAACAGATCGCGCACGGTGCCACCGACGAGATAGAGCCGATGCCCGGCGGCGCGGAACCGATCAGCGAGCGGTTCCAGCTCGCGCAGAACCGGCGTCAGTCGTTCGGGGATCACGTCGACAGGCTACGACCTCGCTTCCCGGGAGCGCGGACGGACAAGGGCGCGGTGAGGCTCCTGCGAAGACCGCGGCGAGTACCTTCGGAGCCGTGAACACTGCGGCGGTCGAGCACCCTGTCCGGGCTCGCCTGGGGTCCTGGCCCTACGAGCCCGACGTCGCGCACCTCGTGCTGCTCGATCATCACATGGTCCCCGACGCCTCCGACGTCGCACGCTGGATCGTCGAGGCCCGAGCGACGGGTGCGAGGGCGCTGCGGACCGGGGCGCTGTTCGCCGCCTCGACCCCAGCGTTCCACGAGGCGGGATTCGAGATGATCGACCGACTGCGCCTGCTCGAACTCGACCCGAGCGGTGCGCCGTCGGCTCGCGACGGCGCACCGAACCGGCTCCGGCGCCTGCGTCCGTCGATGCTCGACGAAGCGTCAAGGGTCGATCGACGGGCGTTCGGCGCGCCCTGGGCCAACGACGCGGCCGCGCTCGGCGACATCATGTCGGCCACGCCCCACCATCGATCCCGCTGTGTCCAACTCGACGGACGCATGGTCGCCTTCGCGATCAGCGGGCGAGCCGGCCCGTGGGGCTACATCCAGCGGCTCGCCGTCGATCCGTCCGCCCAACGGGTCGGGCTGGGGCGCGCGCTCGTGGACGACGCCGTGCGATGGATGCGCCGACGCCACGTGGCGCGGGTGCTGGTGAACACGGCCAGCGACAACGTTGCGGCCCTGTCCCTCTACCGCTCGTACGGCTTCGACGATCGGCCCGACGACCTCACGATCCTCGAACGTGCACTCCGCTCGTGATGGACGCGATCCGGTGACCGTCACCACCTCACACGGACGGCGTCGCCCGACCGTCGGCGCCGCGCTGGCCATCGCGATCGCTGCGGTGTTGCTGGTGGTGCTCGTCGGAGCACCGCCGGCGGCGAACCGTGCCGCCGTGGCGCAGGAGGATGGCCGGGTCGTCGCAGAGCTGGAGCTGATCGATCAGGACTTCGCGATCGAGCCCGACGGCACGATCCGGCTCGTGTACCGCCTGAGCGGAGTCCTCGACGACGCGCTCGACTTCGTCCCCGACGCACCGGCCGCTCCACCCTCGCCACCCGGCGACACGATTCCCGGCGACACGATTCCCGGCGACACGGTGCCACCCACCGTCGAGCCTGCGCCCGTCGAGCCGTCGATCCGACTGACCCTGGAGATCACCAACTACGCCCCGATCGACGACCCGGACGACGTTGCGTCGGTGGTGGGCAGTGACGTCGACCCCGATGCGTTCAGCTCGGCGGTCGACGGCGTGGCGATCAGCGACGTCCGCGGGCGATCGACGGTCGAGGACGACGGCACCGTCACGATCCGCCTCGATCTCGAGACCGACGTCGTCGACAGCATCGAGGAACGACTCAAGTTCGATCGCCCGGGCCTGTACCCGATCCGTGTCCAGTTGCTGACCGGTGACCCAGCCGACGACATCGTGGTCGCGACCGCAGGCACGGTCGTCCAACGCCTCCCCGGCCCCGACGACGACGCTCCCCCACCTCCGATCGATCTCTCGGTGGTCACCGCCACACCAGCAGCCGGACCCGACGCCGACCGGAGCGCGATCGACGACGCCAACGCACGCTTGACGGACGCGATCGACCTCGCGGCCACGATCGACGCCCCGGTCACCCTCGAGGTTCCACCCCCGCTCGTCGCCGCTCGGGCGACGACGCCCGAACGCCAGGCTGAACTCGCCGACGCGCTCGAGGGCGACGAACTGGTGGCCCTCCCCGTCCCGCCGCTCGACGTGTCGTCGGCAGTCGCCGTGGGTCGGGGCGACACGTTCGCCCGGCTCCTGAGCGCCGGACAGGACATGCTCACCGCTGCGGTGCCGACGACCCCCTCGCGACGCGACGTCTGGATCACCACCGATGCGTTGAGCGCCGCAGGCGCCCAGCAGCTCCGCGACCTCGGTGTCCGATTCGTGGTGATGCCGGCGGCGTTGTTCCGAGCCACCGTCAGCACCACCCTCCCCGACACCGACCAGTTCGTCGAGGCCGAACTCCCCGACGGCGGCACGCTGCCGCTGCTGCTCGTCGACCCGCTGGCGGCCGCACTCACCCCGGAGGCCGCCGACGAGCAACTCGCCGAGACCACCCTCACCGAATGGTCGGTGGCCACCCTCGCCGAACTCCTCGCCGCACAGGCCGACGCCGACGGTCGGAGCGGCACGGCACCCGAGCGCAGCATCGTGCTGACCAGGCCCGATCTCGGCGCACCCGACGCACGCCTGCTCACCGGTCTGCACCAACTGGCTGCGACCACCCCGTCCGCACGATTCAGCCGGGCTTCCGAGCTGATCGGCACCACCGACGTGCAGCGCGTGAACGGTCGGAACGTCACCGTCCAGCTGCCGGAGGTGGCGGGACCTCCGCTCGCCGATCGGATCGCACTGCTCGACTCGGCCGCGCTCACGATGGTGAGCGCGGCGTCGATGTTGACCGACGACGACTCGCGACCCGGGCAATGGGCTGCAGAGCTCGATGGGCTCATCTCGACCGCCTACAGCGATGCCGAGGTGGAGACTGCGGTCTCCGAACTCACGGCCGAGGCGAGAGCCCTCACCGACGCGGTGCAGCTGCCCGAGCCGTTCACGTTCACCCTGACGGGGCGCACCGGCACGATCGAGATCCGCCTCGCCAACACGAGCGACGAGCCGGTGAAGGTGCTCCTCCAGCTGGACTCGAGCAAGGTCGAGTTCCCGGAGGGCGATCGGGTCGTCACCCTGCGCCCGAACGACGAGACGAGCGTGACGATCCCGGTCCGGGCGCGATCGAACGGAACCTCGCCGATCGACCTGATCGTGTCCACGCCCGCCGGCCAGCCGATCGACGAACCGGTCACCCTCACCTCGCGCGTCACCGGATTCACCGGGCTCGGCTACCTGCTGACCGGCGGTCTGATCCTCGTGCTGCTCAGCTGGTGGTTCACCCACTGGCGCGCCCGGCGCCGCGCCTCCCTCGTCGACGACGTCCGCGATCGTCATCCGACGGCGCGCAAAGTAGGATCGGACGCCCTGTGAGCGACGACAACGACAACCCCAGCGCAACACCCACGGGCGGCCACGTGGTGGTGGTCACCGACAGTTCGTGCGACCTGCCCGCCGCAGTCGCCGAAGAGTACGGCATCGACATCGTGCCGCTGACGATCCGGTTCGGTGACGAGGAGTTCGTCGACCGGGAGGAACTGTCGACGGCCGAGTTCTGGACCCGTTGCGTCAACTCGTCCACCCTGCCCGAGACCGCGGCGCCGGCGCCCGGACAGTTCGAGCAGGTGTACCGCAGGGCCGCTGCCAACGGCGCGACCGGCGTCGTCGTGGTGTCACTCTCGGCGGCATTGTCGGCCACGATGCAGTCGGCCCAGCTCGCCGCGCGAAGCATCGCCGACGACGACTCGATCGACCTCGACGTCCGCGTCGTCGACAGCCGCACGATCTCGATGGGCGTCGGCACGATCGCACTCGCCTGCGCACGCGCCGCTCGTGACGGCGTCGACGTCGACGACATCGAGCGTCTCGCGATCGACCTCGTCGAACGCACGCGCGTGTTCGGTGCCCTCGACACCCTCGACAACCTCAAGAAGGGTGGGCGCATCGGCAACGCCAAGGCGCTGCTCGCCACCGCACTGTCGATCAAGCCGATCATCGAGGTCACCGGTGGCGTGGTCGAGCAGGGCGGAAAGCAACGGACGCGATCGAAGGCGCTGAGCTTTCTGGTCGACAAGGTCACGAGCTACGACGGCGGCATCGAGAACCTCGCCGTGCTCCACGCCGACTGCAGCGACGTCGATCTCTTCGTCGAGATGCTCCAGCCCCACTACGCCGGTGACATCGTGGTCGGTGAGATCGGCCCGGTGATCGGCACCCACGGCGGACGGGGCACGATCGGCGTCGCGTTCCAGGTCACCCAGGCCTGAGTCGACACCCCGTCGACACCCCGTCGACACACCGTCCTCGCCACCCGTCGACGGATTGACCAGACCGTCCCGCCCGCCACAGCTAGCGTTCGCTGCAGTCATGTCCGCCGCGGCTCCGCCACCCACCCCGACCGTCATCGCGCAGCGGTACGAACTGCAACGGATGCTCGCGCAGGGCGGCATGGCCGAGGTGTGGCTCGCCCGTGACCTGACGCTCGATCGCAAGGTGGCCGTCAAGTGGCTCAAGCCGTCGTTGGCCACCGACCCGGTGGTCGCCGAACGGTTCCGTCGCGAAGCGATCGCGGCGGCAAGCCTCAACCATCCGAACATCGTCGCCGTCCACGACGTCTTCGAACAGGACGGGCGCCAGGCAGTCGTGATGCAGCTGGTCGAGGGCAAGAGCCTGCGCCAGGTGCTCGACACACAGAAGCGACTGAGCCCCGAACTCACCTGCCACATCGGCACCTGCGTCGCCGCCGCCCTCGATCACGCCCACGAGGCTGGCTTCGTGCACCGCGACGTCAAGCCGGGCAACATCATGATGACGTCCGACGGCCGCGTGCTGCTCACCGACTTCGGCATCGCCAAGGGCCTGCAGTCGGCCGAGACCGATCTCACCAGCGACAACATCATGATGGGGACGGCCAAGTACCTGTCGCCGGAACAAGTGCGCGGCAAGAAACTCGACGGACGCGCGGATCTGTATTCCCTCGGCCTCGTGCTCTACGAGTGCCTCGCCGGTCGTGTCCCCTTCCTCGGCGAGACCGACGCCGACACCGCACTCGCACGGCTCCAACGCGATCCGACCGACCTCACGCGCCTGCGCGCCACACTGCCGACCAAGCTCGTGGTCGTCATCCACCAGTTGCTCGCGCGCAATCCGGCGCAACGCCCTGCGTGCGGGGCGGATCTGGTGGTCACCCTGCGCGATGCCGCGAAGGAGGGTCCGCCGCACATCGACCCCACCCCCCACGAACGGTCGCCGGTTGCGCCGTTCGGCGGCCGTCGCTTGCGGCGGGCGCCGTCCGACGTCGCTGGTCGCGCCGCCGATCGCGCCCGGGCGGTCACCCCGGAGCACACGACCACGTCGATGGCCGGCCCCATCCCGGGCGAGGTCGGCCACACGCGCGCCACACCGGTCACCGCCGCTGCACCGGCGACGGCGAATGCAGCAGGGCCTGCACGACCGACTGCGTTCACCGAGCTGCCGGCCATCGCCGAACCCACCCCCGACGCCGGCAACGAACTGCGCGGCAAGCCGGCACGCGGGCTCACGCAGGAGTGGAAGCCTGCGTTCACCGTCGTCGCCGTCCTCGTCGCCGCAGCCCTGATCGCGGGCGTGCTGCTGTGGGCCAATCTGGAGTTCGGGGGTGGTGAAGCTGTCGTGTCCACACCGACGCTCAGCGACGCCGGCACCGGCGACGGCACCGGCGACGGCACCGATGGCGCGGTGGCCGACGGCGTCGTCGATGCGCCCGCCGTTGCGTCGGCCGCAGCCACGATCGCCACCATCACCGCGTACGACCCCGACGGCGACGGCACCGAGAACGACGGCGAGGCGATGCTCGCCGGGGCCGACGGCAGCCCCGGGACGTCGTGGAGCACGGTCTGCTACGCCGACCGCTACCTCGGTGGCAAGGGTGGTGTCGGCCTGGTCGTCACGTTCGATGCCCCGATGCAGCAGGCCCTCCAGGTCGACCTGCTGTCGGCGCCCTATCAGGTCGCCTTCCTGGCGACGGACGCCGAGGCGATCCCGCCGACGATCGCCGACTGGGGTCCGGCGCTCGGCCCCACCGACTTCGCCGACGACACCGGCACGGTCGTGTCGCCGATACCGGCCGCCCCGGCACGACACATGCTGATCCTGCTCAAGGAGCTCGGTACCGACGGAAGCTGTACGGACGCCAATCCCTACCGCGGTCGTCTCGGTGAGATCGCCATCGTGAACTGAGCGGCTCGTTACGCTCGCGGGCATTCCGACACACCTCGATGACGCCGCGTTGGTTGCCGCTGCGCAGGGCGGTGATCGCAACGCGCTCGACCAACTCCTGCGACGCCACTACGACCGGATCCACGCGGTGTGCCGGCGAGTCGCGGGAAGCACGCGCGACGGCGACGACGCCTGCCAGGAGGCCTTGATCAAGATCGTGCGCAACCTGCCGCGATTCGACGGCCGGTCCTCGTTCGCAACCTGGGCCTATCGCATCGCGACCAACGCATCGCTCGACGAACTCCGCAAACGCAACCGACGGCCCGGGCTCGCCGCTGTCGACGACCAGGCCACGATGGACGTCGCCGACCCGGGCGCCACGCAGCGGCTCGACGGCATCGGCGATCGACTGCTCCTCGATGACGCCCTCGCAACGCTCGCCGACGATCTCCGCGCCGCTGTCGTGCTGCGCGATGTCACCAATCTCGACTACAGCGAGATCGCAGAGGTGCTCGACATCCCCGTCGGCACCGTCAAGTCGCGCATCTCGCGTGGACGTGCCGCGCTTGCCCGAGAACTCCGTGTCGACGCCGCACCGGAACCGTTCACCCCGCCCGTCCGAGAACCCGGGAACCGAACCGACCCCGACGAACGTCCAACAGACCTGACATGAACGACGACGACACCCTGCTTGCGAGCGCGTACCTCGACGGTGACGTGACCGAGGACGAACGCGCCCTCGTCGAGACCGACCTCGAACTGCTCGCGGAGGTCGCCCGACTGCGCCAGGTTCGCGCCCTGTTGGCCGATCAGGAACCACCGAGCATCTCACGGCGCGAGGAGCACCTCGCCGCCGCGCTCGACGCGTGGGATCGTCTTCCGGAGGCCGAACGCACCGGCGCCGCCCGTGACATCACCCCGGCGGCGTTGAGGCGCGGTGCCAGCCCGGCATCAGCGGCCGCTGCGGCAACGATCACGACACCCACCTCGTTGGAGCACCGTCGGCGTGCGGCGATCAACCGGCGGATGCTGGGTGCCGCCGCCGCCATCGTGCTCGTGCTCGCCGGGGGTGTCGCCCTCCAGACCCTGTCGAGCAGCAGCGACGACGAAGCGAGTTCCTCCGCCGAGGCGAGCCTGCCGCTCGAGGAGGCGGCGCTCGCGGCACCAGCCGATGCTGCGAGTGAGTCGGGCGACGCCGCCACGGACGGCGACCGCGGGTCGGCCGAGATCGCGTCGGCCGACGCGCCCGCGGTCGCCGAGTCCGGGGCGGAACTCGACACGGGCATCGACAATGCGGCCCCTCCCAGCGAGCGGACCCTCGACCTCCTCCAAACGCCCGACGATCTCGCGCTCTTCGCATCCGATGCCGTCGGCGCGCCGGTCTCGCCCGACGTCCCAGCCGCCACCAGCGCGCCGATCGACGACCGGCTCACCCCGCAGCAGGGCGAACTCCTCGCTGGCGAGCTGCCGCTGTGCCTCGGTGCCGACTTCGTGGTGGGCCCGGCGTTCTATCGGGACACCGAGGTCGTCGTCGGCGTCGACGTGAGCCGCGACCTTGCTCTCGCGTACGTCGGAACGACGTGTCGTGAAGTCGCCCGTGCGCGCCTTCCCTGACCTCCGGCTAACCTCGCCGCATGCCGGCAAATCCGCTCACCGATCCGAACTGGGCGTCGGAAACCACCGACACCCTGGTCAGCTACATCGATCTCGTTCGGTCGAAGACGACACAGAACGTGGTCTACGCCGCCCGGGCCGTCGTGTTCGGGTTGATCGCCGTCATCGTCGGCACGTTCGCCCTGGTCATCCTGTTCGTGATGCTCATGCGTGGTCTGCAGGCACTGCTCGAACTCGCGACCACGTGGGAACGTGCGGTCTATCTCAGCTATCTGATCGTCGGCGCCGTCTTCACCATCGCCGGCATCGTGCTGTTCAAGAAGCGCAACGCCGCCGTGAGCTGACGCTCGCGTTCCCCCACGTCAATCGCTCCCCCACGTCAAGAAGGAGTCTCCATGGCCGACGTCCGCGACGTCATCATCATCGGTTCGGGCCCGGCTGGTCTCACCGCTGCGGTGTACACCGCCCGGGCGAACCTGTCGCCGCTGCTCATCGAGGGTGAACCCTCGAGCACGAGCGATCAGCCCGGCGGTCAACTGATGCTCACCACCGAGGTCGAGAACTTTCCCGGGTTCCCCGACGGGATCATGGGTCCCGAACTGATGGCCAACATGCGCGCGCAGGCCGTCCGCTTCGGCACCGAGATCCTCACCGAGAAGGTGACGGAGGTCGACTTCTCCCAGCGGCCGTTCCGCGTGTGGGTCCGCGACGACGAGTACCTCGCCAACTCCGTGATCGTGAGCACCGGTGCTCAATCGCTGATGCTGGGGCTCGAGGCCGAGCGTCGTCTCATCGGCCACGGACTCTCCACCTGTGCCACGTGCGACGGATTCTTCTTCCGCGGGCACGAGATCGCCGTCGTCGGCGGTGGCGACTCCGCCATCGAAGAGGCGACGTTCCTCACCAAGTTCGCCGACAAGGTCACGATCATCCATCGTCGCGACGAACTCCGGGCGTCCAAGATCATGCAGGACCGGGCGTTCGCGAACCCGAAGATCGAGTTCCTCTGGAACTCCCAGGTCACCGACGTCTTCGGCGACACCAGCGTCACCGGGGTCGAGGTCACCAACACCCTCGACGGCAGCGTGTCGACCCTGCCCGTCACCGGCCTCTTCGTGGCGATCGGTCACCGTCCGAACACCGATCTGTTCGTCGGCAAGCTCGACATGGACCCCGCGACCGGCTACCTGGTGACCCGCCACGACTCGTCCTACACCGACGTCGAGGGCGTCTTCGCCTGCGGCGACGTGCAGGACGACGTGTACCGACAGGCGATCACCGCCGCTGGATCGGGCTGCATGGCCGCCATCGACGCCGAGCGCTGGCTCGAGGCGAACGTCCATCACTGACGCAACGCCCGCTGCGGGAATGTTCGGCGCAGCATCACGGTTGACGATCACGCGCCGATTTGCACGAGCGGCGACGACTCCACGCCCCGCGAAAGGAACTTCCCCATGGCCAACGGCATTGTGAACCTCTCCACCAACACCTTCGACGAGACCGTGATCGGCTCGGACAAGCCCGTCGTTGTCGACTTCTGGGCGGAATGGTGCGGTCCGTGCAAGCAGATCGCGCCGATCCTCGAGGAGATCGCCGGCGAACACGGCGACGACGTGACCGTCGCCAAGCTGAACGTCGACGACAACCCCGATCTCGCCATGCGCTACAACGTGATGAGCATTCCGACGCTGCTGGTCTTCTCCGGCGGTGAGGTCTCCAAGCGCCTGGTGGGTGCGAAGAGCAAGGGTGCGCTGCTCCAGGAGCTCGACGAATTCCTCACGACCTCAGCCTGACGAACCTGCTCCCGCTGACACTCGGTCAGCGCGGTGACGCAGTTCGAGACCTCCAACGGCGACTGGCCGCGGCCGGGTTCACCACCGTCGGTGACGAACCCGGGATGTTCGGTCCGTCCACACAGCAGGTGTTGAGTGCGTTCCAGCAACAACGCGGGCTGCACGTGAGTGGCACCTGCGACGAACCGACCTGGCTCGCACTGGTCGAAGCCGGATGGACCCTCGGCGACCGACTGCTGCTGCTCGGGGCACCGCAACTGCGCGGCGACGACGTCGCCCAGTTGCAGGCGGCACTGAACCACCTCGGCTTCGACTGCGGACGCCCCGACGGCATCATGGGACCCGCAACCGCCCGGGCGTTGGAGGACTTCCAACGCAACTCGGGGCTCACGGCGGACGGGGTGTGCGGGAGTCACACGGTGCGGATGCTCGAGCTGGTCAGCCGGCAGAGCGGGTCCGGCCCTGGCGTTGCCGTGGTGCGCGAGAGCGAGTCGATGGCCACCCATGCCTCGTTGCGGACGCTCCGGGTGGTGATCGGGCAGTTCGGTGGACTCAGCTCGATCAGCCGGTCGCTCTCGCGCGCGCTGCGCGACGGCGGCGCCACGGTGATGTCCACCGACGAGTACGAAGCCGGTGCGCAGGCCGCCGCTGCCAATCGTTTCGGCGCGTCCGCCTACATCGGATTCGAAGCCCGTTCGGACACACGTTCGATGATCTGCTATTTTGCCGTACCGACGTTCGAGTCGGTCGGTGGACGGACGCTCGCCTCGCGCGCTGTGGACGAACTCCGCTCGGTACTCGCCGCGCCACCCGAACTCCACGGCATGCGGCTCCCGGTGCTGCGCGAGACCAGGATGCCGGCGGTGCTGTGCTCACTCGGGCCCGTACGCGCCGTGGTCGATGCGACCGACGAGATCACCGAGCGACTGGTCACCGCCATCGATGCCTGGGCGACCTCACCGATGACCGATCGCCACCCGCCCGCCCGCTCGTAGGGCCGATCGACCAGGCGACCGACGCGTTGTCCACAGGCTTGCGCACAGGCTGTGGGTTCGTCTCGACCACACCTTGAACGCCCGACCACCCAGTGTGGGTGAACAGCCGGTGAACGGGTCTGAACGCAACGCTGCGTGTTCGTCGTCCCGCCACCTCGAAGGTCACGCGCGACCAGAGGATGAGGGGGGTTCAGCGAAGATCGACGGTTGCGATCCTCACGACCGTCGTGCGTCAGCCGGCGATCGCTCGATAGATCCGCTCGAGGTCCTCGAGATCGGCGAACTCGATCGTGACGCGACCCTTCTTTGCCGACATCTGGACGTTGACACGAGTCTCGAGATGCTCGGCCAGGAGCCGCTCCAACTCCAGGAGGCCAGGGGGGCGGAGCTTCGTCGCGGGGGTGAGCCCGGCACCATCGATGGTCCCGGCGATCGACGATGGGTCCGGCTCCGGTGAGGACTCCCCCTCCGCAGGCTCGGTCAGCCGGCGCACGGTGTCCTCCACCATGCGCACCGACCACCCCCCGGCCGCTGCCTCTCGGGCGAGGGTCTCCTGGCGACCGCGGTCAGGGGTGCCGAGCAACGCTCGCGCATGCCCGGCTGTCAGCTGACCGTCGGCCAGTAGCCGTTGGACCGCAGGGGGAAGTCCGAGGAGCCGGAGGCTGTTCGTGATCGCGGAGCGACTCTTGCCGACACGAGCGGACACCTGATCATGGGTGAGCCCGAAGTCGTCGATCAGTTGTTGGTACGCCGCGGCCTCCTCCAACGCCGTGAGGTCCTGGCGATGGAGGTTCTCCACCAACGCCTGCTCCACAGAACTCGCATCGTCGGTGGTTCGCACCACCGCCGGGACGGTCGCCAGACCGGCGCGTTGAGCCGCCCGCCACCGTCGTTCGCCGGCGATCAACTCGAAGCCACCATCGGAGGCGGGCCGGACCAGAATCGGCTGGAGCACGCCCATCTCGGCGATCGAGGCCGTCAGCTCGCTGAGGCTCTCCTCGTCGAAGTGCACGCGCGGCTGGTTCGGGTTCGGCACGACGTCGGCCACCGCGATCTCGACCAGTACGGCCGCACCCTCGTGACCGTCACCGCCTCCGTCCGGTCGCTCCGCCGTCGGGATGATGGAACTCAGGCCCTTGCCGAGGCCGCTAGATCGAGCCATGGTGAACCTCCCGTGCGGCATCGCGGTAGGCGATGGCGCCGCGTGACGTCGGATCGAATGTGGTGATCGGTTGTCCGAACGAGGGGGCCTCGGACAGACGGACCGACCGGGGAATGACGGACTTGAGCACCTTGTCGCCGAAGTGTTCGCGGACTTCGCTCACGACTTGGCCGGACAACTTGGTGCGTGCGTCGTACATGACGCACAGAATCGTACTGAGGTCGAGGGTCGGGTTGAGGTTGCGCTTGACGAGGTCGACGTTGCGCAACAGTTGGCCGAGGCCCTCCAGTGCGTAGTACTCGCACTGGATCGGCACCATCACCTCGCTGGCAGCCGCGAGACCGTTGACCGTCAGGAGCCCGAGCGATGGCGGGCAGTCGATCAACACGTAGTCATAGTCGGAGATGACGGCGTCGATCGCCCGCTTCAAACGCTGCTCTCGACTGAACGCCGGAACCAGCTCGATCTCGGCGCCGGCCAGGTCGAGTGATGCCGGAGCGACGAAGAGGTTCCTCACGTCGGTCGGTTCGACCACGTTCTCCAGTGGTTCCTCGTGCATGAGCACGTGGTACATCGAGTGTTCCAGGCCGCGGTTCTCGATGCCGAGTCCGGTCGAGGCGTTGCCCTGGGGGTCGAGATCGATGATGAGCGTCCGCAGACCCATGTCGGCCAGTGCGGCACCGAGATTGACGGTGGTCGTCGTCTTGCCGACACCGCCCTTCTGGTTGGCGAGGGCCATCACCCGGGGAAGTGGGTGCCGATCGCGCGGGGTCGGTGCGGCAGGGGCAGGCGCTGCGGCGGGTTCAGGGGAAACGGACGCCGAGGCGTCATGATCCGACACGGAGACTCCAGTACGAACGGGGGACAGGACGAACGATCCTGTCAGCGGGATGTGCACACTCTGCCGCACTCACCGGACGGATACAAGCATTTCGCCCCGTGTTCCACGTGAAACATGTCGCCGGTCGGTGATGACGATGTGGTCGGGTGTTCCACGTGAAACATCCAGCGACCCGTCTTCAGCTCGAGGTGCCCGCCGCCTCGAGGATCACGACGTGACCGGTGGAGGCTGTCCCCGGGACTCGTACCAGGTGGTTCGCGTCGAGCCACGTCGGATCCCAGCGATCGCCGGTCGGTGGTTCGCTGATGACGATGCGCCCACCGGGAACCACCAGCGCGGCCCCGTACCCGAGGGTCACGTCGGGAGGTCCGAAGCCGCGGGCGACAGCGACATCGAAACGGTGAGGGTGCTCGGCAACGAAACGAGCGGCGTCGGCCGCAATGACCGTCACACGGTCGTGCCAGCCGAGCCGATGCACCATGCGCTCGAGAAAATCGGTCCGCTTCGTCCGTCGATCCAGCAGCGTCACGTGGAGCTCCGGACGGTCCCGGGCGATCACCAACCCCGGTACGCCACCACCGGATCCCAGATCGACGACCGTGCGGGCGGGCCGGGGAATCGCCGCGACGAATCCCTGCGCGTGCGCGATGACCTCGGGGATCGGACGAGCCCCGAGGAATCCGAGGCGCTGCGATTCCGTCAGCACCGACTCCAGGTCGGCGGGCGCGGTCATCGGCTCGTCACGACCGTCGGTGCGTCGGAGGTGGGATGCGTCGGTGAACTCGGCGTCCCACCGGTCGGATCAGGTCGGCTCGACGATGATCCGGCGATCGGGATCGTCGCCGACCGAGCGGCTGCTCACGCCGTCTTCTTCGTTGAGCACGTCGTGGACGACCTTGCGATCCGCCGACGTCATCGGCTCCAGGGAGCGGGCCGTGCCCGACGACCGGACCTGGTCGGCGACATCGCGAGCAAACGCAGACAGCGCAGCCTCACGACGTTCGCGGTAACCGGCGACGTCGATACGCAAGCGGGTCTCGTGATCACCGAGGCGGCGCTGGGCGGCGACGCGGGCCAGGTCCTGGACGGCGTTGAGCGTGCGGCCCCCCGGGCCGACGAGCAAGCCCAGCTCCGACCCGGTGACGGTGACATCGAGTTCGATGCCGTCGACACGGACATCGACGGTGCCGGTGGCGCCGAACGCGCTGGTCAGGCCCTCCATGAAGGTGACGGCGGCAGCACCGACCTCCTCCGGGGTGACCGTGGATTCGGGGCGATCGTCTTGGCTCATCGTGGACTCCTGGGTCGTTTCGGTGCTCGTGTCGGTCATGGTGGTCGTGGCGGCGTCGGCACCTCGCTTGGCGCCGGTGCCGTCGTTTCCGGTCTCGTTCGCGGTCTCGGTGCCGGCGTCTGCGGTGGCACCCTTCGAACTCGACCGACGCGACGGTGCTGGGCTGTCAGGCTGCGGTTCCGAGGCCGTCGAGGAGCCCCCACTGCGCTTCGAGCGGCGCCGCTCCTGCTTGGGGCGGACCTGGGCCGGGCGAACCCGTGCCCGGAGACGGGCTTCGCCGCGCACCCGGCCGAACAGGCCCGGGCGAGGCTCTTCGATCACGTCGAACTCGGCCTCGTCGGCAGCGACGCCGAGCTGGTCGAGTGCTGCCTCACGGGCCGCCTCCAGGGTCTTCGCGGTGGTTTCTACCCACTCCATGACTACTTCACTTTCTGCTTTCGAGCCCGGCGTACACCGCCGGGGAGACGATCGTCACGTCGACTTCTTGGTCGACTTGGGCCGTGACTGCTTTGCGGCCTTGGCTGCCTTCGCCTTGTCGGCCTGCGCCTCTCGGCGCGAGGGCGTCGGGCGACCCTTGGCGCTGGCCGAGGGCGTCGGGCGGTTCTTCGGTGGCGTGACCCGCTTGCTGGTGACGTCCTTGCTCTTCGCGTCGACCGGCTTGGCGCTCGACGAATCGGACTTGGATGGCTTGGCAGGCTTCTTGTCGGGCTTGGGGCCGGCCAGGTCGCGTTTCGCCTGCGCGAAGATCCCGCCGCCACCGTCGGGGTTCTTCTTCGCTTCTTCGCGTGCCGCCTCACCAGCGCGTTGCGCCTGGCGACCCAGCGACTCGTCGTGGCCGTAGAACGCCCGGGTGATGTACGCCTGCTGAGCGATGCGCAGCAAGGTCTGGAAGATGTAGTAGACGACGAGGGCGGCGAGGAAGAAGATCTGGAAGATCGCGAAGAAGACCGGCAGGTACTGCATCAGCTTCTGCTGGCCGGCCGACATCGTGGGGCTGATCGAGGCACGCGCCGCCACCATGCGCTGCTGTACGAAGTACAGCGCGCCGAGCACCACCACGAGCAGGATGTAGGGCAACGCCGTGACGAGGCCGTTCGCCACCTCGACGGCCGCCGTCTTCGACAGGTCGAGACCCAGCGACATCATCTCGTGCTCGCCGTACAGGGACCGGTACAGCGCCGAATCGATCGCCAGGTAACGCGGGATGAAACCGGGATCGGCCACCTCGGCGGGCTGATCGAACGCGCCCCACACCGCTTGGGCGACCGGCAACGCCGACCCGCGCGGCTCGTAGACCAGGCCGCGGAGCACCCGGAACATGATGTAGAACACCGGAGCCTGCGCCAACAGGGGCAGACACGAGGCCATCGGGTTGACCTTGTGCTCCTGGTAGAGCTTCATCATCTCTTCGTTGAGCTTGGTGCGGTCGTTGCGGTACTCGTTCTGCAGCTTGCGCATCTCGGGCGCCAGCCGCTGCATCTCGAGCATCCCCTTGGTGCTCTTGAGCGTCAACGGGGTGGTGATCGCCATCACCACCGCAGCGATGAGCGCGATGGCGATCGTGTAGTTGTTGGTGAAGCCGTAGAACCACGACAGGAGTGCGGCGGGAATCTCGAACACGGCTCAGTGCTCCTTCGCGTGGTGGAGATGATCGGATGCGCACCGCTCGGGGACCGGATCGAACCCCGACGGGCCCAGGGGGCGACAACGCAGGAGGCGACGGACCGTCAACCAGAGACCCCGGCGGGTGCCGTGCACCTCGAACGCCTCGTGTGCATAACTCGAACAGGTGGGGTAGAACCGGCACGGCGAGGGGCGGCCCGCAAATGCCCGCTGATAGGTCTCGATCAACCCGATGGCTCTGCGCTGGGACCAGGTCGAGTCGGTGGTCATGGTGTCGATGGTGCCGGTGTCGATGGTGCCGATGGTGCCGGTGTCGATGGCTCGTTCGTGCGAGATCGCACCGACGTGAGCAGCCGCTCCACGGTGTGGTCGAGTTCGACGAACGTGCGTTCGCAAGCGCGAGCATGGGCGCCGAACAGGTACAACCCCGGTGGAAGATCGTGGCGACGCAGGATCTCGCGGAGTCGACGCCGGAGCCGGTTGCGTTGCACGGCGGAACCGGTGGCGCGACCGATCGCGAATGCCACGCGTGGCGGAACCAGTCGAGAATCGTTGACGAACGTGCACCAGAGCGGGTCGATCCGCACGCGGGTGCCTTCGCGCCGAAGGCGAACGAAGGCGTCGCGCTCGCGGATCCGGTCGATCAAGCCGACAGACGGGCGCGGCCCTTGGCGCGACGAGACTTGAGCACGGCACGGCCGGCGCGGGTGCTCATGCGCGCACGGAAGCCGTGCTTGCGGGCTCGGCGGCGGTTGTTGGGCTGAAAGGTACGCTTCACGGCGGTCTCCGGACAAGTTCGAGGCAGCGCTCACGGACCGTGCCGTGCACCCTCGTCGGCGCACTCACACGGACTGACTTGACAAGGCTACGGCGACGGGGGCACGTGCGCCAACCATGTCGATCAAACCACAGGCATGTAAGTTGTCCACAGCACCCTGCTGAGCACATCATCCCAGTACAGAGGCGGTATTTTCGATGATGAGGTTGTTGAGTTCGTCAGGTTTTCCTCTCGGCGAGGACGTGCTAGGTTCTCCCCTCCGCCCGCTCGCTCCGTTCGTCCACATCGTGTGGACAACCATGTGGACTGTGTGTTGGCGTTGACCGGGAGATGTCGAGGGTGAGCGAGAGCACAGACGTTTGGACGCAGGTGACGCTCTCTCTGCGGTCCCAACTCGCCGAGTCGGTCTGGTTCTCCACGTTCCAGGACGTCACCCCGCTCGACTCCGATTCCGACACGCTGCGGCTGCTGGCACCGAGTGCCTACGTGCGAGAACGGATCCTCACCCGATACCTGCCGCTGGTCACCGAGGCCCTGCAGGACGCGAACGAGGGACATCGCGTGGTCGAGATCGACATCGAGACGAGCGGAACACCTCCGGCCGATCCCGAGCCCGTCATCGACGAGCGACACGACCGACACGACCATCGTGAACAGCAGGACGCCGTCGAGCAGGGTGAGCGGGACCGGATCGCTCGCGACCGTGACGACCAGCGGTCCCTGCTGCTCGACGAAGCCGGACTCAACCCTCGCTACACCTTCGAGACGTTCGTCAAGGGCGCCTCGAACCAGTTCGCACTCGCTGCAGCCCTGCGCGTCGCCGAGACACCCGCGCGCAGCTACAACCCGTTGTTCATCTACGGATCGGCCGGCCTGGGCAAGACCCATCTCCTGCACGCGATCGGCCACTACGTGCACTCGAACTACCAGCACCACGAGGTGCGGTACGTCTCCACCGAGACGTTCATGAACGAGTACGTCGACGCGATCCGCCAGAACACCACGAACTCGCTCCGGCGTCGATATCGCGACATCGACGTGCTGCTGATCGACGACATCCAGTTCATCGCCGGCAAGGAAGGCCTCCAGGAGGAGTTCTTCCACACGTTCAACTCACTGCACGGCGCCAACAAACAGGTCGTGATCTCCTCCGATCGCATGCCCGATGCGATTCCCACGCTGGAGGAGCGTCTTCGAGGACGTTTCAAATGGGGCCTGATCACCGACATCCAGCCACCCGATCTGGAGACACGTCTCGCCATCCTGCGCAACAAGTCCGAGCGCGACCGGGTGCTCGTCCCCGACGAGACCCTCGAGTTCATCGCCACCAACATCGCCACCAACATCCGTGAGCTCGAGGGCGCCCTGATCCGGGTGACCGCCTACGCCAGCCTCAACCAGGTACCGATCACCACCGATCTCGCGCAGACCCAGCTCGCCGATCTCCTCAACGACAGCAAGCCCAAGGCCCGCACCGACGAGGAGCTGCTCGCCGACATCGCCGACATCCTCAAGTTCCCGGTCGAGGATCTCAAGGGGCGCAGCCGTCAACGACCACTCGTCACCGCACGGCAGATCGCGATGTACGTGTTCCGCGAGTTGACCGACCTGAGCTACCCCGCGATCGCTCGGCTCTTCGGTGGACGCGATCACACCACGGTGATCCACGCGAACGAGAAGATCCAACGGTTGATGAGCGAGCGCAAACAGATCTACGACCAGGTCACCGATCTGTTGCAGCAGCTGAAGGCATGAGCGACCCCCGACCGCCACGACACTGCCTGGGGACACAGCAGCGGACGCGACGAGGACAACACGGTCTCCGACGGTGGACAACCTCGCGCTGTCCACCGGACGACACGGCTGTAACTCCCGGCATGGGGATCGACCACCCATCCCGTGTGGACGCCCATCGCCGTCCTACGCTGCAACAACGCGTGGTTGTCCCCAATCCACAGCACCTACTACTGACATTGAACATTGAGACATCCCTGCATGAGGAGAAGTGCCCACTGTGAAGTTTCGTTGCGAACGTGATGTTCTGGCCGAAGCCGTCGGAGCAGCAGGACGGGCGGCCACGAACCGAACCGGCACGCTGCCGGTGCTCGCCGGTGTGCGCATGGAGGTCGATGGCGATCGCTTGACCGTGACCGGCACCGACCTCGAGCTCACCATCCGGCTCACCATCGACGTCGGCGGCGAACGCGACGGTGCCGCCGTCGTGCCGGCTCGTCTCGTCGGCGACATCGTGAAGGCGCTGCCTGCCGGTGCGGTGTCGGTGGAGCTGAGCGATGAGGAGATGTCGATCAGCGCCGGCCGTTCACAGTTCTCCGTGCGTCCGTTGTCACTCGAGGACTACCCGTCGCAGAGCGAGCCCGCGGCCGAGTCCGTCACGCTGTCGGCCGCCGTGGTCGCCGACGCGTTGCGCCAGGTCGTCCGCGCAGCGTCCACCGACGATGCGCGTGCCGTGCTCACCGGCGTGCTGCTCGCGGCCGACGACGACGGCCTGCGGATGGTGGCCACCGACTCGTACCGACTGGCCGTGCGTGATCTGCCGGAGAACTCGGTGCTCGCCGCTGGTCAGAAGGTCCTGATCCCGGGCAGGGCGCTCAGCGAGTTGCAGCGCGTGATGGGCGATGCCGAGGAACTCGTGGTCCGCCTCGGTGACCGGGAGGCCACCTTCGAAGCGGGTGGCACCCGCCTGAGCACGAGGCTGATCGAGGGCGAGTTCCCGAACTACCGCAACCTGCTGCCGTCGAGCTACCCGAACCTGCTGACCGTCGGCAAGGCAGCGATGCTCGAGGCGATCCGTCGCGTGAAGATCCTGGCGCAGGATTCGACCCCGGTGCGTCTCACGCTCGGTGGTGAGACCGTGCAGTTGACGGCGATCACCCAGGACGTCGGCAACGCGGTCGAGGAGATCGACGCCAGCTACGACGGCACCGAGATGACCGTTGCGTTCAACCCCGACTACCTGTCGGCGGGCATCGACGCGATCGACAGCGACGACGTCACCTTGGCCACGATGGATCCGATGAAGCCGGCGGTCCTCCGCGGCGTCGGTCGGGACGACTACCTCTATCTGTTGATGCCCGTTCGCGTGCCGTAGGTCGTGATCGTCGAGCACCTGGAGCTGGTCGACTTCCGGAACTACGTCACCGGAACGTTCGATCTCCACTCGGGGACCACGCTGGTCATCGGCGACAACGGCCAGGGCAAGACGAATCTCGCCGAGGCCCTGGCCTTCCTCGCGACGCTCACGAGTTTCCGGTCTGCGCCCGGCGACGCGCTGGTGCGGGCCGGGGTCGACACCGCGATCATTCGGGCCACGGTCCGCCACGACGACGATCGTTCGACACTGATCGAGATCGAGCTCGCAGCAGCCGGCCGCAATCGTGTGCAGGTCAACCGGCAGAAGTTGGGCCGTGTGCGCGATCTGCTCGGGGCAGTCCGTGTCACGGTGTTCTCTCCGGACGACCTCTCCCTGGTGAAGGGCAGCCCGGGGGATCGCCGGCGGTTCATGGACGACACACTGGTGGCGCTGGCCACGAAGTACGACTCGATTCGCCTCGAGATCGATCGGATCGTCCGGCAGCGCAACACGCTGCTCAAGCAGTCCGGTGGTCGGCTCACCGACGAGATCGCCGTCACGCTCGACGTGTGGGACGCGAAGTTCGCCGAGATCGCCGACCAGTTCGGTCATGCGCGCGCCACGTTGATTGCCCGCCTCACACCGATGGTGCAGGAGGCGTACGAACAGCTCGCCGGAGTCGCAACGCCGCTGGACCTGTCCTATGAACCGGCCTGGCGAACGACGGGCCTCGCCGCCGCGCTGAGCGAGGCCCGGTCGCTCGACGTACGACGTGGTGTGAGCACCATCGGTCCACACCGCGACGAGCTCGCGATGAGCATCAACGGACTCCCGAGCAGGACGCACGCGTCGCAGGGTGAACAGCGGACCCTGGCGTTGGCCCTGCGCCTGGCCGGCCACCGACTGGTCACCGAACGCACCGGGTCGGCTCCGGTGCTGGTGCTCGACGACGTGCTGTCCGAACTCGACGATCACCGCGCCATTGCACTGCTCGGGCATCTCCCCGCCGGCCAGGTCGTCATCACGACGGCGAGTGAACTCCCCCCGGGGGCGCACACCGATCACGTCGTGCGGATCGCACACGGCCAGGCCGTCGCCGACTGAAGCGCGTCGTCGACTGACGCCGGGCGCCGCCGCGGTACGTTGGGATCGTGCCGGAACCCGTCCCGATCTCCCGATCGCTCGACTCGATCATGAAGTCGCTGCGCGGCACCGATCGCATCCAGATCGGTGGCGTCTTCGGGCGCTGGGACGAGGCGGTCGGTCCCACCGTGAGTGCTCACGTCCGGCCCGTTCGTCTCGACGACGGTGTGCTGGTGGTGGAGGCCGACGAACCGGGATGGGCCACCCAGGTCAAGTTCCTGAGCGGTGACATCATCGGCCGCCTGGCGGACGTGGCGCACGTCCGGATCGAGCGGATCGAGGTGCGTGTCGGGCGTGCCGGTCGATCCGCTGGTTCCCCGACTCCGTGACACCCCGCTGGTAGGCTGAGGAGCACTCGCGATCGCCGTGTGGGCGCCGGTTCGACCTCTCGTCGGGGCCCGGCCGACTGCACGGTTCGCCCACCAACGTGTCCGAAACGGGCATGCCGCCAGACAGCCAGAAACATCGAGGTACGAGTGTCCAACGACACCGAAGCAGCAGCCGACGTCTCCGACTCGAACGGACCCGCGGCGCCGAAGAAGAAGTCGAGTTCCGCCAGTTCCGCCACCACGACGGCGGCCTACGACGCAAAGGCGATCCAGGTCCTCGAAGGGCTCGATCCGGTCCGCAAGCGCCCGGGCATGTACATCGGCTCCACCGGTCTGCAGGGCCTGCATCACCTGATCTGGGAGGTCGTCGACAACTCGGTCGACGAGGCGATGGCCGGCCACTGCACGCGCATCGGTGTCACGCTGCTCGCCGACGGCGGCTGCCAGGTCGACGACAACGGTCGCGGCATCCCGATCGACCCGTTCACGTCGGGCGAGCACAAGGGCAAGAGCGCTGCCGAGGTGGTGCTCACGGTGCTGCACGCCGGCGGCAAGTTCGGCGGCGACGGCTACAAGGTGTCCGGCGGCCTGCACGGCGTCGGCGTCTCGGTCGTCAACGCGCTGTCCGAGCGACTCCTGATCGAGGTCGATCGGGGAGGCAAGCACTACCGACAGGAGTACGCCAAGGGCGGCACGCCGCAGGGCAAGATGGCCGTCGTCGGCGACACACCCAAGCGGGGACGGGCCACCGGCACCACGATCACGTTCTGGCCCGATCCGACGATCTTCGCGGCCGAAGGCGTCGAGTTCGTCGCTCGTACCGTGCTCGAACGTCTCCAGACGATGGCGTTCCTGAACAAGGGCCTCGTCATCGCGTTCGCGGATCAGCGCGAAGGCCGCGAACAACAGGTCGAGTACCAGTACAAGGGCGGCATCGTCGACTTCGTCAAGCACCTCAACGCCACCAAGGAGCCACTGTTCTCCAAGGTCTGCCAGTTCGAGGACGAGGACGAGGCCGACGGCCAGATGCTCGACATCGCAATGCAGTGGAACACCGGCTACTACGAGGGCATTCACGGCTACGCGAACGGCATCTCCACCATCGAGGGTGGCATGCACGTCGAGGGCTTCAAGACCGCGCTCACCTCGGTGGTCAACAAGTACGCCCGCGCGAAGAACCTGCTCAAGGAGAAGGATCCGAACCTCACCGGCGAGGACATCCGCGAAGGCATCACCGCGATCATCTCGGTGAAGCTGCGCGAGCCGCAGTTCGAGGGGCAGACCAAAGCCAAGCTCGGCAACGTGCCGATGCGATCGTTCGTCCAGAAGGCCACCAACGAACGGATGGCCGAGTGGCTCGAGGAGAACCCGACCGAGGCCAACAAGGTCGTCAAGAAGGGTCTTGCGGCAGCGCAGGCACGCGTCGCCGCAAAGAACGCCCGCAACGCGATCCGGCGCAAGACCGCACTGTCGGGCGCGGGCATGCCCGACAAGCTGAAGGACTGCTCGTCGAGGAACGCCGACGAGTCCGAGCTGTTCATCGTCGAGGGCGACTCCGCCGGTGGTACCGCGGTCGACGCCCGCGATCCGCGTACGCAGGCGATCCTGCCGATCCGCGGCAAGATCCTCAACGTCGAACGCGCCCGCGTCGACAAGATGCTGAAGAACAACGAGATCCAGGCGCTGATCACCGCGATCGGTGCGGGTGTCGGCGACGAGTTCGACGTCGAGAAGGCCCGCTATCACAAGGTGATCTGTCTCGCCGACGCCGACGTCGACGGCAGCCACATCCGAACGCTGTTGCTCACCTTCTTCTTCCGTCAGATGCGCGAGATGGTCGAGGCCGGCTACTGCTACATCGCCCAGCCCCCGCTGTACTCCACCGAGATCGGCAAGGAGAAGGTGTACCTCAAGGACGACGTCGCGAAGGACGCGTTCCTCGTCGAACGACCCAACCACAAGAAGCCGTTCAACCGGTTGAAGGGTCTCGGCGAGATGGACTGGGAGGAGTTGCGCACCACCACGATGCTCGACGGCACCCGCACGCTGCTGCAGGTCACCGTCGAAGAAGCGGCGTTGGCCGACGAGATCACCTCGATCCTCATGGGTGACGACGTGCCGGCGCGGCGTGACTTCATCACCACCAACGCCCGCGACGTCCGCAACCTCGACTTCTGACCGCTGCCGACGACCGCCTGACACCCCACTGACACCCTCTTGACTGCTCGGACATCACCTCATGACTGACACCAACGACACCCCTCCGAACGAGCCCATCCAACCCATCTCGTTGAGCGACGAGATGGAGAGTTCGTTCCTCGAGTACGCGATGTCGGTCATCATGTCGCGTGCGCTTCCCGACGTGCGTGACGGCCTCAAGCCGGTCCACCGCCGGATCATCTGGGACATGGAGGACCAGGGGTTTCGCCCCGATCGTCCCCACGTGAAGTGCGCCCGCGTCACCGGCGACACGATGGCGCGTTTCCATCCCCACGGCGACAGTGCCATCTACGACGCGCTGGTGCGCATGGCCCAGCCGTTCTCGCTGCGTCACCCGCTGATCGACTTCCACGGCAACTACGGCAGCCCCGACTTCGGCCCGGCTGCCGCGCGTTACACCGAGTGTCGTCTGAACCCGCTGGCGATGCAGCTGCTCGCCGACATCGACGAAGACACCGTCGAGATGATCCCGAACTATGACGGGAACTTCGAACAGCCCGTCGTGTTGCCGGCGCGCTTCCCGAACCTGCTCGTCAACGGCAGCCAGGGGATCGCCGTCGGCATGGCCACGAACATCCCGCCGCACAATCTCGGCGAGGTGGTCGACGCCGTGGTCCACCTGCTCGACAACCCCGATGCCACACCCGACGACCTGATGGAGTTCGTCAAGGGCCCCGACTTCCCCACCGGTGCCAGCATCCTCGGCAAGGCCGGCATCATCGACGCCTACCGAACCGGCCGCGGCTCGGTGAAGATGCGAGCCCGTGTCGAGATCGAGGAATCGAAGTCCGGGCGGATGGAGATCGTGGTCAACGAGCTCCCCTATCAGACGAGCTGCTCGTCGATCGCGGCCCGCATCCAGGATCTCGTCGACGGCGGCGACCTCGACGGCATCGCGGACGTCAACGACGCGTCCTCGGGCGGCAAGACGAACCTGATCATCACGCTCAAGCGCGACGCCAACGCCAACGTGGTCAAGAACAACCTGTTCAAGCTCACCCAGTTGCAGTCGACGTTCTCGATCAACATGGTCGCCCTCGTCGATGGCGTGCCCCGCCAGATCAACCTGCGCGACGCAATCGTCGCCTACGTCAAGCACCAGCGTGACGTCATCACCCGCCGGTCGCAGTTCCGCCTCGACAAGGCCAAGCGCCGCGAGCACATCCTCGAGGGCCGCATCAAGGCGCTCGACGTCATCGACGCGATCATTGCGCTCATCCGGGCCAGCGACGACGTCGCCGCGGCTCGTGACGGCCTGATGGCAGCACCGTACGAGTTCAGCGAGATCCAGGCCAACGACATCCTCGACATGCAGCTGCGCCAGCTGACACGGCTCTCCCGGCTCGACCTGCAGACCGAACTCGACGAGACCCGCGCGAAGATCATCGATCTCCAGGAGATCCTCGACAACCCCGATCGCCTCAACACGGTCATCCGCGAGGAGATCACTGCGATCAAGGACGAGTTCGCCACGCCGCGGGTGTGCGAACTCACCTACGACGACGGCGAGATGTCGATCGAGGACCTCGTCGACGACAAGGAACTCGTCGTCGTGATGACGCAGGCGCAGTACGTGAAGGCCGTCTCGGCCGACTCGTTCAAGACGCAGGGACGCGGTGGTCGCGGCGTGGCGGGCGGCAAGATGAAGGTCGACGACATCGTGCGCCACGTGATCTTCACCACGGCGCACGCTCATCTCTTGTTCTTCTCCAACCGTGGCAAGGTCTACCGCCTGCGGGCGCTCGAGATCCCCGAACGTGAGCGAACGGCCAAGGGGATGCCGATCGTCAACCTGCTGCCCCTGCAGGCCGACGAGCAGATCCAGGCGATCATCGACACCCGAGACTTCGCCGGCGAGCGCTTCCTCTTCTTCGCCACCAAGAACGGCACCGTCAAGAAGACGGCCTTCGACGCCTACGACTCGAGCCGCCGCGACGGCCTGATTGCGATCAACCTGCGTGACGACGACGAACTCGTCCGGGTGATCGAGACGAGCGGCAGCGACGACATCTTCATGGTGAGTCGCAACGGCATGACGATCCGCTTCGACGAGAACGACGTCCGGGCAATGGGTCGCACCGCCGGCGGTGTTCGCGGCATGAAACTGAAGAACGGCGACGACCGTGTGGTGTCGGTCGATGTCGCCCGTGACGACACCGCGATCCTGATCATGACCGAGGCCGGGTACGGAAAGCGCACCCAACTCGACAAGTTCAACCGTCAGGGACGCGGTGGCCAGGGTGTACGCGGTATCAAGCTCACCGGTAAGAAGGGCGCCGTCGTGGCGGCCTTCATGGTCGGCCTCGACGACGAGATCGTCGCCGTGTCGAACCACGGCGTCACGATCCGCATGGAAGTGCGAGGGATCTCCTCGCAGGGACGCGACGCCACCGGGGTCAAGGTGATGAACATCGACGACGGCGACGCCGTTGGTTCGGTCGCCCCGATTCTCGCCGCCGACGAGGCCTGACCGATCGCGCGAACGCGCCACTCGCGGCCGAGTCGGCCGCCTCCACATCGCAGTGACGAGAGGAGTTCGAGATGGCGACGTCGGTACGCGATCGCGGTCAGGCCGCGATCGCTGTCGTGATCGTGATGGTCGCGCTGTGCGCGATCGTGGCCTGGTCGTTGGTGGTCGTCGGCGATCGGCTGATCGATCGCCGCCGAGCGCAGACGGCGGCCGACGCGGTGGCGCTGGCCTCGTTGGAGGGCGGTCGACCGGCGGCAGAACGGCTGGCTCGTCGACACGGGGCGGAGATCGCCACCTGGACGCGGCGATCGGGCCCGGACGGTGCGAGCAAGGTGGTCACCGTGGTGGTCGTCCTCGGCGACGCAACGGCGTCGGCTCGTGCATCGAACGAGCCCTGACCGAAGCGTGACAAGACGTCGTGACGGGTCATGCGTACACTTGCCGGAATGAGCAAGACCGAGCGCGCTCTCGACGAGGGGATCGACGCGCTCGACGACGAACTCGACGCGGCGCTCGCTGCCGACGTCGACGACAGCGACGACGAGGTCGAACAGCTCGCCGATGACGGCGTCGGCGACGACGACGTCGATGCGGTCGATGTCGATGTCGCCGATGTCGAAGCCGAGGAGGACGTCGACGACGAGCCCTACGAGCTCCCCGAGATCGTCATCGCCACCGAGGACACCGACGACACCGGAACCGACACCGGCACCGACACCAGCACCGTGTCCGGCGCCGACCCGTTGCTGGCCCACCGGGCGAACGGCGAGCACCTCGACGATCCGGTCGATGAGCGTGCTCCGGTCGACCTCGATCCCGGTCTCGATCGCCCGGCCGTCTCCGACGATCTGCTCGACGAACTCCGTCGCGCCGACATCGACGGACCCACCGTCGCGTTCGCACCCCAGGACGACACGTCATCGGGTCTGCAACGTCCGCGCCGTGCACCCGACTACGACCCTGCGCCGTTCCCGATCCCCGTCAACGTGCCACGGATGCTCGGCCGCAAGCCGCGTGTCCGACGAGTCACCCGGGTGGTCCGCCACGTCGATCCGTGGAGCGTCTTCAAGATCGCGATCGTCGCCAACCTCGTGCTCTACCTGATCCTGCTCACCGCCGGGGTCCTGCTGTGGAACGTCGCGTACGCCACCGGCACCGTCGACAACGTCGAGCGCTTCTTCGAGTCGTTCGGGTGGTCGTCGTTCGAGTTCAACGGTGGCGAGATCTACCACAACGCCTGGATCGGCGGGCTCTTCGTCGTGATCGGTCTCACCGGCCTGGCGGTGCTGTTCGCCACGTTGTTCAACCTGATCACCGACCTGGTTGGCGGGATGCGCTTCACGGTGTTGGAGGAAGAGGTCGTCGAGGCTCGCACGTCGCCGATGCGACGATTCGTGGTGCGGCGTGCCGAGCCGGAGGTTCCGCTCGTCACCTACGACGAGTCCGGACCGATCATCCGCGAGGCAGCGATCGACGACAGCGGCAGTTTTCGTCGCTGATCCGCAGCGTGCTCGACCGGCGATCGGTCGAGCCATCCTCCCCGAATCGTCGGCGCTGCAGGCTCCCGGTGCGACCGCCGTGGAGATGCGAGGCGTGAAGCCCGCGAGCGACCGATAACCTCTCCGACTTGCCGGGGCTATAGCTCAGTCGGTTAGAGCGCTGCCCTGATAAGGCAGAGGTCACAAGTTCGATTCTTGTTAGCCCCACCTGACGGAACGAGGCGCCTTCGGGCGCCTCGTTCCGCGTCCGCACCCGAGTCGTCCCACCCGCGTCCACGCGGCCGAGTACCCTGCCGCTCGGATGAAGTTCCTTCGACGAGCCTTCTCGGCCATCTTCATGATGGGCCTTGCGGCGGCCGTGCTGCGTGTGCGGGGGACGGGAGGCACGCCGCCCCAGCACGGCGGTTGGCGCCCCCTCGAGTTGCCGGACCGCTGATGGCCAGAGTCGCAGTGATCGGTGCCGGGGTCGTGGGCGCTCGTGTGGCCCGGCGGCTGCCGACAGTGGTGCGTGGGGCCGAGGTCGTCCCGTTCGATCCGCGGTCGGGACGCCCGTGGCCCTCCGACATCGACGTCGCGGTGCTCGCTCATGGCGGTGCACACGCTCCGGACGCGTCCTGGCTCCTCGATCACGGTGTCGCTGTGGTGTCGGTCAGCGATGACCTCGCCGATGTCCGGGCGCTCGCCGACCTCGATCATCGGGCGGTGGCCGCAGGGGTCCCGGTCGTCGTCGGGGCCGGAATGGATCCCGGCCTGACCGGTCTGCTCGCCCGCCTCCTGGCCTCCAAGCTGGCGTCGTGCGACGAGATCCATCTCGCCATCCACGGGACCGCCGGTCCGGCGTGTGCCCGCCAGCAACATCGTGCGCTCGGCGGTCGAGCGGTCGGCCTCCAGGACCGTGCATGGATCCGGCACCCCGCCGGATCGGGACGTGAACTCTGCTACTTCCCCGAGCCTGTCGGTCCCTACGACTGCTATCGAGCCGAGTTGGCATCACCGGTGTTGCTGCACGAGGCCTTTCCCGATGCCGTACGGATCAGTGCTCGGGTGTCGGCGAACCGCCGTGACCGGTTCACGGCGTGGCTGCCGATGCTGAGCCCTCCACACCGTGAGGGTGGCGTGGGAGCCATCCGAGTCGAAGTGCGTGGTGCCGACGAGTCGGGCGGCCGCGTCACGCTGATCGCCGGCGTCGCCGAACTGGTCGCCACGGCGACCGCGGCGAGCGCGATCGCGTTCACCGCCGCCGCCGTGAGCAATGGACTCCGAGTGGGCGCGGTGCGAGCAGGAGATGCGGATCTCGACACCGTGCAGCTGCTGCACACGGTGGGTCAGGCCGGCGTCCGGCTCCAGGAGTACACCGGCGTGTCGTCGACCAGCAGGATCAGCGCGAATCCGTAGGCGCGGTCGTGTCGGTGGCCACTCGGTCGCTGTTGCCACGGTCGGCCGCCAGCTCCTCGACGCGGACGGCCAGGTGTTCGACGACTTCGGTGAGCCGGGCCAGGCGATCGTCGAACGCCTCACCGGTGAGCATGTCCGACATCGACAACCGCACGCTGGCGATCTCGCGGGCGAGGAACTCGGTGTCGGCCTGGGTTCGTTCGGCGACGTCGCGGTCGTTCTCGGAGGTCACCCGGTCGCGCCGCTCCTGTCGGCTCTGCGCGAGCAGGATGAGCGGCGCCGCGTACGACGCCTGGATCGACAGCACCAGCGTCAGCAGCACCAGGCCTCGACTCCACGGATCGAACTGGTACCGCTGGGCGACGATCGTGTTCAGCAGGATCCACACGGTGATGACCACGGTCTGCCACACGAGGAATCGACCCGTGCCGAGGAAGTTCGCGATCGACTCGCTGAACGCGCCGAAACGGTCCGAGTCGTAGGACACCCCCAAGCGACCCGCTGCGCGAGGTGTGTTGAGGTCCTCGCGGCGCTTCACGATTCCACCGCCGTTCGGACATCGCCTCGCTTGCGGCGCTGGGCCGATCGCCAGCCCTCGCCCAGCATGCGGTCGATCACGTCGTCGACGGTGACCGCGCCGAGGAGTCGTCCCGCCTCGTCGGTGACGGCGACGGCGAGCAGGTCGTAGCTCGCCAACATCTCGGCCACTTCACGGTCGGTGCTGTCCGGGGCGACCGTCGGATCGTTCGACACGAGCCGGCCCAGTTCCATCGGGGGTGGCTCCCGCAGCAGCCGCTGCACGTGGACGACGCCGATCAGCTTGCCGGTCGGTGCCTTGTACGGGGCCTGGGTGACGAACACCTGGGTGGCGATGCTGACCACCCAGTCGGGGTCGCGGATCTGGGCGAGGGCTTCGGCCACCGTGGCGTCGGGGCCGAAGATGATCACCTCGGGCGTCATCAGACCGCCGGCGGTGCCCTCCTCGTAGGACAGCAGTCGTCGCACGACGTCGGCGTCGTCGACATCCATCACGCCGAGCATCCGCTCCTGGTCGGCCGGTGCCATCTCGCCGAGGAGATCGGCGAGGTCGTCGTACTCCATCTCGTCGAAGACGCCGACGAGACGGTCGCGGTCGAGTTGTTCGACGATGCGGACCTGTTCCTCCTCCGGGAGTTCCTCGAGGACGTCGGCGAGTCGTTCGTCGTCCATCGCCTCGGCGAGCTGGCGTCGCTGGTCGATCGGGAGCGCGCGCACGATGGCGGCGACCTCGGCGGGGTGGAAATCGCGCAGCCGGGCGGCTTCGGCCTGCATCTCGGTCGGTGCGTCGAACAGCGCGGGCACCTCGTCGAAGTCGACGAGACGGTAGCTCGGTCGACGCCGGAGGGAGCTCTTGCGGGCGAGGCGCACCTTGTCGATCACCCAGTAGGGCAGGCGGGCGTCGTCCTGGATGCGCAAGGCGACGTCGCTGACCGTTTCGTCACCGATCCGACGGTCGATGAGTTGCTCGCCGATCAGGATCTCGCCGGGGCGCGGTTTGAACGGGTTGAGGTCGACGTCCCAGCTCCGCAACCTCGCCCCGTCGCCGTTCAACTCGGCCACGCGGTTGGCGTTGACGAAGATCCGGCGGCGTTGACTGCTGGCGACGAATCCGACGATCCGTGGCGGGATCGCCGGTTCGTTGCCCTTGCCGGGTCGACCGGGAATGGCCACGATGTCCTCGATGCGACCGATCGGCGCGCCACCCGCGTCGAGCAGGTGCAGTCGCATCACCCTGAACGCGTAGATCAGGTCGTCGGCCATGGCCGCAGGTTACCGACGGCCCCGCAACCCCCGCGTGACCTCGACCGCGTTACATCTGGGGTCAGACCCCAGATGTAACGGCTTCGACCTCGACCAACGTGTCGGAGTAGGCGACACCGCCGCCCCACTCGGTGAGGGTGTCGTTGGTCAGGCTGTTGGCGACCTTTCCGTCGGGATGGTGACGGCTCCACCAACCGAACGGGATGGCGACCACGCCGGAGCGCAGCCGCTCCGTCACCTTGACCGGCACCGTGACCGACGCTCGGTCGTTCCAGACCCGTGCCAACTGGCCGTCGGCGAGTCCTCGGGCGGCGGCGTCGGTTTCGTCGAGTTCGACGAACGGTCCGCCTTCGGCCGGGCCGTGCTTGGGCAGGTCGGCGTAGCCGGAGTTGAGGAACCGCGAGTGGTGCTTGGGCGTCAACAGCTGCAGCGGATAGCGGGCGACGAGCGCGGCGTCGCCACCTGGGCCTTCCTGCGGTGCGACGTAGGTCGGCACGCGGGGTTGCCCCATTCGCTCGAGCCGGTCGGATGCGAGCTCGACACGACCCGACGGTGTCTCGAACTCGCCGTCGCCGAACGGCCGACCATCGTCGGGGTAGGGGGCGCGTACCCAGCCGACGCGGCGGAGTTCGTCGACGTCGACCGACGGGAGCGCTGCCCGCACCAACGTGTCGTCGTCGTCGAACAGGCACGGGTCGGTGTATCCCATCGCCCGTGCGAGTCGGCGGAACAGTTCGGTGTTCGAACACGACTCGCCGACCGGGTCGATCGCCGCGCTGTTCCAGCCGAGCCACAGGTGACCCCAGGGCAGCACCACGTCGTCGCTCTCGATCTGGGTGGTGGCGGGCAGGACGATGTCGGCGTAGCGGGCCGTGTCGGTGAGGAACTGCTCGTGGACGACGGTGAAGAGATCGTCACGCTCCATCCCTCGGCGGATCAGCTCCGCATGGGGCACGGTCGCCAACGGATTGCAGCTCCACACGATCATCGCGTGCACGCCAGGGCCGTCCGCCTCGCCGGCGTGCGGCGCCGTGAGGATCTCGCCGAGGCGGCTCATGTTGAGCGTGCGCGGTTCAGGGCGATCGTCGGAGCGTTCGAGATCCGGCCGGAACAGGGCGGGAACGTCGATCAGGGCGTCGGCGTAGGAACCGACGCTCTTCGCGATTCCGCCGCCGCGCTCGGCCCACGCTCCGGTGAGTGCCGGCAGGCAGCCGAGCGTGCGGAAGAACATCGCACCGTTCTCGTGGTGCTCGGCGCCGATCAGCGTGCGGATGGCGGCCGGTCGCACGGATGCGTAGTCGATCGCGAGCTGCTCGATCACGTCGGCGTCGACGCCGGTGACGCCGCTCGCCCGGGCCGGTGTCCAGTCGGCGACCGCGTCGCGCAGCTCGTCGAACCCGACGGTGTGCTCGGCGATCCACTCGTCGTTCGTGAGCCCGTCGCGGATGATGACGTGCATCATGGCGAGCATCATCGCGATGTCGGTGCCGGGGAGTGGCTGGACGAATCGGTCACCGCGGGCGGGGTCGATCGCTTCGGCGGTGAGGGTCCGGATCGGATCGATGACCACGAGCCGGGCGCCGCGTTCGCGGGCGCGCTCGATCGTGGGCCACAGGTGCCGGTTGGTGAGCCTGGTGTTGGTTCCCCACAGCAGAATCAGCTTCGAGTGCTCGAGTTCGAGCGCATCCATGCCGCGTCCGGTGCCGTTGGTCATGCGGAGTCCGGCGCCGACCGTCGGCCCGCAGATCGCTCGGAGCAGTTTCGAGGCGCCCATGTGGGCGAAGAAGCGAGCGTTGAGGCCCATCATCGCGAGCAGCCCCTGGTTGCCGGCGTCGGAGTAGGGGAGCACGGCCTCGGCGCCGTGTTCGTCGATCACGGCGTGGAGCCTCGAGCCGATCTCGGCGAGCGCGTCGTCCCAGGAGATGCGTACGAATTCGCCGGAACCCTTGGGTCCGATCCGACGCATCGGATGCAGCAGTCGACCGGGGTCGTAGACCCGGTCGATGAACCGGTTGACCTTCGGGCACAGCTCGCCGGCGGAGTACGGATGGTCGGGGTTGCCGCGCAACTTGACGGCAACCGCAGTGGGACCGTCGTCATCGACCGTGACGGTCCAACCGCAGGTGTCCGGGCAGTCGTGGTGGCAGGAACCGTTGACCGTACGCATCGCCATGCCGTGATGCTAAGGGTCGAGCGCGGGTCGTGGTGGCGGAAACGGGACGTCGTGTGGGTCGGAGGTCGCTCAGTCGACGGGGTGTTCGATGATCGCTCGCAGGTGCGGCCATGCTGTGGCGAATCCGAAGTGGAGCGGAAGTTGATCGACCTGGTCGGGCGGGAACCAGTCGACGGCATCGGTCTCGAAGTTGAGCGACGAGCCGAATGGCGCGTCGACCTCGACGACCACCGTCGTGTACTTCCAGTCGACTGCTGGCTCGAACACGTACTGGCCGAGCAGTCGGGGGACGCCGGGCGGCACACCCACCTCCTCGCTCGCCTCACGCAACGCGCCCTCGAACGGTGTCTCGCCGAGGTCGAGTGCGCCGCCGGCACACGACCAGTTGCCCCCTTCGTGCGCCATGGCCGAACGCTTCTGGAGCATCACGAGCGGCGAGCCGTGTTGATCGCGCACGACGAACACGACGCCGGCCGCGCCGTAGATGCCCCAGCGGACGTGGCCGTCGCTGCACCGCATGAACCCGTCGCCGGTCGCTCTCATGGGTGCAACCCTGCCGCATTTCGACCCCCTCCGCCAACGCCCGTCACATCACGGGTCGGACCCGCGATGTTCTCGTCGGGAAGGAATGGCGGAGATCGGGGGTTGGGTTCCCACGTGAGTGACAGCCCAGCCCAATCCGTGGCCCGACAGGCAGACGTGCCCGCATCGGACCCGTCGATCGAATCGTTCGACCTGATCATCGTCGGGAGCGGATCGGGCAACTCGATTCCCGGGTATCTCGACGACTGGAAGATCGCGGTCGTCGAACGCGACGTGTTCGGAGGGACCTGTCTCAACCGCGGCTGCATCCCGTCGAAGATGTTCGTGTATCCCGCCGACGTCGCGGTCGCTGCGGGGTCGTCAGCGAAGCTGGGCATCGACACCCGCTTCGACGGCGCCGACTGGACGGCGATCCGCGACCGTGTGTTCGGGCTCATCGACCCGATCGCCGAAGGGGGCCGTGAGTACCGGGCCACCGGCACTCCGAATGTCACGCTGATCGAGGGCACCGCCGACTTCATCGGCGAACGCACACTCGACGTCGAGGGCCGCCGCATCACTGCGCCCAACATCCTCCTCGCAGCCGGCGCACGACCGGTCGTCCCGCCGATCACCGGGCTGATGGAGACCGGCTTCCACACATCCGACTCGATCATGCGGTTGCCCGAACTGCCTCGACGGCTGGGCATCATCGGTGGCGGGTTCATCGCCGTGGAGATGGGACACGTGTTCTCCGGTCTCGGCTCGCATGTGACGGTGTTCAACCGTTCGAACACGCTGCTGCGCGACTTCGATCACGACATCTCGGCGCGCTTCACCGAGGTCTTCGGCGAGCGGGTCGAACTGCTGCTCGGCCACGTGCCGACCAAGGTGGAACGAGTCGCCGACGGCATCAAGATCACGTGTGCGATCGGGGAGACGATCGTCGACGAACTGCTCGTCGCCACCGGTCGCGAACCCAACAGCGATCTGCTGAACGTCGACGCAGCGGGACTCGAATGCCACCACCACGGCACCGTGGCGGTCGACGACACCATGGCCACGAACGTGCCGGGCATCTGGGCGATCGGCGACCTCGCCAACAACTACCAGCTCAAGCACCTCGCCAACGCTGAAGCGGCGGTGGCGTTCTGGAACATCGCGCACCCCGATCAGCAACGCCACGTGAGCTACAAGGCGGTCCCGAGCGCGGTGTTCTCGAATCCGCAGGTGGCCACGGTGGGTCTGACCGAGCAGGAGGCGACCGCCCAGGGTCGGACGTTCAGGGTCGGCCGACGCGACTACGGCGGTACGGCATACGGCTGGGCGATGGCCGACGAGAGCGGATTCGCCAAGGTCCTCGTCGATGACCAGACTGGCCTGATCATCGGCGCTCACATCCTCGGGCCGCAGGCGTCGTCGATCATCCAGCCCCTCGTCCAGGCCATGCAGTTCGATCAACTCGCCGAGGACGTGGCCCGCCAGGTGTTCTACATCCACCCCGCGCTGACCGAGGTCGTGGAGAACGCACTGATCGACGCGCTCGACTGATCGGTACGGTCGCGGTGGTGGCCGAGGAGATCACACCGTTCGAGATCGCGCCGTTGACGTCCGAGGAGGTGGCCGTCGCGAGAGCGGCGACTCCCGGGTGCGCACCCGGTGGCGTGATCCACCTCAACCACGCGGGATCGTCGCTGCCGCCGCGGGTGGTGCTCGACACGCAGATCGAGCACCTGGAGGCCGAGGCGACGGAGGGCGGATACGAGGCCGCAGCCGCGGCCGCCGACCGGCGGGCAGCCGTGTACGACTCGATCGCCTCGATGATCGGCGCCGACCGCTCGGAGATCGCTCGCGTGGAGCACGCGACGGCCGCGTGGAACGCGGCCTTCTGGTCCGTGCCGATGGCGCCGGGTCAGCACGTGGTGGTGCACCACCACGAGTACGGAGCCAACATCGTGGCGTTCCTGGTCGCGGCCGAGCGGCGTGGCGTGGTGATCGATCGCATCCCGAGCGACGCCAGCGGTCAGGTCGATGTCGCCGCCGTCGCCGACCGGCTCGACCGCCACGACGTGGCGCTGGTGTCGCTCACCCACGTCCCGACCAACGGTGGGCTCGTCAACCCGGCAGCCGAGGTCGGCGCGTTGACGCGGGCTGCCGGTGTTCCCTTCCTGCTCGATGCCTGTCAGTCGGTGGGTCAGCGCTGCATCGACGTCGACGAGATCGGCTGCGACCTGCTGTCGGCCACTGGTCGCAAGTACCTGCGCGGGCCCCGGGGGACGGGGTTCCTCTACGTTCGCGGTTCGATGCTGGAGCGGCTCGCGCCGTCGCAACCCGATCACCACGGCGCCGATCTCGTGGCCGGCGACCGGTACGAGTGGGCCGCCGGGGCGCGCCGGTTCGAGTACTGGGAGCACAGCGTGGCGGGGTGGCTCGGCCTCGGAGCTGCGGTGGACCACGCGCTCGGCTGGGGCATCGGTCGGATCGAAGTGACGGTGCAGAACCAGGCGGAACGGTTGCGGTCGATGCTGACCGAGGTCGGCCTCGACGTGTACGACGAGGGCATCGAACGGTGCGGCATCGTCACCGTGGCCAGCGATGCGATTCCCTCCGACGTGCTGCGGGGGCGCCTTGCCGAGCATCGCATCAACGTGGCCACGACCCCGCCGGGCTCGTCACGGTGGGATGTCGAGCGTCGGTCGCTGCCGGAACTGCTCCGGCTGTCGGTGCACTACACGACCACGGACGAGGAGCTCGCCACCGCCGTCGAGGTGCTGCGTCGCTGACGCGCGGTCGGACCCCGGGGTTTACGCTGCCCCCATGGGTGTTCCGACGAAGAACTGGGCCGGCAACCAACGTTGTGTCCCGACGCAGGTCCATCAACCGCGCTTCACCGACGACGTCGCAGCCATCGTGAAGGCGGCCGCGGCGGCGGGGGAGCGGGTCAAGGTGATCGGCGGAGCGCATTCCTTCACCGACACCGCGATGACCGACGGACACCTGCTGTCGCTCGACCTGATGAACCAGATCCTGTCGGTGAACGGCACCGACGTCACCGTGCAGGCCGGAATCCGCCTTCGCGACCTCAACGACCAGTTGTTCGAGCGCGGCCTGGCCATGCCGAACCTCGGCGACATCAACGTCCAGTCGATCGCCGGCGCCACGTCGACGGCGACGCACGGCACCGGGCTGGCCTACGGCAACCTGGCGACCACGATCGTCGGCCTCGAGATCGTCACCGGGGACGGCACGATCCTGCGTGCCGACGAGCACCACGAACCGGAACTCCTGCGCGTTGCCCGCGTCGGCCTCGGGGCTCTCGGCATCGTGACCGAGGTGACGCTGCGCTGCGTCCCGGCGTTCAACCTCCGCGCGGTCGAGACGATCGAACCGCTCGCCGACGTGATCGCCGACTTCGGTGGCGTGATGCGATCGACCGACCACGTCGAGTTCTACTGGATGCCTGGTGCCCGCCGCTGCCAGGTGAAGCGCAACACCCGCACCGACGATCCGGCCCGTCCTCAGCCGAAGCTCGCCTACGTCCGCGACAAGTGGATCGGCGAGAACCTGGCCTTCGGCGCGGTGTGCCGGGTGGGTCGTCGGTTCCCGTCGCTCGCTCCGAAGGTCGCCAAACTGATCACCTCGGGGGCTGCCGAACGCGACCTCGTCGACCGAAGCGACCGCATCTTCTGCAGCCCGCGTCACGTGCACTTCCTCGAGATGGAGTACGGCGTCCCCTTCGATGCGATCCCGGACGCGATCGGCCGGATCGGTCGTCTGGTGGCGTCGCTGCCGTTCCCGCCGCTCTTCCCGATCGAGGTGCGGGCGTCGGCGGCCGACGACATCCCCCTGTCGACCGCCAACGGGCGCGAGTCCGGCTGGATCGCCGTGCACCAGTACGTCGGCGCACCGCACGAGGCGTACTTCCAGGGCGTCGAACAGATCATGAACGACTACAACGGTCGGCCGCACTGGGGCAAGATGCACTACCAGAGCTCGTTGACCCTGGCGCACCGGTACCCGGAGTGGGACACGTTCGCCTCGTGGCGGGCGAAGCTCGACCCCGCCGGCACGTTCCGCAACGCCTACGTCGACCGGGTCCTCGGCCAGCCCTGATCACGCCGGGGGTCTGACCCCTGGCGTGATCGGGCGGGGTCAGGGGCAGGGGCCGGTGTCGACGGGTGAGGCCGGGAGCGGGGCGTCGAGGAGGTCGGGCGGCACGGCGACGGCCCAGGCTCGATCGGTGGCCTCGAGGCTCCTGGCCCACACGACGCCACTCACGCCGCCGGGGAAGTGGACCATCGCGCCCGAGTCGCCCGGCTCGATCGAGGCGTCGATCTCGAACCCGTCACGGAGCACCACGCCATCGCCGTAGATGTCGGTCGTGCGAACCGTGACCGTCCGGGTGATCGTGGCGTCGACGAGTTCGAGCGCGTCGCCCCCGTCATCGGTGACTGCGACGATCCCGTGGTCCCCGGCGCTCGGCTCGTCCGGCCGAACGACGGCGACGGCGCCCACGGGCATGCCGGCGCGGAGCAGTGCCAGGTCCTGATCGGGATCGAACGCCACCACGTCTGCTGTCGTGACGAGACCCTCGCGATCGACCACCTGCAACCGCTCGGACCCGGCGACGACGTGCGCCGCGGTCACGATCAACGACTCCTCGACGATCGTGCCGATGCCGAGCCGTGTGCGCGGACCGCAGCCGTCCGCGCGAACCCGCACCGTGCTGTCGAGGGCCGCAGCGTCGCTGTCGCCAACGGTGGCGTGGCTGATCGTGGTCGTGGCGTTGTCGGATTCGTCGCTGTTCGGGTCGGCGCATGCGGCGAGAAGGCAGCACACGACCACGGCCAGTCGACGGTTGATCACGAGAGGTCGGTGAACTCGAGGCTCATCCAGATCGAATCGTCCTCGATGAAGCCGTGACGCGCGTACAGCCGTCGGGCACGGTCGTTGTGGGTCTCGGTCTCGAGGAAGATCCGGGCGAGGCCGCGTCGTCGACCGTCGTCGACGAGGTGGTCGATCAACTGCCCACCGATGCCACCACCCGGTTCCGACGCGAACACTTCGTCGAGCACCGCCTCGAGCCCGCCCGCCTCGATCGACCAGCCCCAGGTGACCACGGCGTATGCGGCGGGTCGATCGACGATCCAGACGACACCACGATCGTCGCCGGTCAGGAGCCCGCTGAACGCGACGAGCGCGCGCTGCTCGTCGAACGGATGCTGGTCGAGTTCGCAGAACGCGTGGTGCATCTCCACCAGTGCGTCGAGGTCGTCGATGCCGGCCCGTCGGATCGTGGTGCCATGGCCGGGGCGGGTGGGGTCGTGATGGCCGGGGCGGGTGGGGTCGTGATGGCCGGGGCGGGTGGGGTGATGGTGGTCGTGCGTCACGGGGTCGTGCGGTCGGAGATGTCGCGGGCGATGGAGCCGTAGCGTTCGAATCGCTCCGGGCTGTCGAACGCCGGGTTGTAGAACACCAGCCGGTCGACGATCCCGTCGTACTTGACGATCAACGCATCGGCGAGGTCGGACCACGTTGCTTCGGTACAGAACACGGCGAGGTGATCGTCGGTGATCTCGGCGGCCATCGCGGCGAAGTCGCCCGCCTTCTGGGCGGCTCGGATCCGTTCGGTGGTGCCCTCGAAGCCCGCCTCGTCCCAGACGAAGGCGTAGTTCGGCGTCGAGCCGTAGAACGACAACGACAGCCGGGCGGCATCCCGACTCGCCTGGATCTCCTCGTCGGTGTCGCCGACGATCGTGGTGACCGGCACGATCACGCTGACCTCGCCGACCGCACGACCGGCTGCCTCCGCACCCGCGGCGAGACCGGGCAGCACGTGGCGGGCGAGGTAGCCGGGCTCGCCGATCGGGTGTACGTGGACGCCGTCGGCGACCTCGCCCGCCATGCGCAGCATCCACGGGTTGACCGCAGCGATGTCGACCTTCGGATCCGCGACGTCGATCGGGCCGGGGCTCCACTGCCGGTTGAGGAAGTCGAGGTCGTAGAACTCGCCGTGGTGGTCGAGTGGTTCCCCGCGGAACCCGGCGAAACACGCCTTGACCGCGAGGACGTAGTCGCGAAGCCGCGGCCCGGGACGATCGAAGTCGACGCCGTACCGCCGGACCACGTGGGTGCGAACCTGCGTGCCGAGCCCGAGGCGGAAGCGGCCACCGGTGAGTTCCTGGAGTTCCCAAGCGACCTGGGCGGTCACCATCGGACTGCGCGGGAAGGCGACGGCGACCCCGGTCGACATCTCCAGTTCGGGTGCGGCCAGCGCCGCGGCCGTGAGGGCTGGATAGGCGGTGCGTCCCCCTTCGGTGAAGAGCATGCCGTCGAATCCGGCCTGCGCCGTCGACGTCGCCACTGCACCCATCTCACGCAGGGGTCTCGGGAAGGTCATCACGTCGACGCGCATGGCGACGACCGTAATCTTGCCGTTGATGCATCCACTGCACGAGGCCCTGGCGGCCGCTGCGGTTGGTCGATTTCCACCGGTCGACGGGCTCGTCGACGTCATGGCGCCCATGCACGGCGAGCAGCACGCCGTGGTGGAGTTCACCGGACACGCGGTGGTGCTGACCGATCGCGATCCCGACGAACTGCTCGCCCGCGGGGCCGATGGGTTCGGTGGGTCGTCGCACCCCGACGTGGTTCGCTGGCTCGCTGGTCGAGCCGGTTGGATCGGCTCGCACGACGCGGTGCTGGTCGCCTGCGGTACGGGCGGCGGGGACCTCCCGGAATCCGATGCGCACGAGACGCACCCGCGAGTGCGTCGATCACGTGAACATCGGCGCGACGTCCGGGTGTACGCCGACGACGGCGGTCTCGTCACGATCGGTCGAGGCCTGGTCGATCGACTCGAGCTGTCCGTCGAGACCTTTCCGGGCGCGATGACGGCCGGCACCCCGCGCAGTGGCGGCGGTCGTCGCCTGATCGCGGAGGGCCTTGCCCGAGTCGACACCGGTGCGCTGGTGTGGGCACAGGTCGCTCCCGGCAACGCGGCGTCACTCAGGGCCTTCCTGAGCTGCGGTTTCGTCCCGATCGGCGCCGAAACACTCATCGTCCCCGCCGGAAGTGTCACGATGGTTGCATCGTCGTGACATGGAACTGGAACATCTCCGAGGGTCGGGTTGACATCTCGACGCGCTAGACCCGTCTCGGTCCTCGAACCCGGGCAGTTGGGCCGGGTCTCCGCAAGTTCACGCGAGGCGGTATGAACCACGACATCATCATTCGCAACGGCACCGTCGTCGACGGTACGGGGGCACCCGCCCGCCGTGCCGACGTCGGGATTCGTGGCGACCTGATCACCGACATCGTCGACATCGACGACGGCGGTGTCGATGCACGGGCGGCGCGGGAGATCGACGCTGAGGGTCGCCTCGTCACCCCCGGATTCGTCGACATCCACACCCACCTCGACGCGCAGCTGGCCTGGGATCCGATCGGGACGTCGAGCTGCTGGCACGGCGTGACCAGCCAGGTCATGGGCAACTGCGGTGTCACGTTCGCGCCGTGCAAGCCCGAGGATCGGGCAACGCTCGCCGAGATGATGGAGAGCGTCGAGGACATCCCTCGGGACGCGATCCTCGAGTCGTTGGCGTGGGACTGGGAGACCTACGGCGAGTACTACGACTCGATCGACCGCCTCGGCAAGGGGATCAACACCGGCGGACTCGTCGGCCACGCCGCGCTGCGCACCTACGTGATGGGTGAGCGCGGCCTCGATGAGGCCCCTGCGTCGGGCGATGACATCTGCGCAATGGTGCGCCTGGTGGACGAGGCGATGGCCGCCGGTGCGCTCGGCGTGTCGACCAGCCGAACGCTGATGCACAAGGTTCCCGACGGCCGCCCGATCCCGGGCACGTTCGCTGCTGCCGACGAGTTGCTCGCGTTCGCCGAGGTGCTGCACGAGCACGGTGCCGGCATCTTCGAGGGCGCGATGCGGCTGGGTGAGCGTGACAACGATGCGCTCGACAACACGCGCAGCGAGGTTGCGCTGATGGGCGAGATCAGTCGTCGCAGCGGCCGCCCCGTGAGCTTCGGTCTCACACAGAGCTCCCGTCGTCCCGATCTCTACGAGCGGGTGATCGACTTCGTCAGGGACGAGAACGAATCCGGGGCAACGGTCCGGCCGCAGACCACGGCGCGGGGCGTCGGCCTCCTGTTCGGGCTCGAGTCGCGGACACCGTTCGATCGGTCCCCGTCGTGGAAGGAGCTGCGCGGCGCCGTCAACGGTCGCAGGCTCCAGATGGTCCGTGACGCGAACTTCCGGCAGACCCTGATCAGCGAAGCCGACGTGCACGGCACACCGATCGACCTCGACGGACTGTTCGTCCTGCCCGACGGTGATGCCCGGTACGACTGCGACCCGGCGCACTCGTTGGCGTCGATCGCCGGCGACCGCGGGGTCAGCCCGGCGGCGGCGTTCATCGAACTGATCCTCGAGACCGATGGCGCGCTCGTGGCGAACATGCCCTTCCTCAACCAGGATCTCGCGGCGGTGGAAGCGATGCTCGATGACCCACTGGTCACCCTCGGCCTCGCCGACGCGGGTGCCCATGTCGGCCAGATCATGGACGCCAGTCAGCCGACGTTCTTCCTCACCTACTGGATCCGTGAACGTGAACGCTGGAGCATCGAGGAGGCGGTCCGTCGCCTCACCAGCGACACCGCTGATCTCTTCGGGATCCGCAAACGTGGGCGGCTCGCGGTCGGCGCCTTCGCCGACGTCAACGTGATCGACTTCGACGGCCTGCGACTCCCGCAGCCGGAGTACGTGAACGATCTGCCGAACGGGGCGGGGCGGTACGTGCAGGGTTCGTCGGGGTACGACTACACGCTGGTCAACGGCTACGTCTTCATGGACCACGGCGAGCACACGGGCGCACTCGCAGGTCGCATGCTCCGGTCGCACTGAGCGACGCGCTCCTCGCTACGGTCGCACGCACCCGGGCCCGAGCGTCACGATGACGTCTCGGCCGGCAACGACGAGGAGACGATCATGACGGCAGCAGCGATCCCGGCGCTCGAGCGTGAGGTGAGGTACGCCAAGGAGTTGTTCGCCACGTTGACGCCGCTGGAGTGGTCGTCGGCGTCGGGATGCGAAGGGTGGCGTGTCCAGGACCTCGCGCAGCACATGGCAGCGGTGTTCCAGCAGATCGCCGACGCCTCGTCGATCGACGTCGGCGACTCGGGTCGGGCCGAGCCGTCCAACGAGGTGCCCGTGCAGGCCCGCAAGGACTGGACCATCGACCAGGTGGTGGCTGCGTACGACGAGTGGGCGCCCAAGGGAGTCGCCGCGCTGGCGGCGCTGCAGGAACCGCCGATGGCCGAGATGGTCGTGCCGATCTCCGATCTCGGCACGCATCCGCTCCACCTGCTCGCCAACGCGATCGTGTTCGACCACTACTGCCATCTCCGCCACGACCTGCCGAGCATCGAACGAGCGAAGGCGCTTCCACGAGACGAGTCGACACTGGCCGTCACCCTGGAGTGGATGCTCGCCGGCCTGCCCCAGATGTGCTCCGCCGCCCTCGCGGCGGCCCCGGCCCAGCCGGTCAACCTCGTCTTCGACGGCCCGGCGGGCGGCAGTTGGGTGCTGGTGCCCGGTACCGACAGCTGGGCGGTCGCTGAGGGGGTCGACCCCGAGGCGCCGAGCATTCATTCGACCGTGCACGACTTCGTGTCGTGGGGCACCAAGCGCACTGACTGGCGCGACTCGGCCACTGGCGACACCGACGATCCCGACCTCGCCGTCGTGCTCGACGCGATCAACATCATCTGAACGACATCATCTGAACGACGGCACTGACGAGGTCCGATGACGAACTCGGGACCGACGACTCGCGTCAGAGGCGGCGACGGAGCTCGACGTAGACCTCGGTCCCGGCGAGGGCGGTCAGTTCCTCGGCCAGCGAGTCGACCACACGCTCGCCGCCGGAGTAGGCCTCGGCGCCCTCGGAGCGTTCGGTGCAGCACCACGCCATCGTCGTGCCGTGGGTGCCCCAGTCCTGGCGGCTCCACCGACGGACGGTCGCCGATTCGCGGGTCGCGTCGATCTCCTGCCAGTCGATGCGCAATGGCAGTTGCCAGCACACCGACGGTTTCCACTCGGTCGTCGATTCACCCGCCTCGCGTGCCGCGATGTGGAGCGCGCACCCTTCGCCGCCGGGGAACCCCGGTCGGTTGAGGAAGATGCACGCGCCGTCGACCACGCGGGTGCGGGTGCGCTCCTCGTCGCCGAACACGCCGTTGGCGCCGGTGTTCGGATCGCGGTCTGCGTGAGCGACGGCATGGAACTGGAACTGTTCCGGGGAGAGCATCGCTGCGTACGCACCGACGTTCATCGCCTCGGCCTGCCCTGCGGGGCCGTCACCGAAGTGTGCGCCGAGCGAGCAGCAACCCTGGTTCAGCTCTTCGGCGGGCCGATCGAGAATGCCCTTGCACCCGTTGCCGAAGAGGCACGTCCAATTCGACTCGAGGAACTCACGCTCGAATCGCCACACCGTGGTGCCGTCGGCGATCTCGATCAGTTCGTCGTCGGGTGTGGTCACAGCTGGGTGAATCCGATGCGTCGTCCGGCGGGACCGAGGTCGACGTCGTCGTCGCCGGGACCGGTGGTGGCGTCGGCGAGCGAGAGTCGGCTGCCGACGGTGAGCACGACGTTCGCGCCGTCGGGGCTGAGACCGCCGAGGCGATCATCGGTGACGACGAACGAGACGGCCTCCGGCGATGCGACCTGATATCCGTCGTCAACCGGCGAGACGAGCGTGCAGCCGTCGGCGGTCGCCCACAGCGGTGCCGTGGCGTCGACCTCGTTGACGATCGAGCCGTCTGCCAGGTTCACGATCGACACCTGCCCGCCACCGTCGGCACCCGATCCGTCGGAGAGGACCACGCACGTCGAGCCCGCAGCGTCGCGATCACCGGGGAGCAGCCGCTGCTGCGGGTAGGTGCCGACGACCGAGCCGTCGGTGTCGACGATCGCCGAACCGTCGGCACCCGAGACGATCAGCCGATCGCCGCTGGTGCTGACGACGCCGTACTCGACGGCACCGATGTCGAGCTGCCCGATCGATTCGGTGTCGCCCGACGACGTCGACATCGACACGACCTCGCCGTCGACGGTGACCAGTTGGACGGCGCCGTCGCCGATCAGCGCCGCCCGCACCGACGACGTGGAACCGGAGGCGATCGACTCGCCGTCGTGGTCGAACACGTCGACGGCGGCGTTCGCACCGACGTTCTGCGCCGTGACGACGACGTCGTCGTCGATCGCGAGGGCGAGGCCGCGGAAGTACGACGGTTCGTCTCGATCGAACGACAACAGCACGCTCTGGAAGTTGCCGGAGTCGGTCACCAGGAGATCGCGGCCCGACGGAACACTGCTCGAGTCGGCCCACTCGTAGCGAGTGCCGGCGATCGGTGCCACGTCGTCGGTGTCGATGACGTCGCCGCTGGGACCGTGCACGAGGAGACCGCGAGCACCGGACGTGGCGGCAACGATCATCGTGAGCGCGCTGCCCGACGGCCACGACACAGCATCGGCTTCGATCGCCACCTGGGTCGATGATTTGTCGGCGAGGTCGACGATGCTCGTCTCCGCGGCCGACACGACCAGTGCGTTGGCGTCGACGACGGCGGCATCGAGGATCGAGCGTGTTCCGGTGTCGATACGGCCGGTCTCCTCGCCGGCGTCGTTCTCCACGGTGACGCGGCCCGTTCGCTCGTCGACGAGCACGATCCGGTTCCAGTCGGCACTGACGGCACCCGACGCGGTGTCGCCGGCGGTGCCGTCGATCAGCGAGTTCACCACGAAGGCGGCGGCGAGGAACACCGCCACCACCCCCCCGATCACCACGAGCCGGCGGATCCAGAAGTTCGGGTGCCGGTCGGCAGCGGGTGACGGTCGTCCGTCGTCCCGGTTGGACGGCGTGTCCGGGTTGGAGGGGGTGTCGAAGTGGGAGGACGTGTCGAAGCCGGAGGACGTGTCGGACATGCGGTCGGCCTCGTCGTCGAACGGAGTCGGTGGCGACGGCATCGAGGTGGATCGTAGGCGCACTAGCGTCGAGCCGCATGGAGTTCGCTTGTCCCCGATGCCAGTCAGCCGTGGTCGACGAGTTCTATGGGCCGTGCGAGACGTGCCGGACGCAGTTGCGCGACGCGTTCCGCTCCGAGGGCCGCGCGGTCGACGTGGCCGAGTACGAGCCGAAGATGAACGTCACCCCCAACGCCGTGGCCCTCAAGGACGACTGAACCCCCACCGGTCGCCCCGTTCCGTTTGCGTTGCGCTTTCGGTGGGACGGACCACCCAGATGTCGACACAAACGGGCAAATCGGGCCGTTCGCCGGCCCCTGCGCCTGCCAGGATGCACCTTCGTGGACACGGTGACACTCCGCCCAGCGACCATGGACGACGTTGCCGCGATCTCGACGGTGACCGACGCACAGGACATTGTCTGGTGGGGCGCTCCCGACGGCGACATCGACGACACGCGCCATGAGCTCGATCAGGTGGTGAGCCTGATCGGTTCGCTCGACGTCGGATCGCGCGTGGCCGTCGTCGACGGCACGGTGATCGGGTTCGCGCTCCTGAGCGGCCACGGCCACACGTCGACAGCGATCGATCCCTCGTCGCCGGTCGCCCTCGAGGCCCAGGAGGCTCTGTTCCGCTGGCTCGTCGGAGCGGGCGCAGGCGAGATCGAGGCGCCGATACAGGACGTTCAGCGGCTGGCGGCGATCGCAGCGGTCGGAATGGTGCCGCGGCGGTCGAGTTTCGATCTCGAGCGTCCGGGTGACGTCGCTGATCTCGGACCGGCGGTGTGGCCGGACGGGATCGCTCCGGTTCCGTTCCGGGAGGGTGTCGACGACGAGGAAGCGCACGAGATGGTCTACTCCGTGTGGCTGGACGTCGATGGCCACACGCTGCGGCCGCTCGCCGAGTGGCGGGAGCGGTTGCTCGGTGGCCCGTGGTTCGAGCAGGACCTGGTGGTGCTCGCCCGTCGCGACCATGGGTCCGGCCCCGTGGCGGGGGTGGCGCTCGGGCGCCGATTCGGATCCGAACTCGGTTGGGTCTCCCAACTGGCGGTCGGTCGTCCCGATCGCGGTGCCGGGTTGGGCCGAGCGATCCTGGTCGAGGCCTGCCACCGCCTGGGGCGCACCGGTGTGAGTGTGATCGGCCTGGGCGTCGAGGCCGAGAACGAACGCGCGCTCGGGTTGTACCGCAGCGTCGGGTTCCAGGTTGCGAGAGAGTGGGTGCACTGCGAGCCCGGGTGACCGGTATCGTGGTCGGGTTCCGTTCGCGGGATCCCCAACCGGGGGACGTAGCTCAGTTGGCTAGAGCACCTGCTTTGCAAGCAGGGGGTCGTGGGTTCGATTCCCATCGTCTCCACCAGGTCTGACCAGGCGTGATAGCCTGATCGGCACTCCGGTGAAACATCGAAGTATCAGCGATGTATCAACCAATCGGACGCCGATCAGCACGGGGGTGCGTCATGGCGTGGAAAGCGACAGGTCGACCGACGGTCCGTAAACAGCGCGACAAGTGGGTCGTGCGTGTCGACGGCATCGACACCGCCACCGGCAAGCACCGCCCTCGTCAGCTCGGTACCTACGCATCACAACGCTCGGCGAACGCCGCGGCGAGGTCGATGAAGACCGAGGATCGGTCGACCGAGCGGGGCACCGTGAGTTGGTTGGTGCGCCGCTACGTCGCCAGCCGGACCGACATCACGGTGAAGGCCCGCCAGCAGTACGAGTGGGCGATCCCGCACATTGAGAACGGCCTCGGAGCCATCCAGTTGTCGAGGCTCGATCGTGAGGACGTGGCGACGTGGATCGACAACCTGGCCGCCGGCGGGAAGCTGGGTCGCCGCAGCATTCAGATCTGTCGCACCGTGCTGCGAGCTGCGTTGACCGAAGCGGTCGACGAGGGACTCATTCCGCGGAGCCCGGCAGCTCGCGTCGGACTGCCGCGAACCGTGGCCAAGGAGGTCAAGCCGAAGGACGCCGTCGCGTGGGATGCGGCCGACGTCGACCGCTTCCTCGAGGCCACGGCCGAGCACCGCTGGGCGGTGGCGTTCCGGCTCGGTGCGCTGTTCGGCCTGCGACGCAGCGAGGTGCTCGCGCTGCGTTGGGACGACGTCGACGTCGAGGCGAAGTCGTTGCGGATCGACGAAAGTCTCGTCGCCACGAATGAAGGCGCCGCGTGGACCAACGCCAAGAACGAACGGTCCCGTCGTGTGATCCCACTCGACGACGACACCGTGCGAGCGCTCACCCGTCGGCGGGCGGAACAGGCCGCCGAGCGTCTCGCGGCTGGCTCGGAATGGGAGGACAACGACCTGATCATCGCCACCCGCACCGGCCGGCTCGTCCTGCCCCGCTCGTACGACCGAGCGCTCGCAACGATCGTCGACAACGCCGGGCTGCCACGTCTCACCTCCCACGGACTTCGGCACACCGCCGCGACCCACATGGTCCAGGGTGCTCGCGACGTCGGCGAGCTCCGAGCGATCGCCGATCTTCTCGGCCACAGCCCCGAGATGCTGATGAACACCTACGCGCACGTCCTTCCGCAGAGCCAGACCGCTGTGGTCGATCGGATCAGTCGTCGCAATTCGTGAGCGCGGTGCGGATCCCGTGTTGCTCTGCGCGCCGGGACCGCCCGATACTGTTTTTGCACCCCCTCAGTTGCTTCGGTGGCTGCGTTCAGGCCCGCCGACATCGGCGGGCCTTTGCATTTGTGCCGTTGGCGGAGTCGACGCGATCGCATGTGGAATGACACATAGTCTTGGGTGATGGGCGACTTGGCTGCGATCGCCGGGATGCAGCACCCCGGGCATGCGATTCGTGAACGGCGCACCGCATTGGGTTGGACACAGGCTGACCTCGCCGATCGAGCCGACGTCGCACAGGCGGACATCTCGCGGATCGAGAACGGTCGACTCGATGCCCGGTGGTCAACGATTCAACGGATTTCCGAAGCGCTGGTGTCATCAACCGACGCACCGAAGCGAAGTTTCGCCAACGCTCATCGCGATCGTCGAGCACCCCGGGCGACGGGGACTACGAAGTGGGAGTCGAAGGTCGAGTCCTGATCGTTGCTTCACTCGACTGATCCCGGCTCCGTCCCGGCCCGTTTCCGACGGTTGAGTTGACCAATCCACCAGACGATGCGCGGTACGTGAGTTTCGCCCTCAGCCTGTAGCTGAAAAAAGATTGCCCGCGCTCGGGGTCTCGGTGCCCGTTGAGAGGTGTGGGTTGTCACAAATTCGCGTTTTCGCAGGCATGTGTTCGTATGGGGAACGCACGCTGATGGGTGCCGAGGTGTCGATGACCCAGGTTTCGGTGCCGGATCTGTTGACGGTGATGGAGGCCGCCGGCGTGTTGCGGGTCGGTCGCACGACCGCCTACGACCAGGTCGGCAAGTACTTCGACACTGACGGAGCGGACGGGATGCCATGTATCCGCGTCGGCGGTCAGCTGCGCGTTCCTCGAGTGTTGTTCGAGGAGTGGCTCGGCTTTCGGATCACGGTGTGGCCACCGCTCGAAGCACCCGACGATGACGCCGACGCGATCATCAACTCCACCACGGTCGAACCCGTCCCCACGGCTGGCCCGTCCCGTCGTCGTTCGAAGACTGCGGCGCAGTCGTCGCGTCTGTTCAGCGTGTAGGCCCGCTGATGGAACACACCTTCTGGTTCGACTCGCGAGGTAGCAATGACAGACAGGTGCCCGCGGGCTCGTGGGAGTCATCGTGTTGAGGGTGTCGACGCTGTACGCGGACACCTCGGTGACGACTGCGGCCTACTACACGCGGTATCTGACCCAAGCCGACGGTGAAGAACCCGGCCACTGGACCGGACGCCAGGCGGCGCTGCTCGGCCTCACTGGTGAGGTCACGACTGAGGATCTGCGAGCCCTGCTCGAGGGCCGGGACCCGAACAGTGGGACACCGTTGGGGTCGCCGTTCGTGAATCGGGTGACGTCGTCGGGTCGTGTGGTGCGGGCGGTGGCCGGGTTCGATGCGACGTTGTCGGCGCCGAAGTCGTTGTCGGTGTGGTGGGCGCTGTCGGGCGACGACGGCCTCGCTGCGTGTCATGACGTCGCAGTCCGGGCAGTGGTGGACTGTGTCGAACGGTTCGGGTCCACGACCCGGGTCCGCTCGAACGGCGCCCGGCTGCACCCGGAGTCGCAGGGCTTGACGGTCGCAATGTTCCGCCAGACCACGAGCCGGTTGGATGATCCGCAGCTGCATTCCCATGTGGTGATCTCCTCGAAGGTGCAAACCGTCGACGGGCGCTGGTTCGCACTTGATGCCCGGTCGTTGAAGGGGTTCCAGCGGGCGCTGGGTGGGGTGTATCAGTCGGTGCTGCGCGCCGAGCTGACCGCCCGCTACGGGGTGGTGTTCGGGGAAATCGTCAAGGGCCAGGCGGAGATCGCCGGCATTCCCGACGGGTTGTTGGAGGAGTTCTCGAAACGCAGCGTCCAGGTCGAGCGCGCCTACCAGCGCCTCCTCGCGGACTTCTACGCCCGTGAAGGGCGTGACCCGATCTCGAAAGAAGACGGCGCAATGCGCCGCCAGGCTGCGGCGGACACTCGTGGCCACAAGTCCGGTCACGGTGCCGGTGATCTCCGCTCACGATGGCTGGCCGAAGCCGCCACCGTCGGCGTGACCGCGGAGACGCTCACCCACAGCATCAACGCCGCGGCACGGAACCAGGCGGAGGTCGAGCCGTCGGTGACCGTCGGCGACGTGATCGGGGCGGTCGCGGAGCAGCGGTCGGCGTGGCATCGCTTCGACGTTCTCCAGGCCGTCTGCGATGTCGCTCGCTCGCAGCCGGCGATGGACGGCAGGCAGTGGGCGGGCACGCTGCACGCCGTGACCGACACCGTGCTGGCGGAGTGTGTCGATCTCGACCCTGCCGACTCCACGACGCGTCGGCGTGGTTCGGATGGGCGGTCGGTGTGGATCGAGCCGTCGGCCCGGCATCACACCAGCAGCGACGTCCTCGCCCAGGAAGAACACATCATCTGCTGGGCGATGGACGCACAACTCGAACCACCCGCACCGTCCACCGGTGTGAAGACGGGCCGACTCGATGTCATGCAAGCCGAAGCCGCCGCAGCGGTGGCGGGGTCGGATCGGTTGGTGCTTGTGGTCGGCCCGGCCGGTGCCGGCAAGACCACGATGCTCGCCGCCGCCGTCGATGACCTCGCCGCGCAGGGACGTGTGGTGTTCGGTGTGGCGCCGACGGCGAAGGCGGCCCGCGTCCTCGAATCCGAGACCCAGATGGCGTCGGACACGGTCGCGAAGCTGTTGCACGAGTGGCGACGAACCGATCGGCCACCCGAGCACCCATGGCGGCTCCCGGCGGGGGCGACGGTGATCGTCGACGAGGCCGGCATGATCGGCACCGGCGACCTCCACCAACTCACACACCTCGCCGACGCCCAACAGTGGCGGTTGGTGTTGGTCGGTGACCCCCACCAACTCCAGGCAGTCGGCCGAGGCGGCATGTTCGGCGAACTCTGCGCGACCGGCCGGACGATCGAGCTCGACACGATCCACCGGTTCCACAACCAGTGGGAAGCGGCCGCGTCATTGAAGCTGCGACACGGAGACCCCGGCGGCCTCGACGCCTACTTGGATCATGACCGCATCTTCGCGGCACCGTTCGACGAGCATGTCGACAACCTCGCCCACTACTGGGCCGGCGCCCACGATCGCGGCGAGTACGTGGCGATCACGACCACCACCAACGACCACGTCGATGCCATCAACACTGCCGTCCACGACCACCGCTGTGAACTCGGCCAACTCGGCGACACTCGCCTCGAACTCGGCGATGGCTTCGAGCTGGCGGTTGGTGATGTGATCACGACACGCCGTAACGAACGGTTCCTGCGAACCACGATGGGGGAGAGCGTCCGCAACCGCGACTACTGGAGCATCGACACCATCGGTGCCGACGGGTCGCTGTCCGTGACCCGCATCGACGGCCACGGCTCCGTCACGCTGCCCGCCGGCTACGTCGCTGAACATGTGCAGCTCGGCTACGCCGCCACCGAGCCCGGTAACCAGTCCGACACCGCCACCCGTTCCGCGACTCTGGCGACGACGGCGACCACGTGTCGCGGGTTGTACGTCGCAATCACCCGTGGGCAGGTCGAGAACCTGGTCTTGGTGGTCACCGACAGCCACGACATCGCCGACGCCGTCGACCTCCTGGAACAAGTCCTGGCCAGCGACCGCGCCGACCGACCGGCAACCAGTGTCCGCCGCGACCTCGCCGCCACCACACCCACACCGCCGGCACCGGCCGTCCAGCCGCGCTGTCAGATCCCGCCCTGGTACGACGAGACCTACCAAGTCGCACATGCCGAGTTCCTCGACGCGCTCGGACGGCTCCGTGCCGAACGTGACGAGGAGGAACGCGTCGATCAACGCATCAACGAACTCCGCGTGCTGCTCGACGAACTCGAACCCGCCTGCCAACCCCACGACGACGCCATCGACGACGCCCGAAGCGCACTCGACGACGCCAAGCAGCATCGCCGTCAACTCGAACGAACCATCAACGACGGCGGCCGGCGCGAACGCCGCAACGCCCGACGTGTACTGCCCACCGCTGAACGCAACGTCACCGCCGCCGAACACCACCTCCACCACGTCACCCAACAGGCCCGCCCCGTCCTGGAGCAGCGCGCCCAGCTCGACAGCGAACGCAGCGATCTCGTCCGCGACGTGAGAGATTTCCGTGTCTGGCGACGACAGATCAACAACTACTACCCCACCTCCGAACTCGCCGAAGCCCGACACGACGCGCTCGTCACCTGGAAGCACTGGGCCAACGGACACACCATCGCAGCGGACCGACTCGCCGCCACCGCCGACACCCTCTCCACCAGTGACCGACCAGAGCTCCGAGCCCTCGCCGTGCCGCTCACTGGCTGGCTCACCGAACAAGGTCTCGAGACCCGACCGCACCGACGCGACGTCGCGACACGCTCTGCTGGCCCTGAACTCGGCATCGAGTTCTGACCCGAGGACGAAGACGTCGTGCGCGAGGTTGACGAGGGGTTCGCCAGCGACGAATGTGGTCGCGTGGGGATCAAGGGGAACAACGAGCGACACCGCGTCCTGGTGCCCCAAGCACTCGGATCGGACGAGTTCCTCCGCGTCACCTGGCACGCATCGCGTGAACTGATCGTGTTCTCCCACTGGGACGGCGACCACTGCGTCGCCGCCACCCCCGTCCGCATCACCGACATCGAGGAACTCGCCTCACTGATCTCGCAGGCCGCAGCCCACGGGACCACGGCGTCGGCATGGCCGCCACCGGCCGCCGACATGCTGGTCGTCCCAGCAGCCGGTCTGACCGTCCCACCTGCCCGGCGCTCCGCCTGACGCCTGCCGGGAACCGGCCCACGGACCGAGTGGGTTGTCGGCCGAGCTTGCGACAACTACTGTTGTCGCAGCGGAGATACGGCCGAGCGCTCGCAAACACGGCATCTCCGACGACGAAATCCGCCATGCCATCGACGAGTTCGACGCCGCAGACGACTACGTCGTGACAGGATCCGATGCGCTCGCAGAACTTCGAGCCGCTTCCGCGGCGCGGCGAGAAGCTGACAGCCGGATCGAGGCCGCAGCGCTGCGGGCACACCGAGACGGCGCCTCGTGGGGAGTGATCGGTGCGCAGCTCGGCATGACCCGCCAAGGCGCGCGGCAACGCTTCGAACGACTCACCAACTCCTGAACGCGGTCGGAACGGTGCGCCTTGGGATGCCTGTGGTCACCACAGGGTCGAACGTTCTGGGGCAGGTCTCGGACGGGATCATCTCGTGTCACGTAAGGGCCGCTCTGGGGCTGCGGCGACGATGTCCGCCAGCCTCGAGTCGATGAACGCCACCGTCGAACGCTGGGCGGAGCCGGAGATCCATCGGTTGCACGGCTACGTGCTCGAGCATCGGGGAGCACCGGCGAGCGACGTCGAGGACCGTTACCGCCTCGCCCTGGCCGTGGCGCAACGTATGGGTGCAGGCGGCTTCGAAGCGCGCGCCAACGACAGCCTCGGGCGCTGGCTCGGCCGCCTCCGACGATCACTCGGAATGCCAATCGTCACCTATCGTGCTCATGCCTGGGCCACGAGGATGTTTGACAGAGAAGTTACTGACGCATACAGTCACCCGAGGCCCGGTTGCCGCTCTCCGCGCCGTCGTATGCCGCCCGCCGTTGCGGGCGGACACCATCCCCCCACGAAGTGACGTCGAAGGACCACCGCACATGACCCTCTCACGACCCCTCATCAATCGGCGCCGCACGCTGACCGCACTCCCGGTCGTCGTCGCGCTGCTCGCCGCGACCGCCTGCGGCAGCGATGACTCCAACAGCAGCACCGACACCACGGCCGCCGCTGCCACCACCGCGACGCCCGACACGTCGGCCGACACGACGGCACCTGCCGACGCCGAGTTCTGGACCGCGACGCCGCCGAACATGACACCGGTCGACGATGCGACCGCCGCCGAGTGGCAGGAACTGGCCGAACTGACCCTCCAGATCGCCGAGGGAACACCGGGGGCGATCATCGCTGTCTCTCACCCCGAGCTCGGCTTCTGGTCGACGGCGATCGGCGACGCTGAGGTCGACGTCGACCCGATGACCCTCGACCACCACAGCCGCATCGGTTCGGTCACCAAGACCTTCACTGCTGTTGCCGTCCTCCGGCTGGTCGACGCTGGCGAGCTGTCCCTCGATGACACGGTCGCCGATGTCGTCCCCGACGTCGCCGAGCAGTTTCCCGAGACGGCCGACATCACGGTCGAACACCTGGTGTCGATGACCAGCGGCCTGCCGGACTACGCGAACGTCGCGGGGTCCGCCACTGCGCAGGCCGTCGAGGACCCGACGAAGGTCTGGGCACCCGAGGAGCTGATCGAAGCGGCGCTCGATGCGTCCGAGGTGGAGCCGATCGGCACGCCGGGCTACTCGACGACGAACTTCATCATTCTCGGCTTGATGTACGAAGCCATCACCGGTGAAACGATCGAAGCGGGCATCGCGAGCGTTGCGGAAGACGCTGGTCTCACCGACACGGCGTTGCTCCCCGCCGACGAGAACGAGATGCCCGACCCGTCCACCCACGGCTACATCGACCCTGCCGGTGTCAGCACCCTGGCGGATATCGGGGTCGAGGCCGAGGCAGGCACCGAAACCACCGACTGGTCGATCTCGTGGGGTGGCGCGGGCGGTGGCGCCTACTCGACGATCGAGGACCTCTTCCTGTGGGCGTCGACCGGCTCCGGCAACACCTTGCTGTCGACCGAACTGGGCACGCAGCGCCTCGAGCTGGCTCCGATCGAGGGAGACGAGCTGCAATACGGGCTCGGGATCCTGCAGCAGGGTGTGGACGGATGGTACGGGCACAGCGGGCAGGCGATCGGCTGGGAAGCGCTCGCGTTCTACGACCCGGAGACCGGTGCGACGTTCACGGTGATGATCAACTCCACTGCCGGAGCGCAGGCGTTCGTCGTGTTGTGGAACGAACTGTTCGACCTCGGCCTCGACGTGCCGAGCTTCGATGAGATCGAGGCCGCGCTGGCTGCTCAGTCGGCAGGCGACGGCGACGGTGAGTCGGCTGGCGACGACACCAGCGGCGACGAAGCCGGCGAGGCGTCGGGCTCGGCGACGCTGTCCGTCGGTGACGTCACCATCGATGCCGACATCGTCGCCTGCACGCTCGATCCCAGCGAGTTCGCCGCACAGGGTGAGACCTCGCAGATCATCCTCTCCCTGGACCCTGACGTCAGCGGCGAGGCCAACATCGTCGTGTCGGGCGGCCTCCAGTTCGAGGGGAGCGGCAGCATCACCGTCGATGACGGTCAGGTGACCGTCGTCGGCTCCGGAGCCGCACCCGACGACAGCGCACCGGTGGAGGACTTCACCCTCGAAGCCACCATCGAATCCTGCTGATCGTCGTCGAACGACCGGATCGACCGGCAATGAATCTCCCACCCGAACCCCGTCACCAGAGCGCCGAACGATTGTTGCTGCAGTTCGCACGCTTCGGTTCGGCGGTGACCAAAACGCTGGTTGCTGCCACGAATCAACCGGACTTCGTCACGAATGCTCCGGTTCTGGTGTTGTGCCTCCTCGATCTCGACGGACCCACTCGCCCGGGAGCGATCGCTGAGGTGGTGGGCCTCACGACCGGCGGAACGACCAAGCTCCTCGACCGGATGGAGGCAGCCGGCCTGATCCATCGGACCTACGGCGCGATCGACAACGACCACCGCGGTGTCCAGGTGGAGTTGACCGCTCGTGGACGCACGCTGCTGCGCCAGGCCACGGCCGCGCTCCTCGCACACTTGCCGGACGCCTCGACAACCGTCAAGGAGATCGTCTCCCTGATGGACGAGATCGAGGGCACTGCACCTGCGGACTGACGACTCGATCTGCCCGACCGGGCAGGAGCTCGTCGATGTATCAGAGATGTATCAGTCCGAGATGCACCGGGCTGTGTCGCCCTGTCCGGCCGGTGCCAGCCTGTTCTCGCGTCGCCCCTGCTAGATGGCATAGTCCGACACGATCCGGTACGAGCCGAAACTCGCTGAGATCGCCATTTTTCGGATTTGCAAGCAGGGGGTCGTGGGTTCGATTCCCATCGTCTCCACCCAGTGTGACCAGGCGTGATAGCCCGCAGCGGTCGGCGAACGCTGCGGCGCGCTCGGTGAAGACCGAGGATCGATCGACCGAGCGGGGCACCGTGAGTTGGTTGGTGCGCCGGTACGTCGCCAGTCGCACCGACATCATGGTGAAGGCACGCGAGCAGTACGAGTGGGCGATCCCGCACATCGAAAACGGTCTCGGAGCCATCCAGTTGTCGAGGCTCGATCGCGAGGACGTGGCGACGTGGATCGACGGTCTCGCTGCCGGCGGACGGCTGGGTCGTCGCAGCATCCAGATCTGTCGCACCGTGCTGCGAGCGGCAAGGCGCCGCGTGGAGCAACGCCAAGAACGAACGGTCTCGACGCGTGATCCCACTCGACGACGACACCGTTCGAGCGCTCACCCGTCGCCGAGCGGAGCAGGCAGCGGAACGCCTCGCCGCCGGCTCGGAATGGGAGGACAACGACCTGATCATGTTCGACGTCCTCCAAGCCAATCTCCGCTCACGATGGTTACGTCGCATCGAAGCCCGCCACCGCCCGCACCAACCGACGATCAGGAATCGACCTTCGACTCCCATGTCGTACTCGGACGGGATCATCTCGGACGGGATCATCCCGCGTCACGTCAGGGCCGAAGCCGAGTGATCCATAGACATTGGAAGTCGGTTCGGTGCTCCCGCTATGGGCGGTTCACCTCCACCGGCCTGCGATCGCAATGCCGGTTCCCGGATTGGTCCGGGCCTTGCGGGTGAAGGTCGATGTGCGCCCCGATCCGGCGTGAGGTGGCGGGTCGGCGCAGGCGTCTCAGTTGGGGAGCACCAACCGGACAGTTTCGGTGGGACCGGCGATCTGACGTCCTTGCATCATCCCCGGGTCGTGGGGTCGGTCCTCGCCCATTACGAGCGGGCCGTTCGCCGTCGGCCGTGTCCGGTCCCGCCGTGCGACCGTCACGGGAGTGGCGTCGTGCGGATCGGGCCGCTTGGTGGGATAGCGATCAGCCTGTCGTTGATCGGGTCCCCGACGATGGCCCACTCACCGGCCCAGCCGCTGCTGGTCGGCGTGCCCTCGACGAGCGGGCTGTCGACACAGAGATCCCACGCCAGGGTCTCGCCGTTGAACCCGCAGATCGTGTCATTCTCGTGATCGGACACGAACACAGTGCCGGCGATCTGCCCGAATGCCTCCTCGGGTCCGAAGCCGTTGTAGATGTTGGCGATCGGCCGCCCGGGCGTCGGCACGTCGGTGTAGTCGCCGGTGACGGGGTCGACGAGCCGGGTCACGTCGCTCCGCGAACCAGCCCCAGGGGAGGTCCCGACGCCTTCGACGATCACGATCTTGTCGAGCGTTGCGTCGATCCCGAGGATCTCGCCGGCGAAGGGATCGTAATCCGACTGGAAGATCCACTCCCACTCGGCCTCGTCGACGTCGTAGGCAGCCAGCGAGTCGCCGGTGATGACGACGATCCGGCCCGAGGCCGGATGGTAGGCGGCGCTGATCACCCAGAAGGTGGTGTCGTACGGTCGGATCGACCACTCGTCGGCAGCGCGGTCGTAGACGTGCACCCCGTTGGTCGAGAATCCAACGAGCGCGTCGGAGTCGACGTCGTACACGAGCGCATCCAGCCACGCCGGGCCCTCGTCGGGGGCGGCGCCGAAGTCGGCGTTCATCGACGACCACTCGCCGCTGCACACGTCGAGGCGGCCGGCCACGGTCGACCGTGAGACGGCGCCATCGGAGCTGTCAGCGCCTCGACGGACCACGACCACGCTGTTCGTGACCGTGTCGAACGCGGCGACCGCCTTGAACGGGCCGACCTGCGGCTCCAGGAACGTGGGGACCGGCACGGGCTCGTCGAAGTCGACGGCGGTGCCCTCCGGGCAGGCCGCGGCCGGCGGCGCGGAGCCCGCGGTCACGCCGTCCAGCGTGCCGCTCCAGCCGTTCATCTTTCCGACCTCGTCAACAGCGGGGCTGGTGGTAGCGACCCATCCGAGTTGCTGGAGGAGTTCATCGGCAACGGCGAAGAAGCGGTTCTCATCGAAGAGGTCGTTCACGTCCACGCCGGGGACCGCCAACGAGAACGCGAGGTACCTCTCCTCGGGTGGCATCCAGAAGGCGTATTGGCCGAATCCGGCGTTCCTCACGACCCACCCGTCGCGCAGTGCAGGATGCCCAGTGACAGCGGTACCGATCTCGATGAATCCTGGATCGTCGCTGCTGTACTCCACAATCGGCTCGGCGGCCGCGACGTCGTAGGGCTGTCCGGAGAAGTCGGTCCATTGCCCTGCGTCGCCGGCTGAGAGGTACCCGTCCCCGTCGTCCCCCGACAGTCTCCACAGACAGTTGGCCGGCGGCTCCGGGACACCCTCGGCCGCCGTTCCATCCCACGGATACACCGCTGACACCAACCGTGTGATCTCCTCGCCGGTCACCCACGCACACAGGTCGTCGTCAGCGAAGGAGAACACATCAGCAGCGTCCTCCGCAGCCTCACTGGTCACCGGCACCGTCGTGTCCGGCACCGTTGTGGTTCCGATCGTCGTCGGCGATGTTGTCGCGACCTCGGTGGTCTCGTCGTCTGTCGCAGTCGTGGCGTCGTCGCTGCCGCTACAGGCCGCCATCGCGAAGACGAGCGTTGTGAGAAGGACGAAAGGACGTTGCTTCATGGCTGGCTCCCTCCTGCTCCCGCACCGACGCTATGGGAGCCTCACCGTCACCGGTAGGGGCCTTCGTCTACGAACGCCAGACCGAGACACCGGGCCAATGGACGTTGTCCGGCCGCGGCGGTGTCAGGTGTGGCAGCTCCTCTCGAGTCTGAAGCCTCTGGTCCGACCGCCGAGCGCACCCTCGCGTCGCGATTGCTGAGCGCCGACTTGGCGGCTCGCAGGATCGTTCAACAACGGGAGTCCCTCTACGTCCATTGTCTGGCCTGGGAGCTCGTGGAAACACGAGGCTCTCGGTCAAGCGTGGACATCTTCAGGACGCCTTTCAGGCTCGCCCGATGTCACCGGCCACGGCAACGATCTCAACCATCAGAGACTCAGGCCGGTACCCAGCCGAGGTCCCCGAGAACACTGTCTGACATCGCCATCAGGGCTGCTTCGTACCCCGCCTCGGCGGCCTCGGCGCCAACAGTCAAGAACATCACATTCAGTACGTCGTCTCGCCCTGGTGTGTGGAAGGTGAACCGGCCGAACGCAGTGTTCTCGACCACGACGCCGTCGCTGAGCGCCGGATGCCCAGACACTGTCGCGCCGGGCTCCATGATCTGTCCGGGACCCTCATACTCGGCGACCGTGTCTCGCGCTTGCAGCGCGTCGAGGCGCCCTGGACGAGCCCTGACCCCAAGTTGAAGTTCTTCGCCGGACGCGAACGTCCACGCGCAATCCCAGCCGGTGGCGTCATCCGTTGCGGGTTCACTGGCTGTTGCGGGTCGCTCCACGGCGAACCCTGCGGCGATCACGAACTCGGCAACTTCGTCTCCGGTCACCCACTCGCACAGATCGTCACGCTCAGAGCTGAACCCCGCCAGTTGCGCCTCAGCCGACGTGGCAGGCCGCTCCGCTGTTGTTGTGGGCGCCGGCGCTTCGATGGTCGCCTGTGTCGAGTCCGACGTACCGTCGTCATCGTCGCAACTCGTCAGGCTCATCAGCGCCACGGCCACGATCATCGGGACCACTCGTGCCGATCTCATGTCAGTCGCCGGCCCTCATGGGCCAATGGGGCGAAGTCTTCGGTGTTCCGTTCGCCTTCGAGGGGTTGTGCTTCTTCACCGGGGCGATCTTCATCACGATCTACATCTTCGGGTGGCGACGCCTGAAGCCCTGGGCGCATTTCTGGACCGGCGTGCCGGTCGTGTTCACCGGGATCCTCGGCAGCACCACCGAGAACCTGCCCGAACGCTGGGCGTCACTTGCTCGGCAGCGACGAGCCGGAGTCGAACTCGAAACTCGTGCCGACGGTCGTTGTGCCGTCGCCGCTCGGCATCGCCATCAACACAGCTGCCTGCTTCTTGAGTTCGAACATCAGGTCGACCGCGTTGCCCAACGCAGATCCGTTGCCCGTCACGGCGTCCTGGATGAGGCTGAGCATCATCGAGTACGTGCGGTTGAAGGTGGCCAGTTCCGCAACGACGTCGGGACGATCGAGGTACTGGGCGCTCGACGGGTTGTCGCGCATGGGGTACACCGCCTGCCAGTCGACTGCGATCGGATCGCCGGTCGGTTCCCCGGTTGGGTCGTCGCCCGGCCGATAGCGCCGTTCGTACAGCAACTCCTTGAATCGGAAGTGGTGGGCCGGCACAGGTTGACCGTCGAAGATGTCGCCGTCCATCACGCCGCCCCGCGACCCCTCGCCCTGACCGACGATCTCTGCGATCGCTCGCCGTGCGAGCGCATGGGTCTCGTGCGGATCGTCAGCGGCGATCGCGAACAGGGTGCCTGCGCCGCCGCTGTAGTGCTGAGGGCCGAGCTGGCGTTCGGGCCGACCGTCGAACACCGCAGCCGGGCCGAGTTCGTCGCACAGTGTGTCGACGGCCAGCTCGATGCCGTCGTAGAACTGCCCGATGGTGTGCCAGCCATCCGCCTTCGGTGGCACATCCGGTCGTTTCGGCAGCTCCATCCGGACGAACCGCTGCACCGACTCGGGCGAGAGACGCGAGAGTGGCACCTCGAGCACTCGGTCGGCGATGTGGATGTCGCTGTCGGGAAGCGCCGTCGGATACGACGGGACGTACCGCTCGTCGTCGACCGCCGGTTCGCCGCCGGTCGCGTTCAGGAGGTTCGCGACGAGCGCCATGTGCAGCATCTCCTCCATGACGACGCTGCGAATGATCCCGGCAGCTTCGTCGTTGTGGCCAGGTCTGATCGAGTAGAGCGCGGTGAGGTACACCGGGATCGTCGCCAACTCCAGCGTCATGGCGGCCCTCAGGTGTTCCCACAGGTCGCGCTTGTCCGCGATCACCGGCGCAACGGCGATGAGTGGATCCGGCTGTTGGTGCCCCGTCTCGAGGACGTCGTCGTGGCCGCTCATTCTCGCTCTCCGTCTCTGTGGGTTGCTGGCTCGGATCCGGGGAGGTCGCGGCTCAGCACGACACCACCGCGGCCGACGAGTCGGCGTTCTCGTGCTTCCAGAGACCCGCATACCGGCCTCCCCGTGCCAGGAGCTCGTCGTGGGTGCCGCGTTCGACGATTCGCCCCTCGTCGAGCACCAGCACCTCGTCGAGCGCATCGAGCCCGACGAGTCGGTGGGTGATGAGCAGTGTGGTGCGACCTTCGGTCACCGCGAGCAGGTCGGCCGTCAGGGCATCCGCGGTGGCGGTGTCGAGGTGCTCCCCCGGCTCGTCGAGGACCAGGATCGGGAAGTCGGCGAGCAGCACGCGTGCCAACGCCAGGCGCTGACGTTGGCCTCCCGAGAGCTGCGCGCCCCGTGCGCCGACCATCGTGTCGAGGCCATTGGGGAGTTCCTCGACCCACCCGAGCAAGCGCGCCCGGCGCAGTGCATCTCGGAGGTCGTCATCGGTCGCGTCGCTGCGGGCGAGGGTCAAGTTGGCCCTGATCGTGTTGTCGAAGACGTGAGCGTCTTGTTGAGCGTGCCCGATGATTCGGCGCACGTCGTCGGAGGCCATCGTCGAGACGTCGATTCCACCGATGTCGACCGATCCGTGCGTGAACGGGATGAAGCGGAGCAACACGTTGGCGAGCGTCGTCTTGCCCGCGCCGCTCACCCCCACGACGCCGACCCGTCGGCCGGCGGTGAGGTCGAGGTCGATGTCGACCAGCGCCGGCGCCCGACCCTGACCGTACGTGGCGCACACCCCCTGCAACACGACGTCGTACGGCGGATCGGGCGGCACTCGAGGGCCGATCGGCTCGTGCACGGGTTCGTCCGCATCGATCACGCCGAAGATGCGCGCCGCAGCACGCCGGACCTGTTCGAGCGCCTGGATCGCCGCCGGGAGCGGTTGGACCAATTCGAACGCCCCGAGTGGTACGAGGATCAGCACGGCCAGGAACGTCGCGTTCATGTCGCCGTTCGCCACCCCACCGACCCCGATCACGGCCGCACCCCAGATCGCCAGACCGGTGAGCAGCGTGACCAACCCGTTGCCGATGCCGGCGGTCCGGGCGGACGCAGCAGAGATCTCGGTCAGCGTTCGATCGGCAGCGGCCACCAGTTCCAATTGATCGGGGATCGCTCCGTTGGCGACCAGGTCGGGTGCGCCTTCGACCAGATCGACGACGGCCGCCGCCAGCTCGGCTCGCGCCTCCGCCTGCTGCGCTTCGGACCGCCGCGCCAGATGCATGCTGAGCAAGGGGACAGCGACGCCGGCCAACACCAGCGTGACCGCGAGGACGAGTGCTGCGCCCGGCGAGATCCAAGCGATCATCAACACGGTCAGTCCGCCGACGGTGAGTGCGATGGCGAATGCCGGGATCACCCTGATCATCAGGTCCTGCAGCGTGTCGACGTCGCCGACCAGACGTGCCAGCAGGTCACCGCGGTGATACGACGGGAGACCGGCAGGTGCGATCCGTTCCAGTCGCTCGTACACGCGGACGCGCAGGTCGGCGAGCGAGCGGAACGCAGCATCGTGTCCGACGAGCCGCTCGCCATACCTCGACAGTCCCCGCGACAGAGCGAACAGACGCACCCCTACGACCGCGACGCCGAGCGCCGCGATCGACGGCTGTTGGGAAGCGCGCGAGATCAGCCACCCTGACGTTGCGAGCAGGCCGATACCGCTTCCGGTGGCGGCGGCCCCGAGCAGGATGGCGAGCATCAATCGGCCGACGCGCGATCGGGCGAGCCCGAAGGTGCGACCGATGGGCGCGAGCTCGGTCACGACCGGCTACCGATCACGGCGGCAGGCGAGATCTCGGCGAGCGCGAGTGGCACGACCCGATCGGCGAGTTCGATCAGCGCCGGACGATGGGCGACGAGCAACACGGTGCGCCCGACAGCCAGTCGCCGGATTGCGTCGATCACGCCGGATTCGGTGTCGCCGTCGAGCCCGGCTGTCGGCTCGTCGAGCAGCAGGAGCGGTGCGTCGCGGAGAAACGCCCGCGCCAGCGCCACCCGCTGGCGCTCACCGGCCGACAGGCCGACCCCCCGATCGCCGACCACGGTGTCCAGTCCGTCCGGCAACCGCTCGATCGTCGTGGTCAGTCCGGCGTCGGCGATCGCCGCGACGACGTCCTCGTGGGATGCGCCGGGCCGCCCGATGCGGACGTTGCGGTCGATCGACCCGGCGAAGAGGTGCGGCCGTTGCGGTACCCAGGCGATTCGGCGGCGCCATTCGTCGGGGTCGAGCTCCGCGAGGTCGACACCTCCGATCGACACCGTGCCGGCGGTCGGGGTGACGAAGCCGAGGATCGCCGACACCAACGTCGATTTGCCGGAACCGCTGGGGCCGGTCACCGCGACGATCTCGCCGGGGTCGACGCGCAGCGACACCCCGTCCAGCGCGGGCCGGTCGCGATTCGGATAGCTGACGCGGAGTTGGTCGACGGTCAGCGCATGCTGGGTCGGCGACGGAATGTCGGTGCGTTCACCGAGTGGTGCCGCAGGTGCTTCCAGCACCTCGAACACCTGGTCGGCTGCCGACATCCCCTCGGCGCTGGCGTGATAGTTCTGGCCGACGAGCCGCAGCGGCAGATACGCCTCGGGAGCGAGCACGAGGATGAAGAACCCGGTGCGCAGATCGATGTGGCCGTGCAACAGGCGCAAGCCGATCGACACGGCGACCAGCGCCACCGCGACGCTGGCGAGCAACTCGAGCACGAGCGACGACAGGAACGCGATGCGCAACGTGGCCATGGTCGACCGGCGGTACTGACCCGTGACCGTGCGGATCGTCTCGATCTGCGCTTTCGAACGGCCGAAGACCTTGAGCGTCGTCAGTCCCTCCACCACGTCGAGGAAGTGTCCCGACAGCATCTGTAGTGCACCGAGTTGGCGGTCGGTGTGGATCCGGGTGACCAGGCCGATCAGGACCATGAACACGGGGATCAGCGGGAGGGTGAACAGGATGATCGCTCCCGAGATCCAGTCCTCGCGGAAGACGACCGTGAGGATTGCGACCGGGACGATCACGGCCAGCACGAGCTGCGGCAGGTAGCGGGAGTAGAAGCCGTCCAGGGCGTCGACGCCGCCGGTGGCAAGCGTCGTCACGTCACCGACCCGGTGCCCAGCCGCGGGCCCGTCCGATCCGACCCGCTCCACGAGCGCCGACCGCAGCTGCGACTTCACTGCGGCAGACGTGCGGTTCGCCGCAAGCTCGGTCACCCACGCGACCACGGCACGGGTGACGATCACGCCGAGCAACACGAACAGCACGGTCCACAGCTCCGTCAGCCCCTCGCCGTCGGACACCGATCCGGCGACGACCGCCGCCAGCAGCCACGCCTGCCAGATGATCAGGACGGCGGCGACGCTCCCGAGCACCACGGTCAGGCCGAGGTAGCGGCGCGTGGTGTGGCCGAATCGGACGAGTCTCGGATCGACGGCCCGACCGCGCCGGCTCGGCGACTCGTCGCCGGCGAGCGATGCTGGCCGTCGCTCGGTCACGTTGGCGTCGGCGACGCTGTCTCGAGATCCGACGTCGGCTGCTTCTCGCCGGGGCCGCGTACGCGCTGGCGCAGCACGTAGAACGTCCAGCCCTGGTACACCAACACGACCGGCATCAGCACGACGACCACGATGGTCATGACCTTGAGTGCGTAGTTGCCGGATGCGCTGTCGGCGATGGTGAGGTTGTAGGCCTCGTCGGTCGAGGACACGAGCACGTTCGGATAGAGGTTGACGAAGATCGACATGACGGACAACCCGATCGCGAAGGCGGTGGCCGTGAACGCCCAGCCGTCGTGTCCGTCGCGAATCGACCATGCCGCGGCAAGGACCATGAAGACCGCCAGGGACTCGACAGGCCCGGGGAGCACGCCCTCGTCGGCGACCACATGCGTCCACACCGCGAACACGATCACGGCGCCGGCCGCAATCCAGGCCAGCCGGTACGCGATCGTGTCGGCTCGCTCGGCGACGATTCCGGTGGTCTTCAGCCTCAGGAACGTCGCGCCGTGCAGCAACGAGAGCGCGAGCATCGTGACTCCGGTCCAGAGGCCGTACGGCGTGAGCACGTCGAGGAGGTTCCCGGTGAACTCACCCGACTCGTTCACGGGCAGACCGACGAGCAGGTCGCCGAGCGCAGTGCCGAACATCACGGGGAGCAGCAGGCTCGAAACGGTGAGTGCCCATGTCCAGAACTTGCGCCACGACGGATTCCCGATCTTGCTGCGGTACTCGAACGTGAGGCCGCGGATCATCAGGAGCATCAGCGTGATCATCAGGGCGAGGTACAGCGCCGAGAACCAGGTGGCATACCAGTCGGGGAACGCGGCGAAGGTCGCCGCGCCGGCCACGATGAGCCAGACCTCGTTGCCGTCCCAGAAGGGCCCGATCGAGTTGATCGCGACGCGCTGTTCGGTGTCGGTCCTGCCGACGTAGTGGTGCAGCGCACCGACACCGAAATCGAATCCTTCGAGCACGAAGAAGCCGATCCACAAGACGGCGATGATCATGAACCAGAGCGTTGGGAGATTCATGGTGGCCTCCTAGTAGGTGAGCGCCGGCAGGCGCTCGGCGTCGTCGTCGCCCGGCTCGAGTTCGTCGGACGAGGGGTCGTCGGGAGGTGGTGGAAGGTCCTTGCGCACGGCGCGCACCTGGAGCAGGACATAGGCGACGCCCATCGCGACGTAGATGGCGTAGAACATGGCCAGGCTGATCCACAGCTCGGTGGTGCTGACCGTCGACGAGACCCCGTCCTCGGTCTTCAGCAAGCCTTGCACGATCCAGGGTTGGCGGCCGTTCTCGGCCAGTACCCACCCGGCGGTGTTCATGGCGTAGAGCGCGAAGAACGAGATCGATGCGACTCCCAGGAACCAGCGAGACGTGTTGAGCCGACGGCGCCACAACACCCAGCCACCCCACAACGACATCAACATGACCCCAGCAGCGAGATACGCCATCACCCGCATGCCCCAGTACTGCAGGAACACGTTGGGGATGTAGTTGCCCGGGCCGTATTCCTGTTCGTACTGCGCCTGGAGTTGGTTCATCCCCTGGACCTCGCCGTTCCAGGTTCCGGTCGCCAACACCGACAGCAGGTGCGGGATCTCGATGACCTGCGTCGCGTTCGGGTCGTTGTTGCCGCCCCCGATCTGGAAGGCGGAGAACGAACACGGCTGACAGGTCTCCCACTGTCCCTCGGCGGCGGCGATCTTCATCGGTTGGTACACCGCCTCCACCTGGCCGAGTTGGCCCCCGACGCGCATCTGCAACAGGATCGCCGGGATCAGGATGATCAGTGCCACCTTGGCGCTCTTGGCGAAGATCTCGGGGTCGACCTTGCGGCGGATCTTCCAGGCCGACACCGACAACATCACCAGCGCACCGGACACGATGGCAGCGAGGATCACGTGGGCGTAGCTCCACCGGAAGACGGGGTTCGTGAAGAGTGCCCCGATGTCGTTGAGCACCGGGCGACCCGTTTGCGGATCGAGCTCGTAGCCCACCGGGTTCTGCATCCACGAGTTCGCCATCACGATGAACATCGCCGAGAGCGACGCCCCGATCGCCACCGCCCAGATCGAGGCCAGGTGGATTCGCCTGGGCAGCCGGTTCCAGCCGAAGATCCACAATCCGAGGAAGGTCGACTCGAGGAAGAACGCGGCCAGGCCCTCCATCGCCAGGGGCGCTCCGAACACGTCGCCGACGAACCGTGAGTAGGCCGACCAGTTCATCCCGAACTCGAACTCCTGGACGATCCCCGTCACGACGCCGATCGCGACGTTGATCAACAAGATGTTGCCGAAGAACTTGGTGAGCCGGAGGTATCGGTCGTCGCCCGACCGATGCCACTTGGTCTGCAGGATGGCGACGAGGAACGACAGCCCGATCGTCACGGGGACGAACAGGAAGTGATAGATCGTCGTGGAGGCGAACTGAATTCGCGCGAGATCCACATTGTCCACGGTCATCTCCTCTTCGAGATCGTCTCGGTCACAGATCGACTCTCGCCGAAGGGTGGGTGAGGGCGCTTCACCCACCACCCGGGTGAATTTTGCGCACGGGGCGCTCGGCCCGGTTCTGTCGCGGGGGAGTCAGGGCGTGACGATGTTGAAGTCGGGGTCGACGGGGGCGAGGAGGCCGACGAGGTTCGCCATGGTCGTCGGGTCGCCGTCGACGGTGACGGTGCCGTCGCCGAGCGCGGCGGTCAGGTCGAGTTGTCCGGTGACGACTCCGATGAGCGTGTGGCGGGTGAGGGTGAACCGGGTCACGCCACTCGGGGCCTCGGTGACGGTCTGGTGGTGGAGCACCCCGTTGCGGAGCTCGGCGAGGTAGGTGGTGTTCTCGTCGGTGATCGTCCAGGCGGTCACGATGTGTTCGTTCCAGGCGCGTGGCCCGTCGATGCGCACGGCGATGCTGTCGAAGACCTGTGACACGCTGAGTGAGTAGGCGAGGTCGGGTGAGGTGGTGGCCGGGGTGCCGAAGTTGCCCCCTCGGAGCTCCGCAGCTCCGGCGAGGTAGGCGTTGCGCCAGGTGCCGTTCTCGGCGCCGAAGCCGAGTTGTTCGAGCGCGTCGGCGAGGAGTGTGCGTGCCTCGTCGTCGGTGTCGTCGGCGAACACGAGGTGCTTGCCGACCTCGACACACCAGCGGTAGTCGCCGTCGTCCCAGGCCCGTCGTGCCACTGCCAACGCGCCGTCGCGTCCACCCATGGCGTCGACGTAGCGTGCGGCGACACCCTCGGGCGGGTGCGGCCACAGGTTCGCGGGGTTGGCGTCGTACCAGCCCATGTAGCGCTGGTAGATCGCCTTCACGTTGTGGCTGACCGAGCCGTAGTAGCCGTGGGTGTGCCACTGCTGCGCGAGCGCGGGTGGTGTCTCGATCGCCTCGGCGATCTCGGCGCCGTTGAACCCCTGGTTGACCATGCGCAGCGTCTGGTCGTGCAGGTACAGGTACATGTCGCGCTGCATCGCCAGGAACTCCACGGCGCGTTCGCGGCCCCAGGTCGGCCAGTGATGAGATGCGAACACCAGGTCGAGTTCGTCGCCCCACATCGAGATCGTCTCGGTGAGGTAGTGCGCCCAGGCGTGGGCGTCGCGTACGACGGCACCGCGAAGCGTGAGCACGTTGTGCAACGTGTGCGAGGTGTTCTCCGCTGCGCACAGAGCGCGGTGCTGCGGGAAGAAGAAGTTCATCTCTGCGGGGGCCTCGGTGCCAGGGGTCATCTGGAACACGATCTCGACGCCGTCGATCGTCAGCGTCTGGCCGGTGTGGGTGATGTCGATCGTCGGCGGAATCAGCGAGACCGTGCCCGAGGAGGTGGTCTGGCCGAGCCCCGCTCCGATCTGGCCGGCGGGGCCCCGTTCGAGGGCGGCGCCGTACATGTAACCGGCTCGCCGCAGCATGGCCGTGCCGGCGAACACGTTCTCGGACACGGCGTGATGCATGAAACCTTCCGGCGCGATGACCTCGACGTTGCCGGCGGCCACCTGCTCGTCGCTGATGATGCCCTTGACGCCGCCGAAGTGGTCGGCGTGGCTGTGGGTGTAGATCATCGCCTTCACCGGACGTTCGCCGCGGTGCTCGGTGTAGAGCGCGAACGCAGCCGCCGCGGTCTCGGAGCTGATCAAGGGGTCGATCACGATCACCCCGCTGTCGCCCTCGATGACGCTCATCACCGACAGGTCGTAGCCGCGCAACTGATAGATGCCCGGTGTGACCTCGAACAGGCCGTCCTCGATCAGCAACTGTCCCTGACGCCACAGGCTCGGGTTCACGGTGTCCGGCGCGTCGGTGTCGCGCATGAAGTCGTAGGCATCGAGATCCCACACGACACGGCCGTCCGTCGAGCGGATCTGCCGTTCGGTCGATCTGCCGACGAAGCCTCGACGGGCGTCGTCGTAGTCCCGACGATCCTCCATCGGCAGGGTCGCAGCCATCTCGTCGATGACAGCGCGTGTCGCTGGCGTTGTTGCGGGTTCGGTCATGGGAGCCTCCGGCGGTGGTCGGGTCGTGTCGGGGGTGAGTTGGGAAACGGCGTCGGTTGGACGATCGCGCGCACGCTCGCCGGAAGGCTGAGGTCGCCGCCGACGTGCGCGGTGCTGAACTGGCGCTCGGCGCGACCTCGGCCGATCATCGATCGCATCCAGCGCAGCATGGTGGTCAGCCGGTTGCCGTAGCCGCTCAGGAACGCGAGGTGGACGAAGAACCAGACGAACCATCCCGCGAAGCCGCTCAGGCGCAGCCCTCGGATGCTCGCGATCGCTCGGAAGCGACCGACCGTGGCGACGGTGCCGACGTCTCGGTACGTGAACGCCACGGAAGGTTTGCCGTCGAGGCGCCGCGCGATCGTGTTGGCGGCGTGCAGGCCGCCCTGCATCGCGACCTCCGCCACCCCGGGCAGGTGTTGATAGGTCGCCATGTCGCCGATCGCGAAGACCTCGGGATGGTCGGCAAGGCTCAGGTCGTCGGCCACCTCGATCCGTCCGGCACGATCGAGCGTCGCGCCGCTCTGGTCGGCGAGCAGTCGCGCCAACGGCGAGGCGTGCACACCCGCCGCCCACACCGTGGTGTGCGCCTCGATCCGGGACGCGGCGCCGTCGGCGCCCAGCACGTCCACGCCATCGGCGTCGACGCCGACGACCCGGGAGTGCATCTGCAGCTCGACGCCGAGTGCTTCGAGTTCTTTGCGGGCGGCGTGTGACAAGCGGTCGCCGAACGTCGCCAGCGGTTCGTCGCCGCCGTCGACGACGATCACCCGAACCGATGACGGGTCGATGCTCCGAAACTCGTTGCGCAGCGAGCGTGTCGCGAGCTCACGCACCTGGCCCGCCAGCTCGACACCGGTGGGGCCGGCGCCGACGATCACCACGGTCAGCCAGCGCCGTCGCTCGTCGGGGTCGGTCGCGAGTTCGGCCATCTCGAACGCGCCGAAGAAGCGGCGGCGCAGTTCGAGGGCGTCGTCGATCGTCTTCATGCCCGGCGCGTGCCGCGCGAGTTCGTCGTGGCCGAAGTACGACTGCCCAGCACCCGCGGCGACGATCAGCGAGTCGTAGTGCAACTCGACGGTCTCGATGCCGCCCGGCGCCACCGCGTGCACGACGCGATCGTCGAGATCGAAGCCGGTCACCTCGGCGAGCAGGACTCTGGTGTTGGCCGCGCCGCGCAGGATGTGGCGCAGCGGCATTGCGATCTGTCCGGGCGAGAGCATCCCGGTGGCCACCTGGTACAGCAGCGGCTGGAACAGAAGGTGGTTGCGACGGTCGACGAGCGTGACGTCGACGTCCATGTGGGCGAGCCGACGAGCGGCGAAGAGACCCCCGAACCCACCACCGACCACGACGACCCGATGGCGCTGCTCGGACGTCATGTCATCGGGTCCCGAGTCGCGGTGGCATCGAGGACCTCGTCACAACCGGGATTCGATCGCACGCTCGCGCTGGTGCTCGGAGTAGGGCGGATAGCGAACCCCAGGGTCGATCCTCGGGCTGTGGTAGAGCACACCTCTGGCGTTCGTGAAGGCTTCGAATCCCCACTTTCCGTGGTACTTGCCCATTCCGGAATTGCCGACACCGCCGAACGGCAGCTCCGGTACCAAGGGATGCAGCGAGCAGTCGTTCACCACGGCATCGCCGGATTGGGTGGCTCCGAGGATCTGCTCGACGACATCATCGTCCTCGGCGAAGACGTACAACCCCAGCGGGTGGGGATTCGAGTTCACCCAGTCGATGACGTGTTCGACGGAGTCGATCTCGAGCACTGGCAGGATCGGGCCGAACACCTCCTGCTGCATGATCGGAGAATCCCATGCGACGTCGACGAGCACGGTCGGAGCGATGTAGAAGTCGTCCAGGTCGACCTGGCCGCCGACGGCGATCGTCCCGCTCCCCATCAGGCCCGCCAGACGCTCGGTGCCCTTGCGGTGGATGATCCGGCCGTAGTCAGGCGACTGCTGTGGATCGTCGCCGTAGAAGTCCTTCACCGCTTGCACGAGGTGTCGGACGAGCTCGTCTTTGACCTCGGGCCACACCAGTACGTGGTCAGGCGCAGTGCAGATCTGTCCGGCGTTGGTGTACCGACCGTACGCGATGCGCCGAGCAGCCGACTCGATGTCGGCCGACGGATGCACGATCGTCGGGCTCTTGCCGCCCAACTCGAGCACGGTCGGCGTGAGATGTTTCGCGGCGGCCTGATGGATGATCTTGCCGACCGAGGGGCTGCCGGTGAAGAAGATCAGATCCCAATGCTGATCGAGCAACGCCGTGGTCTCCGGCACCGCACCCTCGACGACGGCCACGGCGTGGGGGTCGAGGTACTTCGGGACGAGTTCAGCGATGAGCGCTGACGTCGCGACGCACATCTCCGACGGCTTGATCACGGCGGTGTTTCCTGCGGCGAGCGCCGGGGCGAGCGGCCCGAACGTCAACATCAACGGCTCGTTCCAGGCCCCGATGATGAGCGTGACGCCGAGCGCCTCGCGTCGGACCCGGACATGACCGGGTTCGAGCACGAGCGGCGTGGGTTCGCGTTCGATCTTCATCCACGTGTGCATGTGCTTCAGGGCGTACTCGGCTTCCTTGATGCAGAAGCCGACGTCCATGAGATCCGAGTCGACGTCGTTGCGGCGCAAGTCGTCCCGGAGCGTCGAGAAGAACCGTTGCCGGTTCTCCTCGAGCAGGGCTTTCATTGCCTCGAGTTGTTCACGACGCCACTCCACAGGCCTCGTGGCACCGGAATGGAAGTACGAGCGCTGGCCGGCAACGAGATCGGTGTAGTCAGGTGAAGTCATGGAGGTCCTCTGGGGATCGCGGGGCGACGTTGGTCACGATTTCCGGCCCTGTTCGCGCTTGACGAGGGCGTAGTAGTCGCTCCACATCACCTTGTACAGGCCGAGCTTCTTCGGGATCGCGCGAAGACCGGGGATCCAGGGGAGGAACAGGAACGGCAGGCTGACGACAGCGGTCATGACCATCGCCCACAGATCGGCCGAGGCCCCGTTGAGGCCGGGGCCCCATTGGTACCAGAACGTGTACGGGAACAGCCACCACGCACCGGGCCAGTTGCCGACCTCGTTGATGATGCCCCATGTGTTGCCGGCCAGGTACCCGGCGTAGCGGGGAGCGTCGTTGGACACCGACAGGTTGTAGTACCAGCAGCCGGTGCCCTCCGGAAGTACCTGAGCGGGATCGAGTTGATCCTGCTGGTACGTGTCGGGGCTGATGCAGTCCGGTCCGCCACCGCCCTGGCCCGAGTCGCCGAAGTAGAGCAGGGCGAACGTCTGGTCGTTGGAGTACCAGATCGACGCGTCCGTCGCGTTGGCAACGATTGCGTTGTCGAGCCCGCCGGCGACTGCGTAGGCGAACTGTGCCTGCAGGATGGTGCCGAGCGGCCCGGCGTCGTCGCCCGCGACGTCGTAGCCGCCGGTCAGTGTCGCCTCGGCCAGCGCGGCCTTGTAGGCATCACTCCAGGCCGTCTGCTGATCGGAGGTCGCCGCCCGCCACTGCTCGAGTGCGGCGGCGACGGTGCCGTCAGGGTCGGGGGCAGTGGAGAGCGGTCGGGCGACGTAGTCCTCGAACGTGTTCACCGGGATCTGTTGACCGAACCACCGCTCCGGAGAGAACGGGCCGAACCCCTGGGTGGAGCCGTCCTGGGCGGTGGTCTGGTACGGGGGTCCGTAGGTGGCGCTCAGCGACGTCTGGTTGATCTCGCTCAGCGTCGTGGCGAGGAAGTCCTTCGGCGAGTCGGTCGACCACTCCTGAAAGGTCACGGGTGGCGGGTCGGGCGACGCGAAGAACACGGCGAGCCCGAGCACGATGACCGCGACGATCACGCCCGAGATGATGACCTCACGAACGAGGTCGTACGGTCGGCGACCACCGCGCCACGCGACATCGCTGGACTTCCACGGTGCCGGTCCGCGGCTCATGACCGCACCTCGGTGCCCGCTCTCGTCGAGCTGCCGCTCTCGTCAGGTCTCGGTCCGTCGACCTCGTCGGCTCCCTCGAAGTCGGTGCCCTCGGCAGGGAACGGAGGCACGACGCCGTGACGGCGGACCCACAGCAGGTGCAGGGTGAGGAACGCGGTCACGCCGAGCGGGAGGATCACCACGTGCCAACCGGTCACGTTGTCCAGGTTCATCAGGTTGAGTGCCTTGCCGAGGCCGACCGAGTTGAGGGCATCCTTGGCCTGCTGACCGATGTACTGGCCGTCGTAGTTGCTCTGCAGCACGTACCCCGTGAGCCCGGTGAGGATGGCGACGAAGAACGTGAGCACGCCGAAGAACCATGTCAGGCCGCGCCCACCACGCCAGGCCGCGGTGAAGAACGACGAGCCGAAGTGCACGAAGATGCAGAAGAAGAACAGCTGGCACGACCAGAAGTGCAGCGAGTTGAAGAACAGCCCGAAGTCCGACGTGTGCCACCAGTACGGGCCCCGGAACACCAGGATGCAACCGGTCACCACGAGGCTCACGAACGACATCAGCGCCAGTGAGCCGAACATGTAGAACAGCTTCGTGACGTAGATCGGTTCGTCACTCGGCAGCAGCCGCTCGTACGGCCAGTACGTCTCGGCATAGCGACGCACCGCAGCCATCATGTTGCCGTGTTCGTCGATCTCCTGGTCGGAGTCGTGTTCGACGACGGAGCTCATTCGGCGGTCCTTCCCGAGGTGTCGGTTCGTTGCGACTCGACGTCGGCGACCTCACGGCGTGCACCCGGCAGCCGAACGGTCGCACCGACGACGAACACCAACAGCACGAGGCTGTAGGCGACGAAGTTGCCCCAGGTGAGCAGGAGCCATCCCCATTCGAAGACCAACTTGGTTGGGTTCGCCAGATCGATCAGCGGAAAGTTCATGCATTCTTCTCCTGGTGAGTTGTCAGTGTCTCGACCACCGGTTGGCGGTCGTCGGCGATGAGGTGGACGTCGACGATGTCGAGGCCGAGGTCCCGTATCCGGTCGAGTACGCCGTGCAGTCCGGCTTGGTCGAGATCACCGGAGCGGACCACGGTGTGTCCGTCCGTCACGTCGACGTGACAGGGAGCGAACGCGGCGCATACCGTCGGGCCGGCCTCGCCGCGCAGCGTGATGTCGTAGGTAGCGATGACAGCACCCCCTCATCTCGGCGATCATCCATTGCGATGACTGTGGCCGAAGGGCGGGTGAGGGCGCATCACCCACCCCCCGGGTGAAATCCGCACGTTCGACGTCCCCGATGGACGTCCCCGATGGACCTGTGCCAACATCAGACCACATGGCCGACCGTTGGGCGCCGGACGATCGGCAGCGCATGCCGATCATCGCCGGGAAGTTCAGGCTCCCCGCCGAGCCGATCGATCTGGTCGCTCGTCCGCGGCTCGTCGAGCGAGTCAACGACAGCGAGCGGCCGATCGCGATCATCACCGGCGGACCGTGCTCGGGCAAGAGCGTCCTCGCCGCCCAGTGTGCCACTGCCGTGGACGACGGCGTCTGCGTCTGGGTGCACCTCGACTCGACGGACGACCGTCCTGCTCGTTTCTGGCTCCTCCTGCACACTGCGCTCGACCGCGCTGCTCCCGGCACGTTCGGCGACGTCGAACACGCCCTCCTGCGTGCCGGATCCGACCCTGCCGTGCTGGTCACCGAGCTGGTGGTCGCCGCGTCGACACTGAGCCGACCGCTCGTCGTCGTGCTCGACGACCTCCATACGATCACCGATCCAGCGATCTACGAGGGGATCGGGTTGCTGGGCGAGCACCTTCCGCCACAGATGCGGCTGGTGATCACGAGTCGGTGCGACCCGCAACTGCCGATCGCTCGTTGGTCGGTGCAGTCCCGAATCAGCCAGGTGCGCCAGTCGGACCTCGAGTTCACCCTCCAGGAGACGACCGCGCTGTTCCGCGAGTGCGGCGAGGACCGGGTCACACACGCAGAGCTCGAGGAGCTCTGCATCGGCACGGCGGGATGGGTCGGGGCCCTTCGCTTGGCCATCTTGGCCATGCGCGACGATGACCCGGGATCGGTGGCCCGCACGTTCAACGGCGGAAGTCGGATGGTGGCGGATCTCCTGATCAGCGAGGTTCTCGATCGGCAGCCTGCCGACGTACGGGACTTCCTGCTGTGGACGTCGCTCGTGAGCGAGTTCGACGCCGACCTCGCGAATGCGCTCACCGGTCGCGACGACAGCGCCGCCCTGCTGGACTCGCTCGTTCACACGGTCGGTTTCATCGTCACCTGTGCTGACGGGCGTCACTATCGGTACCACCCGCTGCTCCGCGACGTGCTCGAGATCGAGTTCGACCGACGTTTCGCGTGCGACGCCACCGACCGACGGCGCAAGGCTGCCGATGTTGCCGCTGCACGCGGCGCGACTGTCGATGCCGTGACGCTCCTGTTGGCGATCGGGGAGACCGAGCGAGCGTTCCAGTTGACGTTCTCGACCGCATTCGAGCACTGGGATCGACGGGACGTCACCGCGATGGCTGCCTGGATCGAACTGTTCCCCAAGGAGTACGTCAGCCAATCGGTCTCGAGAATGCTGGACTATGCCGGAGCAGTCGGCCTCGCCGGGCGGCCCGACGAGGCGGTGATCTGGCTCGGTCTCGCCACCTCGCGCATGAAGGGTCTCGACGAACCCTCGATCCGGGATCTCCGTCACGCTGATGCCCTCCACGGCATCTCGTACGCCACCAATGCCCTCGTGTCCGACGACATCGAACCGGGTGAGCGAGCCCTCGACGCGATCGAGGGAGGCCTGGACCTCGGCACCACCGGAGTTCGCGTTCGGCCCGGCCTGGCCCGCGCCCACCTCCTGCTCGACCAACCCGAGTCCGCCCGCCTGGTGCTCGACCGGAGCGTCGCCACCGACGACCTGACCGAGAGCCTGTTGGTGCCCGCGCTCCGTGCCCGCGTTGCGCTTCGAACCGGTGACCTGGACGAGGCGATGAGCCTCGCGAACGGAGCCCTCGCCGCGGCGAGAGCGCTCGGACGCTCAGGACATCTCGGAGCGCTCGATGCGCTGAGCGCGATCGCCGGTGTGCTGACCGAACGGAACCGGTTGAGCGAGGCATCCGAGGTGACCTCGCGGATGCGCAAGTTCTGGCCCGCCTATGTCCCTGGCGTCATCGCCCGCATCGACCAGGCCCGCGTGATGGCGGCGCAAGAAGGTCCCGGCGCCGGCCTGGCCGGGCTGAACGAGATCGGAGACCTGGTACCACAGTCCGGCCGGGCTCGCTTGCGGTTCGTCGTCGATGCGTTCGAGGCGCGATGGCGCATCGAGACCGGCGAGTACGACCGCGTCGCCGAGCTGATCGGCGTGATCGGCCCCGGCGTCGTCGGCACCCTCCTGACTGCCCGTCTCGACGTGGCACTCGGACGACCCGACGCTGCGATTCGTCGTCTCGAGACCGCCGACCTCCGGACACGTCGAGATCGAATCACCGCCGAACTCCTTCTGGCTCGAGCGGGCTCGGCCGAGGGCCGCAACGACTGGCAGATCCACATCGAACGCGCCGTCGCACTCGCCGCTCCACAGCGATTCCTTCGGATCTTCATCGATGAAGGTCCGGAGGTGACCCGAGCCGCCCGACGCGCGGCCGAGAAGCTCTGCACGTCGCAGGGTGCGGACCTCGCGGTGGCGCTCGGCGGCAGCCAGCCGAGTCCGTCGGTGGACCGGTCATCCGGTGTGACGCTCACCGAGCGCGAACGGGCCGTGCTCCGGCTCCTTCCGAGCCGGATGACGAACCGTGAGATCGGTCGGGAGTGCTTCATGTCGGTGAACACCGTGAAGACCCACCTCAAGAACATCTACATGAAACTCGGCGTCGACAGGCGCAACGACGCCATCGATCGCGCGCGGGCGCTGGGCTTGCTTCCTCACCACGCGAGCGGTGCCGCGGCGCGAAGCCAGCCGGTGTCCTGATGGCCAGCCTGCTCCTGCTCGGCGTCGCCGGTCTGCTCGCTGGCGGTGTGATCGGCGCCGCGAAGAACGGAGCACCACGGCGAACCAAGGTGCTGCTCGTCGTGTTGATGGTCGTGGCACTCGTCCTCGCAGTGCTCACCTTCGACGGCAACAACTGAGCGACGATTCGGCATCGGGCCCGCGGCGGGAGCGGACGAACACCGATCCGAGCAGAACTCACCCTGGGGTGGGTGAAGCGACCTCACCCAGCCTTCGCCGATGATCGGGCCGACCCGCCAATCGACGAGACCGAGGGATGGAACACTCATGACTGACTTCGACTACGACGTGATCGTGATCGGATCGGGTTTCGGCGGGAGCGTCGCAGCCCTCCGAGCAGTCGAGAAGGGCTACAAGGTCGCCGTCATGGAGTCCGGGAAGCGCTGGAACGACGAGGACATCCCCAACACCAGCTGGGATCTGCGCAAGTTCGTGTGGCAGCCCGAGGCCGAGATGTTCGGGATGCAGCGAATCGAATATCTCGACGACGTCCTCGTGCTGTGCGGCGCCGGCGTCGGTGGCGGCTCGCACGTCTACGGCAACACGCTGTACGTGCCGCCGAAGGTGTTCTTCGACGCTCCGGAGTGGGCGAGCATCACCGACTGGGCCGACGAACTCGCACCCTTCATCGATCAGGCCAACCGGATGCTCGGCGTGGTCCGGGTCCCGTACATGCCCAACGACATCGACCGGAACATGCAGCGCGTCGCCATCGAGATGGGCCACGGTGAGAGCTTCAACCGTGCACCCGTCGGCGTCTACTTCGGCACCCCGGACATGGAGGTCGACGATCCGTACTTCGGCGGGGAAGGCCCGCGGCGCAAGGGATGCATCAGTTGCGGCCACTGCATGATCGGCTGCGGCCAGAACGCCAAGAACAAGCTGACGACCAACTACCTGTACCTCGCGGAGAAACACGGCGCCACCGTCCACGAACTGCACGAAGTCCACGAGCTCACCCCGCTCGACGGCGGTGGGTTCGAGGTGAAGGCCCGGCATCCGGGCTGGGCACAGCGCGCGGCCCACCTGCACCATCATCGCTACACGGCTGCGCAGGTGATCGTGTCGGCCCACGCCTACGGCTCCGCGAAGTTGCTGCATCACATGAAGCACGAGGGCATCCTTCCGGGCTTGTCGGATCAACTGGGTCAGCGGGCGCGGACCAACTCCGAACAGCTCCTGGCCGTGACCCGGACCCATGGCGAGTGGAAACGCGATCCCGAGCGCCTTCACATCACACCGGGATCGGTGGCGATCACCTCGGGCGTCTGGCCGGACCCACAGACCAGCATCGAACCGGTCTTCTACGGCGTCGGGTCCGATGCGATGGGCCTGCTGCTCACCTACCACCAGCACGGCGAGCAGAAGCATGCGACCGAGGGATGGCTGAAGGAGCTGGTCGAGCATCCCGGCAACCTGTTGGGCGACGCGGACGTGCGCCACTGGTCCGAGCGAATGGCGGTCATGCTCGCCATGCAGACCACCGACACCTCGATCGAGGTGTACTGGAAGGACGGCATGCTCCGCAGCCGCCAGGGAGCGGGTACGCCTCCGTCGGTCCACATCCCCGTCGTCGAGGAGTTCACCGATCGGCTGGCGAAACGGCTGCAGTCGGGTGAGGAGGCCCTTGCGTTCGAGGTGCTCAACCGGACGGCGTCGGCACACTTCATCGGGGGCATCTCGATCGGTGACACCGCCGAGCACGGTGCCGTCGACCCGTATCAGCGAGCGTTCGGTCATCCGGGCCTGCACGTGATGGATGGCAGCGTCATGGCGGCCAATCCGGGCGTGAACCCGTCGCTGCTGATCACTGCACTCGCCGAGCGGGCCATGGCCCTCTGGCCGAACAAGGGCGACGCGGACTCCCGTCCGCCGCTCGGGTCGGGCTACGACCGAGTGGCGCCGATCATGCCACACAAGCCGATCGTGCCCGCCGGGGCGCCGGGCGAGCTTCGCCTCGACGCGAAGGCCAGCGACATCATTCCCGAGTACCCGTACTAGTCGATCCCGAACGACCCAGGAGCCACGACATGACCGACAACGCCTTCAGAACACTCGGACCCGGCGCCGAACTCCCCAACGACTTCGTCGTCCCGTACTATCTCGAGGACCGCAAGCACCGCGTCGCAGTTGCCCGAGTCGACGACGAGTTGTACGCCTTCGACGACCTGTGCCCCCATGCGCAGTGCCCGCTGTCCGCAGGCTTGCTCACCGGTACGACGATCATGTGTCAGTGCCACGCCTCACGCTTCGACGTGACCACCGGCGCTGTCATCAACGGACCCGCCACCGAGCCGCTCGGCACCTACCCGGTTCGCGAAGTCGAAGGGGACATTCAGGTCGAGATCTGACCATGACGGACGGCTCCAGAAGCGTGAGCGGACAGCCGTGGCATCGGATGCGTCCTGGGGTGGCGGTGCTGCTGTTGCTGACCGCGGTTGCCGGGAGTCTCGACGCCGTCGCCTTCGTCGATCTCGGGGGCGTGTTCGTGTGCAACCAGACCGGCAACATCCTGCTTCTCGGGATCAGCATCGCGGAGGGCAGGGCATCGGACTCGGTCCCCGGCACGATCTCGCTCACCGCGTTCGTCCTCGCCGCCGGCCTTGCGGGACGGCTGCTCCCACCGGTCAGACGTGGTGCTCGCTGGCCGACCCGGACCGCAACGGCCATCGCCGTCGAGGTCGTGGCGATCGCTGCGTCCGCAGCCCTCTGGTTGGCCGGAGCGAGCAACGCTGTCGTGGTCGCGCCGATTGCAGCCGCGATGGGTGTCCAGACGACGCTCGCCGGGCGAGTCGCACTCGAGCACTTGACGAGCGGCTTCCTCACGGGCACGCTCTCGAGTGCGGCCATGAGGTCGCCGCTGGGTGACCATTCGAATCCATGGTGGTGGTACGCACTCGCTCCGCTGCTCGTCCTGATCGTCGCGGCCGGTGCGGTTTCCATGGTTGCTGTCGAGTCGGTGTCGTGGGCACTGGGGATCGCTGCAGCGCTTGCCCTCGGCGCGTGGATGGTCAGTTGGTTTGCGACCGATGCCGGACGACGATCGGCGAGGACCTGACGTGAGGCATCGCCACGGCACCCAGCACGCTGCCTCCAGCCCACAGCCGCGCAGCGGGGCGCGCAGATCGTCTGCTTCGGGCGATGAGTCACCAGTACTGCTGCGGTTGAATGAGACAGAACTCTTCCCGATGAAGCCCTCTGAGAGGCCATGATGCCCCGTCGTCAACCGTTCAGCCCCCGACTGGTCTCGAGCCACACCCGGCTGCGAGGAGCGGAGGTCCACCATTCGGTGTGCCCGTACTGCGCCATCGGGTGCAGTCAACTGGCCTACACCAAGGGCGGCGAGATCGTCGACATCGAGGGCGACCCCCGCAGCCCGGTCAACGAGGGTCGGCTCTGTCCCAAGGGCGCCAACACGCTGCAGCTCGTCGCCAACCCGCACCGCATCACGACGCTCAAGTACCGGGCGCCGAACAGCGACCACTGGGAGGACAAGCCGATCGAGTGGGCGCTCGAGCGGATCGCCCAGCTCGTCAAGGAGACCCGCGACGAGGGACTGATCGAAGAGGACGATGCGGGCCTCACCGTCAACCACGTCAAGAACATGGCGATGATCGGCGGGTCGGCGGCCGACAACGAAGAGGTCTATCTCGCCTCGAAGCTGCTCAAGGGCGGCCTCGGTCTGCTCGGCGTGGAGAACCAAGCACGGATTTGACACTCGTCGACGGTGGCCGGTCTGGCCCCCACCTTCGGCTTCGGGGCCGCCAGCAACCCGCCCCGCGACATGGTCAACAGCGATTGCGTGCTGATCATGGGATCGAACATGGCCGAGTCACACCCGGTCGGATTCCACTGGCCGGTCGAGGCACAACGCAACGGCGCAACGATCATCCACATCGATCCCCGATACACCCGCACCTCGGCGGTCGCCGACGTCCACCTCGCGATCCGCCCGGGTACCGACCTCGCCTTCCTGCTCGGGATGATCCGCTATGTCCTGCACGAGGAGCGCTGGTTCGAGGAGTACGTCGCGCACTACACCAACGCAGCGACGCTGATCTCCGACGACTACGACTTCGACGAGGAGTCCGGGTTGTTCGTCGGCTTCGACGAGGACACTCACAGCTACCGGCTCGCCCCCCACGCCTGGGACTACCAGATGGAACCGGGCCCCGACGGCGCCCCCGGCCTGCCGCGCACCGACCCGACGATGACCGACCCGCGCTGCGTGTTGCAGATCCTGCGTCGCCACGTCGACCGTTACACCCCCGAAGCGGTCGCCGCCGTCTGCGGGTGCCGGCCGGCCGACGTGGTCAAGATCGCCGAACTGCTCTGCCGCAACTCGGGACGCGAGCACACGACGAACCTCGCGTTCGCGCTCGGTTTCACGCAACACAGCACCGGCCCGCAGACGGTGCGCGCCGCGGCGATCCTCCAGTTGCTGCTCGGCAACATCGGGCGTCCCGGCGGGGGCATCACCGCCCTGCGCGGCCACGCCAACGTGCAGGGCGCCACCGACATCTCGCTGCTCTACAACACACTCCCCAACTATCTGCCGATGCCTCGGGCCGTCGAGGGCCAGGCGACGCTCGACGAGTACCTCGCCAACGGCCGCTTCCACGGTGCTCGCCGCGGCGACGTCGACGACGGCATGTGGAAGCTCGACACCGAGCAGGGCCCGTTCGCCGACGGGTTCGGCCACTTCATGGTCAGCCTCCTGCGGGCCTGGTACGGCGACAGCGCCACGCCCGACAACGGCTTCGGGTACCCCTGGCTGCCGAAGATCGACGAGGACATGTCCGACATGTCGATCTTCCGCAAGATGGACGAGGGGTCGATCGAGGGGCTGTTCCTGTTCGGCCAGAACGTCGCCGTGTCCGGGCCGAACTCGAAGATGCGCCGCCGGGCGCTGCGCAAGCTCCGCTGGCTCGTCGTGATGGACCTCTTCGAGACCGAGAGCGCGAGTGTCTGGTACGCCGACCCGTCGGGTCCGCCTTCGGTCGAGGTCGGCACCGAGGTGTTCCTGCTGCCGGTCGCCGCGTCGACCGAGAAGTCGGGGAGCGCCACGAACACCGAACGGCTGGTGCAGTGGCACGATCGGATCGTCGAGCCGCCGGGCGACTGTCGGAGCGACCTGTGGTGGTGGTTCCACCTCGGCCGGAGACTCCAGGAGCTCTATGCGGACTCGACGCGTTCCGGCGACGCCCCGATCCAGCACCTCGACTGGGACTACTGCGCCGACGGCGAGGACGAACCCGATCCGCTGCGGGTGTTGCGCGAGATCAACGGCTACCGCGTCGCGACGGGCGAGCACCTGACGGGCCCTGGAGAGATGGCCGGCGACGGCTCGACCGCGTGTGGCAGCCGGCTCTACTGCGGGATCTTCCCTGCGCCGGACGCCAACCTCAGCGCACGACTCGACGGCACGGTGAACGAGGCCGGCGTGTTCCCCGACTGGGGCTGGGCCTGGCCCGGCAACACCCGCATCCTCTACAACCGGGCCTCGGCCGATCCGGCCGGCCGCCCGTGGTCGGAGCGCAAGGCACTGGTCTGGTGGGACGAGGCCGCCGACCGCTGGACCGGCCACGACGTGCCGCAGTTCCCCGCCACACTCGCGCCGACGTCGCGACCCGACCCCGGCGCACGGGGCAACGACTCGATCCCCGGTGACGGACCGTTCGTGGTGCACCCGGACGGCACCGCCTGGTTGTTCACCCCGTTCGGGATGGCCGACGGGCCGCTCCCCGTCTACTACGAACCGTTCGAGACGCCGGTGGCGGTGTCGATGCATACGCAGACGATCGACCCGTTGACGAAGACCGTCGACTCGCCCGACAACCCGTACGGCGGGGTGCGCAGCAACCGACCCGACGCGTTCCCGCACGTCGCGACCTCGTACCACCTCACCGAACACTTCATGAGCACGCGCTACGACAGTTGGCTCACCGAACTGCAACCGGCGATGTTCGTCGAGATCGACCACGAGCTCGCCGCTGCGCACGGCATCGTCGACGGCGGCTGGGTGGTCGTGTCGTCACCGCGCAGCGAGATCGAGGCGCGGGCACTCGTCACCGACCGGATCCAGCCGATGCTGGTGCACGGACGGGTCGTCCACACGGTCGGCATCGTCAGCCAATTCGGCTACCAGGGCGAGGCGGTCGGTGCGTCGGCCAACGACCTCACCGCGATGCTGCTGTCGGCCGACGCCGACATCCACGGCGCCAAGTCGTTCGTCTGCGCGCTGCGGGCAGGACGACTCGAGGGTGCGGGAGCTGCGACTCCGGCGGCGATCGAGACCGAACCAGAGCTCGCCTTCCCGATCGCCGACACCGAGTGGGCGGCACAGCCGTACGGTTGGCAGGAGAAGACATGACCGGCATCCCCGAGTTCGACGTCGTCGACAAACCCTCGTTGGCAGGACCATCGCGCCCACGCGGTCTCGGCCTGATCCGGTACGCCTTCGAGCGGCCGGCCGCGCCGCCACCGGAGAGCCCCATGGGGTTCTTCACCGACACCACGGTGTGCATCGGGTGCAAGGCGTGCGAAGTCGCGTGCAAGGAGTGGAACCTGCTGCCCGCCGACGCCGGCAACGGGTGGCGCCCGTCGTACGACCACACCGAGGCGCTGTCGGCGACCTCGTGGCGCCACGTCAAGTTCATCGAGGCGTTCGACGAACCCACCCCCGACGCGGGACCGTCGGCGACGCCGCTGCCGCCGTCGGACATCCGTGACGGGGGCGAGTTCGACCTGATCGCCCTGCTCGCCGAGCCGAAGACCGGCCACTGGCTGATGATGAGCGACTCGTGCAAGCACTGCGTGAGCGCGCCGTGCAACAAGGCGTGCCCCACGGGGGCGATCGTCCACTCGGAGTTCTCGAGCGTGGTCATCCAGCCCGACATCTGCACGGGCTGCGGTGCGTGCGTGAGCGCCTGCCCGTTCGGGGTGCCGGACGAGAGCGAACTCGACGGGCACTCGCACAAGTGCACGCTCTGCTACGACCGCCTCGCCGACGACCTGACGCCGGCATGCGCCAAGGCGTGCCCGACGCAGTCGATCAGGTTCGGCCCGATCGACGAACTCCGTGAGGAGGCACGCGACCGCGTCGAGACGCTCCACGAGCGTGGCGTCGGCTCCGCGTACCTCTACGGCGACGAGGAGTCCGAGCACTACTCCGCGCTGCACAGCTTCTACCTCCTGATCCGCCCGGCCCGGGTCTACGGCCTTCCGGACGACCCGGTCGACCCGTGGACCAACATGGTCGGCGACTACCTGCGCGGGGCCGCCGCGTTCGGCATGGCGTTCGCCGCGCTGGTCCTGAGCCTCGTGGTGGCGCGCTGATGGGTGCCCGGACCGCACCCGCGCCCCGAACCGGCTACGAGGACCAGGTCGGCGCCCACGCATCGCCGTGGCGAGGTGCGACAGCGACCGCCGACATCGCGCTGAACAACCTCGGCGTCGGGACGTTCATCGTCGTCACGGTCGTCCGTCTGGTCGTGGGTGAGGACGCGCAGTGGGTCGTCGACGTGGGGTGGCCGTTGGCCGTGGCGCTCGTCGCGCTCGACCTCGCGGTGCTGGCCCTCGATCTCGGCGACCCGTGGCGGGTGTTCCACATGCTGCGCGTGATCAAGCCGGAGACGCCGATGTCGGTCGGGGTCTGGTCGTTGTCGGCGTTCATGGCGTGCGCCGCGGTGCCGGCGCTCGTCGGCGTCGTCAACTGGTTCGCCGAGCCCGCGTCGTGGACCGGCGATGCTGCGCTCGTGCTCGCCACGATCGCACTGCTGCCCGCCTCCGGTGCGCTGCTCTACAAGGGCGTGCTCTTCAGTACCACCGCACAGCCGGGATGGCGTGACGCCCGCTGGCTGGGCGCCTACGTCTGCGTCTCCGGCCTGTGGTCGGGCGCGTCGGTTGCCATGGTCCTCGCAGCGGTCTCCGGCGAGGACGCCGTCACCGATGCGACCAGGGTGGCGTCGGCAGTGCTCGCCGCGTTGTCGGTCGGCCCGATGTGGTTGCTGCGACAGGATCTCGAGCCCGAGATGACGGAACGATTCTCGCTCCGCCGTCGACGTGTGTTCGACATCGTTGCGATCGTCGTCCCCGTGGTGGTGGCGATCGTCGTCGTGGCGGCAACGGATGCGGTCGCCGCCGGCGTCGGGCTCGTCGGAGCGCTGATCGTCTCCTGGGTGGTCCGTGCTGCGATCGTCGACATTCCACAGACGGGCCCGCGCCGTGCCGTCTGAGCAACGATCGGGTGGCACGGTCGAGCGAGCCATCTCGCGAACCGCCGGGCAACGCACCGCTCCGGCCACGGTCGTGCGGGTGCGTCACGACCGCGGGGAATCGGTCGCCGATCAGGTCGACGACGTGCTGATCGTCGAAGAGCCGATGTCGATACAGCTCGACGGGCACCTGGTCACCACGACCATGCGTACGCCTGGGCACGACCGCGAGCTCGCCGCGGGCTTCTGTTTCACTGACGGGCTCCTCGCGGGAGCGCCAATGATCGACGTCCGGTACGAGCCGAGACACGGCGGCGGCGAGTCTCCGCCGAACGGCGTCGACGCGGCCACCGCCAACAGCGTGATCGTCGACACCGCCGGCCGTGCACCGGCGCCGAGGCCCCGGCTCGGCAACGTCTCGTCGAGCTGCGGGTGGTGCGGCAGCGAACAGATCGACGATCTGTGTCTGCGTCTCGGCCCGCTCGCGCCGGCACCGCCGATCGACCTCGACGTACTCGCTGAGGTGTCGGCGACCGCGCGGGGGACCCAGGAACTGTTCGGTCTCACGGGAGCGGTGCATGCAGCAGCGGTGTTCGACCGGGAGGGCCGCATCGTCGTTGCTCGTGAGGACGTCGGACGGCACAACGCCGTCGACAAGGTGATCGGCTCGATGCTTCTCGACGGTCGTTTGCCGCTCACAGGCCACGGTGTACATCAGCGGCCGGGCGAGCATCGAGATGGTCCAGAAAGCGTGGGCGGCCGGTGCCACGACCCTGCTTGCCGAGAGCGCCCCGACAGCGCTCGCGGTCGAATCGGCCCGTCGAGCGGGCATGACGTTGGTCGGCTTCCTCCGAGCGGACGGCTTCAACGTCTATTCGTCGCCGTCCTGGTAGCTCAGGCCGACGCAACGTGGACGTCACTGACCGAGGTGTCGGAGGCGGCGGGGCCGAAGTGGGGGAAGTGGACACACGCGAGATGTATGGATCCGAGGTGCACTGGGCTCTGCCGCCCTCGCCGCACGGGGTCATCCTCTCTACCAATCCTCCCTGCTACTCGACGCAATCCGACATGGCCCGCACGCAATGTCGACCCATCGTGGTGGCGGAGATCGGTACGATGCTCAGTGCGTCCTAGCTGTGATGACCGGACAGGTTGTCCCTGGCGGGATGGGATTGTTGGTCCGCTAACTGAATGAGCCCTCCGAGTAGGTCTGTGTGCTTCCTACAACGCACAGATCCACAAGGAGGGGCTCGATGCCTCACGTTAGAACCCAGCACCCGAACGCGTCGCTGACTCCGCTCGGTCGCCGCAAGATGGTGCGCTTGGTGATCGATGACGGCTGGACCATCGAGGCTGCAGCCGACAAGTTCCAAGTCGACGCGAAGACCGTCACGAAGTGGCGTGACCGGTTCCTCACCGAAGGTGATGACGGTCTGTTTGATCGCTCGAGCCGGCCGAAGTCGTCACCGAACGCGACACCGCCAGCGTGTCGGCGTCGGATCGTCGAGCTGCGCAGACAGCGCCGCTGGGGTGCTGCCCATATCGGCCATGAGGTCGGCCGTGCCGGCTCAACCGTGCAGCGCATTCTGATCGCTGAGGGGCTCGGCAGGCTCGATTCAGGTGATCGCGCGACCGCTGAGCCGATCCGCCGTTATCAGCGTGATCGACCTGGTGAGCTGGTCCATGTCGATGTCAAGAAGCTCTCCGGCATTCCTGATGGCGGCGGCTGGCGCATCCACGGCCGCGGCCAAACGCCAGGCCCGAAGCACACCAAGACGGGGTATCGGTTCCTGCACTCGGCGCTCGATGACCGCACCAGGATCGTGTACTCCGAGATCCACACCGATGAGCAAGCCGTCACCGCTGTCGAGTTCTGGGAACGAGCGAACGAGTTCTTCAACCAGCTCGGGATCACCGTCGAGCGAGTGATCACTGACAACGGTTCCTGCTACAGATCCCGCCTCTGGCGCACCACCCTGGAGGACCTGGGCACCACCGCGAAGTTCACTCGCCCCTACCGGCCCCAGACCAACGGCAAGGTCGAGAGGTTCCATCGGATCCTGCTCGAGGAATGGGCCTACATCCGCGACTGGAACACCGACCGGGAACGATCAGAGCACTACGAGCACTTCGTCCACTTCTACAATCACCACCGAGCACACGGCGCCCTCGGATGGTCAACACCGATCGCCACCCTCAAGGACAACGTCCCCGGTCAACACACCTAGCGGGCCTCCCTAGCGCAAGTACGCAGCCAAGATCCGACGCGGGCGCCCGCCTAGGTCGACCGATCAGGGCGCACACTTCGCTCACCCGATTCCTTCGAACGACCACTCGGCTTCCGGCGAACTGTTGGACCTCCGGCCTCAATCAGCCCACCGCATAATCCCAGGTGCTTCGATCAGAAGTTGTCCGGTCGAGGAACCCCTACCGAGACGAGCCTGCGAGCATCCGGGCCAGCCCGCCGAGACCGTCCGGCTACGGACCGGGATCCGAGACACCTTCCTCCGCTGGCACCTAACGCCGGCTACGCGTCGGGTTGCATGAGTTCGACACGGTTGCCGAAGGGATCCGTGACGTAGACGCGGTCGTACCCGTCGAGTGGCTCGTCGTCCTTCACGGCGAACCCAGCTGCGACGGCCGCACGAGCCAGGCCGCGCACATCGTCGACGATGAAGGCAGGGTGCGCCTTTGTCGCTGGGCGAAACTCAGAGTCGACACCGAGGTGAACCTTCAGATCCCCATCCTCGAACCAGCAGCCACCGCGCCTTGCCAGATGATCGGGCTTCGGAACCTGGGTGATACCGAGAATCCCTTCGTAGAAGGCGACCGCTTCAGCCTCGCGACCCGCAGGCATCGCCAACTGGACATGATCGAGACGGAAGACGCGCACGGCGAACATTCTGCCTCGACACCACCGACTGTCACCTAGCGCCGGGATGGCGCCAAACCCGTTCAGGTCGTCGGTGGGTCCGCAGGAAACCGGTCGAGAAACGCGTTCGCTCGGGCGATCACATCACCTACGAAGTCCGACGGGAGCCGGTGGTTCCATGTCGCGCAGAAGGCCTCGATGGGATCCGCGATATCGATCCGATCGGAATCCCACGCCCGACAGCGCCCGCTGCGTTCCTCGGAGGAGGTTCTCACGGCGGGCGCTGCGCTGCGACCCGATCCGAGGCTCCTGGGACTTCGAAACCGACCAGCAGGGGAGGGTCGCGGCCGCCGTCACCCGACCTTGACGACCCGGGCCGGCGAAGTGGAAATGGCGACCCCGCAGCTGCCCCGTGGACCTTCGGCCCTAGCAACCGGGCCCTGCGGCTGCACAGCATCGAAGGCACAGCCCGGCGATCCGTGGGGTTCGACAACGATCGATCAGTCGCAGCCTCCGAAGCGCCTGGCACTTGAAAAGCCAACCGATTCTCTCCATGAATCGACGAACGAAGGCGGATCTCATGCCCATTTCCCACAAGGCCCCCTCGCAGCACGGACGCAGGCTGCGCTTCCTCGCCGTTGCGCTCGCGGGTGCGACGGGCGCCGCGTCGTTGACCGTCGCGTCAACCGCGTCGGCCGGCATCATTCCCGACGACACGCCCGTCGGGCTGGAACCTCGACAATGTGACCGTCACGTTGAACGGCACCGGAAGCAGCTTCGACCCGACCGACGGCACCTACGTCTGGGGGCCCGACACCGACTACAGCTACCAGGCCGACGTCTACAACGATTACAACGGTGCCGGCGAAGTGCTGGGCATCGTGCTGGCGAAGGATTGGCCGGTCGGAGAACCTCCCGGCATCAAGATCGTCAACGACGACTTCGGCAAGATTCCAAGACGGTCGGCCCACCAACTGCATCATGTCCACGTCGTACCTCGACCCGAATTTCCTCGACACTGACGACCCGCAGCAGGTCCCCTGTAGTGGACCGTTCCAGTCGCACAAGCGCTACAAGCTCGCGATGCTCCCGACCACCGTCGACGGTGGAGCAGGCGCCGAAGAAGGCATCGACCTCGTGTTCAACGTCGGGCCCGAGGAGCCCGGGTCGCGTGACTACCAGGTGTTCCAGAAGATCAACAACTGGACCAACGGCCGCCTCGATGGCTTCAAGATCGAGGTCGGCACCGGAATCGGTACCGCCTTCAAACCGGCGTCGGACGTAGCCGGCCCAGGCGTCGAGAACCTGAGCCTCTCCGTTCCGGACGACTTCTTCGACCCCGACCAGCTCGCCACCTTCTCTCATTGGTCTGTTCGGACCGGCAGACAAGCACCATCCTGAGGACGGCTTCTTCGACCCGGACACTCGCGCCGGTTTCAAAATCACCCAGTACCCGAACACCAGCGGTGTCACCGACACGTTGACGTCTGGCGCCACGCTCGGCAGCGACTACGGCGAGCTGTTCGGCCCATGGCTGCCCAACAACATGTTGCCCAACGGCTACTTCTTCGATGACGACGGCGACCCCGACACCGATGCCCAGCTCATGGCCTGGTACGGATCATACGACTCCGGCGAGTTGGGGTGGATGTACGGCGCCGCCGGCGAACCCGGCGACCCCGAGCCCACCGCCTTCTCGGAGGTCCCCGCCGCGACGATCGAGGCGTGGGAACAGAACACCCTCTACAGCGTCGGCGTCATCGACGACCTCGTGAACGTCGGCCTCAACTACATCGTCACCATCGGCGACACCACGTCGTTCGACAAGTTCACGATCCGCATCACGCCGTCGCTCAGCTCCAACCAAGAAGTCCCGGACTTCATCGAAGTGCCGTCGGCTCCTTCCGGTGTGTCGGGTGTTGCCGGCAACACTCAGGTGGAGGTGTCGTGGACGGCCCCGACCTCTGATGGTGGTTCGGCGATCACGGGCTACACGGTGACGTCGTCGCCGGATGGGGCGACCTGTTCGACCGCCGGGGAGCTGTCGTGCACGGTGCCCGGGTTGACGAACGGCACGCCGTACACGTTCACCGTCACCGCCACGAACGTTGCGGGTGTCAGCCCGAGTTCAGCGCCGTCGCCTGAAGTGACCCCGCTCGACTCGGAGGAGCCACCGGTCGATCCACCGCCGGTCGATCCACCGCCGGTCGATCCGCCGGTCGATCCGGTCGATCCGGTCGATCCGGTCGATCCGGTCGATCCGGTCGATCCGCCCGTCGAGCCGCCGACGCCGGCGCACGCGTTCATGCCGATGACGCCGACCCGGGTGCTCGACACCCGCACCAGCGTGGGCGGTGCGCAGCTCGCTGACTGGGACGGCTCCGGCCCACTGCAGGGCGGCAGCACCGTGGCCATTCCGGTGCGCTCGGTCATCCCGGCTGATTCGCCGGTGGCCGTCGTGAACGTCACCGCCACCCGAGCCGCAGAAGCAGGCTTCCTCACCGTCTACGAGTGCGACGCCCCGCTCCCCAACGCCAGCAACCTCAACTACCTGCCCGGTGAGGACCGTGCAGCGCTGGCCTACGCGCCCGTCAGCGCCGAGGGCCAGGTGTGCGTGTACAGCAGCGCCACCACCGATGTGATCGTCGACGTGAGTGGCTACACGTCAAGCGACGGTTCGTACGTCCCCCGCAACCCGGTTCGCCTCGCGGACACCCGTGGGGCCAGCCCGCTCGCCGCCAACGCGACGCTGCGGGTCGACCCGCTCGGCGATTCGGGTTTCCGGAGTGGCGAAGCCCTGGCGATCTCGGTGACGTCGGTCAACGCCGCAGGCCCCGGGTTCCTCTCGGCCTACAGCTGCGACGACGGGCTGCCTGCGATCAGCACGTTGAACTTCACGACCGGCACGGCGATCGCGAACCTCACGATCGTCGGCAACGGTGACATCTGTGTGACCACGTCGGCGCAGACCGACGTGCTCGTCGACCTGCAGGGGCACTTCACCGAATCGGTTGCGCTCGACAAGGCCCGCCTGCTCGACACCCGCTCGGGTGCGACGCCGACCGCCGGCTCGATCACCCGCTTCGACCCCACCTCGATCCCGGCGTTCGTGGAGTCGCCGATGGCCGCGGCGAACGTCACCTCGACCGAGTCGACAGCGGACGGGTTCCTCACCGTGTGGAACTGCGCAGATCCGCAGCCCAATGCCAGCGTCCTGAACTACCAGGCAGGCGCGGACATTGCGAACCTCTCGATGGTGAAGACGACCTCGCCGATCTGTGTGTACACCAGCGCTCCGACCGACATCATCCTCGATCTGGTCGCTGTCACACCCTGATGCCCTGGAGGGGTGGAGCGGGTCATCGGCCCGCTCCACCCCGACCTGGGAACGGAGCACACCATGCACCACCGTTTTGGTTGGGTGGTGTGATCGATCTGTCGGAAGGAGCGTCGTGGCCACGAAGAAGACCACAGCGGTCGCCGTGCTCATGGCAACGTTTGCACTCGTGGCCTGCACCGGCGGGAGTGATGAAGCTGTACCGGGCACGGATGCTCCAATCGAATCCGACGCCCCTGCGGCGGCGGATGCGCCCACGACCACCGCACCTGAGGTCGTCGACGAACTGCAACGCAGTCAGCAGGTGAACGAGTTCCTGGACGCGGTCGAGTCCAACGCGAACTGTACGAGCTCCGAGTGCTCGACGGCGCAGGCGACCTTCACCCGCTATCAGAATCTCTACGAGTTGGCGGGTGAGATCCCTGGCGATGACATCTCCCCGTACTTGATCATGATCTCGTCAGCGTGGGACACCTGGAACGATTGCCTCTCGAATGCTGAAACTCGGTTCGAGAGGTTCGACTGCGCCGAGCAGAGCGACATGGAGCAGGCGATCACCGACCTGTACGACGCGTTGCGCTAGAGGCCCAGTAACGACTGCTCGCTGCATCCGCTGGTGCCGGAGCTGCCCTTCGGCGTGCATCGTTCGAGAGCACCACGGCGCTGATGGGCGCACGAACCGCCTCCGCGCTTCGCGCCGGCTACGAGGACCAGGTCGGCGCCCACGCATCGCCGTGGCGAGGAGCGACGGCAACGGCCGACATCACGCCGAACAACCTCGGCGTCGGGACGTTCATCGTCGTCAGGCTCGTTCGCCTCGTCGTCGGTGACGACGCCCAGTGGGTCGTCGACGTGGGCTGGCCGTTGGCTGTCGCGCTCGTGGCGCTCGACCTCGCAGTGCTCGCCCTCGATCTGGGCGATCCGTGGCGGGTGTTCCACATGCTGAGCGTGATCAAGCCGGAGACGCCGATGTCGGTGGGCGTCTGGTCGCTGTTGGCGTTCATGGCATGTGCGGCGGTGCCCGCACTGGTCGGCGTCGTCAACTGGTTCACCGATCCGCCGTCGTGGCCGGGAGACGTCTCGCTCGTGCTGGCCATGATCGCACTCGTGCCCGCGTTCGGTGCACTGCTCGCCGTGCTGTCGATCGTGCCAAGCATCTCATCCTGATCGACACCTTGGACCGCGCCACTCTGAGCGTCGAGATGCACCAGAAGATGACGGTGCGTACCGCCGTGATCACCGACGCTTCGAACGGTCACGAGTACAGGGTCGAGGGCAAGCGCATCCTCTTCCACCACATGAACGACATGCTCGACGCGCTCGGTCTCAGCGAAGCCGACGACGCCGATCACGAGACAGCGGTCGTCGCCGACTGGACCTGCTCCTCTGACGGCCCTCGCGAGAGCGGATCAAGATTGGTCGGCGTCGGCGTCGGCGTATGCGGCGTCCATGATGGCGACGAACTCGTCGAGTGTCGTCGTGCCGGAGATCCACGACGTGATCTCGCGCCACAGCAGATCCGATCCGATGCTCGAGGGCATGACGTCGGACGCGTCGAACCGCGCCTCGCGTCCGTCACGGAACAGCTCGGCGAACTGTCGGTCGGTGTCGGTGTAGTAGGTGTCGAGATCGACGGTGGTCAACGCGCTGTAGAACCCGCCTCGGCCGGCCCACCGGCGCGAGCCGTCCGGCGACACGAGATGGGCCATCAGGCGATGGACCTCGGGATCGTCGCTGAACTGAACGAGGCTGTCGCCCGCGGCGACGAGTGGAGCCGGCTCGTCGCCATCGGTGCCGGGCAGGACGAAGAAGTCGACGTCGTCGCCGACCGCCGTCCCGTCGGGGAACCACGACTCGGCGAAGCTGGCCTGCTTGTACATGGCACATCCCGGCTCATCGGCGAACAACGGCTCCCCCGCGCGGCTGACCTCTGTCTGGAGGATGTTCCGCAGCCCACCGGCGGTTCGTCCCTCGCTGATCACGAGTTCGTCGAACGTCGTCAACGCCGTGCGGATCGCGGGATCGTCGAAGCCGCGATCGCCCGCCGCCCATTCGTCGTACACGTCGGGACCGGCCTGGCGCAGCACGAGATCCTCGACCCAGTCCGTGGCGGCCCAGCCGGTCGCCGAACCGGATTCCATGGCGAAGCACCATGGCGCGATCGCCCCGTCGTCCGCTTCGATCTGCTCGACCAGCTCGGACAGCTCGTCCAGGGTGCTCGGCACTTCCCAACCCTGCTCCTCGAACATCGACGGCCGGTACCACACGAGCGACTTGATCGACGCTCGAAACGGTGCCGCGTAGAGGCTCGCGCCGGCTGCGCTGTCGATCAGGTCGGCCGGGTAGTTCTCTCGCACGACTGCGGTGGTCGCATCGTCGAACGCCACGAGCCGGCCGTCGCCGGCGAGTTCGTCGACGAGTCCCGGCTGCGGGACGATGGCGATGTCGGGAGCCGAGACACCGCTCTCGACGCGCTGGTTCAGATCGCGGACGAAGTCGGCGCTGCCCGTGTAGCGCACCCGGATACCGGTGTCGAGTTCGAACTGCGGCAGCGCCGCCACGAAGTCGTCGGCTTCGCCGGTCCGATACGGCCCGAAGATGTCGATGACGCGGTCCGTGGCGTCGTCGTTCCCGCCCGAACAGCCAACGGCGATCAGGCAGGCCGCCGCCAGCAGCGCCCGTCTCATCGCACACTCACCGTGTACAGCTCGTCGCGTTGGTACAGCAGCCGCAGGTCGACCGCCGCGTCGAAGCGGTCCTGAATCTCCTCGGCGAGTTGCCATGCTGGGAGCGGGTCTCCCCGTCCGACGATCAGCAACTCCACGCGCGCCCGGTTGTCGTAGGCGTCGGCGTCGAGTTCGACGATGCGGACCTCGCTGTCCCACGCGGTGACGGCGTCGCTCACCGCTCGACGAAGCCGCAGGTCCTCGAGGGTGGTTCGAGTGTGGAACGTGAGCGGAATCGCGACCACGGCGACCGTCAACAACGTGATGACCATGCGTGCCCGAAGGGCCCGCGTGCCCTCGAACTGGTTGGGGCGGAAACCGGTCAGCGCGAGCGCGGCACCGGCCGAGAAGATGATCGCAGCCAGGTTCGTGACGAACAGGAGGAACGCGTTGCGAGCGTCGGTGCTGAGACCGAGCTGCGCAGTGATACCCACGGTTGCCAGTGGCGGCACGAGGGCCACGGCGATACCCACGCCCGGCAGCGCGCCCGACGTCGAGCGCCGGGGGAGGATGTAGCCCGCGGCCGCGCCGGCAGCGATTGCGACACCGAGGTCGAGCAGCGTCGGGAACGTTCGTGCGCGCACTTCGCCCGGGATCTCCCGCGGATCGACGACGCTGCCACCGGCGATGAGCGAGATGACCCACCCGACGGCGATCGCGAGCATCGTTCCCCAGGCGACGATGGCCAGAGCTCGCCACAACCGGGAGTTCCGTGCGGTCACGGTCGCCGCGGCCGCTGCGGTGATCGGCGTCATCAGGGGTGCGACGAGCATCGCGCCGATGACGACGGCGGCCGAGTCGGCCAGCAGGCCGAAGGCAGCGATGGCCGCCGACATCACGATGAGCAGGCTGAACCTGACGACGTACTCGACGAACTCGGGCCCGCCCTGGGGGATCAACTCGTCGATCGCGTCGTGTTCCTCCTCCGACGGCTCACGCTTGACCGCCTCGCGAAGCCAGGCGGTGAACGTGCCGATCGGGGTGAGCCGGTTCGCCGCGGGATCAGGCGCCGTCGGTTCGGGTACCGCGTCGGGTTGAGGTTGGAGCACCTCGTCGTGGGGATCGGCGCGGTCCGGCACGGCGCAACGCTATCCGTCGGCCGAACGACGGCGCTGGATCAGCTCGACGGCCAGGATCAGGAGCGCCGCGATGGCGACACCGATCGCACCGCCGCCGACGACGTCGAGCGGGTTGTGGGCTCCGAGGTACACCCGGGCGATGGCGTTGAGCGCGGCGATGCCGACCGGCACCCATCGCCAGCGCCCGGGGAGCACCACCCACAGCAGCGCCGCGACACCCCACGCGATGATGGCGTGACCCGACACGAACGAGAGCCCTTCGAGCGGCACGTCACCGCGGAACTGGCCACACGAGACGTCGAATGCCTCGGGGTCGGCGGCGTCGTAGCCGCAGATGGTGGTGCCCGGACGCTCTCGTTCGACGAGCTGCTTCACGACACCCTTCTCGACCAGCAGCTTCAGCGGAATGAACACCACCAGCGCGATCGCGAGCCACCACTGCTTGAAGGCTGCGGCGATCACGGCGACCACGAGCGGCACGAGCAACAGGCCGGCCAGTTGGAACACCCACATCGGCTGCTCGAGCCAGTCGGGAAGACCGTTGATCGCATGGAAGATCGACTGCTCCCAGCCCGGGACCTCGCCGGTCGACGCGACGAGCCCGGCGACGAGTGCGATGGTGACGGCGATCGCGAAGGCGATCAGCCAGAGACGGCGATCATCGGTGGTCGGTGTCGTCATACCGGCTCCACGGACGGCGAGTCGGTGCCTCCGATGCGATCGACGCCCCACAGCGCACCCATGGCGATGAGCACGCCGAGGCTCCATCCACCGACGAGGTCGGCGGGTAGGTGCACGCCGTGCACCACGCGTGCGAGCCCCACGAGGAACGCCACGACGACCATCAGCGGGCGCCAGCGTGGGGGCAGGGCCGCCATCGCCATGACGGCGGTCGCTGCGGCAACGGCGCTGTGCCCCGACACGTAGCCCAGTCCGGTTCCGTCACCCTCGCGGATGACGATCTCGGTCATGTAGCTGGCTGGGCGATCCCGCTCGACCAGTCGCTTCACCCCCTTGGCGGCGAACCACGTCACGAGACCGACGATCATCGTGGCGGCACTCAGCAACCAGTCACGTCTGAAGATTGCGATCGCGATCGCCACGAGCAGCGGGCCAGCCAGCGTTCCGAACTGCATGATCGGATACAGCACGGTGGCGACGTTGTCGGGCGCGTCGTTGATCCACTCGGTGAGGCTGAGTTCCCAGCTCGGCACCGGCGTCCGGATCGCCACGAGGTACGACGTTGCGAGGCCGATCAGTGCGGCCCCGACGACGAGAAACGGGTGCCGGAACCCACCGAGTCGCGGGCGCACGGTCAGTTGGGCGGGGATCACCGAAGCAGTTGAGCACATTGATGACTGTTCGTGGAAGCAATCTGCGCAACAATGGTCGCCTCGCCACCGAACGACTCCAGCGCAGCACGACAGGAAGATCCGTCACCCATGAGTTCCATTTCAGCGATCGCGTCCGACCGGACGCACTCGATCATCTCGGACATCACTGGCGCGGGATCGCACGAGGAGGGCACGCGGCGCTACACCCGTTCCCCCGAGGACGTCCTTCGACTGATCGTCTTCGGCATCGTGACCCTGGTCGTCGCAGCGTTGACCCGTTGGGCCCAGGACTCCGTCGTGGGGTTCGAAGAGGACCTGATCGGGCTCCTCGGCTTCGTGAGCTCGACCATCGAACGAGTCCTGAACGGCTTCATCCAGTTCCTCGGCGGCGTCGTCCTGATCAGCCTCTACCTGTTGCCCCTGATCACCAAGCGGTACCGGCTCTTCGGCTACATCTTCCTCTCCTCGTTGGTTGCATCGCTCCTGATGACGCTGCTGCAGCAGTTCATCGACCGGGATGCGTCGGAGATGGTGTTGAACGAGCTGGCCGTACGCGCCGGGTTCGGTACCGATGTGGTCTCCGCAGCGCCCGGTCTGGCTGCGATGTCGGCGTCCTTCATCGCCGTCGCCCCGTTCGTGTCTCGCCGTTGGCGGCGATTCGGGATCGGGCTGATGACGCTGTACACGTTCGTCACCGTGGTCGTGTCGGTCAGACTCCCCGCCGATGCGTTCGTGGCGCTCCCGCTCGGAGCGGTGGTCGGCACGCTCGTGCTGCTGGCGTTCGGTCGTCCCGACCGCCGGCCGACGCTCGACGCCATCGGTTTTGCCCTCGCCGACGCCGGTTTGCACACGTCGGGGGTCCGCCAGGCCAAGGTCGACGCCCGCGGCTCCACCCCCTACTTCGCCACCCTCGACGACGGCACCGGTCTCTTCGTCAAGGTGCTCGGGCCGCAAGAGCGCGCAGCCGACCTGATGTTCCGGGTCTACCGGTTCTTCCGGCTGAAGAACGTCGGCGACGACCGACCGTTCTCCTCGCTGCGACGAACGATCGAGCACGAGGCGTTGATCGCACTCCTCGCGCGCGACGTGGGTGTCCGTACGCCCCGACTTCGTGGCGTCGTCGATGTCGGCACCGACTCGATGCTGCTGGCCTACGACATGATCGACGGTGTCTCGCTCGACGGTCTCGACGACGATGCGGTGACCGACGAGCTGATGGATCAGATCTGGGCCCAGGTCGGTGTGCTGCGCCGACATCGGATCGCCCACCGTGACCTTCGCCGGGCGAACGTGTTCGTCGGTGCCGATGGGGTGCCGTCGATGATCGACTTCGGGTTCTCGGAGATCGCTGTTCCCGACGAGATCCTCGACGCCGACGTCGCCCAGCTGCTGTGCTCGCTGGCGGTGGTGGTCGGCGCCGAACGCGCGGTCGTCTCCGCCATCGACACGATCGGCGCCGAGGCGGTCGGCGAGGCGCTCCCGCGCCTGCAGACCAAGGCGCTCAGTGGCGCGACCCAGACCGCCTTGAAGGAGCACCCAGGCCTGCTCGAGGAGCTCCGCGACGAGGTCATCGAGCGGTGTCACGTCGAGACCGTCGAGTACGCCCAACTCGAACGGGCGAGCCGCAACACCATCGTCATGGTGGTCGCACTCGTGCTCGCGACGTACTTCCTCTTCCCGCAGTTCGCCGACATTCCGGGTATCGCCACCCAGGTCAAGGATGCCAACTGGGCGTGGACCCCGGTGATCGTCCTCGCCTCGGCCATGACCTACATCGCCGCGTCGATGAGCCTGGCCGGCTCCATTCCGGAGCGGCTGCCCGCCGGTCCACTGGTGACTGCCTCGTTCGGGTCGTCGTTCGCCAGCAAGCTCGCGCCGGCCGGCCTCGGCGGGATGGCACTCAACATGCGGTTCCTCCAGAAGCAGGGCGTCGAGAAGGCCGTCGCCGCCTCGGGCATCGGGCTCAACACCGTCGGCGGTCTGATCGGCCACGTGACGCTCATCGGGGTCTTCATCGTGTGGGCCGGACGCGATGCCTTCGGGAGCTTCCGGCTGCCCGACCCGAAGTACTTCCTGATCGGGATCGCCATCGTGGTCGTTCTCATGTTGATCTCCCTCGCCATCCCGAGCACCCGACGGATGCTCCGCGAGAAGCTCGTTCCAATCCTCCGGCAGGCCTTCGACGGTGTGAGCACCGTGTTGCGGCGGCCTGGCAAGGTGGCGCTGCTGCTCGGTGGCTCGATGCTCGTCACGTTCGCCTACCTCACCACGCTGTACTTCAGCATCGAGGCATTCGGTGGAGGACTCGCGTTTGCCACTGTCGGCGCGGTGTTCCTCGTCGGCTCGGCGGTCGCGCAGGCCGCTCCCACTCCCGGCGGACTCGGCGCGGTCGAGGCGGCGTTGATCGCCGGGCTGGTCGCCGCCGGCCTCGACAACACGGTCGCCGTCCCGGCGGTGTTCCTGTACCGGCTGTTCACCTTCTGGATCCCGATCCTGCCGGGTTGGCTGTGCTTCCACTGGCTGGAACGCCACGAGTATCTCTGAGCCGCTGCCGCCGATGAGCGTGCGCTAGACGACTCCGTCCCGGATGATCCCCGCGACCACGCGGAGCGCCAGGATCGAGGCGGCGACGATGCCGAAGTAACCGAGCACTTCGTTGATCGAGACCGAGCCACCGAGCGTGGGTCCGATCTCGACACCGAGCAGAATCGTCGCCCCGACGCCGGTCGCCGCGGCGATGATCGCGAGCACCAGGCGGTCGACGAGCCGCGTGATCAGCCGGACATCACGCTCATCCGACAGGACCGAAACACTCGCTGACAACTGTCCGGCCAACAGCTGCCCGAACAGCTCGTCGACTCGTTCGGGCACGCGGCGGAGACGCGGGAGCTGTTGGAGCAGCTCCTGTTCGACCGAGTCCTTGAGCCCACTGACCGTCGGGTGTCCGATGCCCTGTTCGGCGTGCCGGCGAGCAGCGTCGACCAGCGAGAACTCCGGATCGATCGTCGTCAGCGTCCCCTCCAGCGACACCATGGTGCGCGTCAGGGTTCCGAACCAAGCCGGCAAGCGGATGCCGAAGTCGCCGATCAGCGACGCCAGGTCCTCGAAGGCCGCCGCCGTGATCCCGCCCCCGGTACTCATGTGGCGACCGAGGAATGTCTCCAGCGCAGCATCGAGCACTCTCGTGTCGAGACGCCGATCGAACAGTGCGATTCGCTCCAGCGCCTGACGCAGACCGACGGCATCACCGACTGCCGCAGCGGCGAGGAGGTCGAGCACGGCCGCCCGGTGCCCCGGGCCGATCCTGCCAACCGCTCCGAGATCGATCAAGACGATGGTGCCGTCGGGTTCGATGAGGATGTTGCCGGGGTGGGGGTCGGCGTGGAAGACACCGATGTCGAAGATCTGGTGCAGAAAGGCCTCGATGAGCCGGTTCGCGAGCACTGCACGGTCGACGCCGAGGGCGGCGAGGGCGTCGTCGTCGACGATGCTCGGCGCCGCGACGTACTCCTCCGTCAGGACTTTTGCGGTCGACAGATCCCGATGAACGATCGGCACCCGGATGCCATCGACGTCGGCGAGCCCGGTACTCAGTTCGAGCGCATTGTTCGCCTCGACCCGGAAGTCGAGCTCCTCCTCGATGCTCTCGATGAATTCCTGGGCGAGGTCGGCCGGCTGGACCGACAACCCGAGCGGAGTGCGTCGCTGGATGAGTCCGGCGAGCTGCATGATCGCCGCGCGATCGGTGGCGATCGTTTCGTCGAGCCCGGTCCGCTGGACCTTGACGACCACGTCGTCGCCGGACTTGAGCGTCGCTCGGTACACCTGCGCGATCGATGCGCTCGCGAGTGGGGTCCAGTCGAAGGAGGCGAAGTACTCCTCGGGTGGGCCGCCGAGCTGCTCGATGATGTGAGGACGTATCACTGCCTCGGGTTGCGGTTCGGCCGCGCTGCGCAGCAACGACAACTCGTCACACCATGCGACCGGGAGCACGTCGGTCCTCGTCGAGGCGACCTGTCCGAGCTTGACGAAGATGCCACCGGCGGACTCCAAGGTGCGTCGCACGCCGGCGGGCAGTTCGTCGTGGGTCACCGTACGGGCGAGCACACCTTCGTGTCGAGCGATGGCAAGAACCTGGCGGTATCGGCGGAACGGCGCAATCTTCGAGCGGGATGCCTGAACCGGGTTGCGGATCGTCACGAGGCCCGCCGCGCCGTCGTGTGCCAGCGAGCCGACCGGCGCCGCGAGGTCGATCGCCAGCGCGAACGCCATCGTGAGGAGCAGAGCGAGCGCCAAGGTGACGAGCACCATGTCGAGCGTTCGCCATTCCCAGTTGGTCAACTCGCCGGCGGTCACGAGCGCGAGGGCGAACCCGGCGATTCCTGCGAGAGCGAGGGCCAGCCAGCCGCGTCGGGCACCGAGCAGCCGACCGGCAACGACCGTGATCAGCCACCAACCGAGCGCAACGACGAAGAACCACAACACGACGGTCATGGAGTGGGATCCTCCCATACGAAGCGGCGTGGCCGGCAGGCGCGGTTCGGTTCTCGGCAAGCACTCACGATGCGGGTTGGTCCCCGGCGAGCAGCTCGAGCAGGATCGGATACACCGTGTCGACGTCGGCGGCGGGTTGACCGGGGTCGATCACATCGTGTGGGAGCCCAGCGGCCGGGAACTCGACGACGTCGACGGTGCCGTCCGCGTCGCTCCACCGGCCGACGAGGTCTTTCACCTGACCGTTGTCGACCTGGTCGTCGTCCGGGTTGAGGACGACGGTGACCTCACGGGCGGCTGCGGTGCTCCCGGGGATCTCGTTGCCGACAGCTCGTGCGAGGAGGAACATCGCCGCCAACGCGCCGGTCGACTCGCCGGCGTAGGCATGGTCGAGCTTGACGCCGGGCGAACTCAGCGAGAAGTTCGGCAGCCGGTTCCCGACGTTGACGAACGCCGTGGTGAGGAAGTGTGGCACTCGCGGAATCGACACGGCCGGAGCGACGGCCACCACCCGGTCGACGTCGTCGCGGAACTCCCCGGTCCAGAGGGCGAGGACGCCGCCCATCGAGAGCCCGAGCACGTCGACCTCGTCGCCGAGTCCGGCAGCGATGTCGACGGCGTCGTCGGCGAAGTCGCGCACCGACGAGTTCTTCACTCACTGAGCCGATACATCGTGTCCGACTTCATCGGCGGGCTGACCGCCGGTGAAGTCAGTCGCGTCGCGACCAGACCAATGGGGCCCTTCTCGCCGCTCGATTCCGCCGGCGGCCTGCTCCACCGGACCTACGGCGCGATCGACCGCGACATCGATGCGTCCAGGTGGAGTTGACCGCTCGCGGACGCACACTGCTGCGATGAGCCACGACCGCGATCCTCGCTGGCGGCTGGGCTAGCAGGTTGTTCCGTCGTCGGGAACGGCGCCGTTGACGAGGTACTCGTTGATGGTCTGGTCGATGCAGGCGTTCCCTTTCAGGTAGCCGGTGTGACCGTCGCCATCACGGGTGAGCAGCACGCCGGAGTCGATGATCTCGGCGAGTCGTTGCGCCCACGCGTATGGGGTGTTCGGGTCTCTCGTCGTGCCGAGGACGACGATCGGCGCAGCGCCCGGTGCGCTGTAGTCGGGGGCCTGCAGCGCGGTCTCGAGCGGCCACGTGTCGCATCCATACGCAGCGAAGCCACCGACAATCGCCCCGAATGTCGGCGACGCCTCGACGAACTCGTCGATGTTCACCTCGTCGCCCTCTGGCCTGATCTGGGTGTCAAGACAGTCGATCGCCGTCTGGGCCATGAACAGGTTCGACGAATATCCCTCCTCGTCTCGGCCGGTCGCGACGTCGGCCAGGAGCAGCAGCAAATCTCCGTCGCCGTTCTGCGCACTGAGGACCGCCTCGGTGAGAAGCGGCCAACCTTCCTCGGCGGATGACAAACCGGTGACGACACCCCAGTACGCGAGTCCCTGGGTGATCGGCCGGTCCGGGTCGCTGGTCAGTAGCGGCTCCTCATCGACCTGGGCGAACAGGTCTTGCACGGATGCGATCACTTCGTCCGGCGTCGACCCGAGCGGGCACGCTCCATCCGCGACGCAGTTGTCGGCGTAGCTTGCCAGGGCGACCTCGAACCCTCGTGCGTAACCCAGGAAGAGCTCCGAGAAGGGCATTTCAGGGTCGACCGCACCGTCGAGGACGAGCCGGCCGACGTTGTCGGGGAACAAGGCGGCGTACGTCGCACCCAGATAGGTGCCATACGACGCGCCGTAGTAGTTGAGCTGATCATCGCCCACCACTGCGCGCAGCACGTCGAGATCCCGAGCCGTCTCCACCGTGGTCACATGCGACGCAAGGGCTCCGGCGTCCTGCTCGCACCCCTCGCCCATCCCGGCGAGCAGCGTTGCCCACTCGTCGATCTCCTCGGGCGTCTCGGGCGTCGGATCGAAGGCGATGAACTCGTCGAGCGCTGCGGTGTCGAGGCACTCCAACGGATCGCTGGCACCAACCCCACGCGGGTCGAACCCGACCACGTCGTAGGCGGCCGTCACCTCGGGTCCCACGAGCAATGCCCAGCCGGGGGCGAAGTCGACCCCGGACTCGCCCGGTCCCCCTGGGTTGACGAACAGCGTGCCCTGAGCCTCGCCAGAGGCCGGTATACGGACCAACTCGATGAACGTGTCACCCGCCGACGGGTCGTCGTAGTCGATCGGCACCGTGGCGGTCGCGCATTCCCCCAGTTCACACTCGACCCACTCCAACGTCTGCGCATACGGATCGAAGTCGCCGTCGGGCGCCGTCGTCACATCGGTCGTGACGTCGGGAACTGTCGTTTCCGCCGGCGGCTCGGTCACCTCGGATGCGACCGTCGTTTCCGACACCTCGCTCGGCGTCGATGCAGCGTCATCGTCGCTGCTACAACCCGCAACCGCAATCAGCCCGGCCGCCATCACGAACGCAACCCGACGTCCACTCACTCGATTCATCATCCCTCCACAGGTCCGTAACACGGTGCGGAGCGGCGAGCCTATCGTGTGCACCTCGCCCCGAAAGTCTCTTCGCAGTGAAGTGATAGCCTCCGGCGGATGGATCTCAAGCAGAAGCTCATCACGCTGGCCCGCGAGGCAACCGGCGACGAATCGATCACTGTTGCCGGCGACTTCCAGCCCAAGGGAATGACCTGGAAGGTCGCCGCCGGCGCCGCTGCCGGTTCCGTGCTCGGTGACGCGGCGGGTGGCGACACGGCCCAGGCGGTCGGCGCCGTAGCCGGCTACACGGCTGGCAGTTACGCGGCGACGTCGGGCGAGCTGCCGCCGGTGATCGTGCTCGCCGCTTCCCCCGACAAGCTCTACCTGATGACGTCGAACAACGCGAAGGGCATCATCCTCGCCAAGCATCTCATCCTCATCGACACCTTGCAGCGGGCCAATCTCAGTGTGGAGATGCACCAGAAGATGACGGTGCGCACCGCCGTGATCACCGATTCGTCCACCGGCCACGAGTACAAGGTCGAGGGCAAACGCATCCTGTTCCACCACATGAACGACATGCTCGACGCGCTCGGACTCAGCGAAGCCGACGACGCCGATCACGAGACAGCGGTCGTCGCCGACTGAGCGACCCGTTCCGCTGTCCGTCGCGTCCTTTCGTCGTCGGATGCCGCTCAGGACGGATCGGCATCGGCATCGGCGTACGCAGCGTCCATGATGGCGACGAACTCGTCGAGCGTGGTGGTCCCGGCGATCCAGCGCGTGATCTCACGCCAGAAGAGACCCGAACCGATCTCCGACGGCATGAGGTCGGATGCGTCGAAGCGGACGTCACGCCCGTCTCGGAACAGTTCGGCGAAGCGGCGATCGGTGTCGGTGTAATCGGTGTCGAGATCGACCGTGGTCGAGCCGCTGTAGAAGCCGCCGCGCTCGGCCCAGACCTCTGATCCGCTCGGGTGAGATCAGATACGCCATCAGGCGACTCACATCCGGATCGTCGCTGAACTGCACGAGGCTGTCGCCGCCGGCAACCAGCGGCGTGGGTGCATTCGGATCGGTCCCCGGGAGGACGAAGAAGTCGACATCGGTCCCGACCACCGTGCCGTCGGGGAACCACGACTCGGCGAAGCTCGCCTGTGTGTACAAGTCGCACCCTGGATCATTGCCGAACAGAGGTCCGCTGGCCCGAGTCACGTCGGTCTGCAGGATGTTGCGCAACCCGCCGGCCGTGCGGCCGGTGCCGAGAACGAGCTCGTCGAACGTCGCCGTTCGTCGTCGACTGCTCGACCAGCTCGGCGGGGTAGTTGTCGCGAGGTTCCTGCACCGACGTGTCGTCGAGCGGCACGATTCGATCGGCCGCGATGAGATCGTAACGGCCGTCGGGTTGGTCCTCGTGCTCGACAAGAGCGACGAGAACCTCATCAACGAATCCGGAATGACCGAGAGCACACTGCTCGGCACCGGAATCGGCATCATGCTCGTCGGTGTCGTCATCATTCTGCTGTCGCTGGCACTGCGCAACGGGAGCAACATCGTGCGGTGGCTGTTCGGCATCGTGATGATGTTCCACGTTGCTGGTGGGATCTGGGGTGTGTTCGCGCTGCACGGTGAGCAGCAGCTGTCGGCTGCGTTCTCGACGGTGTTCGGTCTGATCATCCTGTGGATCCTCTTCGGGAGCGAGCGCAGCGACGAGTTCTTCGCCCACTGAGCAGCTCGTCGAGAACGCCCTGCAGATCAGGATGACCACGCCCGGGACGGCGCTTCTCGCCACTCGGTTCCACTGATGGGCGCGGATGCGGTACCGTCGCCGTCAATGTCCGAAGCCCGTCATGAGAATGCCGAGCGAATGCTGCTGCAGTTGGCGCGTTTCGGTTCGGCGGTGTCCGAATCGCTGGTCGCGGCCACGAATCAACCGGATTTCGTCACGAACGCTCCGATTCTGGTGCTGTGCCTCCTCGATCTCGACGGACCCACCCGCCCCGGAGCGATCTCCGAGGTGGTGGGTCTCACGAGCGGCGGGACCACGAAACTCCTCGACCGCATGGAGGCTGCCGGCCTGGTCCGCCGGTCCTACGGTGCGATCGACACCGACCATCGAGGTGTACAAGTGGAGCTCACCGCCAGTGGATGCACGCTCCTGCGACAGGCCACGGCGGCGCTTCTCGCACACCTGCCCGACGCGTCGGCGACCGTCAAGGAGATCGTCTCCCTGATGGACGAGCTCGAGGGCAGTCCTCCCGGCAACTGACGCCTTGCGGCGCCACGTCGACGGTCACCACGTGAACGATCGAGCGGTACCACCGCACTGAATCAGGACGTCCGGTGATCGGCTGCTGATGTGTGCGGCCGGCCGGAACCCGACGTGTCGGCGACGGGGACGACCAGCACCGGGATCTCGGTGAACTCGAGCACGTGCTCGGTCTGACTGCCGACGTACCGCCGGCCCGGCCGACGCATGTCGGAGCGGCCCATCACGATCAGATCGGCGTTCCACCGGCGGGCCTCGGCGAGCAGCGCGTCGAAGGGGGGTGCCCCGTTGCACGTCGCGGTGGTGGTGACGAGGCCGGCCTTCGCGGCGAGATGGTGGACGTGGTGCAACACAGCGTCCGCGTCCCGGCCCGGCTCGAGGGCCATCGCGAACCGCAGCTCGGCCGGATGCGAGCACACCAGATCGATCGCGTAGCCGGCGGCGGCGAGCGACGGCGGCGAGTCGTCGACCGCGACGAGGATCCTGTTCATCATGGTCACTTCCTCCTGCTTCGTGCGTGCTCGCGCTGCTCTCGGGCGAGATGGACGCGGAGCGCTTCTTCCCGGTCCTGTTCGTCGAGATGCAGTTCGAGGTCGACGAGGTCGCCCTCGAGCGCGGGGATGAGCCGGTCGGCGATGGCCCGCCGGCGACGTCGCGTCGTCGCGAGCTCCGCGTCGAGCCTGGCCAACGCGGCGCTCGTCGACGCGTGGGTCGCGGCGCGCTCGAGTGCCCGGTGGTAGGCATCCATGGCGGGTTGTAGGGCCGCCGTCGACGAGAGACCGGGTTGGGGGGCCGGCAGGCACTCGACGTCACCCGGGTACGTGATCCCCATCGACGTCTGCCACTCGATCGTCACTGCAGCGGGTCGGGGACCCTGCTCGGACAGCTCGGCGAGTTCGTCGCTCGCTCCGAGGCAGCGGGCCCGCTGCAACCATGCCGCCGCCTGTTCGCTCGTCTCGGTCCACTCGCGGTTGGCGCGTTCGGCATGGCCCTCGAGGCGGACCCGCTCTCGCTGGAGCGCCTGCTCCTTGCCGTGCAGCAGCTCGGAGGCGTGGCGGGCGAGATCGAGCCGGCCCATCAGGCGGAGCCGAGCCGCCCGACTGGTGGTGCTGTGTGTCGTCATGTCTCGGCCTGGCGGTTCGACGGGTCGGCCGGTGGCTCATCGCCCGTGGTGAGGTGTGCATCGATCTCCTGCTCGGTCACCATCGTCAGCTCGCGCACGGGCATGACCGCGGCGGTTCTCCAGGCGCGGTCGAGGGTGTCGTCGAGTGTGCGCGCCTCGTGGGGATCCTGCGCGACGAAGTCGAGCTCGAACCGGTGGGCGAACTCGAGATATCGCTGCTCGGTGATCGAGAGCACGTCGACGCCGATCAGGGCTCCCAACTCCTCGGCCTGGCGTGCCCGGGCGAGCAGCGACAGCACCTGCGCCGAGATGTCGAGATGGTCGTCGCGAGTGTGGCCCGGACCCGCACCGCGTCGCATCAGCCGCGAGAGCGAACCCAGCGCGTCGACCGGTGGGAAGACGCCGCGTGCGGCGAGATCGGACGAGAGCACGATCTGTCCTTCGGTGATGTAGCCGGTGAGGTCCGGAACCGGGTGCGTGATGTCGCCCGCCGGCATGGTCAGCACCGGGACCTCGGTGATCGATCCGGCACGGTCGAGGATGCGCCCGCACCGCTCGTACAGGCTGGCCAGATCGCTGAACAGGTAACCGGGGTAACCGCGGCGGCTCGGCACCTCGCCGCGTGATGCCGACAGCTGGCGAACCGCGTCGCAGTAGGAGGTCATGTCGGTGAGGATCACCAGCACGTGCTGGCCCAGATCGAACGCGAGGTGCTCGGCGACGGTCAACGCCAGGCGCGGCGTGAGCAGGCGTTCGATCACCGGGTCGTCGGCCGTGTTCAGGAACAGCGACGCATGCCCGGCGCGGACGCGTTCGTCGAGGCCGTCACGGATGAGGTCTGCGTCCGCGTTCGTGATCCCCATCCCGGCGAAGACCACCCGGAACTCGGCGCCCTCGACGATCGCGTTCGCCGCGATCTGAATCGCCAGCTCCAGGTGGGGGAGGCCACCGATCGAGAAGATCGGCAGTTTCTGGCCCCGGACGAGCGTGGCGAGTCCGTCGATCGCGGAGACCCCGGTGAGCACGGCGTCGCGGGGCACGTCGCGGCGCTCGGGGTTGATCGGCGTGCCCGCCACCGCCCGGCGCTGCGAACCCATCACCGGTGGGCCGCCGTCGATCGGGACGCCACGTCCGTTCGACACCCGACCGAGCCAGCGGTCGGTGACGGGAATCTGCAGCGGGGCGCCGCTGCACGAGACGACCGTGCCCGTCGTCCCGATCCCCGCCGTGCCCTCGTACACCTCGATCACGGCGAGGTCGGCATCCACGTCGATCACCACGCCGTGTCGGACCTCGCCGTCGGCCAGTCGGATCTCGACGGACTCGTCCCATCCGACACCATCGGCGTCGCCGACGAACAACAGCGGGCCGTCGACGCGGTCGACGGCCATGAGCTCGATCGGAGCCTCGAACTCGGGCCGGGGAGTGGCGCCCGTGTCACTCATGACGTTTGCTCCCTCATCCGCCCGATCAGCTCGGTGGTGCGGCGCACGACGCCGTCGGCGTCATCGGGCGCCAGTTCGTTCTTCGCCCGGATGAGCGGTCCGAAGTCGAATCCCTCGATGACACTCGCCGGCACACCCTGACGGCCGAGTTCGAGCGTCGCATCATGGATGTCGAGCACCGACTGCGCGAGGGCCTGTTGCTTGGACAGCTCGCAGAAGGCATCGTTCTCGCTCAGTGCGCTCTGCTGCAGCACCACGTCGCTGACGAGTCCGGCCGTCAGGATCGTCAGCCGTTCCTCGGTCGGCAGCGACGTGAGGCCGACGAGTTCGGCGGTGCTCTGCAAGCGAGCCGACTCGCTGAGCAGTGCCTGGAGGCGGGCACGACGGGTCGACCATCCCGGATCGCCGTTGGCGGTGTGCCAGCGCGCAACGGCCTCGATGTCGCGCGAGAACGAACGCTGCCACGCGATCGCGGGGTAGTGGCGGGCGTACGCGAGGTCGCGATCGAGTGCCCAGACCGCTTGCACGAAACGCTGGGTGTGTGCGGCGACCGGCTCGGTCGCATCCCCACCCGGTGGCGAGACCGACGTGACGATCGTGACCGTTCCATCGCGTCCACCGGTCGTGACGACCCGGCCCGCCCGTTGGTAGAACGCGGCCAACGACGACGGGAGGTCGGCCGGGTATCCCTGCTCGGCCGGGATGGCACCGGTCCGGCTCGCCAGTTCGCGTCGGGCTTCGGCCCAGCGCGATGTGGAGTCGGCGATGATCACCGCGTGGAGGCCCATGTCGCGGAAGTACTCGGCGACCGTCACCGCGGTGTAGATGCTCGCTTCGCGAGCCATCACGGGCATGTTCGAGGTGTTGGCGAGGATCACGGTCCGTTCCACCAGTGGCCGATTCGACCGGGGGTCGACGAGATGTGTGAGCTCGTCGATCAGATCCGCCAGCTCGTTCCCGCGCTCGCCGCATCCGAGGTAGATGATGACGTCGGCGTCGCCCCACTTCGCCAGTTGTTCCAGCAGCACGGTCTTTCCCTCGCCGAATCCGCCGATCACCGTCGCACTGCTGCCCTTGGCGATCGGTTCGAGGACGTCGAGGATGCGCTGGCCGGTGAGAAACGGTTGCGGGTCGTGACGCCGTCCGCGGTGCGGTCGGGGGGTGCGGATCGGCCAGTCCGATGTGAGGGCCACCGCGGTTCCGTCGATCGTGGCGATCGGATCCGAGGAGCCGAAGGTTCCGGCCGGCTCGACATCGTCGACCACTCCGGTCACACCCGGCGGAACGACGACCAGCTGCTCGACGCCGCCGGTGCCGGGAACCTTCGCGATCACGTCGCCGCCGCCGACGCGGGTGCCGGCATGGACGACCGGTTCGACCCGGTGCGTCGTGACCGCTGGTCGGTCGAGGCCACGCCGGCCGAGGAAGTCGCCTGCTCCGGCCAGCGGGCGCAGCAGGCCGTCGAAGATCCCCCCGAGCAGTCCGGGGCCGAGACTGACCGTCAACGGATGACCGCTCGCCCACGCGGGCTGTCCGACCGTCAGCCCGCCGGTGTACTCGTAGAGCTGCGCGACCGCCCGCTCCCGGTCGATCGAGATGATCTCACCCGGGATACGGGCCCGGCCGACCTCGACGTACTCGAACATCGTCGTCGGTCCGAGACCGGAGAGGTGGACGACCGGCCCGTTCACCCGCTCGACGCGTCCGACCGGCGCGCTCGATTCGGATCCGGTCGGCGGGTTCACGTCCACAGCGAGGCCACCTCCTCGGCGTGGTCGCGCAGGGCCCGCTCGGCCAGGGTGGTGAGGGTGTAGTCGACGCGACGCGTCCCGGCGACGGCCACGATGCCACCGCGCCCGGATGGGTCCCGCTCCACCTGGGCGTCAGGGCCGAGCTGGGCGCGGGCAACGGCCTCGAAGTGGTCCAGCAGCGCCGGGTAACGCTCGTCGTTGCGGAGGTCCAGCGCAGCGAGTCGCACCGCCTCGAGAAGATCCTGGTGAAGGCCCTCGCGTGCGCCGAGCATCTCGCTGTGCGCCTCGGCCCGGGCTCGGGCCCGTACCTGGTCGGCGTGGGCGGCAGCCGAAATCGCCTGTCGCCGTTCGACCTCGGCGACCTCGGCGGCGACCTCCTGTTCGGCTGCCGCGACGGCTTCGTCGGCCCCGTGGCGGGCCTCGGTGAGGATGCGGTCGGCTTCGATCCCGGCATCCTCGAGGAGTGCCACCCTGACGGGATCGAGACGCCCGGCGAGGGTGCGGGGTTCGCGGCTCGAGGTCACCGTTGCGGTCATGGCAGCACCGCCGTGAGGATGTCGGAACGATCGCCGAGCACCGGTTCCAGGACGCGAGCGGTGTCCGCGGACAGGATCACGAGACCGACGTCGGAGGCGAGCCGGTCCCACGCGGCGCGGACCTCCTCGTCCGTCGTGGTTGCGATCACCGAGGCGCCGGCCAGCGCGAAACCGCCCAGCCGGTCGTCCGCTCCCAGTGCGACGACGGTGCTCACGACATACGTCCCATGCTCATCGAACCCGTGTGGGCAGCCTCAGACCTTGCCGAGGATCAGCACGGCGACGATCAGGCCGTAGATCGCGACCCCTTCCGCCAGTCCGACCACGACCATGGCTCGGCCGAACAGGTCCGGCTGCTCGCTCACGGTCGCGAGCGCAGCCGATCCGGCGTAGGCGATCGCGATGCCGGCTCCGAGCGCCGACGCAGCGACCGCGATCGCTGCCCCGATGAACGCCGAACCGCTGTCGTTGGTGGTGGTCGACGAGGTCTGTTGCACGACGACCGCTGGGGCCTCGGTGACCGCGGCCGCGGGAACGGCGGCCGCCGACGTGTCGTCGCCGCCGCCGGTCATCAGCACGGCGATCGCGAGCGCGAACGACGCCGCCAACGACAGCACCACGATGCGGAGCATCGCTCGCGGCGTGCGACTCCGGGTGAGTGGGATGCCGATCGCCAACGGGGTTGCGAGCAGCACGGTGAGCAGCCAGGGATTCATGAGGTCTCCAGTCGTTTGGTGGGAATGTGCCAGGGGCGGAACGGACGGCCCTGGTCGACGAACAGTCGGGAGAAGAGCTCGTAGTACTCGAGGCGCAGGGCCTGGATGGCGCCGACGAGTGCGCCGAGCGAGAAGGCAGCGAGGTTGCCGAGCGAGAACAGGACGATTGCAGCTGCGTACGCGAGGACGGTGCCGCGGCCCCAGAGGGCGAGGGTGCCGTCCCAGACCACTTCGGCGATCACGGCATGGGTCAGTCCGAACGCTGCGAGGCGGGCGAACGACACCATGTTGGAGCCGAGCCGCAGCAGCGTGTCGAACATCTCGACGCCTGCCTCGGCAACGCCGGCACCGCCCGGGCCGGCCTTGACGATCAAGCCCACGAAGGCGAGCACGCCTCCGACGGCGAGCAGTACCCAGCCCGCCGCCCGGAGCCAGGGCACCGACATCGCCACCCCACCGACCAGGGCCACCACACCGGCGAAGAGCAGCGCCCCGGCGATTCCCGACGCGTCGTAGATGGCCACGCCGGGCCCCGACTCACGCCAACGGTTGACGACCGCGCCGATGAACGTGGCGGCGAGGAGAAACGTGCCGAGGACGAGTCCGGCGACCAGCAGTTGTTCGGGGTCGTCGAGCGGACGGGCCCACAACGTCGGCACCAGACCGGTCGGGCCGAACGCTTCCCCGTAGAGCAGACCGAAGATCATCGCGGAGATGCCCGCACCGATGAGGAACGGGGCGACGGCGCGGACGCTCTGCCACCGTTCCGAGCTGAGCCGACGGGCAACCAGCCCGAGCACGACGATCGCGAGGCCGTGCGCGACGTCGCCGAACATCATGCCGAACATCACCATGTAGGTCACCGCCGCGAACATCGTCGGATCGAGGTCGCGCGCCGGAGCGGTTCCGTACGTGGTGACCAGGGGTCGGAACGAGTCGCTGACACCGCCCTCGGTGTGCGCTGTCGGAGTCACCAGTCCGCGTCGGACCGGAATCTCGGCGATCGCCCCGCCGAGCGGAGCGATCTGCGCGTGCAGCGCCTCGGCTTCCCGTCGGGGGATCCAGCCGGGCTGGACCGCGCACCGGTGAACGGTCTCGGTGGCGCGCACCCGCTCGTCGAGTTCGGCCTCACCGACGATCAACCCCTGGTCGCCCGACGATTCGAGTTCGTCGACACCGATCGCGCTCGCGGACACCCTGGGCTCGACCTGGGCGGGGTCGATCTGCAGACGGTCGGCCAGGAGCCGGAACGGACTCTGCTCGTCGCCGTGCCCGGTCGCGGGATCGGGCTCGAACACGCCGGTGTCGGCGACCTCGACGAGCACGTCACGGATCCTGGTCTCCGGTGCGACGACGACAACGCGCTGCATCTCGGCCGGGACGAACTGCTCACGCCACTTCATCGAACGCCTCCGTTGCGATGTGCGCCCGCCCGGCCGACTCGATCGCGGCCGTCACGCGCCACAGATCGACCAGCAGCAGTGCCATGACCGCAGTGACGGTGCCGCGTCCGTTGCGACCCGAGTCGACGATCTTGGTCGCATCGGTGCTGACACGGCGGATCACGGCGAGCTCCGAGCGCCACAGATCCGACGGCGGATCCGATGACTCGGTGACGGCGAGAAGCGACCACGACGCCGACTTCGGCACGTGATCGGCGAGTTCCGCGCAGGACGAGGCGCTGTGCCACCGGGTTCCGAGCAACTGGTCGAGCCCTCGGGCCGGGATCTCGGGGATGTCGCGATCGAACACGAAACGTTCCCGCGCGATCAGGACCGCCGCAGCGCCGAGGACCCATTCGGTCGCGGCCGGCGCCTGGCGGAGGAGTCGACGGGCCCAGGCCACCCGCAGTCCCAATCCGATCGTCACCCGGTCGTTGCCCCCCGGGTCCCCCCACGCCGAACGTGCGAGCACGTCGCGCACCTGATCGGAGGTCGTCGCTCGTGCCGCCCGCGGCATGGCCGTGCCGAGCGATCCGAGGGGTACCGGTGTCGCCACGCCGGCGCGGATGTCGCCGGGCCGGTCCAGGCGAGCCAGGTGATGTTCGATCTGGGCGATCTCCACCGGCGCGGCGAAGGCGCGAGCGAGCCCGGTCGAGGTTGGGGGCAGCCAGCCGGACAGGACGCGCAGCTGCCAGATCGTGGCCGCGCTCGACACTGCTCGCGCGGTCCGCCGGTCGGCGTCGGCTGTCAGCGAGGCGCCGTAGGCGGTCGTGGCGAGTTGCGAACGTGCGTGCTGCCACGAGTCGGTCGTCGCCAACGCCCGAGCGGCGTCGGGCCCGATCGTGCGATGCAGGAGCGAGCGGCCCCGAGTCGACGCCGCCACCCACCCCGCGGTCACGGTCGTGTCTCCGTGGGGAGGGCCGCCCAGATCGATCCGGCGATCGTGCCTGCGAGCGCCGGGATCCGAGTGCCGGCGTCGAGGCGGAGGCGCTCGGCGTCGCGTCGCGTGGTCTCGACGATCGCTTCGTGCTCCGCATCGGAGTCGCGCGACTCGGTGCCGGCCGCCCGGGCGACGGCGAGACGATCGGCGAGGCTTGCACGGATCTGCTCCGCTCGTCGCTCGCCATCACGGCGAATCTGCTCCGCTTCGTGACGTGAGGTCACGACGAGCTGGTCGGCCTCGCGTTCGAAGTCGTCCAGCACACGGGCGACCTCGGCGATCTCCGCGTGGAGGATGTTGCGACGGTGCTGCTCGTCGCCCTCGGCAGCGGCGCCGGGAGCGCCCGCGGGGCGGATCCGCTCGAGGAGTTCGCTCAGCCGCAGCACGACGAACTCATTCCCCTGCCGACGGCGACGGGACCCTTCATGCCGATGATGAAATCGCGCATCCATGCCTCCTCGAACCGTCGACGGTGTTGTCCAGAAACCATCGTCCGCCCCGGCTCGATGTGTCCGGTAGGGGACTTCGTCGCTCCCCTGCAGCGTGACGTCGTGCCGTTGCCATCGGATCGGCGGTCGAATGCCGCGTCGCGTGAGAGTGATGGAGATGACGACCGAATTCGGTGCCCGACCGCGAACGGTGCCTCACCGAGTGTCGGCGAGTGCTCCAGCCGGAGGGCGTGGCGCTGTTCGCCGAGAGCCGTCGCGACGCCGACTGCATCCGGCGCTCGGAGCTGCGCTCGCTCGTCGAACCGCACGGATTCGCACTCGACGAGGTCCGCGGTCGGTCGTTCGAGTACACCGCACGCTTCCGTGTGGTCGCTCGCGACGCGCACCCTCACCAATACCTACATAATAAATAACTTTTCAGTTGTAGGAATTCCAGTTCCGGTATTAGAGTACTGGCGATGTCCGGAGTCCTCATCGCCGCTGTCGCCCTGCCGCTGTTCACCGCCGCCGTCATCGCGTTGCTTCGCCTCCCGGCACGACGCGTGGCCGCGGCGGCCGTCATCGCCAGCGCGATCTCGTTCCTGTCCGCTCTCGCCGTGCTCGTCGCGACAGCCATCGACGGCCCGACGAGTGCGGTCGTCACGGATTCCGATGGTCGGGCTGTCCTCGGACTCGCCGCCGATCGGGTCGGCGCCGTGCTGATCACCCTCACGACGCTCGTGGGCCTCGTCGTCCAGTCGTTCGCCTCGAGGTCGCTGCTCAGTGATCCACGAGCGCCCCGCTTCCACGTGCTCGCGCTCGTGCTCACCGCCGCCACGGCCTCGGTGGCGGTGGCCGCGACCGGATCGGGCCTCGTGATCGCGTGGATCGCCACCAGCGTGGCCCTCGTCGCACTGATCGGCCACCGGTCTCCGTGGCCGCCCGCGGTCGCCGCCCAGCGTCGAACCGGCCTCAGCTTCCTGATCGGCGACCTCGCCCTGCTCGTCGCCGTCGTCGCCACGATCGTCATCGTCGGCGACATCGACCTGCGAGCCGTGGCCGCCGACGCAGCGGCCCTCGATACCGAACAGATGGTCGGCATCAACGCACTCACGATCGTCGCAGTCCTGCTGGTGATCGCGGGCGTGGCCCGCTCGGCGCTCGTGCCGATCCACCGCTGGCTGCCGTCGACGCTCGCCGCCCCCACGCCCGTGTCGGCACTCCTCCACGCCGGCGTGATCAACGGCGCCGGCGTTCTCCTCATCCGCTTCTCCCCGCTCTTCGGGGCATCGGTCACGGCGATGACGCTCGCCTTCGTCCTCGGCATGGTCACCGCACTGATCGCCACCGCCGTGATGCTCGTGCGGACCGACGTCAAGGGCGGCCTCGTGTGGTCGACGTCCGGCCAGATGGGGTTCATGGTGCTGCAGCTCGGCGTCGGCGCCTTCGCCGCTGCCCTGTTCCACATCGTGGGTCACGCTCTCTACAAGGCCACGATGTTCCTCGGCGCCGGCGGCGCCATCACCGCACACCAGCGTCAAGGCACACGGCCACACCTCGGCGAGGCCGACGCGGCCGCACTGCGCTCGCCGACGGTGCGTGTGCTGGTCGGCCTGGCGGTGCCGCTGGTGGCCTTCGCGCTGGCGCTGCTCGTCGTCGATCCGCACCTCACGTCGTCGGCGACGATCCTGATCGTGGTGTTCGGCACGCTCTCGATCGGGCGTGCGGCCAACGGCTGGATGGGATCGACACCGTTCAGCGTGCGAAGGTCGGTCGTCACCGCTGTCGTGGGTGTCTTCGTGGGCGTGTTCGCCTACGTCGGCGGCCTCACGTTGTTCGAGAACTTCGTCGCCGACGTGGTTCCGTACGACGTGCCGGCCGCCGTCGGCCCGGTGTGGGTCGCGGCCACGCTCGCCGCGATCGCCCTCGCTGTCGCCGTGATCGTGTTCGCCCCCGGTACCGGCGGTGACGCCCTGCGCCGCAGGACGTACGTGTGGCTGTTCTCCACGGGCACCGCCACACCGATCTCGCCGGCCCGCCGGCGCACACGTTCGGCTCCCGAGCCGGCACCCGGCGCCGCCACGTCGGACTCACCCGCTCCCGTCACGGTTGGAGAACCTGCATGACCACCTCGACACGAACCACCAGCATCGACCGCAGCGTCCTGGTCGCCGACGTCGCCCGCGCCGGAGCGTTCGTCGCGCCGTACTGGCCGCTCACCTCGTTCGTGGCGGTCAATCCGCTCGGCGGCCTGCAGGACAAGCCGTTCGATGAGGCGACCTCGCTCGCCGGACGATGGTTCGGTGCCCGCACCCACCTGGCGCTCGACGCGTACCGCGCCGAACACGCCCGCGGCGCGATCAGCGACGCCGACCTCGACCGATCGATCCGCCGCCGCCTGCCGTGGGTCGCCGAGGCTCCACCGGTCGAGATCGGACGGGTCCGCTTCGACGTGATCGACCTGATCCGTTGGGACCTGCTCCACGGCCCCGCCGACGAGTCGGCCGAGGGCGCACCGACGCTCGCCGATGCCCTCGACGACATCGTCACGGCGTGGTGTTCCACCTATGTCGACGACGCCCACGTCCCGTGGGCGATGCCGGACCGCTCGCTCGGCTTCTACCGGTCGTGGCGCGCGCTCGCCCCGTCCGACCGTCGACTCGCCGGGCTCATCGGGCGTCAGGGTCGCGAGCAACTCGGGTCGCTGCCGGAGGATCCGGTCGAGATGCTCGAGCTCGCTCTCAGCAGCCGCGGTGTGGGAGACGAGGAGCGTGTCGCAGCGATTCGGACGTTGCTGTTGCGGACACCGGGCTGGGCCGGTTTCGCGCGCTGGTGCGACGACTGGGCACCCGCCGATCGCGAGGGGGTCCACCTCCGCATGGTCGACCTCGCAGCCGTACGGGCGGCTCTCGATCACGTCGCTCCGGAGCATCTCGAACTTCACCCGACCGAACCGTCCACCGCAACGGTCACCGCGCGGGTCCAGGCGGCGACGTCCGCGTTCGCCCTCTCCGCGCCGTCCGATGCCGACGGCGAGACGATCGCAACGGTGCTCGGCAGGGTCTCGGCGGGCGATCGGGCAGCGATCTGGCTCGCCGCCCACGAATCGAACTTCCGCGATCGGCTCCTCGCTCGGCTCGACGGGCCGAATGGACGGCAGACGCCGTCGCAGCGACCCGACGCCCAGCTGATCTTCTGCATCGATGTCCGATCGGAGGGATTCCGGCGGCACCTGGAGTCGCTCGGCCAGTACGAGACGTACGGGTTCGCCGGGTTCTTCGGTGTGCCCGTCCGTTGGCGACCGCTCGGATCGTCGGTGGCCCAGGCCCGTTGTCCGGTGCTGGTGTCGCCTCGACACGAGATCGTCGAGGTCGCCGTCGACGACGATCGTTCCTATCTCGCCTCGTGTTCGGCGAGCGCCGGTCTCCACGATGCGTTCTACGCCGCCAAGGGCGGCATCGCCTCGCCGTTCGCACTCGCGGAGTCGGCCGGTTGGTTCGCCGGACCAGTGGCTGCGGTTCGCACGTTGCTGCCGGGGCGCGCGGTCACGGCGCCCGCCGAGGCGAAGACGCCGTGGTGGAAGCGGTTCTCCGCAATGCCACGAACCGGGCCGGTCGTCGCCGCCGAGGTCGGCGAGCCGCTCCGTTCCGGCCTGACGTTGGAGGAGCGCACGCTGTTCGCCGAGGCGATCGTCACCACGATCGGGATGGCGGAGTTCGCTCCGATCGTGGTGCTGTGCGGCCACGGGAGTGACACGGTCAACAACCCCCATGCGTCGTCGCTCGACTGTGGCGCATGTGGTGGAGCGCCCGGTGGCGCGAGCGCGCGGATCGCCGTCGCGATCCTCAACGACCCCGACGTGCGTGCCGGCCTGGTCGAGCGCGGCATCGAGATCCCCGCCGACACCGTGTTCGTCGCGGCCGAACACGACACGACCGCCGACGTGGTCACGGTGTTCGATCGCGACACGATTCCGGCTGCGTCGCTCGCCGGGGTCGACGCACTCCAGCGCGACCTCGACGCCGCCGGCGAGCGCAACTCGCGGGATCGGGCGACCCGGTTGCCCGGCACCGCCACCCGCGTGCGCGACCGTGGTCACGACTGGGCGCAGGTGCGACCCGAATGGGGACTCGCCGGCAACGGAGCGTTCATCATCGGTCCCCGCTCGATCACCGCCGGACACGATCTCGGCGGCCGGTGCTTCCTGCACAGCTACGTCGCCGAACGCGATCCCGACGGGGTGGCGCTCGAGACGATCATGACCGCCCCGCTCGTCGTGGCGCAGTGGATCTCGGCCCAGTACTACTTCTCCACCGTCGATCCCGAGGTGTTCGGCGCCGGCGACAAGATGCTGCACAACCCCGTCGGGGGCGTCGGCGTCGTCGTCGGGCAGTCGGGCGACCTCGCGGTCGGGCTCCCGATGCAGTCGGTGATGCTCGGCGACCAACGCGCCCACGACCCCCTGCGGCTCCTCGCCGTGGTGCAGGCGCCGCTCGACCGCATCGAGAGCATCATCCAGCGCAATCCCGGCCTGCGCGAGCTCGTCGGGGGCGAGTGGATCCACGTTGTCGCCCGCGAAAGCGAGCACGATGGTTGGTCGTTCCACACCCCGTCGGGCAACTGGGAACCCTGGCAGCCCGCCGACCGCGACCACGCCGCCTCCGCCGAACTACTCACACCTCTGGAGATCTCATGACCACCTGGAACAACCTCACCCCCATGGCCAAGATCGAGGTCGTCGTCGACGGCGACGACGTGTCCGCAGTTCGGGACCTCATCCTCGATTCGGGCGCCACCGGGTACACCGCGGTGTCCGGGGTGTCCGGGTTCGGGCACGGCGGACCTCACCAGGGCAAGTTGCTCTTCAACGACCGTGCCAGCCTGTCGATGCTGATCACCGTCGTGTCGATCGAGCGATCCGAGGCACTGATCGCGGGCATCCGGCGACTGCTCGACGACCGCAGTGGTGTGCTGTTCGTGAGCGAGACCCACGTCAGTCGCCCCGACTACTTCGCCTGATCACCCGCCTGCCAGGGCGACGCTGCCACGCACGATGTGGCGGTGGGTCACGTACGAGGCAAGATGGGGGTCCCCGACACGGATGGAGCCTGCAGTGCACACGATCATCGACACCGACGCCGTCAACCCGGTGCTCAACGAGATTCTCAAGGCGGAACTGTCCGGGGTCGTCCGCTACACCCACTATTCGCTGGTGATCACCGGCCCGAACCGGCTGCCGCTCGTCGAGTTCATGAAGGCGCAGGCCGCCGAGTCGCTGCTCCACGCCCAGCAGGCGGGGGAGATCCTCACCGGGCTCGGCGGGCATCCCGAGCAGGGCATCGCCGAGATCGAGGAGTCGCACGATCACACCATCGAGGCGATCCTGCGCGAGTCGATCAGCCACGAACGCCGTGCGCTCGATCTGTACCGCCAACTGTTGAAGCTCACCGAGGGCGCGTCGATCTATCTCGAGGAGTATGCCCGCGGCCAGATCGGCCAGGAGGAGCTCCACGTGATCGAGATGAACAAGCTGCTGCGCGACTACTCGATCGTCTGATCTCGGGCATGCTGTCGAGGACGGGTCCGGAGGTCGGGCTGTGCACCGGCAAGGACTGTCGCAGTGCCGACGGGTTCCGGACCGTCGAGCGTGAGCTGCGCCGGAACTGCACGGTGCTGCAACTGCCGTGCCTCGACGTGTGCGACGGCGTGGTCGTCGTGATCGAGCCCCGATCGCCGAAGTCGACGGTGCTCGAACGTGTCGGGAGCCGGGGCCTGGCCCTCGAAGTCGTCGATCACGTCGTGTCGGGCGAGCCACTGTCGGCTCGGCTGCGCAAGCGCCGGCTCTCCGGAGCGAAACGGGCGAAGGCTCGCAGGCGCGTCGAACGAGCGCTCTGAACGCGCCGCCGTCAGGCGGCGCGCGCGATGTGGAACGCGGGGATCACCCGAGGCGCGGCCGAGGTGACGTACTCGCCGAACTGTGGCATCAGCTCGGCTTGCGCCCGCAGCTTGGCCTGACCCTCGTCCTCGGGGAGTTCGGTGACGGTGGCGGTGAACGTCTCGGTCCCGTACTCGACGGTGATCTCGGGGTGGGCCTTGAGGTTGTGGTACCAGTCGGGGTTCGTCGGCGCACCACCCTTCGAGGCGAAGACGTGGAGATCGTCGCCTTCGACGAGCGCGACCAGCGGGATCTCGCGGAGTTCGCCCGACTTGGCGCCGATCGTGTGCAGGATCACCAGCGGGGCATCGCCGAACTGGGCGGCCTTGCCGCCGGTGGCTCGGAACTCGGCGATGATCTGTGCGTTCCAGTCGTTCATGGGTTCGGTCTATCAGCCGAAACTTGCAGACGCAAAGAACGTAAGGTTGTAATTGTGTAATTGGCATGTAGATTCGGGACATGACCACCGACGCCACCGTCACGTCCACCTCCAACTCCAATTCCAATTCCAATTCCAACCAACTCCACCATCACCTCGTGGTTCCTCGGGCGCCTTCCCGATGCGTGGACCTCCACCGCACCTGCGCGGATCACCGTCGATCGTGAGGAGATCACGGTCATCCTCACCGTCGCCGCACCCGAGCTGCCCGACGACGCCGGCGACGTCGATCGGGCCGAGGCTGTCGCCGGTCGGATCTCCGGCTTCCGGGAGGAGACCCGCGAGCAGCGCATGACCGTGGCGCGCGAGGCCGAGCACCGCTTCGAACGCAAGGTGGCCTGGGGTGTCACGGTCGGCGACCGGACCGAACTCTTCACCCACCTGGCCGTTCCGGTGATGACGCGTCTGCGTCAGCCCGAGCGCCTCGTGCTCGACACGCTCGTCGCCGCGAACGTCGCCCGCTCGCGAGCGGATGCGCTCGCCTGGTGCGTGCGGCTGGTCGGCCAACACACCGACGACTGGCTGAGCGGCCTGCGCAGCGCGATGGAAGAGGTCGACCGCCTCCGCGCCGCCGGTCCCACCCCCGCCTGACCCCTTCTCGTGAACAACTCGCGGCGTGAGGCCGCGAGTCGTTCACGAGAACGTCGTGGGGATGCGTCGTTCGAAGACGAACTCGTACTCGAGGTAGTTGTTGAGGTGCTCCTCGCCGGGCAGTGGTGCGACGAGCTGCGACGACTGGAGCAACATCCATCCGTCACGCAGTGCATCGACGCCGCTCGCGTACGGCGGCGTGGACGTCGGGATCGCCGGCCCGCTGCCGTCGGTTCCGTCGTGGAATGCCCAGCCGATCGTGCCCGAGTCGAGCCCCGAGCCGTTGGCCCACAGGTAGAGCACCTGCTGGCGCTCCATCAGCGGCCGACCAGCTCGCCCCGACCTTCGAGCCGGGTCAGGTAGTGATCGACGTCGTAGGTCTCGTCACCGGTGAGGTACCGCCAGAGCTTGGCGCGCTGCACCTGCTCGTTGCGGTAATCGGTGATGCTCATCCACGGGTGCATCGTGCGGAAGATCTGCGCCACGCTGTCGGGCAGGATGCGGGCGAAGATGTGGTCCGACGGCGGGTTCTGCAGCGCGGACAGGTCGTCGGTGTTCCAGAGACGCACCTGCGGCACCGTCGGGTTCAGCCTGACCTTGTGCATCCACCGGTCGCCGTCGCCGGGGTTCGGCTGCCCCGCGTGCCACAGTCCGTGGTGGAACACCACGACGGTGCCGGCAGGCCCGGAGAACTGCTGTTCACCGGCGATGTGCTGGTAGCGGTCGAGGCCGGACGAGCGGACCCGGCGCAGATGGCTCCCGGGAACGAACCGGGTCCCGCCCTCGCCCGGCGCCACGTCGTGCGGATACCAGAAGAGCTGGACGTCGAAGGTGGGGTCGGCCGAGTCGGTGATCGCGTCGACGTGCAACGGCTGGACGTAGGTGGCGTGCGGCTGGATGTGGTGGGTCCAGTCGTGGTCGAAGGTCGGGTCGGGCCCCACGAACGACTCGATGATCCCGCGGATCTGCGGGAGGCGCAGGTACTCCCCGATCGCCGATGGCGGTGGGTAGCACTCGTCGAGTGGCGTCCCCGTGTGGGGCGGCTCGAGCCCGTCCGGGGCGAACCGCTCGACCTCCAGCCGACGCATCTCCTCGATGCCACGCTCGTTGACGTCGGCCGGCACGATCGCATCGAACCGGATGAACCCGTTGGCGACGAACTGGGCCATCTGCCGCGTCGTCAGACGATGATCGGTCCCCATCGCCGAAGTCTGCCAGGTGGGACAACACGGGTCAGACCCGTGTTGTCCCACCTGGCGGGGAGTTCGGTCAACCGGCGGCGGCCTCGTCGCGAGCCAACCGGACCCGGACGCCGATGGGGGCGGTCAGGGCGTATCCGGCGAGGTGGCGCTCCTCCTCGTTCTCGCCGCCCCAGAAGCCGTACTCGTGGTTGTCGCGGGCGAATTGACGACAGGGCTGCTTGACGACGCAGGTGTCGCACAGCTTGCGCGCCTTGGCTTCGCGGCGCTCTCGTGCCTGGGGTCGCTCGGCCACCTTGCCGAAGAACAGCTCGAGACGGCCGGTGCAGGCAGCGAACTCCTGCCAGTCGAACCCGCGCGGTACGGGTTGGTCGATCTCGACGGCGCTCATGAGGCACCTCCCGGTCGGAGTCCCTGGGTGTCGAGCGGCGAGGTACGAGCGCCGTTCGACGAGCGGAGAGGGGTGGAGGTGGTGATCATCGGTTGGTCCTTTCGGAACCTCCCTCGGCCCGGCGTCGACGGGGAGATCGACGCCGGGCCCGCTGGAGGATCAGTTGTTGGCCAGCTCACTCGCGTCGTCGGGAACCACGAGGCCGGGGTCCTGGTCGAGCGCCGGCTCGAAGCCGTCGTCCCGGGACTTCGCGACAGCGATGGCGAACACGAGGAGGCCGAACAGCGGCTTCGCGAGCACATCGGCGATCGAGTAGCCGACCTGGCGGGCAACCTCGGCGGTTGCCTGGTTGTCGATGATCTGCGGGAGCAGATAGGCGATCGGGTACACGCCCCACGTCGCCAGGATGATGTAGCGCAGGCCGTCGACGAGCTTGCGGACGCCCGCGCTCTGGCGGTTGAGCGACTTGCCGAGCTCGACGAACAACACGTACAGGATGTAGACGAACGGGATCGTCGAGGCGATGCCCCAGATCGTGCGGGCGGCGGTGTCGGGGTCGGCGATCTCTCCGGGCCAACCGAGGCCGATCATCAGGACCGCAGCGATGGTCAGCCGTGTGATCAGGCTGCGTGTGGTGCTCTTGTTGAGCTTCAGCACGATCACCAGCTCGGCCAGCAACAGGGGCACCGTCAGGAGCCAGTCGACGTATCGGTAGCCCTCGTTGAACGGGGCGACCTGGAGGTACTCGCCGTTGACGAGTTCGAACGCTGCGTTCCACGAGTCGAAGATGCGCACGTAGTGGTAGGCGGCGATCGCAACGACGATCGTCGAGATCGTCACCGCCAGTTGGTGACGCGGCGCGACCTTCGAACGCGACAACAGGAAGAAGAGGAACGCCGCGCCCATACAGGCGATGACGAAGGAGAACGAGTTGTACACCAGATCGAACTGGTTCTCGCTCAGTACGAGATCCATGACTGCTCCTTGGGTTGGCGGCTGCGTCGGTGCAACCGATGCCGCAACGTTAGCGACGTTTAGCACTAATTAACTTCATTAAGTGTGAAATTTCATGGAGGGGTAGAGTTGCCCGATGCCTGACAACGAGCAGATCGATCTGCGAGGGGCCGCCGAGGAGCTCGGCGTGCACTACCAGACGGCGTACAGGTGGGTCCGCACGGGCAAGCTGCCGGCGCAACTCGTCGACGGTCGCTACCTGGTGACGAGCAGCGATCTCGTTGCGCTCGCCGCTCGCCGCTCGACCCCCCAGGCGCCCACGCCACCATCGACCAAGCGGATGACGCGAGCCGCAGAACGTGCGCAGCAAGCGTTGATCAGCGGCGACGAGTCAGCGGTGCGAGATCTGGCACGACGTCTCGTCGACGAAGGGGCGACCGTGATCGACCTCATCCAGGAGGTGTTGGTTCCGCCGTTGGTGCACATCGGCGCCGAGTGGCACGCCGGCCGACTGACGATCTGGGTCGAGCATCGGGCCTCGGCGATCGTCGAACGTGTCCTGGGCGAACTGTCCCCGAACCCTCGTGGGCGACGCCGCGGCACCGTGATGGTCGCGGCCGTGAGCGGCGATTTCCACTCGCTGCCCACCTCGATGGCCTCCGTGGCCCTCCGCGCCGACAACTGGACGGTCGAGCACCTGGGGGCGAACATGCCACCGGACGAGCTCGTTCGATTCTGCGCCGAGCACGATGTCGATGTTGCCGTGCTGTCGTCGACGAACCCGGCGACCGCAGGACTCGCCGCCGACACGGCTGACCGCATCCGTGCCGCCGGCACGCCGGTGGTGCTCGGCGGCCCCGGCCGAACGCTCGACGATCTGATCTCCTCGGTCCGCGCCGCCTGAAGTCCGGCCACCCGGGCACATCACGGGTCGAACCCGCGGCGCGCTCGCCGGATCGTTCAGTCGGTCTGTGTGCCGACCCTCAGCTCGCGGAACGGCACGCCGCGGTCGACCGACGGCTCGCGGGGCAGGCCGAGGACGCGGTCGCCGATGATGTTGCGCTGGATCTCGTCGGTGCCACCGGCGATGCCCGACTGGAAGCTGTTGAGCACCGTGCGCTGCAATTCGGCGCCTGCCTCGTTGTCCGGGTCCCAGGCCACCGAGCCGGGCCCTGCGAACTCGAGCGCCATCTCGCGGACTCGCCAGGCGATCATCGAGCCGAACAGCTTGCCGAGCGACCCACCCGGGCCGGGGGTCTTGCCCGCCTTGAGCTCGTCGCGGGTCTTCATCGCCACGAGCGACTTGCAGGTCTCCATCGACCAGATCTGCATCAGCTGGTCGCGCACGACCGGATCGTCGAGCTTGCCGCCCGACTCCGCCGCCTTGCGCAACATCTTGAATTGCGGCTGGTTGATCTTGCCGGCACCGGCACCGCCGATCGCGACCCGCTCGTACATCAGCATCGCCGTGGCGAGGTTCCAACCGTTGTTGAGGTCGCCGATCAGCCAGTCCTTCGGAATGCGCACGTCGGAGAAGAACACCTCGTTGAAGTGTGAGCCACCGTCGATCTGATGGATCGGACGGATCTCGACGCCGGGCGCACGCATGTCGATGATGAACATCGAGATGCCGGCGTGCTTCACCTGGTCGGGGTCGGTACGGGCGACCACCAGGCCGTAGTCGGACTTGTGGGCGAGCGTGGTCCACACCTTCTGGCCGTTGATCACCCACTCGTCACCGTCGAGTTCGGCCTTGGTCTGCAGGCTGGCGACGTCGGAGCCGGCACCGGGCTCGGAGAACATCTGGCACCACATCGTCTTGCCCGAGATGTTGTCGGCGAGGAACTGTTCCTTCTGCTCGTGCGTGCCGTACTCGGCGAGCATCGGCATGCACATGCCATGGGAGATGATGAACTCGCTGTCGGGCATCGGGTAGTTGCCCTTCACCTCTCGCCAGATCTTCTCGTGGGCGAGGGTGAGCCCGCCACCGCCGTACTCCTTGGGCACCGGCAGGCCGGCGAGCCCTGCCTCGGCGGCTGCGGCGAGAAACGCCTTCTGGTCGTCGAGCGAGGCAGCCGGCTTGGTGCCGTACTGCTCCATGAAGTCGACGCACTTCTGGCGGAACTCCGCGGCCTCGGCCTCGGTGAGCCCGATCTCGGTGGCGGTGTCGGTCATGTGATGTCCTCCGTCTCGACGGCCGATCTCGCGGCCGTTCGGCAATCTGCAGTTGCAATACTGTATGGCACCGTACAGTATGTGTCCACACCGAGCGCCATGAACACAGCCAACCTCACCACCCACGAACTCGATTCGCCTCCGTGGCTGCGCGTCGAGTCGACGCTGATGTCGACCGCGCGCCTGCTGCGGGTGGCCTTCGACACACGGCTGGCCCCGCTCGACCTCAACCTCACGCAGGCGTCGTTGCTCGGCTACGTGGCCGAGTTCGGGGCGACCACGCAGACCGATCTCGCCGACCACCTCGGCATCGGCCGCGCGCAGATCGGCTCGGTGATCGATCGCCTCCAGGCCCGCGGCCTCGTCGAGCGCCGACCGAAGGCCGACGACCGGCGGGTGTGGCTCGTCGCCATCACCGACGACGGCCACGCCATGGCCGATCGCGTCAACGAGGTCGACGCCGTGCTGCGAGCCGAATTGCGCCACGGCATCGGCCGCGAGGAACGTCAGGCGCTCGCCTGGGTGATGACCCGCCTCCAGCAGAATCTCGCCACCGCCATCGCCGCCACCCCGCCCTGCCCGCCGTCCGCAGCCCCCACCCCCGAGCGATGAGCGAGACCTCCGTATCCGGTCGGTTCGCTCATCGCCGCGCAGCGCCCACCCACGGCGATGAGCCAGACCCCGGCATGTGGTCGGTTCGCTCATCGCGTCACTACATCTCAACCACCAGCACAGGAGAACAGCAATGACCGAAGCAGTGATCGTCGACGCCATCCGCACCCCGGGCGGCAAGCGCAACGGCAAGTTGAAGGACTGGCATCCGGCGTCGCTCGCCGCGCATGTGCTCAAGGCGCTCGAGGAGCGCAACGGCCTCGACCCGGCCATGGTCGACGACGTGATCATGGGCTGTGTGATGCAGGTCGGTGAGCAGTCGCTCAACATCGGCCGCAACGCCGTGCTCGCCGCCGGTTGGCCCGAAGAGGTCCCGTCGACCACGATCGACCGCCAGTGCGGCTCGAGCCAGCAGTCGATGCACTTCGCCGCGCAGGGCGTGATGGCCGGCGCCTACGACGTCGTCGTCGCCGCCGGTGTCGAAGTGATGACGCGCACCCCGATGGGTGCGTCGATCGTGCAGGGCATGGGCTTCCCGTTCCCGCAGGAGCAGCTCGATCGGTACGCCGAGACCGGTCTGCCGCCGCAGGGCATCGGTGCCGACATGATCGCCGCCGAGTACGGCCTCACCCGTGAGGACCTCGACGCCTTCGGCGCCGAGAGCCAACAGCGCGCCGCCCAGGCACGGGACGAGGGTCGCTTCGAGCGTGAGATCGTGCCCGTCCCCGTTGCCGTGGGCGACGTCGTCGAGTTGATGACCGCCGACGAGGGCATCCGTGAAGGCACCACCGCCGAGACGCTCGCCAACCTCAAGCCGGCCTTCAAGGAAGATGGAGTGATCACCGCCGGCAACTCCTCGCAGATCTCCGACGGCGCCTCCGCGGTGCTGATCATGAGCAAGGAGAAGGCCGAGGAGCTCGGCATGAAGCCGCGCGCCCGCTTCCACGCCTTCGCCGTCACCGGCACCGATCCGGTCACCATGCTCAAGGGCCCGATCCCGGCGACCAAGAAGATCCTCGAGAAGACCGGCCTCACCATCGACGACATCGACCTCTTCGAGGTCAACGAGGCCTTCGCCTCGGTCGTGCTGGCGTGGCAGAAGGAGACCGGCGCCGACATGAGCAAGGTCAACGTCAACGGCGGCGCCATCGCGCTCGGCCACCCGCTCGGCGCATCGGGCACCAAGTTGATGGCGTCGCTGCTCAACGAGCTCGAGCGCACCGGCGGCCGCTACGGCCTGCAGGTGATGTGCGAAGGCGGCGGCATGGCCAACGCCACCATCATCGAACGCCTCGACTGACCCGGCACCCGCCCCTCCCAGCCGAAATTTCGCGGAATCCGGACGCTCAGCGTCCGGATTCCGTCAGTTTTCGGGTTGGGGTTTCGGGTTGGGGGTGCGCTCGTCGTGACCACCGACCAGCTGACGGGCGGCGCCCGGAGGAGTACGGTCGGGGCATGTCGCTACCCGCGCCTGTGAACGTCGCCGTCGTCCGGATCAGCACCACCAGCGGCTCGGTGCGCGTCACCGCAGAGCCCGGTCGGACGGAGGTGTCGTCGAGCAGCAGTCCGACGACGTCGGTCGAGGACTCGGTGACCATCGACGGCGGGAGTTCGAAGGTCGAAGTGCGTGTGCCGGAGGGAACCGACCTCGTGATCGGCACGATCTCCGGCAAGGTGACCGTCGACGGCAGGGTCGGCGCCGTCTCCGCCCTCACGACGTCGGGCCGGATCTCCGTCGACCACGCCGTCTCGGTCGATGCTCGCTCGACCAGCGGGCGGGTGGAGGTCGCCCACTGCGACGGCGAGTGCCGCGTGATGTCGACGAGCGGGCGGGTGCAGGTCGGTCGCTGCGGACCGGCAGATGCTGCGAGCGGGAGTGGTCGGATCGTGCTGGCCGATGCACACGGACCGGTACGGGCGAACTGTACGAGCGGCAGGATCACCGTGTCGATGGCCGGTGCTCACGACGTCGACGCCGAGACGGTGTCCGGTCGTGTCGAGATCTCGTTTCCGGCCGGCGTCCGGCCGCTCGTCGTGTCGTCGGCCGCGGCCGCCGTCGAGGCGGGGCAGCAGCACGACTGCAACGTCATCGCCCGGTCCGGGAGCAGCCGGGTCGTCGTCTCGAATCGATGACCGACCGCGTCGCTCCGGGGTCGGCGGACACCATCTTGTTCACCGACCTCGTCGGGTTCACCGAGTACACCGATGCATGCGGCGACTCGGCCGCGGTCGCAGTGCTCGACGAGCAGTCGACGATCGCCAGCGATGCGCTCACCGACGCCCGTGGACGCCTGGTCAAGGAGATCGGCGACGGCCTGATGTTCTGGTTCCAGCACCCGGACGACGCACTCCGTGCCGCCGTTGCCGTACTCGGAGCGGTCGACGCTGCACGCGAGCACCGGGGCTTCCCGTTGGGGATCCGGATGGGCATGCACTGCGGCGAGGTGACCGCCCGCGGCGACGACTTCGTCGGCCAGACGGTCAACATCGCATCGCGCGTGTCCGACCTCGCCGGTCCGGGAGAACTCGTGGTCTCGGAGGCCGTCGTCGGGTCGGTCGGATCGGCGCAGGGACGGTTCGAACCGGTCGGGCCTGCGAGGGTGAAGGGCGTCGCCGAGCCGATCTGGCTGCACCGACTCGTCCCGGTTCCCCCGCGTTGAAGCAGACTGCGCCGATGAACCGCCGCAGCATCGTGGTCGACACCGACACGGCGTCCGACGACGCGATCGCGCTCGTGTTGGCCGTGCGAGAGCCCTCGGTCGACGTCCGTGCCGTCACGGTCGTGGCGGGGAACGTGCCGCTCGACCTCGCCGTGCGCAATGCGATCGTCACGCTCGACCTGTGCGGTGGTGCCGACATTCCGATCCACGCCGGGCGAGCCGAACCGTTGTCGCGGCCGCTGAACACGGCGCAGTTCGTGCACGGCGCCGACGGGATGGGTGGGGCATCACTCCCCGAGCCGTCTCGTGCCGCAGTCTCCGACGACGCCGTGACCGCGTTGCTGCAGATCGCAGCGGGCGAACCGGGGCAGCACGATCTGGTCACCCTCGGCCCGCTGACCAACATCGCCGCAGCACTGGAGGTCGACCCCGACTTCCTGACGAGGTTCGGCCACGCCTATCTGATGGCGGGCTCGCCCGACGGCGTCGGCAACGTCGATGCCCTCGGGGAGTACAACGTGTGGGCCGACCCCGAGGCCGCGACGGTCGTGTTCGACGCGCCCGGCGCGAAGACGATGATCGGCTGGAACATCTCGCGGACCTTCGCCGTGCTCGACCACGACGAGCAGGCACGGTTGGCCGCCGTCGGCCCGTTGGGCCGGTTCGCGATCGACATCAACGGCGATGTCGATCAGTACGCGATCGACACCGGCCTGGCCGGGTTCGATCTCCCCGACCCGGTCGCGATGGCGGTGGCACTCGATCCGTCGATCGTCACCGAGGCGACCGACGAGTGGTTGGTCGTCGGACTCGACGGCCCGACCCGCGGTTGCACGATCCCCGACCGCCGCTTCGGCCGTCCCGATCCGAACATCCGGGTGGTCTGGGCCGTCGACGAAGCCGCCTTCAAGTCGCGCCTCTTCGCCGCCTGCCGCTCCTGAGGCCCGACCTTCTCGTTTGCGTGACACTCTGGGTGGCCCGTCCCACCGGAAGTGCAACGCAAACGGGGGCTGACAGCGGGCGTCTGGTTTGTGTGACGTTCTGGGTGGCCCGTCCCACCGGAAGTGCAACGCAAACGGGGGTGACAGCGGGCGTCTGGTCAGCGGGGGAGGGGGCGATCGCCCGGCATCGGGCCTTCGGTGCGGGTGCGCTTGAGCTCGAAGAACGAGTCGATGTCCATCATGGTGACGAGGGCGTCCCACATCGCGACGCTCTTCTCCGTGGACGGGATGCGCGAGATCACCGGGCCGAAGTAGCCGGTCTTCACCCCGTCGGAGTTGTCGAACGCGATGATCGGCGTCCCGACGTCGTCGCCGACGAGTTCGAGACCCTCGTCCATGCCTGCCCGAATGACCTCGTCCCACGACTCGTCGTCGAAGGCGGCGGCGTGCGACGTGTCGAGGCCCACCGTGGCGAGCGCATCGGCGGGATCGAACGGCGACTCCTTGTCGTGGTGGATGCGGCTGCCGAACTCCCAGTAGAGCTTGAAGACACCGTCGTTCCCGTCGGTGGTCCGCACCGACTCCATCACCCGCAACAGGCCGTGGGTGAACGTCGCGCCCTCGTACCAACCCGTCCCCGGTTCCGGCTCGTTCTTGAAGAACAAGCTGATGGGTCGCCAGGTGATGTCGATGTCACGGTGGGGTTGCACCTCGTCGACCACCCAGCGGGCGGTCGCCCAGCAGAAGGGGCAGCCGGGGTCGACCCAGAACTCGATCTTCATGTCGTCACGTCACTTTCGTCGGTGGGAGGTGGTTCGAGGCGGTGTGGGAGATTCCGATCCCGCCCGGCTCGTCGATGCCGAACCGCTCGATCTCGGCGGGCAGGTCGAGTGGGCGAACCGCTGCTCGGGCGGCGAGGTCGTCGGCGGTCAGCAGTGCGGCGGGGATGATCCACACGACCTCGAACTCGAGGCCGTCGGGGTCCTTGGCGTAGAGGCTCTTGGTGGTGCCGTGATCGCTCGCCCCGACGAGCGCCCCGCGTTCGCGCAACAGCACGGCGAGCCGCTGGAGCTCGCCGAGCGTGTCGACCTCCCACGCGAGGTGGTACAGCCCGACGGTGGAACGGCCGGCGTCGGACGCTGACGCCGCCGCGCCGATCTGGAACACGCCGAGGTCGTGGTCGTTCGTCGAGTCGGGAGCCTGGAGGAATGCGGCGCCGGGAAGCGAGGTGACGACCCGGAAGCCGAGTACGTCGCCATAGAACTCCGTGGTGCGCTCCACGTCGCGGACGTACAGCACTGCGTGGTTGAGTCGTTGAACACCCATCGACCCACCCAACATGTTGCGGACGCAAATATTCCGCTCGAGTCGTCGAGTGGGTCTGGGCGGAAACCCGTGGTGGTCGTCGTGGGCGGCGGGGCGAGAATGTCGTCATGGCCACGCAGCCCGCCCCGGGCGGATCTCGTTGGCGTGCACTCGGCGCGCTGCTGCGGCCCGACGCCGGTCGTTGGGCCGGCCTCGGCGCGCTCGTCGCCGTTGGATCGGCGCTCACGATCGCGGGTCCGCTGGTGGTGCGGCGGATCGTCGACACCACCGCTGACGGCACGACGGCGAGCGAGGTCACCCGGCTGGCGCTCCTGTTTCTCGCGATCGCCGTGCTGGCCCAGTTGCTGTCGGTGATCGTCGCCTGGCTCGCGACCGTGGCCGCGTGGCGCACCACCAACGACCTGCGGCTCACGATGACCCGCCACGTGCTCGGCCTCGACCACGAGTTCCACCGCACCCACACGCCCGGCGAACTCATCCAGCGCGTCGACGGCGACATCACGTCGGTGTCGGAGTTCCTCGGCCAGGTGGTCACCAAGGCCGCCGGCGCCGCGATGCTCGTCGCGGGCATGGTGATCGTGCTCTCGGTGATCGACTGGCGGCTCGGGCTGGGCATGGCGGCGTACGTTGCGGTGGCCCTTGCGGTCATCGTCAGCACGCGCCACCGGGCGATCTCGGAGTCGTCCGACGAGATGGGTGCCCTCGGCCGGCTGTACGGAGGCATCGAGGAACGGCTCACCGCAGCCGAGGATCTGCGGGCGAACGGAGCGGCCGATCACGTCGCCTGGCGGTTCGTGGAGGACAGCGAAGACGCGCTCGTCAGCGCCGTGCGTCGGGAGCGGGCCTTCCTCGTGATGTGGTGGTTCGTGCAGGGCGCGGTGGCTGCGGGATGGGTGTTCGCCCTCGTCGTCGGTGCGGTGCTCTACGACCGCGGCGTCATCAGCCTCGGAACGGCATTCCTGCTGTTCCAGTTCGTGCTCCTGGTGGCTCGACCACTCGAGGAGGTCGTTCACGAACTCGAGACCGTCCAGAAGGCCAACGGGGCGATGGTGCGCGTCGCCGACCTTCTGGCGATCCGACCCAACGTGCTCGACGACGGGACGGTCAGTCCCCCGCTCGGTCCGATCGCGGTGACCGCGACCGGTGTGCAGTTCGACTACGGCGACGACCGTCCCGTCCTGCGCGACGTCGACGTCCAGATCGCCGCCGGTCGCTCGGTCGGCATCGTCGGGCGCACCGGAAGCGGCAAGACCACGTTCTCGCGGCTGGTCCTCCGGCTGGTCGAGCCGACCAGCGGAGTCGTCGAGCTCAACGGCGTGCCGATCGCCGACATCCCGTTCAGCGAGCTGCGCCGCCGGGTGGCACTCGTGCCCCAGGAGGTCGAGCTGTTCGCTGGAACGCTGCGCGACAACGTCACCCTCTTCGACGACGACCGTTGCGATGCCGACGTGGTCGACGCCCTCGAGCGTGTGGGACTCGGTGCGTTGGCCGCGGCGGGCATCGACCGCGAACTCGGAGCCGGCGGAGCGGGGTTGTCGGCCGGCGAGGCCCAGCTGCTCGCGCTCGCCAGGGTGTGGTTGCGCAACCCCGACCTCGTGGTACTCGACGAGGCGACCGCTCGCGTCGACCCCGAGACCGAGCGACGGCTCGAGGACGCGGTCGTCGACCTGATGCGCGGGCGCACCACCCTCGTGATCGCACATCGCCTGTCGACGCTCAAGTCGGTCGACGAGATCATCGTGTTCGACCACGGCCGCATCGTCGAACACGGCGACCGGTCCGACCTCGTCGGCGACGACGACAGCCGCTTCGCCCGGCTGCTCGCAGTGTCGCTCGACGAGGAACAGCGCCCGGTCGCCGACATCGGAGCGGAGGTGACACCGTGACCATCGGACTCGATCTCGTTCCCGATCACGACGACGATCCGACCGCAGTCGGCGCCGGCACCGCCGACCGCGTCGACACCGCCGACACCTTCGACGTGACCGCGGTCCCGAACGTGTGGGCCCTGGCCTGGCGGGCATCGCAACACCGACCGCGCGAGTTCTGGCTCGGATGGGGCCTGTTCGTCGTGTTCTTCATGATGCCTGCCATCAGCGGGTACTTCCTGGGCCGGGGATACACCGCCCTCGAGGACGGCGACACCACGGCGACGATCGGATGGGCGGCGGCGATCGCAGTGAGCGAGCTCGTTCGGATGGTGGCGATCCACCACGGCGCGCTGATCTGGACCAAGGCGTGGATCCACATGCAGACGTTGCTGCGCGCCAACATGCTGAGCGCCCAGATGGCGAGCGGCGGGATCCATGCGGGCCAGCCGGTCGGCTCGGCGGGTTCGGCGGTCACCCACTTCCGCGACGACACCGAGGACGTCGCCAATCTGGTCGACGGGATCGTCGACATCTCCGGCGGCGTCGTGTTCACGGTGATCGCCGGGTTCGTGCTCGGCTCCGCCGATGCCCGTGCAGCCGCCGTACTGATCATCCCGCTGCTCGGGGTGGGCATCGCGACGCGGGTGCTCGACACGCGGATCAAGGAGTACCGCGCCGCCGACCGTGCGGCGACCGAGCACGTGACCGGTCTGTTGGGCGACGTGATGGCAGCGGCCACCACCGTGAAGGTGAACGATGCATCCGAACCGATGCTGCGCCGCCTCGCCGTGCTCGTCGAACGGCGCCGTCACACCGCGGTTCGCGATCGTGTGCTCGAAGAGGGTGTGATGGCGTTCAGCCAGGGTGCCGCCGACATCGGTCTGGGTCTGGTGCTGCTCGTCAGCGCCGGTGCGATCGCGTCGGGTGCGTTCGACCTCGGCACGCTGGCACTGTTCACCGCCTACCTCGGCTGGTTGAGCTTCCTTCCGCGGATGGTGGGACGCGTGCTCGCCCGTCGCAAGCAGGCCGGTGTGGCCTTCGACCGCATGCGCAAGCTGGTCGCTGACCAGCAGGCCGCCAACACCGTGCGGGCCCGACGGCTCCCGATCGATCCGGGCGACGAGCGAACTCGGCCCGACACCGTTCGCCCGAACCGCGTGCCGCTCGAGGAGTTCGCAGTCCGCGGCCTGAGCGTCGCCTATGGCGATCGAACGGTGCTGACCGACATCGACATGACGGTGCGTCGCGGCGAGTTCGTGGTGATCACCGGGCCGGTCGGCGCCGGCAAGAGCACGCTGCTGCGCGGCCTGCTCGGGCTCGCGTGGCAGGCCGAGGTCACCGGTTCGGTTCGCTGGAACGGACAGGAGATCGGCGACCGGGGTGCGTTCCTGGTGCCCCCGAATGCAGCGTTCCTGTCGCAGGTGCCGCAGCTGATCTCGGACAGCGTTGCCGACAACGTTGGCCTCGGCCCCGTCGACGCCGACCAGCTCGCCACCGCACTGCGACTCGCGGCGATCACCGAGGACATCGAGGCGATGCCCGACGGGTCGGCCACGCTGATCGGTCCGCGGGGGCTCCGGCTCTCGGGTGGCCAGCGCCAGCGGCTCGCGACCGCCCGGGCGCTCGTGCACGCTCCCGAGTTGGTCGTGCTCGACGACCTGTCGAGTGCGCTCGACGTGGAGACCGAAGTGCAACTCTGGACCAACCTGGCCGATGCCGGGATGACGGTCATCGCCGTGTCGCACCGTGCAGTGGCATTCGATCGCGCGGATCAGGTGCTGCGACTCGAACACGGTCGCCTCGTCGACTGACGGTCGACCACCAAGGTCAGCGGTGCTCCAACGCGAGGTCGAGCGCCTGGCGCACCGACGGCGCACTCGCGAACTCCCGTGCGATGGCTTCGCAGCCCTGCGCGGCATCGGCGTCGTCCAGCGCCGCGACGATGGCGGCGGTGATCCGGTCGCGGTCAGCCGGGCCGAGCGGCCGTCGACCGGTTCCTCGCGTCCCCGCGCGAACGACCCGACCGAGTCGGTGGTGCTCGACGATGTCCGCGTTGGCGAACTGATCGGCGAACGACGGCAGCACGACCACCGGGACGCCGGCGGCGATCGACCCGAACAGCGTTCCGGAGCCGCCATGGCACACGGTCAGCGCCGCTTCCGCGAAGACGTCGCGCTGGTCGACCCAACGTTCGACACGGACATGGTCCGGCACGCTTCCCAGCGTCGTCGGTTCGAGGTGGCCTCCGATCGTGAGCAGGACGCGAGCATCGATGCCGTCGAGGGCATCGACCAACAACCGGTAGTGGTCGGGTGCGTCGGTCAGGTGAGGAAGCACGGTGCCGAGGGTTGCGTACACGAGCGGGCCGGACGCGCCGTGCCACCAGTCGGGCAGAGGATCGCTCGGTGGGTCGTTCGCGCCGCAGCGGATGGTCCTCGGAAAGGGGGAGGGATCGAGCGTCTCGGGGAATCGGGTGAGGTACGGCGACGAACGAACCGCGGCGGTCAGCCCGGTGTGCCGATCCTCGAGGGCCGGTCCGGCGACGGTGAGCGACCCCCACTCGACCTGGGCGAGGGAGATGGCGACCTGAGCCATCGGGATGCCTGCGGTCACGGCGAACGCTGCCGAGGCGTACTCGCACGGGTCACGCACGACGACGTCGGGCCCGAATCGACGCCCGTGCGCGACCAGTGGGTCGTACATCGCCGTCGCAGCGAGTCCGCCGAACAGGTCGCGGTTGCCGATCACGGAGGCGTCGCCCGGCGATGCGATCGCCAGTCGATCCCGCAACGGGGCGATGGCGTGCTCCGGCGGTTCGCCACCCTCGGCGAAGTCGAATCCATCACGTCGGATCATCGCTTCGAGCGCCGGAGGTCCGACGACGAGGACGTCGTCCCCGCGCTCGCGAGCGCCGGCCAGCACCGCCGCGAGCGGGATCCAGTGCCCGGCGCCTCCCAGCGAGCACGCGGCGAGCACCCTCATCGGTCAGCCAGACCGCTGTCGGGCGCGATGGTCGGCCGTGTGGGTGCGGCTGGCGCACCGGGGGTCGGAACAGAACCGTCGCGACCCGTTGCGGGTGGCGTCGTAGAAGAGATGGTCGCAGTCGGCCGCCGCGCACGTGCCGAAACGCTCGGTGCCGTGGTCGCAGATCTCCTGTGCCAGGGCCATCAGGATGTCGGCGACGACCTGATCGTCGAAGCGCGCGGTGGCCGGTGTCCAGTGGATGTGGAGACCTGCGCCGTCGTGGTCGGTCACCGACGGGGTGATGTGCAGTTCGGCCAGTTGTCTGTTGACCCACACGACCGTGGGTTCCGGTGCAGCGGTCGACAGCGAGCGCAGAGTCGTCACCATCGCCCCGACGCGTGATTCGACGCGACCGATCGATGCTGCCGACGCTGTGCCGGCGCGGGTGAATCCGTGGTCGCTCAGCACCCCCCGGACCTCGGCGGTGTCGCCGGTGTCGCGGGCATCGGCGAGGGCGTTGACGAGATCGACCATCGCCTCGAGGGTGAGACGGATCTCGGTGTCGTGTCCGGATGTGACGTACACGACACCAGGGTAACCGTGCTCGATGGTGTAAGGTACTAAATCGCCATAGCCACTTACATCGAGAAACGTGGAATCCCGTGGACATCATCATCAACCTCCTGGTCGTCGTCGCCACCGTGCTCGGCTCGTGGATGGCATTCCCGCAGGCCCGCCGCCTGGCTCGTACGCGTCGGGTCGAGGGGGTCTCGGCGGTGTGGATCGGTGTCAGCTCGGCGATCAACGGCTGGTGGCTGGCCTACGGCCTCGTGGCCGGTGTCTGGGCCATCGTTCCCGTGTCGGTGATCTCGCTGCTGCTCTACGGCACGATGGCGGTCGTGTATCTCGCCACCGTCGGCCGATCCGCGATCGCGCCGATGGCGCTCGGCGCCTTCGTGCTCGGGATGGTGCCCCTGCCGTTCCTGATCGCCGGTGGGTGGACACTGGCGGCGATCGCCGTCGGTCTCTCCTACGGCATCCAGTTGCTGCCTGCGGTCGTCGCAGCGTGCCGGACCAGCGACCTGATCGGCGTCTCCGCGGCGACGTGGTTGATCGCCTGGGCCGAGGCGGCGCTGTGGTTGGTGTACGGAGTCGTCGTCGGCGACGTCGCTCTCACGCTGGCCGGCATCGTGGGCGTGACCATGGCGTCGATCATCCTCACCCGCCTCGTGGTGACGGGCCACGAGCCGTTTCTCGCGGTCGACCCGCGCCGACGGCTGCTCGCCGGACGGTCGCTGTGACCGCCGACCGCGGTGGACAATCGCACAATGGTCACTAGTCTGGCCCTCGTAAACGTGAGTCAACGGTGGCTCCGATTTCAACAAGGAGCCGAAATGGCCACAGGTACAGTGAAGTTCTTCAACGACGAGAAGGGCTTTGGTTTCATCTCTCGCGACGACGGCGACGACGTCTTCGTGCACTACTCGAACATCGTCGGCACTGGCCGTCGTTCGCTGAGCGACGGCGACACCGTCGAGTTCGAGATCGCTGCGGGCCGCAAGGGCCCGGAAGCGGTCGACGTCAAAGTCGTCTGAGGAGGCGTTCCGATTGGCTCGAAGCCCACAGTCCTACCAGAAGCGACAACGAGAACTCCGCAAGAAGGAGCGCAAGGCCGAGAAGCTTGCCGTGCGACACGGCAAGAGCTCGGACTCCGACGAGGAGCCCACTGAGGGCCCCGACGAGGATGCGTTGCTCGAGGAGTTCCGTCAGTTGAACGAGAAGTTCGCTGCCGGTGACGTCGAGGAGGACGACTTCGAGTACCGCAAGGCGGAGATCTTCGCCGAGCTCGGCCTCGGGGAAGCCCCCGAACCGCGCGACGAAGTGCCCGAATCGTCCGACTGACCCTCAACAATCTGCAGAACGACCCCCGGCCCGTCCGGGGGTCGTTCTCGTTGTCGAGTGACGTCGTGCTCAGCTGCGCTCGGCCGCGAGCCAGAACCCGGTGCCCGCACGTGCGCTGCGCCCGGACCAGGCGCCGGGCAACGCGGCGAGGACGTCGGCGGACGGAAGATGGATCGGCGTCTGGTCGCCGAGGGTGTTGACCCAGACCACCCTGCCCGCTGGTCGCAGGACCCGGTCGACCTCGTGGGGGAACAACAGCATGTTGATCATCAGCACGACGTCGAACGATCGATCCGGGAACGGCAGCATCGACGCATCGGCGTTCACTCGAGGAGCGAGGTCGCCGGGCGCGTGATGGAGCATCTGCGCCGAGAGGTCGGTCGCCACGAGCGAGCGGACGATGCCGGCGAGCAGAAGGGTTCCGGCGCCGGTCCCGGATCCCAGCTCGAGCCACGTGCCGTCGATGGGAACGGCACCCCGTTCGAGCGCGTCACGCACCGGTGCCGCCTTGGTGTCGTCGACGTGGCGGGCCGACCACTCCTCGGCCAGCGAGTCGAAGATGTCTGCGACCCGATCGGCGTCGTCCGGGGTCCACGGCTCGCCGAGCGCGACCGACCGGGTGAGTCTGCGCATCGGATGGTCCGGTCCGGCAAAGGGCTCGGGGTCCCTGGTGGATGGATGGTCTGCCAGCACCTCGATCATCCGAGCAGTGTTGCATCTGGGGTTTGACCCCGGATGCAACCGGCTCGCGGCGCTGACCTTCGAGCGGGTTGCATTCATCACTCGATAGTTATAGAGTGCTCGTCATGCCCAAGGCGCTACCGCCAGAACTCCTCGAACACGTCGCCGAACGATTTCGTGTGCTCGGCGACTCGACCCGACTGAGCATCATCCGAACGCTCCTCGACGAGGGTGAGATGAACGTCGGCGAACTCGTCGATCAACTCGGCACGAGCCAGGCCAACGTCTCGAAGCACCTTCGCATCCTGCACGACGCCCGGATCGTCACCAGACGAGCCGAGGGCACGTCGGCCTACTACTCCGTCACCGACCCGAGCCTGATGCCGGTCTGCGCGATCGTCTGCGATCGTCTGCGCGACCAGGCGGCTGCCGACGCCCGTACGTTCGCCGCCTCCACCTGATCCCCGTCCAGCCACCTCCCAAACCACCCCCAATCACCCCCAAGCCACCTCCCAACCACACCCCCCAAGCCACCATCCCGAGTCAACCCACCGACACACGCTGAGGAACCCATGACCATCGACACCGACACCTCCGTCGATCGATCATCGCTTCATGAAGATGAAACGCTGATCGATCGCCCCCACCACGACGACATGGAAACCGACGTCGAGCACCCACCGCTCGCGCGGATGGGGCGATGGGCGCATTCCCATCGCAAGTTCGTGATCATCGCCTGGGCCGTTCTGGCCATCGGGCTCGGCATCTTCGCGCCCCGGCTCGAGCACGCGCTCTCCGGTGCGATGTGGGAGGTCAACGGCAGCGAGTCGCTCGCCGCCCGTGACGTGATCGACGAGCAGTTCGGCGGCCTGTCGTCGCAGTCCGCGGTCGTCGTGATCCAGAGCCAGTCGACGCCGATCGACGATCCCGCCTTCCAGCAGGTGATCACCGACGTCAACGCACTGATCGTCGCCGAGCCCGGATTCGGCCAGCCGATGCCGGCCCAGCCGGGCATGGACGGCATGACCGTCATGATCCAGGCCGGCGCCGAGGTCGATCCGACCGAAGCCGTTCGCTCCGCCGGCGAACTCGGTGACGAGATCTCCGACCTGTCAGCGGAGGTCGCAGGTGACGAGATCACCGTTGCGTTGACCGGCTCGCCCGCATTCTGGGACGACTTCAACGAGGTCAACCGCGAAGGCATGTTGAAGGCCGAGATCCTCACCTGGCCCGTCACGGCGATCATCCTCGTCATCGCCTTCGGCACGCTGGCCGCGGCCGGCCTCCCGCTGGTGCTCACCGCCGCCGGCCTGCTCGCCTCGATGGGTGTGCTCTACGGGATCACCCAGGTCACCGACCTGTCGATCTGGACGCTGAACTTCGCCATGATGTTCGCCCTCGCACTCGGCATCGACTACGCGCTCTTCATCGTGACCCGCTACCGAGCGGCGCTCCACGCACACCCCGAGGACCCGCAACACGCAGCGGGCATCGCGATGGACACCGCCGGCAAGGCCGTCCTCTTCTCGGGCATCACCGTGCTCGTCAGCCTCTCCGCCGTGTTGCTCGTTCCGATCCCGGCGTTCCGCTCGATGGCAGCCGGCATGATGCTGTCGGTCAGCTTCGTGCTCCTCGCCGCACTCACCCTGCTGCCCGCACTGCTCGGCCCCGGCATCGACAAGTTCGCACTGCCGTGGCACAGCAAGGGCGACCACCACAGCGAGTTCTTCGCCCGCCTCGCCGACCGGATCCAGGCCCACAAGGTGCTCGTTGCCGCGGCGGCCGTCACGATCCTGCTGGCACTCGCACTCCCGTTGCTCGGTCTCAAGACCGGGATGCCCGGCATCACCGTGCTCCCGGAGGACGAGCAGGCCCGCATGGGCTACGACATGATCGCCGACGGCTTCGGGCCGGGCGGCCCCGGCCCGATCCAGGTGATCATCCCCGCCGACCAGGATCCCCAGGCGGTCGCCGACCAGGTGATGGCCACCGAGGGCGTCGTGATGGCCTTCCCACCCCAGCCGGGGATGGAGGGTGCCCACATCATCCAGGCGGTCGGCGCCTACGACCCGTCGTCGGACGAGGCCCTCGCGTTGATCCCGACGCTGCGTACCGAACTCCCCGACGGGGTCCTCGTCGGCGGACCGGTTGCCGAGAACTACGACCTCGACCAGACGCTCAGCGCGAAGGCACCACTGGTGATCGGGGTGGTGCTCGTGCTCGGGTTCCTGCTGCTGATCCTCGCCCTGCAGGCGGTGATCGTCGCCTTCGTCGGCGTGATCTTCAACCTGCTCTCGGTGGGAGCGGCCTTCGGTGTCGGTGCGCTCGTGTTCCAGCACGGGATCGGAGCCGGTCTCCTGAGCTTCGACAGCCAGGGGTACCTCACCTCCTGGGCGCCGCTGTTCTTCTTCGCCCTGGTGTTCGCCATCTCGATGGACTACACGGTGTTCCTGCTCGCCTCGACCCGTGAACACTTCGAACGGTCGGGCGACGCTGCCGAGGCGGTGCGTGGATCGCTCGGCCACGTCGGCCGTCCGATCGTGGCCGCCGCCGGCGTCATGATCGCCGTGTTCTACACCTTCGCCATCGCCGGCACCCTGCCGATGAAGGAGATGGGCCTGATCCTCGGTACCGCAGTGCTGCTCGACGCCTTCCTGATCCGGTTGGTGCTCGTGCCGGCAGCGCTCTACATCATCGGCAACAGGGCGTGGTGGCTGCCGCGCTGGATCGACCGGATCCTGCCGAACGTCAAGTTCGCCCACTGACCGGGCGAACCTGAAACATCGTCGAGGTTCCCTCCAATCACCTCGGCCGAACCGGTGCGGACGTCCCTCCCCAGGGCGTCCGCACCGACGCGTTCCGGAGATTCTCGGCGGTGGTGTCGCGGTAGGTTCTGCCGCGATGGATCGCATCGGCTGGCTGCGCACCGTGGTGGTGTTGGTCGTCGGGTCCGCGGTGGTTGCGGCGTGCAGTGGAGGCGATGACTCGCTCGGCGCTCCGGTGGTGACGGGCACGTCGGAAACGCCGGCGGTCGCTGCGCCGACGTCGTCGAGGGCACCGACGACGGTCGCAGCGTCTGGCAAGGGACTTGCGTGGCGATTCGTGGACTTCGTCGACCCGACCCGTCCCGCGGTCGAAGTCCGCGATCTCGATGGGAACGTGGTGCTCGAAGATCTGACGGTTCGGGCGATTCCCACGGTGGTCGTGTACGAAGGCGCCGACGGCGGTGGTGAGGATGCAGAGTTCGCTGACCTGCAACCACGACCGCTGGTGATCTGGGTGAAGGGCTTCGGCGGGATGCAGACCGGCCGCGAGCCGATCCTGTCAGCGCTCGTCGAGGCCGGCTACGTGGTCGCTGCACCGAACTCGCCCGACGTGTCGGGGCGACGAGCACAACTCAGCGCCTATCGAGAACAGCCTGGCGATGTCACCGCGGTCTTGAACTCGCTGTTGGATCCGAGCGACGGAGTGGCCGACGATCTGGCCGGACTGATCGATGAGGGTCGTATTGCGGTCGCTGGACACAGCATCGGTGCCAGCGCAGCGCTCGCCGGCGTCTTTCATGAGTGCTGCCGTGATGATCGACTCGACGCGGCTGTGGCGTTCGGTGTGGTGCCCCAACGCGGCTTCGGAGACGGTGAGTTCGTGTTTGCCGGGGCACCGCTGTTGCTCGTCCATGGCACCGCCGATCGGCTGGCCCCCGTGCGCGGCGCGGTGGATGTGTTGGCCGAGGCAGCCCCGCCGGCCTTCCTGTTCGAGATCGACGGTGCCGACCACTTCACACCGGTGTTCGGAGACGGCACGTCAACGCTCGGGCCCGCCGTCTACTCGATCGTTGTCGAGTTCCTCGACGCCTTCGTCGCCGGGACGAGTCACCCGGACGACCTCGCACGGGTCGCCCAGAGTTCCTCGATCGGAACCTGGTTCTCCGCGGAACGCTGACGACGGCTCGCCGGGTGTCGACTCCGGGGTGAGTTCGCATCCGATCTGCCGGGTGCCAAACCGATCCGGGCTGACCGCGGATCTCGCCGATCTCCCAGTGAGACAATCGACGACGGCTTCCGTCAGTCGTCCAGCGGAACGTCGTTGTCGAGCTGTCAGGATCTCCGATGCGATTCCTTCGCTAGGTTGCCGACCATGACGCCGACCGCGCTCGTAGCCGCCGCCCGGGACTGTCGATCGAATGCTCACGTCCCCTACTCCGGGTTCCGAGCTGGAGCCGCCGTGCAGGCCGCTTCCGGCGACATCGTCCCCGGCGTGATCGTCGAGAACGTTTCCCTCGGCTTGGCGATGTGCGCCGAACGTGTCGCTCTCTTCTCGACTGTCGCACTCGGTACCAGTCCGCTTGCCCTGGCCCTCGTCGCGCCCCGGACCGGCGACGACCTCACCTGGCCGTGCGGTGCTTGCCTCCAAGTCGCACTCGAACTCGGTGGCCCTGCGATGCCGATCTACGTGAGCTCGGTCGGAGTGGGCGCCCCGATCAGCGAATCGACCGTCGCCGATCTCCTCCCGAACGGACCGTACGTCCGTCGCTGACAACGAACCCGCCGCGCTCCCACCTCACCGGATGCGCGAGCTGCTTGCTCGACCAGGATTCGAAGTGATCTTCCGGCGCCGCCCATTCGTCGTGGCCCGCCGTCCTCAGCCGAAACGCGGAGCGAGCATGTTCTGCTCGCTCTCGATCTTGTGGAGACGTTCGTCGTAGCCGATCTGGCGGATCAGATCAGCCAGGCTGTCGTACTTGCCGAAGTCTTCCGCGAACTCTCCCTGGTAGGGCATCGCTTCCCATTCCGGATGCTCCTGCACGAGCAGCGCGTATTCGTGTTCGGCGTGGTCCTCGAAGTCGGCGTTCAGCCGGTAACTCCACCTGGGGCGCACCACGTACAAGAACCACGACAGCTGGTAGTAGCCGAAGGCGAGCACCTGGGGAATCACACGGCTGCGCACGAGGCCACGCCGTTGGCCCGCTGTCAACTCCTCCATGATGAGCAGATGCCACTGCTCGTTGTCCTGCTCCCAACGCGCGGTGCGCACCCGGTCGAACACGTGGCGGGCAAAGCCCGGTTGGCTCGCCGTGTGCGTCACGGCGACATAGGCGACGTTCTCCCATGCCTGATACGGAACGCGTGCCACGAGTTCGAGCACCCTGAACTTCTCGAGTGAGCGGTCCCGCCCGTACAAGGCGTCCATGGTGCGAAACAGGATCCTCGCCGCGAGTGAGTAGCGCCGGGTGGGGCTGGCGAGTGTGACCTCCTGCGCAGCGACCAGGTCATGATGTCGGAGGTACTCGATCGGCCCGAACGGGGCACGGGAACCGATGCCCTCCGTGACGGGCCCCGGCGCGAGCACGGTCCGGCTCACGGCGTCACGCTCGGAACGACGCCCTTCTCGGCATTCCAGATGGCGATGCTCGCTCCCACCGATGCGAGACCGAGCACGTACATGAGGTCCTGGGACAGGCCCGCTGTGCTGAAGAACTGAGGCATGCGTTCAATTTAGCACTAAATAACCAGATCCTTCTGTCCAGCGGTGAAGACCGGGACCCCGCTGGACCGATCCGACCGGGTACGGCCTGCCTCGTCGGCAACATCGATTGAGTCGGCGGACCAGCGCACGCTTGCGGGGCAGGTTCACGTCGACCCGTTGCCTGCCTCACCGGGTCCCCGGGCGGGGAGGGGCTGTCGGAACAGTCCGGAAGGCACGGGCGCCCCCGACCTGACCAGTGCCAGGTGCCATGACGGCGACGAGCCGAGCGCCCAGCGGAGTGCCCGGACGGTCACCCGCCCGACCCGTTCGCTCGTTCGCGCCGGCTGCAGGCCGATCAGGGCGCGGACCGAGGGCTGGATCGTGGGCACGGCTGCGTTGAACAGCAGTCGGTATCCGAGCTTCACGCCGACCGGCAGCGGTGGGTCCTGCAGGAACCTCAAGGCGTTGGCCTGCGCTGCCGAACCCGCCAAGGCCGGGTTCTGCGCGATCCAGCGTGAGAGCTCGTCGGCGGTTTCTGGGAGCGGTGATGCGTCGAGCAGGGCGCCGATCCTGGCCTGTTCGGACACGAACCGGTCGGCCTCGGTCGTGGTGAGGCGCTGTGGGCCGTAGGTCTGATACGCGGCGAGGAACGAATCGGTCAGGACATTGTGCACCCACGCCGCCATCTCGGGGTGTCCGGCGCTGTAGGGCCGGTCCCGTTCGGAACGCCCCCGGACGGGCCGGTGCGCGGTACGGACGGCGGCGACGGCGGCGTCGACCTCGGCAAGCGACCCGTACGTCGTCTCGGTGACGTAGACCGAGGTGCGGTTGAGCCGCCCGAAGGGATCGTCACGGTAACGGGAGTGGTCCTCGACGCCGGCAACGACTTCGGGATGGGCGGTCTGCACCACGAGTGCTCGGATCCCACCGACGAACGCAGCGGCATCGCCGATCACCCGCCACGACACCGAATCGGGTCCCAGGAGTCCTGGGTCGCCGAGGTGGTCGAGTGTGTGTTCGAGTGCCGTGGGGCCGTGGGAGAACAGCGAGGACGTCGATGCGACCACCTTGTCCTTGAAGCGTCCGATCACGCCCATGAACCGCACCTGCCTGTTGAACTCATCGTCGGGTGACGGCGGCGAAGGTGACGGCGGCGGCCTGGGCGACGTTGAGCGAGTCGACGACGGGCGCGATCGGGATGCGGACCCGGCGATCAGCGGCGGCCATCACCGCTCGGCTGAGGCCCGGGCCCTCCGCGCCGAGGCACACCGCCAGGCGGTCCGGAACGGTGACGCTCCACAGGTCGACCGACCCCGGGGCGGGCGTCATCGCCCAGGTCTCGAAGCCGGCCCCGCCCAGCTGATCGACCACCGTCGACCACGCGTCGACGCGAGCGACTGGCAACGTCAGGACCTCGCCCATGCTGACGCGCACGGTACGGCGACTGTACGGGTCCGTGCAGGTGGGATCGATCACGAGTCCGTCGATCCCGAACGCACGGGCGGCGCGTGCGATCGCACCGAGGTTCTCGGCGTCGTTGAGGCCCTCGAGCACGGCGATCCGCCTCGCCGCGGCCGTCAACTCGTGGAGCGATGCCTGCGGCCGCCGCGTCGCACTGGCGATCACGCCTCGGTGGAGGTCGAACCCGACCACCTCGGCGATGACGTCGCGCTCGGCGACGTACACCGGAACATCGAGCGCGGCGAGCGCTGTGGCATTGGCCGCGAAGCGTTCGACCCGCGACGGGGCCAGCAGGACCGAGCGGACGGCGTGTCCGGACTCGATCAGTCGGTCGATCGCCACGTATCCCTCGACGATGAAGGACTCGTCGCCTTCGTAGCGGCGTCGGTACGCCTGGTCGTTCAACGAGCGGTAGTCCACCAGCCGAGGATCGTCGGCGCGCTCGAGCGGTGTAGTGGTCAATGGGCGAACACCTGCGTGTCGTCGGCGAAGGCCTTGAACTCGAGCGCGTTGCCCGAGGGATCGAGCAGGAACATCGTCGACTGCTCGCCGATCTGCCCGGCGAAGCGGGTGTGTGGCTCGATCACGAACCGCGTCCCGGCGCTCACCAGCCGGTCGGCCAACGCCGTCCACCGAGCCGGGGCCAGCAGCACACCGAAGTGCGGCACCGGGACGTCGTCGCCGTCGACCGGGTTCGACAGCGTCGAGGGTCGGTGGGCCGGGTCGAGGTGGGCGACGAACTGGTGGCCGTACAGATCGAAGTCGACCCAGGTGTCGCTCGAACGACCCTCGGGACAGCCGAGCAGGCCACCGTAGAACGAGCGGGCCGCGGCGAGGTCGTGCACCGGCATCGCCAGGTGGAAGCGGGGCCGATCGTGCTCGTCCATGGTCGGCTCCACGGTCAGTGCGGGAGGACGTAGGTGCCCTGCGCCGTGGCCGTCGGTCTGGTCTCCCGGTCGTCGCACCACACCCGCACCGTGCCGACCACGTTGCGGCGACCCGCGACGTCGAGCGTGGCTCGCGCCCACAGGACCGACCCCTGCGCCGGGCGCAGGAATCGGATCGACAACTCCGAGGTGAGCGCCATCGGCTCGATCCGGCCGGTCGCCCCGAACACGAGATACCACAGCGCGGCGTCGGCGAGGCCGAACTGCGATGGGCCCGAGATGAACGCGCCCGGCCGGAGCTCCTCGTCGGAGATGTCGCGACGAGCGACCGCGGTCGCGGCGGTCAGCTCGACGCACGCGTTGTTCGAACCGGGAAACAGTTCGCCGATCATGTCGTTGACGGCTGACACATCCGGAACGGAGCCGTGCGTCTGAGTGTCGGCGGAGGGCATGAACCGACGCTAGCGAGCTTCGTCCAGCCGCCGAAACCATGACATCGTGTCCCTCATGACCGATGCTGCTGTGGGCCGACCCTCTCTCGATCGCGTCGTTGTCGTCGGCGCATCACTCGCAGGGCTGCGTGCCGCCGAGACGCTTCGGCAACACGACGCGGTCGGCTCCGTGATCGTCGTCGGCGACGAACCGCACCGGCCGTACGACCGCCCGCCCCTGTCGAAGAAGTTGCTCTCCGGCGAGTGGGAGCCCGACCGGATCCATCTCCGCCAGCCCGAGGTGTTCGACGACCTCGACGTCGAGTGGCGTCTCGGCGCCGCCGCGATCGCGCTCGACCTCGACACCGGTGAGCGGACGGTCAGGCTCGCCGATGGGGCGGGGGTCGGTTTCGACAGCCTGATCATCGCCACCGGTGCCCACCCTCGGCGCCTCCCCGGCCACGACGACTTCGACCACGTGCACGAGTTGCGTTCGCTCGACGACGCGCTCGCCCTCCGCGCCGAGATCGCGCCGGGAGGCCGGCGCGTGGCCGTGATCGGTGCGGGATTCATCGGGCTCGAAGCGGCTGCCACGGCCAAGACACTCGGCAACGACGTCGTGGTGCTGGAGGGGGCATCCGCGCCGTTGATCCGCGGACTCGGCGCAGAGATGGGCGAGGCGATCGCGGGACTGCATCGAGCGCACGGGGTCGATGTGCGCTGCGACGTGCGCATCGATGCGCTGACCCACGACGGCGTCCGCCTCGCCGACGGCGAGATGGTGCCCGCCGATGTGGTGGTGGTCGGGATCGGGGTCGCTCCGGCGACCGCTTGGCTCGACGGCAGCGGGCTGCAGATCCGCGACGGCGTCGTGTGCGACGCCAACCTCAACGCCCTGAGTGTCGGTGGTGATCTCGTTCCGGGGGTGTTCGCCGCCGGCGACGTCGCCCGGTGGCCGAACCAGCTCTTCGGCGAGGAGATGCGCGTCGAGCACTGGACCAATGCCGCCGAACAGGGTGCGCACGCAGCGACCAACCTCGTCCACCTCGCAGCGGGCGAGGACGCCGAACCGTACGCGCCGCTTCCCTTCTTCTGGAGCGATCAGTTCGAGCATCGCATCCAGTTCCTGGGGCGGGCCTCGGCCGACGACGACGTGCAGGTCGTCGCCGGATCGGTCGCCGACGGGAAGTTCCTCACGCTCTTCGGTCGCGACGGCCGGCTGCACGGCGCGCTCGGTGTCAACGCCCCGCGTTGGGTGATGCCGACGCGCAAGCTGTTCATGGAACGCGCGAGCTGGGAGCAGGCCCTCGCGGCCGGGCGCGCGCTCGGTGCGTAGGCTCGGCGCATGACCGGGGCCTCACACATCTCCAACGTCTGGAAGAAGACCACCGACCTCCAGGTCGTGAGCGGCCATGGCTGTCGGGTCGTCGACGTGAACGGTGTCGAGTACCTCGACTTCACCGCCGGCATCGCAGCGGCGTCGACCGGTCATTCGCATCCGACAGTCGTGAAGGCGATCAGCGAGCAGGCGGGCCGGTTCATCCACGCGCAGCAGAACGTCTACACGCACGACCTGCTCGAGCCGCTCGGAGCCCGACTCGCCGAGATCACGCCGGCATCGATCGAGACGTTCTTCTTCGGCAGCACGAGTGACGAGATCGTCGAGATCGCCGTCAAGGTGGCCAAGCATGCAACCGGTCGTCACTCGGTCATCGTGCTCGACGGCGCGTTCCACGGCCGCACCAATCTCACGATGGCGATGTCGACCTCGCGGTCGATCGACCGGGCCGGCTACGGACCGTTTCCACCGGGGGTGTTCGTCGCGCCGTTCCCCGACCCGCATGCGTCCGATCAGGAGGCGGAGATCACCGGCGCCCTCCGGGGACTCGACCGGCTCTTCCAGACGCAGGTGGTGCCCACGGAAGTCGCGGCGATCGTGGTCGAGCCGGTGATCAGCGAGCGGGGGTACATCCCGACGCCGGCCGGATTCATCCAGGGGCTGGCGGAACGGTGCCGTGAACACGGAATCCTCTTCGTGGCCGACGAGGTGCAGAGCGGCTTCGGGCGCACCGGCAAGATGTTCGCCATCGAAGCCCACGCCGTCGAACCCGACATGTTGATCATGGCCAAGGGCATCGCGTCGGGCTTCCCGTTCGCGGCGCTCGGCATGCGGCGGTCGATCGACGAGTCCTGGCGGGTCGGGAGTCAGGGTGGATCGTCCAACGGCAACCCGATCGGCTGCGCGGCCGCGCTCGCCACGATCGACGTCCTCACCGAACCAGGGTTCCTGGACAACGTGCAGGCACGCGGCAATCAACTGATCGATGCGCTCCGCGAGATGCAGCAGCTCGACCAGTCGCTGCGCTACGTCCGCGGACGCGGTCTGATGGTTGCCACCGAATTCGACTCCGAGGAACGGGCCCGCGACGTCGTCGAGTACTGCTTGAACGAGCGTCACGTGATCCTGATGACGGCGGGGACCCGCAACCGCACGATCCGATGGATGCCGCCGCTCGTGGTCACCTCGAAGGAGATCGACGAAGCGGTGCAGGCATTCGGGGCCGCGATCCGCGCGACGAGCTGAGCGGTGGCTCGCCTCGATGCGTCGCGCATCGCTGCCTGGCGGGGGCTCCAAGCGGTGGTCGGCCAGATCGAACGGGGGCTCGACGAGGAGCTGCGAGCGGACTGGGACATCCAGCTCGGATGGTTCGACGTGCTCGCATCACTCCAGCGGTTGGGTGGACGAGCACGGCCTCTCGACGTCGCCGCGGATCTCCGCCTCCCACCGTCGAGCCTCAGCCGACGTCTCGATCGGCTGCAGGAGGAGGGCTGGATCGCCCGGCACCGCCACGTGCCCGGCGCGGATCACCGCGCCGTCGAGATCGAACTCACACGGACCGGCCGGCGCCTGTGGCGGGAGATGAACGTGAGCTACCGCCGAGCCATCCAGGCGCAGTTCGCGATTCATCTCGACGATGCGGACATCGACGACATCCGACGGATCCTCGACCTCCTGATCGGCCTCGACCCCGACCCACCGGACGTTACATCGGGGGTCTGACCCCAGATGTAACGTCTCGTGGCGTCAGTCGAGGCCGGCGTACATCGCCTCGATCTCGTCCGCGTAGCGGGCGTTGACACCGCGACGCTTGAGCTTGGAGGTCGGGGTGAGCATGTCGCTGTCGGGCATCCACTCCTCGCCGACGAGGGTGAACTTCTTGATCTGCTCGACCTGGGCGAACTGCTCGTTGATCTCGTCGATACCCGCCTGGACCTCGGCGACCACGTCGGGGTCGGCGGCGAGCTCTGCCAGTGAGCGGCTCTCGAGCCCGTTGGCCTTGGCCCACACCGTCGCCGCTTCGGGATCGAGCACGAGGACTGCGGACACGAACTTGCGTCCGTCGCCGATCGCGGCCGCCTGGCCGATCAGCGGGATCGTCTTGAGCGCGGCCTCCAGGTTCGCGGGGCTGATGTTCTTGCCGCCCGAGGTGATGATCAGCTCCTTCTTGCGGTCGACGATGCTGATGTAGCCCTCGTCGTCGATCTCCCCGATGTCGCCGGAGTGCAACCAGCCGTCGACGATCGTCTCGGCGGTCTTGTCGGGCTGCTTGAAGTACCCCTGGAACACGTTGCCGCCGCGGCAGACGACCTCACCGTCCTCGGCGATCTTCACCTCCATCCCGTGACAGCCTCGACCGACGGTGCCGATCTTCGGACGGTCGGGTGAGAACGTCATCGGCCCGGTCGTCTCCGACATGCCGTAGATCTCGACGAGCGGTACACCGATCGCGTTGAACCACTCGAGGACCGGTGCCGGGATCGGTGCAGCGCCGGTGATCGCGAGTTCGATCGCGTCGAGGCCCACGAGGGCCCGGACGTTCGCGAACGCAACGCTGTCGAGGAAGTCGAGCGTCGCCTGCTGCTCGTCGGTGAAGTCGCCGTCGAGGTTCGAACGTCGGATCTCGATCGCTGCGTTGACGCCGTCGTCGAACTGGGCCTTGCGCTCGGGGTCGGCGGCGAGGGCGGCGTTGACACCGTTGTAGATCTTCTCCCACACACGCGGTACACCGAACGCCAGCTGCGGGTGCACCTCCTTCAGGTAGGTCGTGAGCTGGTTCGGGTCCGGGCAGCAGTAGACGCTGTAGCCGAGGATCATGCTCTGGTAGTGGCTCACGGCACGCTCGGCGATGTGCGCCATCGGCAGGTACGACACCACGCGCATCCCGAGGAAGCTGTCGAACTCGATCGAGCGTTTGAGGATCTCGATCGTGTACACGACGTTGTACTGGCTGATCATCACACCCTTGGGCGGACCGGTCGTACCCGAGGTGTAGATCAACGTGGCGATGTCGTCGGGGTCGGTCGCCGCCGCCAACGCGGCGAGGTCGGCCGAACCCTGTTCCAGCAGTTCGCTCGCAGGGAACACGCCCTCGGGGAGCGGACCTTCCGGCGGTTCGACGACGTAGATGCGCTCGAGCAGCGGCAACTCGGCCCTCACCTTCAGGATGCGGTCGAGGAACCCGCCGTCCTCGATGATGGCGACGCGCGCTTCGGCGTGGCCCGCGAGGTACTGGACCTCCTCGGGCGACGACGAGTTGTAGATGCTGACCGGCGTGGCCCGCAGGAACTGGGCGGCTGCGTCGAACCAGTGGAAGTCGGGACGATTGCGCATCATCAGCAGCATGCGTTCGCCCGCCCCGACCCCGACCGCCGCCAACCCGGCTGCTGCCCGGGCGACCTGGTCGGCGTACTCCTGCACCGTCCAGACGTTCCAGCCGCTGTCGCCGGACATCGAGTGCAGGGCCGGCGAGGACGGCGCCTGGCCGACGAGGTCGAGGAAGAGCTGCGGCGCCGTCGAGCGACCTGTGGCGGCCTCGACCTCTGCGATCGTGGACAATGGCATCAACGTGGTCATGTGCTCATTGTCACATGCTTCGGCGCTCAGGTGAACCCCTGGGCCGCATGATCGCTGTCGGAGGGCCGGCGCGGCGGTGATCGCGATGTCGGTAGCGTGACCTGATGCCGGCCGTGTCGACCATCATCTGGGTGGGCGCAGGCGTCCTGATGGGCTACCTCCTGTGGAAAACCGGAATCATGATGCTGCGGAGCATGACGTCGATGCCGCCCGAGCCGCCTCCGACCGGCGAACTGCGCAAGGTGAACCGCAGGTATCGCTGCGATGTCTGCGGGGTGGAGCTGAAGTTGACGATGGCCCCGGACGAGGATCCTCCGCCCCCTCGACACTGTCTCGAGGACATGACGGAGATCGCACCCCTCTACGACTGAGGGCGTCGAGCGGTGTCGTACCGGCACCGAATCGGGGGTTGTCCACAGGATTGGGGACAACCTGGGTGGAACCACATCGATGTCGTTCGACGTTTCCCACAGGCCGAGAACGTCAGTGTCGGCGCAACCGGTGGTGCGCTCGGGGCGTCAACGCCACTTGGTGGCGGTCCAGAGCCCACCGAGGATGCACGCGAGCCCGATCAACGTCGGAATGTTGCTGTCGGTGAAGACCAGGTAGCGCGCCATGATCATCAGGCCGCCGATGATCAGCAGTGCCAACATGATGATCGGGATCCAGTGCGGGGGGACCAGCTCGCGTTTGGTCGCCTTGGGCGTGTAGCGCGACGACGCTGCGACCGCGTGATGCGGCTCGTCGGAGGCGGCCTGGGAGTGGCGGTCCTCGGGTCGGGTCCCCTTGGGGGTCACCCGGCCGCCGCCGGTCTTTCGCTTCGGGGGAGCCATGCAGCGATGAGCATACGTGATCCGACAGGGAGAGCGTTCACGGTGCACCACGCGGCGGTGGTGATCGATCGACACAACCGGGCTGCGTGCGGCGGCCCATACTGGTGCGGTGCCACGCGTGCTCGTGATCGACAGCTACGACAGCTTCGTCTACAACCTCGTCCAGTACCTCGGAGAACTCGGTGCCGAGCCGGTCGTCGTCCGCAACGATCAGGTGACGGTGGCCGATGCCGTGGCGATGGAGCCCGACGCCGTGCTGTTGTCGCCGGGCCCCGGCCGCCCCGAGACGAGCGGCATCATCTGCGACGCGATCGGATCGTTCGCCTCGATCGGCACGCCGGTGTTCGGCGTCTGCCTGGGTCACCAGGCGATCGGTCACGTCTACGGCGCCGCCGTGGTCGGTGCTCCCGAGTTGATGCACGGCAAGACGTCGGAGATCCTGCACGACGGCACCGGCGTGTTCGCGGGTCTCCCGTCACCGTTGACCGCCACCCGATACCACTCGTTGACCCTCGAGCCGTCGAGCATTCCCGACGAGTTGGTCGTCACCGCGCGCAGCGCCGACGGCGTCGTGATGGGTGTGCGCCACCGCACCCTCGACGTGGAGGGTGTGCAGTTCCACCCCGAGAGCATCCTGACGGGCCACGGTCACGACGTGCTCGCCAACTTCCTCGCTCGTGCTGCCCGACCGGCGACGACCTGACACCCCACCGCTCGGCGGCGTCAGGGAATCGTCGTCGTGGTCGGGACCGTCGTGGGAGCGGTCGTCGTCGCCGGAGGAGCGGTCGTGGTCGTCGTGGGAGGAATCGTGGTCGTCGTCACCGGCGCGACCGCCTTGCCGACGGTGATGGTGATGGCGGTGCCGGGATCGACCTGCGAGCCGGCGGGCAGGCTCTGTGCGATCACGCGGCCATCGTCGGGGCTGCCGGCGGCGACGTCGACGAACGCCACGTTGGGGACGAGTCCCTGTTCGGTGAGCGTGTTGGTCGCCTGAGCCTGCGTCCGCCCGACCACGGCGGGCACGGTGATCGGTTCGGGCCCGTTCGACACGATGATCAGGACATCGCTGCCCTTCGGTACGAACTCGCCGGGCCCGGGGCGGATCTCCATCACGGTGCCGACCGGCACGGTGGAGCTCGATCGGACATCGGTGGTCACCACGAATTCGTACGGTGGCCCGGTCAGCACGTCACGTGCCTCGACCTCGCTCATCCCGATCACTTCGCCCGGAATCTGCACACTCGACGGAGGCGCGGCGACGACCAGGTTGACCGCGGTGCCCTGGAGCACCGGCGTCCCCGCTGCCGGGTCGCTCGAGATCACCGTGTTCTCCGCGAGGTCGTCGCGCTCCTGCTGGGTGATCTCGCCGACGATGAAACCGTCGGCGGCCAGGCGCTCGCTGGCGTCGGCGAAGGGGAGCGCGACCACGTTGGGGACCGGGACGAGTTGTGGGTCGGGGTTGAAGAAGACCTCGACCACCTGGTCCTTGAGGATCAGCGTGCCGGCGATCGGATCGGTCCTCACCACGAAGTTGACCGCGACGAGGGAACTCTCCTCCGGGGTCGTGATGAATCGGATGTCCTTCGCGGTGAGGTCGGCCGTGACCTCCTCGAGCGGGCGGTTGGTGTAGTCGTCGAGCACGAACTGCGTCGGCTCGGCTACGCCCTCGTCGCCGCTCAACGCCTGGAACAGCAGGACACCGCCGACCACGAGCAGGATCAGCGCCAGGAAAGCGCCCAGTGCGTACCAACCCGTTCGCGACGGGTTGGTGTCGTAGTACATCGCGTCGGCGGATGCACCGGTGGGGTAGCCGGCTTCGACCATGCCGGTCGACGGGACCGCTGCTGCCCGAGGCGCGCCCACGGGGACACTGCCGGTCGGCGCAACGGTCGGGTTGACCGTCGTGGCGCCTGCGACTGCAGCGCCGGCCAGGGTGGCTGCAGCCGCGGCCCGCCCCTGGGCACTGGCCGCGGCGGCGAGCGCCTGGACCGGTTCGTCGTTGCGGAAACGGCGCAGGTCGTCGCGCAGGGCGGCCGCGCTCGGATAGCGCAGCTTCGGGTCCTTGGCGAGCAACTTGGCAACGATCGCCTCGAACGACCGCGGGACGTCGGCGACGATCTGCACGAGTGGCTGCGGTGCGTCGTGTACCTGCTTGTACGCGATGCTCACCGGGTTCTCGCCGGTGAACGGCGGCCGGCCGGCGACCATCTCGTACATCACGATGCCGAGCGAGTAGAGGTCGCTGCGGGGGTCGGGCTGCGCCCCTTGTGCCTGCTCGGGCGAGAAGTACGTCGCCGTCCCCATCACCGACCCGACCTGGGTGAGGTTCGACTCGGTCGGCGCGTTGAGTGCCCGTGCGATGCCGAAGTCGGCCACCTTCACCTGGCCGTTCGTGCCGATCAGGATGTTGGCGGGCTTGATGTCGCGGTGCGCGACGTGGTTGTCGTGGGCGAACCCGAGCGCCGCGGCGACCTCGCTCGCGATCTCGGCCGCCTGCTTCGACGTGAGTTGCTTGTTGGTGGTGAGGATCTCTGCCAACGTGCGGCCCTGCACCTCCTCCATCACGATGAAGTAGGTGCCCTCGTACTTGCCCCAGTCGTACACGTTGACGATGTTCGGGTGCGACAGGCTGGCTGCCGACTGCGCTTCTCGGCGGAACCGCTCGACGAAGTTGGCGTCGGTGGCGAACTCGGGGAAGAGGACCTTGACGGCGACCTGGCGGTCGAGCAGGAGGTCGCGCGCGGAGAAGACGTCGGCCATGCCGCCGCGCCCGATCCGCTTGTGGATCTCGTAACGGTCGTTGATGACCGTCGCCTCGCCGTTGTCCGTCACGTTGTGCCTTCTGCGCCGGAACTCCGGTTCTCGGCGCTGGGCAAGGTTACCGAGCAGGTGGGGTGCATTCTCGGCAGTGGCACCGGGTCGGGGCTCACGTGCCGTCCCCCGCCACGGTGCTGCCGGGGATGGTCGACCCGGCCGGTGGGGTTGGCGGTTGGGGTTGCGGAGCGATCGGCTGGGAGCCGGCGCCGGTGAGCAGGTAGTCGAGCATGCCCTTGGCCAGCGGGCCGGCGAGACGTCCGCCGGTCACTGCGACGTCAGGCGTCGACTGCACGTCGGTCAGCACGACCGACACGGCGTACTGCGGGTTGTCGGCAGGAGCGAAGGCGATGATCCATGCATGCGAGAGGTCAGGGTTGTTCGGGTCTCCCAACTGTGCCGTACCGGTCTTGGCCGCGACGGGGATGCCTCCCTCCAGCGCGATGCAGCAACTGGCGGTGCCACGCTCGGCGACGCCGATCATCAGCTGGGTCATGATCCCGGCGTTGGCGGGCGACAGCGGCGTCTTCCACACCTCGGGCTCGGTCCGGTCGAGCACGCGGCCGGCCTGGTCGTAGGTGGCCTGCACGGCGTAGGGCTTCATCATCTGGCCGCCGTTGGCGACCGTGCCGGCCACCATCGCCATGTGGAGCGGGACCATTTGCACCTCGCTCTGGCCGAACCCGCGGATCGCGAGGAGTGGGAGTTCCTGGGCGAGGTTGGTGGTGTTGCCGAAGGTGCTCGCTGCCGGCCGGGGCAGGTCGATCGGGAGTTCCTCGCCGATGCCCCACGCCGCGGTGCCATCGACCATCGCCTCCGGTCCGAGCAGGGTGGCGAGCTGGGCGAAGGGGATGTTGCAGCTGCGGGCGAACACGGTGGCGAGATCGCCTCCGCACAGGCTGCCGTTGTAGTTCTGGATCGGGTCGTTCGTCTGTGGTGGCACCCACTCGCGTTCGTTCGGGAAGGTGTTGTCGAGCGACAGGATCCCGCTCTCGAGCGCGATGCCCGTCGTGATCACCTTGAAGGTCGACCCCGGCATGTACCGCTCCTGGTAGGCCTGAGCGAGCAGCGGGTTGCCGTCGGCGTTCTGGAGGTCGGTGATCGCCTGCTGGGCGATCTCGAAGTCCGCGTTGACGAACGTGTTCGGGTCGAAGGTCGGGTTGCTGTACATCGCCCGGATCGCACCGGTCGACGGCTCGATCACCGTGATCGACCCGGTGCGGCCGCCGAGCAGGAACTTGGCGACCTCCTGGGCGTCCTTGCGCACGGCGAGTTCGACGGTGCCGGTGGTGCCGACGTCGCCGCCGAGGAGATCGCCGAGGCCGCGCACCTGCTGTTCGGTGGTCGACCCGGTCAGCACGTCGCCGTACAGCCGCTCGACCTGGGTGGAGCCGAACGCGAACGTGTAGTAGCCGGTGATGTCGGCGAGCAGGTCGCCGGTCGGGTACTCGCGGCGGAAGTTGTACGGCTCGCCGGGCGCGGTCGGGAACGACACCGCCGCCACCTGGCCGTCGGCGGTGATGATCGGCCCGCGTGGCTTGTTGAACTCGCGCAGGACCTGACGGGTGTTGTCGAATCGGGCGTCGAGTTCCTGCTTGCGGCCCACCTGCCAGTAGTTGAGCGCGACGAAGAGCACGACGTAACACGCCATGAGGCCGACGGCGAGCTGGCGGATCTGGCGGTTCACGTCGATCCCTCGACGCTCGACCCGTGACGGTCGGCACGACGGATGTGTCTCGACAGACGCCACGCCTTCCAACGTTCGGTCGGCGTCGGCTCGTCGGGGAGTTCGCCGAGGCGACGGGCGGACGAGTCCGAGAGCCGGATCAGCAGCGCGAGCAGGACGTAGTTGGCCACGAGCGAGGAGCCGCCATAGCTCACGAACGGCAACGTGATGCCGGTGAGCGGCACCACCTTGATCACGCCGGCGATGATGATGAATCCCTGGATGCCCACGATCGTGGTGAGGCCAACGGCGAGCAGCTTCTCGAAGGTCCGATCGGTTCGCAGCGCCGTCCGTAGTCCGGCGCCGACGAGGAGGATGAACGCCATCAGCACGGCGGAGGCGCCGATCAGGCCCCACTCCTCACCGATCGCTGCGAAGATGAAGTCGTTCTGCGCTTCGGGCACCTGCCCGGGGTTGCCGCGCCCGAGGCCGGTGCCGGTCAGCCCACCGTCGGCGAGTCCGTAGAGCGCCTGGATGATCTGGTAGCCCCGGTCCAGCGGGTCCTGCCACGGATCGAGCCACACGTCGACCCTGGTCTGGACGTGGCCGAACTGCGTCCACGAGAAATAGGCGGCTGCGCCGAAGAGCACGGTACCGATCAGGAGATAGCTGATGCGTTCGGTGGCGACCCACATCATCACCACGAACAACGCGAAGAACAGCAGCGACGAGCCGAGATCGCGCTGGAACACCATCACGACGACCGCGAAGCCCCAAGCCATCACGATCGGCGCGATGTAGCGCGGTTCGGGAAGATGGAACGGGCCGACCCGCCAGGTCGATGCCGCGATCAACTCGCGTCGGTCGGCGAGGTACGACGCGAAGAAGATGGCGAGCGCGATCTTGGCGAACTCACCGGGCTGGAAGTTGATCGGCCCGACACTCACCCAGATGCGCGCGCCGTTGATGTTCACGCCGAGGCCGGGTGCCAGCGGGAGCAGGAGCAGGAACGCGCCGCCGAAGAAGAACAGCCAGCTGTAGCGGGCGAGGTCGGTCGCTCGCTGGACGACCAGGAGCGTCAGGACGAAGGCGCCGATCGCGACGAGGCTCCACGTGGCTTGGAGGCCGGCGAGTTCGTCGTCGAGACGGGTGATCATCACGAATCCGACGCCGTGCAGCAACGCGGCGAGCGGGAGCAGTGTGCCGTCGGCGCCGCGCGCCACGAGGCGCACCATCACGTGGGCACACAGCAGCAGCCCGAGCAGGATCGCGACGAACACGACGATGCCGGGCGGGATCTCGGCGTTCGTGCCGAGGGCGGTGATCGTGTAGGCGGCGCCGGTGATCAGCGCCGCCATGAACACCAACGTGAGCTCGGTGGTCCGGCGGCTGCGCGCGAGTGGTGAGTCGACGACGGCGTGCGACTCCTCGGCGGCGAACGTGGTCACGTCGCTCATCGCGGCGTCACGGCCCCGCGATCGTCGTCACCCCGGTGGGCGCTCCGGGGTCGATCGCCGTGGCGACCGTGGTCGACGGCACCGTGGTCGGGGGCACGGTGGTCGTCGTGGTGGTGGTCGTCGTGGTCGTCGTGGTGGTGACGCCGTCACGGATGAATTCAGCGGCCGCATCGGCGGAGTCGAACGTGGGCTCGGTGTCGATCTCTGCGGCCACGTCGGGCTCGAGATCGTCGCGGGTCGGGCCACCGGAGCTCTCGGCGGTCGGCTCGATCCAGAGCACGCCCCCAGGACGTCCCTGGTAGATGATCGCCTGATCGTCGTCGTCGAACGCCACGAAATAGCCGCTGCGGGCCCAGACCGACACGAAGACGAAGACGACCACGATCGCCGCTGCGATGGCGAAGGCGACCGCGACGCGCTTGAGGTTGGTGCGTCGCCTGCCGGCGGCCCGATCGTCGGGGGTGACCGGAGCGTCGGGATCGGATCGGGCGTCCGCATCGGACGGTGCGAGGGCCGGGTCGGCGTCGAGTTCGAGTGTGCCCGCCGGGGTCGGATCGGCGGCGCCATCGGCCCACAGCGGAACGACGTCGAGTTCCATGGTGGGATCGGGCGGATCGTCGCCGTCGAGGACGTCGAGGACGATGACCGTGATGTTGTCGCGGCCGCCGGCGCCGTTCGCCAACTGCACGAGGACGTCGGCGGCGTCCTGAGGATCGGACTCGTTCAGCAGCGTCGAGGTGATGTCGTCGTCGTCGACCTCGTCGACCAACCCGTCGCTGCACAGGACGAAACGGTCGCCCTTGATGAGCGGCAGCGTCCACCAGTCGACGCGGACATCGGGCTCGATGCCGAGCGCGCGGGTGATGATGTTGCGCCGCGGATGATTGCGCGCCTCGGCCTCGGAGATGTGCCCGGTCGCCACCAGCTCCTGCACGTAGCTGTGGTCGACCGTCACGCGGCGCAGACGCCCGTGCCGGAACAGGTAGGTGCGCGAGTCGCCGACGTTGGCGAGGACGAGTGCCTCACTCGGTTCGGCGGGCACGATCGGCGTCACGTCGCCGGGCAGATCGCCGGGGCCGTCCCCGTCGTCGTCGGGTGCCGTTGGTCCGTCGTTGACGTCGATGTTCGGTTCGGCGCGCCCGGCGTGGTGGTCGGCGATCACGGCGATCGCCGTCACCGTCGTGCCCATGCCGGCCTGGCCGGGGTTGGCGATCGCCGCGCGGAAGATGTCGCCGTTCGCCGTTCGGATCGCGGACACGACCGCTTCGGCCGAGGGCAGGTCGTCGCCGTCGAGCAGTTCGGCGATGCGCTCCACGGCGAGCTGGCTCGCGACCTCTCCGGCCTCGTGGCCGCCCATCCCGTCGGCGACCACGAAGACGCGGTGGGTGACGAGCAGGCTGTCCTCGTTGGCCTGGCGGAGTTGGCCGGTGTGCGTGGTGGCGCCGACGCGGAGTTCGGCCATCACTGGGCCTCGATCACGGTGGTGCCGACCTGGATTCGATCGCCGGGGTGGAGCAGTCTGGATCCGACGAGTTTCGAGCCGTTGTGGAACGTGCCGTTGGTCGATCCGAGATCCTCCACCACCGGCTGGCCTTCGTAGTCGTAGATGCGCAGATGGAGTTGTGACACGTAGGCGTCGTCGTCGATCGTGATCGTGCATCCGGGTTCACGGCCGAGGGTGATGTCGCCATCGAGTGCCACGGTCATGCCGCGTCGCACCTTCGGTTCCAGGATCACCAGCCGGTTGGCGCGGCGCTTGGCCTGCTGTTTCGCATGCTTGGCCTGTTTGCGACCGACCGGCGCCGGCGCGACGGTTCGGGGGATCGGGGTGGCGGCTTGTGGTCGGCGTGACGCCCCGCCCGGAGCGCCGGCCATCGGGCGGCGAACCGGGGTGCGGACCTCGCTCCACACCGCCCAGAGCACCCGCGCGAAGAAGAGGTACAGCAGTCCCAGGAGGACGAACTTGAGGATGTTGAGGACTTGATCGGTCATGGGACGTGGAGCTCGGTGCTCCGAACGGTCAGGAGGCCTCGAACCGGATGTGCGTGGCACCGACGCTGATGATGTCGCCGTCGGTGAGGCGGTGTTCGCCGACGATCTTGACGCCGTTCACCATCGTGCCATTGGTGGAGCCGAGATCGCTGACCACGTAGGCGGTGGCGCTCGGGCGGACCTGCGCGTGGCGGCGGCTGATGTTGCTGTCGTTGACCGACACCTCGCACTCGGGCAGCCGGCCGATCGTGATCGGTCCGTCGTTGACGTCGACGCGCTGTCCCGAGGGTAGGACCAGCGACCCCATGCCGGGCCCGGAGGTGGCCTGTTTGAGCTGGCTGACGATACCGAATCGGCCGCTGCGCAGGTTGTTGTCGACGGCGAGTTCGACCGTGACGGGGCCCATGAAGTGATACCCCTCCTCCCGGGCGTACTCGCGAGCGGCCTCGGCGAGTTCGGCGACCAGGGCATCCTCGATGTCGCCGAAGCCGGCGTGATCGACCGCGTTCAGCATCACGGTGAAGTCGTTCGGGACGATGCGTCGGCCCTTGACGTCGACGGAGCGGTTGTCGTCCATCTCGCGCACGAGCCGGCGGCCGAGTTCGATGGGACGGATGGACCCGCGGGAACGACGAGAGAACACGCCCTCGACCATACGCTCCAGACGGTGCTCCAGTGACTGCAATCCCATAGGTGGAGTGCGAGGCTACTGCCCCCCATCGGGTGCCCGTCGTCGCCCGCCCGTGCGATGACGACGCTCCCCCTCCCCCTCCAACCGATGAGCGATGCCCCCACGATCCGGGCCTTGGCTCATCGCTCTGGTGGTTTCCTCCCGCGCCCACCCAGTGCGATGAGCGACACCCCCGGATTCGGGGCGTTCGCTCATCGCGTGGGGGTTTCGGCGTGTGGGAACGATGCGAGGGTGCGCTAGCGTTCTGGGCTCCACTTGCGCGAGTGGCGGAATGGCAGACGCGCCAGCTTCAGGTGCTGGTGTCCGAAAGGGCGTGGGGGTTCAAGTCCCCCCTCGCGCACGATGAACCCCTTGCAGAGCAGGGGGTTCTTTCGCGTCCGCGGGTCGACTTCGGAAATGAGTCAGATCCTGGCACTCAGCTGCAGAAGCGACGATGGCTCCGTTCGCACCTTCACCACGCGACCTATCGAATCCGGCAGTTGGCTTCCCAGTCAGCGCGGCTGAACCGGGCGTCCGACATCGCCCGCATCTGTTCGCCAGTGCATGAGTACTGAGCAGTGCTGATCGAGACATCGAGCGCCGGTGACCATCCAGTGTCCGGCTCGTACCACCCTTCGATCCAGAGATTTGACATGGCGCGCATGATTCCCCAGGCGTCGTCTCTGACGCCCTCGTCGAAATCGAAAGCGGGTGTCAGGTTGACCACGACGGTGCCGCTGTCAGCGTCGTACTCGTATCGGTCGACGCTTTGGACGATGGTGAGGTCGCTCAGGAGGGCGAGCACCTCGTTGCGTGAGGAGTCGAACGTGATCGGAAACGCCAGCGTCCGGATGTCGTCCACCGACAGAACGAACTCGGTGGTCGGAGTCTGCTCCGTCGGTGAGGTGTCAGGTGGAACTGTCACGGCAGGCAAAGTGGCAGCGGGCAGAGTCGCTTCGGCAGGGCCTGAGCTTTCGGAGATCTGGGTCGCAGCGGTGGCTGCTTCCGCATCGGCGTCCTCTTCCGGGGGTGGTGCGAAGATCGCGATCATGACGATCAACAGGACGAAACCGCCAAGGCCGATCGCCCACCACCTGCGCCAAATCGGCCTTTTCGGCTTCGGGGCGGCCTGATTGAACACCTGCGCGGTCATTGGAGACTGCGCGGTTGGCAGGCTCGGTGATGCCAGCCTTGGCGCCGGCATCGCATTCGGGTGCGTCTCCGGTGGATACCACTTGCCGTCTGAGGCCTGCCACCATGCCGGCGACTGCGGGAAGTCACTCATGTCGATACTCCGCCCTGCTGATATGCACCGTGGACGTGGGGCGACGTCGACGGCTCGATGATTGTTCAGGTATCGGCAAGGGGAGCCGGACTCTTGAGGGACGTCGAGCAACGAGCCGTCACTCTCGTAGGAGGTCCGAGTTTTCATCTCGTTGGAGGACTCCTGGCGAGACGTCCAAGGAGTGCGAGAAACGGTCTCAGTGCCGAACCTGTTCTGGCCGATGACGAAGCGCACTTCGAGGATCGCGTTCATCACGAAGGTGTCGCCGTCAGCGGCGAGCACGGGATTGGACCTGGTCGGCTTCCTGGCTTGCCGAGCGCTAAGTAGTCGACTGTTGACTAGTCTGCCCGGATGCGTTGGCGCGTGATTCGGGCATCGGCGGCGGTTGCCGTCTGTGCGCTGGGCGGCGTCTCGTGCGGAGGGGCAACGAGCTCGTCGGACGCAACGGTCACGGTGTTCGCAGCGGCGTCGCTGACCGATGCCTTCGGTGAACTCGGCGACGCCTTCACGGCGGCGAACCCCGACGCCGAACTCGTGCTCAGCTTCGCGTCGTCGTCCGACCTCGCCCGTCAGATCACCGAAGGTGCGCCCGCCGACGTGTTCGTCTCGGCCGATCTCGCCAACATGGCCAAGGTCACCGACGCGGGCGCGTCGGTCGGCGAACCGGTCGTCTTCGCCACCAACCGTGCCGAGATCATCGTCGAGCCCGGCAATCCGCTCGACATCGTCGAGGTCGCGGATCTCGCCGACCCGGAGCTCGTCCTCGTCGTCTGCGCCCCCGAGGTGCCATGCGGGGCGTACGCCGAACAGGTCGTCGCGAACGCCGGCGCCAGCGTCACCCCGGACTCGCTGGAGGAGAACGTGAAGGCCGTCGTCGCCAAGGTCACGTTGGGGGAGGCGGACGCCGGGATCGTCTACGCCACCGACGTCCTCGCTGCCGGCGACCGGGCCACCGGCATCGAGATCCCCGACGACGTCAACATCGTCGCCGACTATCCGATCGTCGCGGTCTCCGACGACGCCGAGGCGGCGGCCTTCGTCGACTTCGTGCTCGGCCCTGCCGGCCGGACCATCCTCTCTCGCTACGGATTCGGTGCGCCATGACCTCGCACCCGCGCGGCCAGCGAACGCAGCTCCCTCCGGCCGTCTTCGCACTCGCGATGATCGCCATCGCGTTCTTCGCGTTGCCCTTCATCGGCCTGTTGTGGCGGGCGCCGTGGGGCTCGATGCTCGACGTCCTCGGTCAGGAGTCGGTGCGCACCGCGCTGTGGCTCTCACTGCGGACCTCGCTCGCCGCCACCTTCCTCGCGTTCGTGTTCGGTGTGCCGTTGGCCTGGCTGCTCGCCCGCGTCCCGTTCCCCGGCAGCTCCGCGGTGCGAGCGCTGTGCACACTCTCGATGGTGTTGCCGCCCGTGGTCGCCGGTGTGGCGCTCTTCTTCTCCTTCGGTCGACGGGGACTCTTCGGGCAGTACCTCGACCGGTGGCTCGGCATCCAGCTCCCGTTCACCACGTGGGGCGTCGTGGTGGCGCAGACGTTCGTGGCGATGCCGTTCCTCGTGATCACGGTGGAAGCGGCGCTCCGCCAGATGGATCGCCGCACCGAGGACGCGGCGCGCACGCTCGGTGGCTCGCGGTGGTACGTGTTCCGTCGGGTGACGGTGCCCACCATCCAGCCGGCGCTCGTGGCGGGTGGCGTGCTGGCGTGGGCACGGGCGCTCGGCGAGTTCGGGGCCACGATCACGTTCGCCGGAAACTTCCCCGGCACCACCCAGACGATGCCGCTGGCCACCTATCTCGCCCTCGAGACCGACCCACAGGAGGCACTGGTGATCAGCATCGTGCTCATCGCCGTGTCGTTCGCCGTGCTGGTCGGCCTCCGCGACCGTTGGCTCCATGGCGCGAGAGCCACGCTCGCATGAGCCTCGACGCCCGCATCACCGTGCGTCGCGGCGATTTCACCCTCGACGTCGAGATCTCCGCCGATGCCGGAGAGGTGCTCGCCGTGCTCGGCCCGAACGGCTCCGGCAAGTCGACCTTGCTGAGTGCGCTGTCCGGACTGCTCGCCATCGACGCCGGACGCATCTGCGTCGACGGCGTCGTCCTCGACGATCCTGCCGCGGACGTCTTCGTCCCACCGGAGCACCGCCCGATCGGTGTCGTCTTCCAGGACCACGTGCTCTTCGCCCACCTGAACGCCCGGGAGAACGTCGCGTTCGGCCTGCGCGCCCGCGGCGCCGGCAAGGCGCAGGCCCACTCGGCGGCGATGACCTGGCTCGAGCGCGTGGGGCTCGAACGGTTCGCCGACGCGCGTCCCGCACAGCTGTCGGGCGGGCAGGCCCAACGGGTCGCGCTCGCTCGTGCGCTCGCCACCGATCCGGCACTCCTGCTGCTCGACGAACCGCTCGCTGCGCTCGACGTCAGCACCCGTCAGGAGGTGCGCCGCAGTCTGCGCGAGCACCTCGCCACCTTCCCGGGCATGCGCCTCCTCGTCACCCACGACCCGGTCGACGCCTACGCGCTCGCCGATCGCGTCGCGATCCTGGAGGACGGCCGCATCGCCCAGATCGGCACGATCGGCCAGGTCACGGCGCACCCTCGCTCGCGGTACGTCGCCGAACTCGTGGGCACCAACCTGGTGCGCGGCGTCGTCGCCGATGGCGTGTTGGTGACCGACACCGGTGCCCGGATCGCCGTGGCCGCGGATCCCGGACCGGTCTTCGCGGTGATCCGTCCGCAGGCGATCACGCTGTCGCTGTCGGCCGACCCGTCGAGCAGCGCCCGGAACACGTGGCTCGGCGTGGTCGGCGACGTGGAACGCCTCGGCGATCGCGCCCGCATCGGTGTCACCGGTGACCGCGGCGGCATCGACGTCGTCGCCGAGATCACCACGGCCTCGCTCGACGACCTGGCGTTGCGGCCCGGCGACCCCGTCCATGCATCGCTCAAGGCGACCGACATCACCACCTATCCGGTGTGAAGGAACCGGGTGTGAACGTCGTGCAGCGCAGCGGTGCATCACGGGCGACGCGATCCAACGGTGACCTGCTCCTCGGCGAGTGGGCGTGCCTCGGTGTGCTCTCCGCCGAACCGCGACACGGGTTCGCCGTCGCCGCGCTGCTGCGGCCCGACGCCGAGATCGGTCGGATCTGGTCGTTGTCGCGGCCGCTCACGTACCGAGCCATCGACCAACTGATCGAGCGGGGTCTCGTCGAGGCGGTCGGGTCCGAGCCGGGTGCCGCCGGCCCGAATCGCACGATCCTGGCCGCCACCCGATCGGGCCGCACCCGGCTCCGGCGATGGCTGCAGACCCCCGTCGAGCACCTGCGCGACCTGCGCAGCGAACTCCTGCTCAAGATCGCGCTCGCCGGGCGCTGCGGCATCGCGATCGACGACATGCTGGTGGCCCAACAGCAGCGACTCGACGAGCAGTCGCAGTCGCTCGCCGCGATGGCGTTCGACCCGAACGGCGCCGTCGTCGACACCGTCTCGCTGTGGCGCTACGAGGCGACGCAGGCAGGCCGGCGGTTCCTCTCACGGCTCGTGTGACGTCGCCGGAGCGGTTTCGCGGTCACGCGCGGCGAGTGAGCCGGTAGGTCGCGAGCGCTGCAGCGATCGCCAGCAGCGCCAGCGTCGCGACCATGCCGACGGTGGTGACTGCGTGCGGCACCGTGTTGGTGGCGCCGGGGTTGCGGTCGGCGATCCCGATCGGTCGGTCGCCGAGTTCGATGAGTGAGGTGATCCACAGTGTCGCGGCGACGGTGACACCACCGGCCGCGAGGCCGAGTCCCCAGCTACGCACGATCAGCATGCCCACCACTGCAACGACCCCGATCAGCACCACCTGGCCCAGACGCCCGGCGAAGAACGCCGTCGGCAGATCCTGGCTCGGATCCGTGGAGCGGAAGTTGTCGGCGAAGTCGGCCTGACCGACCGGCACCAGCGGCCCGAAGGCGAGGATCACCCCGGCCACCGCCGTCACGGCTGCCACGAGCGGGTTGAGCGCAGGGCGACCTCCGGTGCCGACGGATCGCAGCGACGCGATGAACACGAGCAGGCCGAGCACACCCACGCCCAGGATCAGCCACCAGCCGAGGTCACGGGTGACGCGCAGGACGAAGACCTCCGACGAGGACCGGGTGATCGACTCGGCCACCGCGATGGGGACCTCGGCGAGACCGATCGTCAGTCCGGCCCAACCGGCGAGCGCGAGACCTGCTCCGCCTGCCACACCGGCACCCCAGCGGAGCCCGAAGCAGGCCAGGAGGCTCCCGAGCACCATGGCCGCCGCGCCGGCGAACACCGCAAGGTCGAGGTTGGTCCCCAGGTCGGCGAGCGTGCGGGAGCCGGTGACGATCCCCGGAGCGGGCCGGGTGGTCCGAATGTCGACGACATCGGCGACGATCGTCATCAACGCCGCGGCGATGCCGAAGATCGAGAGGATGAAGATCACCCGCAACTTGAACGGCTCGCGCGGCGTCGGGTACTCCGCCAGGTCGGCCTCGTCGAAGACGGCGGGTGTCTCGGTCGTCTCGTCGATCGTCGTGACCGCGACCGGAATCGTGTCGGGCTCCGTCGACGGAGCGACCGGTGGAAGCTGTTCGTCGACGGTGTCGACCGGCTCGGTGGGCAACGAGTCGATCGGTTGGGTGGGGAGGTCGGCGTCGATCGTGGTGGGTGGGGTGTCGATCGGTTGGGTGGGGAGGTCGGCGTCGATCGTGGTGGGTGGGGTGTCGATCGGTTGGGTGGGGAGGTCGGCGTCGATCGTGGTGGGTGGGGTGTCGATCGGTTGGGTGGGGAGGTCGGCGTCGATTGCGGTCGGTGGCGGCAGTGGTCCCGGAGGTGTGAGCAATCGCCCGCACTCGTGGCAGAACTTCTGGTGCTCGGCGACGTCGACCCCACAGTCAGGACATCCCATGGCGACGACTGTACGGGGTCTCGACACCGTTGGTCCGAGCGCGGCACCGCCGCAGCAGCCGGACGGGGCGCGAGACTGTGCCGATGGCGGGACGATTTGCCCCATCGCCCACCGGCGATCTCCACCTCGGCAACCTGCGAACTGCGGCGTTGGCGTGGCTGTCGGCCCGATCGCAGGGCAAGGAATTCGTCGTGCGGATGGAGGATCTCGACCGGCACCAGTCCAGCCGCGACCACGAGCGGAGACAGCTCCGAGATCTCGCCGCGATCGGGCTCGACTGGGACGGCCCGGTGGTACGTCAGAGTGAGCGATTCGACCTGTACGAGCAGGCGATCAGCGAACTCTCCGGCCTCGATCTCGTCTACGAGTGCTACTGCAGCCGGCGGGAGATCCGCGAGGAGATCGCCGCCGCGAGCGAGGCGCCCCACGGCCCGCCCGGGTCCTACCCGGGGACGTGTCGCGACCTGTCCGCGAGCCAGCGGTCCCGACGCCGGGCAGAGGGTCGGCCGCCGGCGCTGCGGCTGCGATCGGACGGGCGCACGATCGAGTTCGTCGACCGGGTCGTCGGCCCGTTCCGCGGTGTGGTCGACGATGTGGTCCTGCGACGCAACGACGGTGTACCGGCCTACAACCTGGCGGTCGTGATCGACGACGCCGACCAATCGGTGACCGAGGTGGTGCGTGGTGACGACCTCGTCTCGTCGACCCCGCGCCAGATCCGGCTCCAGGAACTGCTCGGCCTGCCTCGGCCGGAGTACGCCCACGTGCCGCTCGTCGTCGATGCAGACGGCGAGCGATTGGCGAAACGTGCCGGGATGGCGGTGACGCTGCAGGACCTCGACGCGATCGGCGTGGACGTCGCCGAGACGATCCGCTGGATCAGCGCGAGCGTCGGCAACGCAACGACCACGCTGCGTGAACTCGTGACGCTCTTCGACGTCGCCGCGATCGATCCCGCCCCCTGTCCCGTACCTCCGTGGGCGGTTCGCGAGGACTGATCCCGTCCTCCACGGATCAGGAACATCTCCCGGATCAGGAACGCCGGCAGGTGCTGCGTCGCTCTCGGGTCGTCCACCGGTCGGATCGAACGAAGCGGTGAACATCGGGCTGGTGCCGACACGGTCGCGGACATGGCCGTTAGGCTCACCGTCCGTGGTCGAGAAGGAGCGTCGTCGCGGGGTGATCGGCACCGTTGTGGTGTTCGGCGCGGTCGGGCTCACGGCGTGCGCCACGGCGGTCACCAGCGGTTCGGGCGGCGAGGGCGCGAGCGCGTCGCCGCAGGGAGCGGTCGCGGCGAGCGACGACGTCATGAGTGCACCGGCGCCAACCACGACGCCGCCCACGACGCCGCCCACGACTGCACCACCCACGACGCAGGCGCCAACCACCACGGAAGCCCCCGCCACCACCGAAGCCCCCACCACGACGGCGCCGCCCACCACGATGGCGCCGGTGATCGAGATGGTCGACGCGATCGACCCGCCGCTCCAGGCGGTCGGCACCAGCGGTGGCAACGAGACCGCCCGCATCCAGCTGCGTCTGATCCAACTCGGGTTCTGGCTGGCGGCCGTCGACGGCCAGTACGGGCTCACGACGAGACAGGCCGTCATGGCCTTCGAGAAGTACATGGGCCTCGAGGCCGACGGCAGGGTCGACCAGGCGACCGCCGAGGCACTCACCGCGATCACGGAGCGGCCGAGGGCTCGTGCCAACTCCGGCACCCTCGTCGAGGTCGACAAGGGCAAGCAGGTGCTGTTCTTCGTGGTCGACGGACGCACCGAGTGGATCCTCAACACCTCCACCGGCAACGGCGAGGCATACACCGAAGAGGACAAGAACACCCCCGGCGAGATGATCAGTGGCGTGTCGCTCACCCCGAGCGGTCTGCACAACGTGAACCGTGAACGTCCCGACGGCTGGTGGGAAGGTGACCTCGGCGAGATCTACCGGCCGAAGTACTTCGTCGGCGGTGTGGCAGTCCACGGATCGAACAGCATCCCCGCCTATCCGGCGTCGCACGGCTGTGTGCGGGTGAGCGTGCCGGCGATGGACTGGATCTGGGACAGCGGCATCATGCCGATGCGGACCCCGGTCTGGGTCCACGACGGCGTCTGACGCCGTCCGGCAGCCACCCACCGTCACCCGTGGCTCGACGGGCGGTGCGGCCGCTGATTGACGCCGGTGAATCGTCGTCTGGGAGACTCCCGCGATGCTGCCGTCGATCGGAGACCTCCGGCCCTGGGCCGACCCTCACGTTCTCTCGCTGGGCCGCCTCGACATGCGACCGCCGACCATGGCGGCAGCCTCGATCGACGACCTCCGCGCAGGTGCTCCGTCGCGCTGGCGGCGGTCGCTGAACGGGCGGTGGGACTTCCGATTGTTCGACTCGCCCGACGACGTTCCGGCCACCGCCGTCGTGCGCCCGGCGTCCGGGCGTGGATGGACGAAGGTCGCCGTGCCCGGCAACTGGACCCTGCAGGACGTCGGCGATCTCCCGCAGTACACCAACGTCCGGATGCCGTTCCCGGGTCCGCCTCCCCGGCTGCCCGACCGCAACCCCACCGGGGTGTACCGACGCAGGCTCACGATTCCCGCCGCGTGGAGCGGGCGTCAGGTCGTGCTCCACGTCGGAGGCGCAGAGAGCGTCCACGCGGTGTACGTCAACGGCACGTTCGTCGGCTACGGCACCGACAGCCGGCTGGCGAGCGAGTACGACATCACCGCTGTCGTCCGGCCCGGCCCCAACGAGCTGGCGATCGTCGTGGTGCGCTGGAGCGCGCACAGCTACGTCGAGGATCAGGACCAGTGGTGGATGGCGGGTCTGCACCGCGAGGTGTACGTCGAGGCCCGTGCCGACGTACACATCGGCACCCTCGTGTGCGATGCCGGCCTCGACGGAACCGTCGGCACGCTCGAGGCGCGCGTCACGCTCGCCGGTTCGCGTCCGCCCGAGACCGGCTGGCAGGTCCGGTTCGCACTCCGGACGCTCGGCGGGCGTCGGATCGGCCCTGCGGTCACCGCCCGTCTCCGATCGCGATTCGACCGGCCGTACGTGTTCACCGGGCACACCGCCACCGCGCAGTTCCGCGTCGACGACGTCGAACCGTGGTCGGCCGAGTCGCCGACTCGGTACCGCGTCGTGGCAGAGCTGCTCGATCCCCACGGCGACGTCACCGAGGTCCACGAGCAGCTCATCGGATTCCGGTCGGTCGAGGTGCGCGACCGGCAGCTCCTCGTGAACGGTGAACCGGTCTGGATCTTCGGCGTCAATCGCCACGACCACCATCCCACGCGGGGCAAGGCGGTCACGGTCGATGACATGCGCGACGACCTGCTCGCCATGCGACGACACAACATCACCGCGGTTCGCTGCTCGCACTATCCGAACGACCCGCGGTTCCTCGACCTCTGCGACGAGATCGGGATGTACGTCGTCGACGAGGCCAACATCGAGAGCCACGCCTACAACACGAGTCTCTGCAACGACCCCCGCTACCGATCGACGTGGCTGTCTCGAGGCGCACGGATGGTCGAGCGCGACCGCAACCACCCCAGCGTGATCATGTGGTCGCTCGGCAACGAGTCCGGGTACGGCGCGAACCACGACGCGCTCGCCGGATGGATCCGTCGCAGCGATCCATCGCGGCCACTGCACTACGAGGGAGCGGTGTTCCACGACGGATGGATCGACGGCGGGCTCGCCGCGTCCGACGTGGTCTGCCCGATGTACCCGGCGATCGAGGCGATCGAGGCCCACGGCCGTCACGGTCTCGGTGATCGACCGCTGATCATGTGCGAGTACAGCCACGCGATGGGCAACTCCAACGGATCGTTGGCCGACTACTGGGATGTGATCACGTCGACCCCCGGATTGCAGGGCGGCTTCATCTGGGAGTGGAAGGACCACGGTCTGCTGACGCGTCTGCCCAGCGGCAAGCGAGGGTTCGCGTACGGCGGTCAGTTCGGCGACGAACCCAACGACGGCAACTTCGTCGCCGACGGGCTGATGTCGGCCGACCTGCGCCCGCATCCTGCGATGCAGGAAGTGACGTGGGTGCACCGTCCCGTGGTCACCTCGCTCGACGGTGACACGCTCGCGATCACGAACCGGCGCAGCTTCACCGATCTCGACGATCTGACCGCCACGTGGGAGCTCCTCGTCGCCGGTGAGGTCGTCGCGTCCGGTGATCTCGATGCTGCGGCCGCAGACGGCGGCCCGATCGGTGCGGCCTCGACGGTCACGCTCGCGCTCCCGTGTGCCGTGCCCGACTCACCCGATGCCCACCTCACGATCCGCTGGTTCCAGCGCCGTGCCACCGCATGGGCGCCGGCATCCCACCTCGTCGCCTGGGACCAACTGCAGCTCACTCCCGCCGCTCCGTCCGAGGCTCTCGCCCCCGTTGCGGCACACACGGCGTCGGTGGTCGCGCTCGCGCGCGCTGTGCGGCCGTGCGTGTTCCGCGCGCCGGTGGACAACGACGGGCTGAAGCTGATGCCGAATCTGGGGGAGGACTTCCAGGCCGGGACCAAGGCACTCAGCCGGTGGCGGCGATGCGGCGCCGATCGGGTGCCAGCCGACCAACTCGTCGAGCACCGCCACGACATCGACATGCTGGCCGACGGGTCGCAGGTTCACACCCACGAGGTGATCGTGCCCGACGAACTCGCCGACCTGGCGCGCGTCGGTGTCACCTTCGAGCTCCGACGAGGCTTCGACGCCGTCCGCTGGTACGGCCGCGGGCCGCTGGAGAACTACCCCGACCGATGCCGTGGTGCGGTGCTCGGGGTCTGGGAGTCGGGTATCGATGCGCCGCCGTACCTCGTGCCGCAGGAGTTCGGTCTGCGCACCGACTGCCGGTGGTTCGAGTTCATCGACTCCTCGACCGACGACGTCATCCGGCTCGACGTGCTCGATCCCACGGTGATGCACATCTCGGCCACGCGGTTCACCGACGAGGACCTCTACTCCGCGAGCCACGAGACCGATCTGCGACCACGACGTTCGCTCGTGGTGCACGCCGATGTTGCACACCGTGGGCTCGGCACGGCGAGCTGCGGTCCCGACGTGCTCGACCGGTATCGCGTCGCGCCGGGCACGTACCGGTTCAGCTACCGCCTGTCGACACGCTGACCGGCGCGGGTGGCCAGATCCCTCCCGGAGCGCTCTCCTGGTCGGTGAAGTTGTCGATGCGGTCGCCGATCCACTCGAACAGGCTCGCCTGCGCCACGACCTGGAACACGAAGTAGGCGACGAGCAGGACGATCGCCACGATCGCGGCGATCTTGATCCACCGGACGATGCGGTTCGAGTACTGCGAGATCAGGGGTTCGATCTCGGAGCGCATCGACCGGGCCTGGCGGGCGAACACGTCGGCGGCCCGGTCGATCTCCTCGCGGGTTGCGCGTCGGACCTGGTCGATCACCTGCTGGGAGTCGGGGCGCCCAGCGCGGCCGGCGGCGGTCGCGGCGGTGAGCGCGTTCTCGACCGGGGGGACGTAATGGTGGGCCGCCTCGAATGCGGCTTGGCTCTCGTAGGACAGCAACTCGGCCTGGCTGGGCGGGGCGCGGCGGGCGTCGGTCCAGTCGAGGCCGTCCCACCAGCGCAGCGCCGTCCTGCTCTCCGGGTCCGGGTACCAGCCCGCCTGGGGTGCATCGATGCGGCGCACGGTCAGCGCGTCCGGAACTCGGATCGATCGGGCTCGGGCAGATCGACGCGGTCGTCGTCGTCGGGGATCGGGAGGCCGTCCTTCGGGCGCACCTCGTCGTCGGTGTCGTCGTCACCGGTCGCCGATGCCAGAGCGGCAACCGTGCCGAGCAACCCCGAGAACTCGGCCGGGATGACGAGCTTGGTCGCCCGCCCGTCGCCGATGCGTTCGAGCGCCTGCAGGTACTCGACGGTCAGCACCGCCTTGTCGGCCTGCGCGTCCTTGATCCCGGTGAGCCGCGACTTGGCGGCGTTGCCCTCGCCGGCGCCGACCAGTTCGAGACGCAGTTTCTCGGCGTTGGCGCGCAGCTCGATGGCCTGCGCCTGGCCCTCGGCGTCGAGGACCGCCGCTTGCTTGCGGCCCTGCGCGGACAGCACCGCAGCCTGCTGTTCGCCATCGGCGCGAGCGATCGCCGCCTCCTGGTAGCCCTTGGCCTCGGTGACCGTGGCGCGCCGATCGCGTTCCGCCCGCATCTGGGCGTGCATCGCCGACACGATGTCCGGCGGTGGATCGATGCGCTGGATCTCGACGCGCACGACCCGCACACCCCACTTGTCGGTGGCGTCGTCGAGGACGTCGCGCAGTTGCGTGTTGATCGTGTCGCGCGAGGTGAGCGCCCGGTCGAGTTCGAGGTCGCCGATCAGGTTGCGGAGGTTGGTCTGGGCGAGCTTGGTGATCGCGGTGAAGAAGTCGGCGACGTTGTACACGAGGCGCTGGGGGTCGGTGGCCTCGTAGTACACGACGGCATCGACCGACACCACGACGTTGTCGGCCGTGATGACTTCTTGCGGCGGCACGTCGACGACCTGCTCACGCATGTCGATCAGCTGCATCGTCTCGATGAACGGCAGGATCAGGTTGAGCCCCGGATTGCGGGTGGTCTTGTACTTGCCCAGACGTTCGACCAGGCCTCGCTGGTACGGCCGCACGATCTTGACCGAAGCCGCCAACACCAGGATGCCGATGAGAGCGATGACGATCAGGACGATGGCGATGGGGTTCATGTGACCTCCGTGCTAGGTGGTGGGTGATGGTGGTGGTGGCGGCGGGGACGTCGGGGGCGTGGACGGTTCGTCGGCGGACTCGATCGACTCGACGACGACCTTGGTGCCGTTCACTGCCGTCACCCGCACATGTGTGCCGACGGGCAGGACTCGTCCGCTCCCGGAGATCGCTCCCCAGATCTCACCGTGGGTCGTCACGCGGCCCCGTCGGTCGGTGTCGTCGGGATCGATCGTCGTGGTGACGATGCCCGGCAGGCCGACCAGGCGATCGGCGCCGACGCCGGGTTCGAGTTCGTTCTCGCCGGCGAACCGCTTGGCGTACCGGTACAGCAGGATCCAGAGCACCCCACCGCCGACGGCGAACACGAACCACTGGATCTCGATGGGCACGTTGTAGAAGCCCAGCAGGGAGGCAGCGAATGCCGACACGGCGAACGGCAGCAGCACGAACGAGCCGGCGAGCACCGTGAGTTCGACGATCGCGAACAACACCGCGATGCCCAGCCACACCCAGGGCCAGACGTTCAGGTCGATCCCGAGATCCAGCACA
>CALOFW010000017.1:0-606851 GCA_942492715.1 Ilumatobacteraceae bacterium | reverse complement strand
CATCGAGGCGATCAGCGATCCGGGACGACGACGATCTTCGCTCGGGCGTGGCCCGAACCGATCTCGGCGAGCCCGGCTGCCACGCCGTCGAGGCCGACCACTCGATCGATTTCGGGGACGAGGCTGCCCGCCGCGAGCATCTCGCCGAGCGTCGTGAGATCGCCGGTCGTGGGCTCGGCGGTGAACTGGTGAAACGATGCATCGGCGCGCACGAACGCCAGCCGCGCCTGCACGATGTAGGGGAGCGGGTCGACCCACCGGTTCGCCTTCGGTCCGCTGACGGCCACGTACCGTCCGCCCGGACGCATCACGCTGCGCACCTCACGCGGGTGGCGGTTGCCGACGTTGTCGAGCATCACGTCGAACCGAGCGCCGTCCTCGACGAAGTCGTCGCGCGTGTAGTCGAGCACCTCGTCGGCGCCGAGCGAGCGCACCATGTCGACGTTGCGGGTGCTGCACACCGCGGTCACGTGACCGCCGAGCGCCTTGGCGATCTGGACCGCCATCGTGCCGACACCGCCGGCGGCACCGTTGACCAGCACCCGATCGCCAGGCTGCACGGCGCCGTGGGTGCGCAGACCCTGCAGCGCCGTCAGTCCGGCCACCGGCGTGGCGCCGGCGTGCTCGAACGTCACGCCCGGGGGCATCGCAACCAGGTTCGCCTCCCTCGTGGAGAGGTACTGGCCGCAGCCACCGCTCGGCGCCTCGCCGAACACGGACTCGCCCACCTGGAACCGCGTGACGTCCGGGCCGACGGCCACCACGACCCCGGCGACGTCGGCGCCACGCACGAAGCGCTTCGGTCGCCGCAACCCGAACGCAGCTCGAGCGACGTAGGGCGTCCCGGTGAGGAAGTGCCAGTCGAGTGCGTTGAGCGACGACGCCCGCACCTCGATGAGCACCTCGTCGACGCCCGGCGTGGGGACCGGCAGTTGCTCCACGACGAGCACCTCCGGCCCGCCGTAGCTGCGCGCGGTGACGGCGGTCATCGACGTCGGCAGTTCGCGAGCCGTGCGAGGGGCCGTGATTGCGTCCGAGATGGCGTCGGGGTTGGCGGTGGGCTCTGGGGGCGTGGGTGACGGCATGGGGATCTCCGGTCGATGGGGTACGTACCGCCTGTACGTGCTAGTGCGTACAGTGTACGTTGTCAAGGGTGAGTTCTGCGTCGACCGACCGCGCCCCCCTCGCTCGCGACGCGATCGTCGCCGCCGGCGTCGCCTTCGCCGACGAGCGGGGCACCGATGCGCTCTCGATGCGCAAGCTCGCCGCCGAACTCGGCTACGAGGTGATGTCGCTGTACAACCACGTCGCCAACAAGGCCGAAGTGCTTGCGCTGATGGTCGACGCGGTCGCCGCCGAGGTGCCGGCGCCCGATCCCGCGATCGATCCGTTGGTTGCCGTTCGCTCCCTCGCCGTGGAGACGCGGGCAGCGCTCGTTCGTCACCCGTGGGCCGCTGATCTCTGGTTGCGGCAGCTGCCCGGTCCCGCTCGGGTCCGCCACATGGAACACCACCTCGCGGCGCTCGCGGCCACCGACATGTCCCCAGCGGTCGCCCACCTCGCGTTCCACGCCGTCGGCAACCACGTGATCGGCTACACCCTGCAGGAGCAGGCAATGGCCTATGTCGTGCCGCCCGACGGCGACTCGGACGCCCTCGCCCGGGCGTTCGTCGAGGGCCTCTCCGCCGAGGTCCACCCCCACACGATCGCCCACGTCCAACAACACCTCGCCGGCGACACGGCAAGCAGCTTCGAACTCGTCCTCGACCTCATCCTCGACGGGCTGATCCGGCTCGACTGACCGAGCCCGTCACCCCGACGCGCTGCTCCTCACGCCGGGTTCGGCGCGGCGAGACCCGGTTCCCGACCCTTGGAGATCTCGACGAGGTCGGCAATGCGCAAGTCGCGGGCCCGACGGCGCTCGACCTGTTCGAGGTTGCCCTCGGGGACGAACAACCGCAGACCCAACGGATGGATCTCGAACCGCAACGGCGTGTCGGCCTGGAGTGCTTCCCCGTCGACGCCCAGGTAGGCCGACCCGGAGCGGGACCGCACCTCGAACTCCGTGCCCTCGAACTCCCACCAGTACTTGCTGTAGTCGGGCATGCCGAGCATCGCGGTGGTCATCAGGCGCGCCGCCTGCGCACCGGTGCGCGGCGACAGGGCGAACACGCCGAGTTCGCCGCCGTCGAGCCGCCGCCGCTGCGCGACGTCTCGCTTGGCGCCGAGTACGTACTTGTTGTTCGACACCATGATGACGAACGCCCCCTCGATGTCGTCGCCGTCGGGGGTCGTGTACTGCAGGTCGAACGTCTCGGCCTGGCGACCGAGCAGCTCAGAGGCCATCTTGCTGCTGACCTCGACCTTCGCGTTCCGGTAGTCCTCCGACTGCACGATCGTGGCGTAGATGCCCAGCGACACGTTGTTGACGAACAACCGGCCGTTGACCGTCGCGTAGTCGACCCGACGCTCGATCGCGTCGCGGTAGGCGTACATCGCCGAGCGCGGGTCCTCGCGGTCGAGTCCGAGGTCGAGTGCGAAGTGATTGCGGGTGCCGGCGGGGATGCACACGAACGGGAGTCCGTGCTGCACGGCGACCGACGCCACCAGGGCCTGCGATCCGTCGCCGCCCGCCATGCCGAGACAGTCGGCGCCGCGCGCCACTGCGTCGAGGGTGAGCTGTTCGAGGTCGAGCCCCTCGGCCAGCAGGACCGTTTCGATGCCGAGTTCGTCGGCGAGCTCGACCAGCCCGAACTTCTCGACTTTGCCGCCGCCCGACCACGGGTTGCACAGCAGGACGGGCTTGGTCGGGCCGCCCCCCTTCACCCGCACGGCGGAGGCCGGCACGGGTCGTTTCAGCGCGTCGTTGGCCAAGAAGATCATCAGGAAGACGACCACCAGGATGATCACCAGGCGCAGCACGACGTGCTCGAACTTCGACAGCGCGAGTGCGAGTGCGATGACCACCATCACCAGCCCGATCGTGCTGGTGAGCGCCGCGAGCAGCCTCGCCACACCGACCTCGGTGACCACCCACCAGGCTCCCGCGGACAGCAACGCGATGCCGATCACGGCGAGCACGATCGACCCTGCCTGTCGGAACACGGCTTGGACGACCAACCCGACCACCAACAACAGCAACGGTGCGACTGCGAGTGCTGCCGCCCGCCGTCTCGTACTCACGTTGCTCACGGTCGAACGCTACTCAATCAGGAGGCGACGCAGTGGCTCGATGGGCGCTGTCGCAGCTGGTGAGGTGGGCGTCCGAAACCGGTGCTCGTGGGCTTGGCGCTGGTCGAGCACCGGCCGGTTCCTAGAGTGCTCGAGATGGCTGATCCCGGACACGTCGACGTCGATGGTTGTGTCAATTTTCGAGATGTCGGTGGGTGGTCGACCGACGACGGCCGAACCGTCCAACTGGGGCGGCTGTACCGCTCGGACGACCCGATCCGGATCACGCCGACCGGCCGTGCTGCAGTCGACGCGCTCAGCCTGGCGATGGTCGTCGACCTGCGTCAACAGTTGCAGTTCAGTCGGAGCCCAGGCTTCGTCGATCCGGCGCGCACGGCGCACATCCCGCTGGTGGACCAGGTCGTCGATCACCAGGAACCCCCGCCGCTCGACACCCCGACCGACATCGCCGACCTCTACGTCGGCATGTTGCACGAGAGCCGCGACCAGGTCGCTCGCGTGCTCGATGTCGTCGCCGAGACCCTCCCCGACGGACCCGTGCTGGTGCACTGTGCGTTCGGCAAGGATCGAGCCGGGCTGATCACGGCGCTCATCCACTCGGCGATCGGCGTCCGACGCGACGACATCGTCGCCGACTACGTGCGTTCGGACGCGCCGGCCCAGCGCCGTCGTGCGACCCTGATCGACGACCCGAGCCCGGACGATCCGCCGGTTGCCCGGCTGCCGGCCACGCTGTTCCGGGCGCCGGCGGAGACCATCGACCTGCTGCTCGACCGGGTCGTCGACGAGTACGGATCCCTCGACGCGTGGGTCGAGTCGTTCCCGATCTCCGACGCCACCATCGAGCGCCTTCGGGCCCAGCTCCTCGTCGGCTGACGCCTGCTCAGCGGGCGCAGATGTCGAGCATGTCGAGGACCGGCTGGACCCGGGCGACCTCGTGACTGCGCAGGAGGTTGGCCTTGGCGAGCAGGGCGAGCACGGCCATCGCCGTCTCGGCGACCCTGACCTCGTCGTGGAACAGGTACACCGCCGAGGCCATCGTGACGCAGACCGGCCAGCCGAGCTCGCGGAACCGGAACGACTGGAGCAGGTTGTCGGTCTGGTAGCGCACCCGCTCGGGCCCGTCGGGGAGGTTCAGTGCGAACCCGAAGCCGGGGTCGATCCAGAGCTTGTCGACACCGGAGCCGGTGACCAACTCGAGCCGGTCGCGGAAGAACGCCAGCTGTTCGTCGATCATCGTGTCGACCGGCGGGACGTCGTCGCCGGAGCGGGCCGTCTCGCCCGGGGTGTAGCAGAGGATCAGGCCGGCGTCGTGGCGAGCGATCGCCTCGTAGAGCGCGGGATCATCGACCCGGCCGGTGAGGTTGATCACCTGCGCACCCGCATCGAGCGCGGCGAGCGCAACATCGGTGCGGTACGTCTCAACCGACACGAGGAGCCCCTCGCCGAGGAGCGCGTCGATGACCGGCAGCAGCGTGCGCAGTTGGCCGTCGGTGTCGACGAGGTCGGCGTTGTCACCGGTCGACTCGGCACCGATGTCGATCATCACCGCGCCTTCGATCGTCATGCGGCGGGCGCGATAGAGCGCGGCAGGGATGTCGTGGGTGATGCTCTCGCGGTAGGTCGAGTCGCGCGACAGGTTGATCACACCGAGTTGGTACGGGCGGTCGTCGAAGACTCGCCCGCCCAGCTCGAAGGTGCGGATCGGCTGGTCGAGCGCCGCACGGTTGGCTTCCCACAGCGGCAGGAGATGGTCGGGGGTGATCATGGTGCGGGCTCCGCAGTCGGTCGGTTGTCGGTGTGCCAGATGTCGGTGAACACGGTCAGGTCGCCGGGTTCCACGGGCAGGTCGGCGAGGAGGTCGCGCATCGTGCGCCCGAGGACCGGGTGCACGACATCGGGCGCCACATCGCACACGGGCACCATCACGAAGCGGCGCTCCTGCATGCGTGGGTGGGGCACCTGGAGTGCGGCGCTGTCGGTGACGAGTTCGCCGTGCACGAGCAGGTCGAGGTCGAGGGTGCGCGGTCCCCAGTGCTCGATGCGCTGACGCTCGCGGCCGGCTTCGATCCCATGGAGCAGGGCGAGCAGTTCGGCTGCGTCGAGCGTGGTGTCGAGGGTCAGCGCGGCGTTGAGGTAGGGGCCCTGGTTGTCGGGGCCGCCGACCGGCGCGGTCTCGTAGAGCGGCGACACGTCGACCACGTCGATGCCGGGAGCGTCGGCGAGCGCGGTTGCACCGGCGCGAACGTTCTCGAGCCGATCGCCGAGGTTCGAGCCGAGCGCGATCAGGCAGCGGGTCGGTGTCGGGTCGTTCATCGCAGTCAGGTGGGGTCCGGTTCGGGCCGTCGACGCTCGATCGAGATGCCGACGCCCTCGGCGCTCTCGAAGATGTCGAGCTTCTGGGCGGTGACGTGCACGGCCTGCGCCAGCTCGTTGCGGAGGGCGAAGGCGGCGACGTCCTCGACCCAGGTCTCGACGAGCTCGACGTGCTCGCCGGACGCGGCCCGGGCCATGACGTACTCGACGATGTCGGCGTAGGACACGTAGGCGCCGGTCGCCCGGACCTGTTCGGCGTAGCCGTCGCTGGTCTCGATGGCGATGTCGAACCGGACCCGCTGCGGGGCCTCGCGCTCGAAGTCGTGCACGCCGATGAACGCGTCGACGACGAGTCCGTTGACGATGATCCGGTCGGGATCGGCGCTGCGGGCGCGAGGGGCGTGGTTGGGCGTGGCCATGGTCCCTGGGTGTGGAGCCCGCAGGGTAACCGTGGATGGCGCTGGTCCCGACGCTGGGCGGGAGGCCATCCCGCCCGTGCTCGACCGCTACTGTCGGGTTCGTGGCACGCGCGGTCTATCTGACGGCGATGGGGCCGGCGAGCGGGAAGTCGATCGTTGCGCTGGGTCTGGTCGAGCTCCTGTCGAGGCGAGTGTCACGGGTGGGCTTCTACCGACCGATCGTCCAACGGTTGCCCGACAACGACCTCGACCTGATCCGGGCGCACTATCAGATGCCCGACGAGCGGATCGGCTACGCGTTCACCGCAGCCGAACGCACCCTGGCCGGAGGTGCGACCAGTGCGGGCATGGAACGGATCGTCGAGCGCTTCCGGGCGATCGAGGCCGTCAGCGACTTCGTCGTCGTCGAGGGCACCGACTTCACGGGAGCGTCGTCGCCGGTCGAGTTGGAGGTCAATGCGAGGATCTCCCGACACCTCGGCGCGCCGGTCGTTGCCGTCGTCGACGGATACCGCTGCACTGCGTCGGCCATCATCGAGCGGATCGCCGTGGGGCGCGACTCGCTCGGCGACGATGCGATCACGGCGATCATCGTCAACCGGGTCGACCCGGCGGTGCTCGAACCGCTCGCCGACGCGCTCGCACGCGTCGAACTCGACGACCCGGTGTGGGCGATCCCGGAGGAGCCCAGGCTGCGCCGGCCCTCGCTCGATCAGCTGCGCTCGGCGCTCGGGGCCGAGCTCGTCGGCGGCGATCCCGTCGACCTCCCGCGCCCCGTCGGGCGCATCAAGGTGGCGGCCATGTCCGTGCCGAACGTGCTCGACCACGTCGTCGACGGGACGGTCTTCATCGTGCCCGGTGATCGGCCCGACGTGATCATCGCCGCCGCGATGACGCGGCTGTCATCGGCGTATCCGGGTGTCTCGGGACTGTTGCTGAGTGGTGGGCTGCGGCCCGACCCGCGGGTCATCGAGCTGATCGGCACGCTGTCGGGTGGCACGTCGATGCCGTTGCTCGCCGTCGAGGCCGACACGTTCGACACCGCGATCGCCGCCAGCCGGGTCGAGGGAGCCATCACCGCCGGCGACCAACGCAAGATCGATGTGGCGCTCGGTCACTTCGAGGCCCACGTCGATCTCGACGCGCTCGAGGAGCGGATCGAGGTCGGCCGCAGCGAGGTGATGACGCCGGTCACGTTCCAGTACGAGCTGATCGAGCGCGCCAGGGCAGCCCGTGCGCACATCGTGCTGCCGGAGGGCACCGACGACCGGATCCTGCACGCCGCCGACCGCATCCGGCGGCGGCGGGTGTGTGAGCTCACCCTGCTCGGGCCGACCGACGCGGTGCGCAACCGGATCGCCGACCTCGGGTTGCACCTCGACGACGTCCCGGTGATCGACCCCCTCGACAGCGAGCTGACCGACCGGTTCGGCCAGCGCTACTTCGAGCTGCGCGGCCACAAGGGAATCGACCTGCACCGGGCGCACGACATCATGACCGACGTCAGCTACTTCGGCACGATGATGGTGGCCGAAGGGCTCGTCGACGCGATGGTGTCGGGCGCTGCGCACACCACGGCGCACACGATCCGTCCCTCCCTCGAGTTCATCAAGACCAGGCCGGGCACGTCGATCGTGTCGAGCGTGTTCCTGATGCTGCTCGCCGATCGGGTTCTCGTGTACGGCGACTGCGCGGTCAACCCCGACCCGAACGCCGAGCAGCTCGCCGACATCGCGATCTCGTCGGCGGATACGGCGGCGATGTTCGGCATCGAGCCGAGGGTGGCGATGCTCAGCTACTCGACGGGCGCCTCGGGGGCCGGTGCGGAGGTGGAGAAGGTGCGCGCCGCGACCGAGCGGGTGCGCCGGCTGCGACCTGACCTGAAGGTCGAGGGGCCGATTCAGTACGACGCCGCCGTCGATCTCGACGTCGCCCGCAGCAAGCTGCCCGACAGTGCCGTCGCCGGCCACGCCACGGTGTTCATCTTTCCTGACCTCAACACGGGCAACAACACCTACAAGGCGGTGCAGCGGTCGGCCGACGCAGTCGCCGTCGGCCCGGTCCTGCAGGGGCTCAACAAGCCGGTCAACGACCTGTCGCGAGGCGCGACGGTCACCGACATCGTCAACACGATCGCGATCACCGCCGTCCAGGTGGGCGCCGGCCGGGCCTGAGGCACGCCATGCGGGTGCTCGTGCTCAACTCCGGCAGCTCGTCGGTGAAGTACCAGTTGGTCGACTCCCACACCGGCGAGCGGCTGGCTGGTGGGATCGTCGAGGAGGTCGTCGATCACACCGCTGCGCTGCGCGAGGTCGTTGCGGCGGTGGAGGAACTCGACGAGCCGGTCGACGCGATCGGTCATCGAGTGGTGCACGGCGGTGATGTGGTCTCGGCGCCGACGCTCGTCGACGACGAACTGGTCGAGGTGGTTCGCCGGCTCGTGCCACTGGCACCGCTCCACAACCCGGCGAACCTCGCGGGCATCGAGGCGGCGAGGGCGACATGGCCGACGGTGCCGCAGGTCGCCGTGTTCGACACGGCGTTCCACCGCACGTTGCCGCCGGCTGCGTACCGCTACGCCGTGCCGACCGAGTGGTACGAGGAGTTCGGCGTACGTCGCTACGGCTTCCACGGGACGTCGCACGAGTACGTGTCGGCCCGGGCGGCGGACGTGATCGGGCGGCCGCGGGACGAGCTCGATCTGATCGTGGCCCATCTCGGCAATGGCGCATCGATGACGGCGGTGCAGGGTGGCCGCAGCGTCGAGACGTCGATGGGACTCTCGCCGCTGGAGGGCCTGGTGATGGGGACGCGATCGGGTGACGTCGACCCCGCCGTCGTCGGGTACATGGCCGAGGCGAGCGGACGCAGCGAGGCCGACGTGCTCGCCGAGTTGAACCGGTCGAGCGGGCTGCTCGGGTTGTGCGGCGACTCCGACCTGCGCGAGATCACCGCCCGTATCGAGGCCGGTGACGAGGCGGCCGACCTGGCGCTCGATGTGTTCTGCCACCGGATCCGCAAGTACCTCGGGGCCTACGTGGCGGTGCTCGGCGGGTGCGATGCGCTCGTGTTCACGGCGGGCATCGGCGAGCACAGCGCGCTGGTGCGATCGCGGGTCTGCGACGGGTTGGCGGTGTTCGGGATCGCACTCGACGACGGCCGGAACGAGCGTTCCGAGCTGGTGATCTCCGCCGACGGCGCCACCACGAAGGTGCTCGTGGTGCCCACCGACGAGGAACACGCGATCGCCGAGCAGACCGCAGGCGTCGTCGCTGCACAGGCGGGCTGAGCGCCCCCGTCGTCCTCCGGCTGACCCGCGGCGAGCGCGGGTCGCAGGGATACCCTCGCCGGTATGAGTGGGCCCGGCAGTGAGATCGACGTGGATGGTGGCCTCGACGCGCCGATCGTGACGGAACCCGAGACGGAGCTCGACGTCGACGCCGTGCTGGCGGGTGTCGGCCACGGCCCGGCGCACCATCACCGTCCGTCCGGGCTGGTCGGGAGGGTCTCGCTGGGGTTGGTCGAGCTGTCGATGCGGTGGCCGAAGCGGGTGGTGGGCATCACCGCGGTGTTGACCGTGGTGCTGCTGGCGATGTTCGTTCGGGTCCAGGTCGACACCGATCCGGAGAGCATGCTCTCCGCCGACGCCCCGGTGCGGGTGTTGAACGAGGAGATCCGCTCCACGTTCGGGACCCGCGACATGATCGTCGTCGGGCTGTTCTCCGACGAGTCGGTCGTCACCGCCGACGACGTCGACGCCGCGGTGGTGTTCCACGACTCGGTGAGCGCGGTCGACGGGGTCGCCGAGGAGACGATGATCTCCGTTCGTACGGCGATCCCCGACGCCGGCCCGGACAGCGACGCGGCAGCCGAGGAGATCGCCGGGCAGATCGCGGTCGACCCGCTGCTCGCCGGCAACGTGCTCTCCTCGGACGGCGACACGTTCGCGTTCTTCGTGCCGCTCGACGACAAGTCCGATGCGGTGCCCGTCAGCGAGGCGGTGGACCAGTTGCTCGACGAGTCACCGCAGCTCGCCGGTCTCGAGCGTCATGTCGCGGGCTTGCCGCTCGCGCAGGAGGCCTTCGGCGACCAGATGTTCGTGCAGATGGCGGTGTTCGCGCCGATGGCCGGCGTCGCAATCTTCCTGCTGATGCTCGTGTTCTTCCGCCGGGTCGTGCTGGTCGGACCGGCGATGCTGCTGGCCCTGGTCTCGGTGATCGGTGCGATGGGCCTGCTGATCGGCACCGGCAACACGCTGCACATCATGAGCTCGATGATCCCGATCTTCCTGATGCCGATCGCGATCCTCGACGCCATCCACGTGATCAGCGAGTTCTTCGACCGGTACGGGCGGCTCCGAGATCGGCGTGCGGCGCTGCGCACCGTGTACGACGAACTCGCCGGGCCGATCGCGTTCACCACACTGACCACGGTGGTCGGGTTCGCCGCGTTGGCGCTCACGCCGATTCCGCCGGTCAGGGTGTTCGGCATCTTCGTCGCCATCGGGGTGGCGCTCGCATGGCTCGGCACGCTCACCGTGCTCCCGGCAGTCCTGATGCTGGTGAAGGAACGGTCGATCGCTCGTGCGGTCGGCGACCGTGCCGCCGGCGACGGCCGGTTCGCCGGGTTCGTCCGTCGGCTCCCGATCGGTGCCAGCCGTCACCGCGTTCCGGTGTTGGTCGCGGCCGGCGTGCTGGCCGTGCTCGCCGTGCCGTTGATCTCGACGATCGAGGTCAACGACAACCCGGTCAACTGGTTCCGCCCCGGCCAGGAGGTTCGTGTCGCGACCGAACGGCTCAACGACGAGCTCCCGGGCACGTTCGGAGCCAACCTCTATCTGCGCGCCGACGACGCAGCGCTGATGGTCGACGGCGAGACCGTTGCGGCGATCGGCGCGCTGCAGGAGACGTGGGACGCTGATCCGATCGTCGGCACGTCTGCGTCGTTCGTCGACCTGACCGGCGGCGCAACCGGCGACGAGGCCACCGCGGCGCTCGATGCTGCTGCGGCCGCGTCGCCGTTGACCGCCACGCTGATCACCCCGGCGGGGGACCAGGCCAACATCCGTCTCCAGCTGCGAGACGGTGACAACCAGGCAATGCAGTCGGTGCTCGATGTCACCGCCGAGCAACTCGCAGCGATGCCGCTGCCCGACGGCGTGACCGCCGAGTGGGGCGGCGAGACCTACCTCAACCTGGTGTGGCAGGACGAGATGGTCGAGGGCATGCTGACCGGCTTCCTGGTGACGTTGGCGATCGTGCTGGTGCTGTTGGCCATCCTGTTCCGATCCGTGGTCTGGGCGCTCGTGGGGATCGCGCCGGTGCTGTGGACGATCATGATCGTGTACGGAACGATCGGCCTGATCGGCAAGGACTACGACATGCCGATCGCCGTGCTGTCCACCCTCGTGCTGGGCATCGGTGTCGACTTCGCGATCCACTTCGTCGAGCGCTTCCGTGAGTTGCGCTCCGACCTCGGCAGTTCGTCGGCGGCGATTGAAGCGTTCGCCGAGGAGCCGGCCCGTGCGCTCACGCGCAACGCAGCGGTGATCGCTGTCGGCTTCCTCCCACTGGTCTTCTCGTCGCTCACGCCGTACGTGATCGTCGGCATCTTCCTCGGCTCGATCATCGTCCTGAGCTGGTTCGCGACGGTGGTTGCACTCCCGGCACTCGTGGTGCGCCGACGGCGCTGAGCCGTCCGTGCGGGCCGGCGAGCAGCGGTCAGTGGTGGCCGACGCCTTGGACGACGACGGGGCACTCGGCGTGGCGGACCACGTGGTCCGAGGTGGAGCCGATCATCGCTCGCCGGAGCCCGCTGCGCCCGCTGCTGCCGATCACGATCGCCGTCGCCTCCAACGACGCGGCCAGCTCGCAGATGGCCGGGCCGGGTCGGCCGACGATCGCCATGATCTCGACATCACCGAGGCCGAGCACGTCGACGGTGTGATCGAGGATCTCCTTTACCTTGCGACGCGATCGCCGCTGGTCTCGATCTGATCGGACAGATCGTCCGAGACCCGACCGGCGAAGCCCGTGCCGACGTTCAGTTCTGGATCGGTCGACAGCTCGACGGTCACCACGATCGTCCGATCGGCGGGCGCCAGGATCGGCAGCGAGGCACGTAGCGCTTCGACCGCCCCGTCGGATCCGTCGGTGCAGAGCAAGGTCAGCGATGCCATGGCCGCAGTCTCGCGCAGGGTCGAAGCGAAGCACCGGACGCGGTGGCAGCGCCCGACTGCCCATCACGCTTGTGTGCAGATTCTGGTGGGACGGGTCACCCGAATCTGAGCGCAAACGGAGGGCGGCCGCGCTGCTCGGGGGTCTGGCAAGGTCGCAGCGATGACGAGCTCAGGGGGGACGTCACGCCACCAGCACCTCGCAGCCGGTCCCGGCGAGGATGGCGTCGAGGCGCGAGCGGTCGTCGTCGCTCAGTGCGGCGTAGCCCTCGCGGAGCCACTGCAGGCACTTGCCCTGATACTTGAACGGCGCCTGACGGTAGGTGCCGCCTTCGAGCGAGCAGACGACTTCGTCGGCGCCCGAGATCAGTGCCTGCGCGTTGGCGACCATGAACGGCGCGTAGGTCTGGCCGATCTCGTGCAGCAGACGGGTGGTGGCCGGCGGGAGCGCGTCGAGCGGTGACCAGCCGGCATCGCCGTCGACCGGAAGCCACGACAGGTCGTCCATCCGGTCGACCCAGTTGATCACCTTCGGTGCCCGTGTCGCTGCGAGTTCCATCGGGGTCGGGTCCCACTTCGCGAGCTGGGTGAGCTGGCCGAAGATGCCGAAGTCGCCGCGTCCGGGGCGGTCGCCGAGCAGGAAGTCGTTGGTCGCGTACAGCTGGGTGAGGACGTCGAGCAGGCGCTCGTAGGAGCCCTCGATGATCGGCAGGTTCTCCTCGGTCGAGCCGACGAGCGCCCGCCGGCCGATCTGGCGGGCGGTGATGAACTCCTGGGCCTGCTGCAGTTGATCGCTGTTGGCCTGCAGGTCGCGCGACAGCGGGAGCAGTCGGCCGGCCTTGTCGATGTCGGCGTCGTACGCCCAGCGGTAGTGGTACATCGCCTTGGTCACCCACTCGTCGCCGTAGTCCTCGATCAGCGCGCCGATGAACGCGGTCGCCGGGTCGACGGGCACGAGGCTGCGACCGGAGAACTCGTCCTCGAGACGCATGATCTGCGGCGACGAGTCGACCGTCGTGTCGCCGTAGCTGCCATCGGCGTTCGGGTACGCGATCACCGGGATGATCGCCACGGGCGGCGTCGGGATGTCGTCCCACTTCGAGTCGCGCAGCACCCACCGGAACGGGATCTGCCGGTAGCGGAGCACACCGCGCATCTTGAGTGTGTACGGCGAGCCGTACTGGCCGGCGAGGACGAGCGGATGGTCGGTCACGACAAGGGCTCCGTGTGCATCGAGCAGATGAAGCCGGCGGCCGGGTCGGCTCGTCCCTCCAGCCGGTCGCGGGAGGTGGCCTCGATCCCGTAGAGCAGGAGGTACTCGTCGGTGCGGTCGAGGTCGAATGCGCCGTCCACGGAGATGTCGCGGAACCCGTGCGGGCTGCGGGGTTCGCCGTGATCGACTCGGACGCCATCGGGGAGAAGCCGAAGTAGCGACCGCCGACGTCGATGTCGGTTCGGTCGACCTCGAAGATCATTCGGCGACCGTAGCCGAGGGCGTCGAAGCCGCTGACGGCGCGGTCAGTGTCCACGTCGGTCGGTTCGGTAGCGTTCGCAGCCACGACCGGCAGATCAGAGAGGGGCGAAGTCAACCGATGAGCGAACAATTCGTCGTCTCCACCGAGTGGTTGGCCGAGCACATCGACGATGACGACGTCCGGGTGCTCGACGTGACCGGTTACCTCGATGAGCAGCGAACGAATCGGGCCGTCGATGACTATGTGGCCGAGCACCTTCCCGGTGCCGTCTGGTTCGACGTGGCGTCGGCCTCTGGCGAGTTGAGCGATCCGGATTCGGCGTTGTCGTGGACGTGGCCTCTCCGCTCGCCCAGATCGAAGCGGCGATGGGTCGTGCGGGAGTCGGGAACGATACGACGGTGGTGCTGGTGGCGCGGACGTCCGATCGGCCACTCGGCCTCGGCACGATGTGGTGCACACGAGCGTGGTGGACGCTCCACCACAGCGGTGTCAAGTGCGCCATCCTCGAAGGCGGGGTCGAACGCTGGCGCGCCGAAGGACGTCCGACGGAATCGGGACCGGTGTCGGTGGCGGCCACGACGTTCCGGGGTGAGGACCGTCGCTCCGAGGCGATCGCCGACCGTCGCGATGTCGAGTCGGCGTTGGACGACGGAGCGAGCTGCGTGATCGACGTTAAAGTTGCCCGACGCTGTCTTCGGGTCGTCGTTCACCGGCGAGCGAACCAACTGCGCATGCCCCGGACACATCACCGGAGCGCAGAATGTGCCGTTCCACCACTTCATCGCCGAACCGACGGCTGGGTTCGTCTCGGTTGACGACGCCCACGCGATCTTCGATCGGGCCGGCGTGCTCGATCGTGAGCGTGTGGTGCTGTGACCGCGGCGACGACCACCGCGCCGGTTCCGTCGAACGAGCCCCCCAGGAGGTACTCCGAGATCCGCTTGTGGTCGGCACCATCGTTCTGGCCTTCGACCAACCCACCTGGGAACCACTCGTGCCAGGTCGCCGAGCGTTCACCGGGTGGGAAGGTGAAGAGCAGGAACACGATCAGCGAGATCGTGGCGACCATGGCCCGTCGCCGGAACACCGTGCCCAGTGCCACCGACAGCGCGACGAACAGGAGCACGAGCAACGAGAGCACGCCCAGGACGGCGGCGTAGCGACCGAGATCGGGCTCGACCGCGGCGAATCCGCGCTCGGGCTCGACGTCGGGCAGCCAGACGTACGCGATCACCCCCTGGGTGACGACGGCAAGCAGGATGAGGGGGAGCGCGGTGCCGACGATCTTGGAGGTCACGAACGCGGCGCGTGTCACCGGCCGAGCCAGCACCCAACCGAGGGTGTCCCACGCCCGCTCCTCCGCCATCGCGCTCTGAGCGACGGCGATCGCCCCGAGCGGCGGGAACAACCACAGCAGGTTGACGACGAGATCGAACCCCCAGAACGAGTTGTACGAATCCCAGCCGGTGGTGATCGAGACGTACAGCTGCCCTTGGATCAGGAGGGTCCAGCCCACGAGATGGAGGAGCCCCGTCGACCGATCCAGCGGCTCAGCTCTCCGCGCAGGAGCGCCCAGAATCCGGTCATTGCACGCCCCCGACCAGATCGAAGTAGGCGAATTCGAGGCTCGGGTCCGTCGGGTGGAACTCGGTCACATCGACGCCGTCGGTGTCGACGAGCGCGTCGAGGAGGAGCCCGCCGGCGTGCTCATCGGCGAGTTGGACCTCCCACAGTTCCTGCTCGCCGCGGAGATGGGTGTCGATCCCCACCACCCATCGTTCCTGTTCGAGTCGCGCCCGGACGGTTGTCGTCTCGCCGCGCAATCGCACGGTGTACGCGGCAGCTGGTGCCTCGAGGATCTCGCCGAGCGGTCCCTCGGCGATCATGTTGCCGGCGCAGAGCACGCCGACGGTGTCGGCGACGCGCTGCACGTCGTCGAGAAGATGGGTGGAGAAGAACAGCGTTGCCCGTCCCCGCAGCTGTTCGATGAGGTCGAGCACCTCGCGGCGACCCTGGGGGTCGAGACCGGCGGCCGGTTCGTCGAGGATCAGCAGCTCCGGATCGCCGATCAACGCCTGAGCGATCCCGAGGCGCTGGCGCTCGCCCCCCGAGAGGACGCCGGCCCGGCGTCGTGACTTCCCGGCCAGACCGGCCTGATCGAGCAGCTCATCGATTCGGCGGTGGAGCGCGTGACCGCGTGGGGCGCGCGGGGCCAGGTGGGCCATGTAGCCGAGCACGCCGCGTACGGTCCGGTACGGGTGGAAGTGCGGCTGCTGGGGCAGATACCCGACGCCGGATCGGGCCAGTACCCCGTCGTGCTGCGCATCGTGGCCGAGCATCGTCACCGACCCGGCCGTCGGACGGATCAGGTCGAACATCAACTTGATGGTGGTCGACTTGCCTGCGCCGTTGGGCCCGAGGAACCCGTACACCGAGCCGGTCTGCACCTCGAGGTCGAGTCTGTCGAGCACGACGACGTCGCCGTACTTCTTCGAGAGGCCGCGTGTTTCGATGGCATGGGTGGTCACAGGGGCCTCCGATCGAACGACCAGGCGGCGAGCACGACAGCGACCGCGGACCAGCCCGCGCTCGCCAGCAGGGCGGGTACCACGGCCAGTTCCTCGAGACGACCGGGGAGCACTGCGACGAACGCGACACCGGGCGTGCCTTCCTCGATACCGAGGCCGTTGAAGACGATCAGGACGGCCGCCGATGCGAGTCCGAGGCCGAGCAGTGCAGCGGCCGACGTCAGCCGCGAACCGAACAGCAGCATCATCGCGAGGAGATACACCGCGAGCAGTGCGATCAGCGCGAGCATGATCGCGTAGTCGCCGAACGATGGGAGGCTGGCGTACGCCGAGGTGTCGCGCCGGAGTGCCTCGATGACTGCTCCGGCACCGAAGTCTGACTTGGCGTCGGCGGACGCGGCCAGGAACGGGTAGGCGACGAGGCCGGGCACGATCACCGCCCCCAGGGCGATCGCCGGTGCGGCACCGACGAACTTGGCGAGCACGTACGCCTTCCGGGTGACCGGCATCGAGACGGTCCACGCAGCTGTCCCGTCCTCGACGGCGTCGGCGAGCACTCCCTGGCTCGTGCCCACGACGATGAGGACCACCACGATCGACCAGCCGGTCAGTGCGACGGCGAGGACGTCGCCGAATGGGGTGTCCGTCTGCCCGCCGAGTGCGAACGTGACGAACAGCAGGATCGGCAGCGAGGCGACGGCGAGGACGATGGCTCGCTTGGGCAGCCAGCGCCGGAGTTCGACCATGGCCAGTGTTCCGACACCGGCGAACGCAGTGGCTCGGGATCGATCAGCCATCGGCGTGCCCATCGTCCGTACCGTCGGCGCCGTTCGCTCCGTCGGTGAGCGCCAGGTAGATGTCCTCGAGGCTTCGTCGGGTCGGTCGGAGTTCGGCGACGTGTCCTCCGGCCTCGCGCAGGACCGGGAGGAGTGCGTGCTCGGCCGTCGTGCGATCGGTCGTGTCGACGGTTGCGACGCCGGACCCTGCTGACGCCACGCGCGTGACCCATGGCTGCCGTGCCAGGGTCTCGAAGGCGTCGGCGGCGGTCGGACCGTCGAGGCGCATCTCCCATGTCGACGAGGTGTCGCCGATGGTGAACTGGTCGATCGGCCCGTCGGCGACGACCTCACCCCGGACGAGCACGGCGATCGTGTCACTGAGGCGGGCGACGTCGTCGAGCAGGTGGGTGGAGTAGAAGATCGTCGCTCGTGTTCGGAGTTCGTCGAGCAGGCCGAGGACCTCGCGGCGTCCGGCGGGGTCGAGCCCGGCCGACGGCTCGTCGAGGACCAGCACGTCAGGGTCGCCCACGAGCGCCTGGGCGAGTCCGAGTCGTTGGGCCTCACCGCCGGAGAGACCCCGGACGCGCCGGTCGGCCCGGTCGGTCAGACCGACGACCTCCAGGAGGGAATCGGTCTGGTCGGCGACGCCGCGGAGCTTCGCCGCGAGGCCGAGCACGCCGGCGACGGTGAGATGGCTCGGATACGCAGGGCTCTGCGGGAGGTACCCGACCCGACGGCGAACCTCGAGCGACTGGCTCTCGACGTCGAGTCCGAGAACTCGTGCCGTGCCGCTCGTGGGGCGGAGCAAGCCCATCAGGATCTTCATCGTGGTCGACTTGCCGGCACCGTTCGGCCCGAGGAATCCGAACACGGAGTTGATCGGCACCTCGGTCGTGACCCCTCGGAGCACCTCGGTTCGTCCGAACGACTTGCGGAGCGAGTGGAACTCGATGGCCGGCGCGTTCACGGGCAGCTCCCCCAGTCGGTGGCCGGTGGCACGGTGATCTCGACGTCGCCGTCGATCTCGACCTCCTGGCGGAAACAGCGCCGTCCTACGTCGGGCGCCGATGGCCCCGAGCTCATCAGGGGTTGGCCTCCAGATACAGGTCGTAGAGCCCCCGGGCGAGCGTCACCGGTTCGTACACACCGCCTCGGGCGAAACGATCGTCGGATGCGCTGGCCCAGGCTTGGAGACAGACGGGTGGGAATCCGGTTGGCGGGAGCATCAGGAGCGGCACCGAGCGAGCACGCATCGCTTCGTCCTCGTCGTCTGCGCCCCGCGTTGCCGCGAATTCGGCGGTGATGGACACGATGCAGACTGCCCCCGAGGGCCACACCTCACGACGCCCCACCTCGTCGAGGGTCGTTCCCGACGGGAGCGCGATGGCGACAAAGCTCCCGCCGGCGTCCGGCGCTGCGACGTCGACGTCGGGTCGAATGGTGGGGCTGATGGCGTCGGGCAAGATCACGGTCAGGGTGCCCGCACCCGGTTCGGTCGGATCGACCACCGGAGCCCGCAGGGTCGCTGCATCCGTCGGATCGCCGGCGATCGGTCCGAGTTCGCACGGTTCGAGTGTCGGTGCATCCACGTCGGTGTCGCCACCGATCACCACCGGGAAGCGCACGCAGCGTTCCGGTGGCGGAATGAACCGGTTGAGATCGCCGGTGGAGAGTCCGGTGACGGTCAGGATCACGACGTCGTAGGTGCCGGCATCGAACTGGACGACCTCGGCGCGGCCCTCACCGCGGAAGTCGCACAGCTGCGTCGTGCCTCGCGGCTCGATCATCGGCACCTCCAATTGAAACTCCGACGGAGGCTCGTAGATCGGCAGACAGTTGCCGCCCAGGAGGCCAGCGTTGCTCTCGAGCGAGGTGATCGGCGAACCGGGTTCGACGACGGCCACGACGACCGTCGACCCGAGCGAGTCGTCGGTGAGCTGCAGCCGCACGGTGAGTGTGCCGGGCGCGCTGCGCGTCGTCGGGTGTCGCAGTTCGCCCCGGCCCAGGTGGCGATCGGCTCGATCAGACGTCCCAGTTCCTCGAGATACTCGTCCACGTTCGACATCTCGACCCTCGAAGTACTGCCACGGTTGCTCGGGGTTCGCCTCCAGCGCGTCGCTGACGATCGATCGCGAAACGAGCATCTCGTCCCATGCTGTGCGCACTTCGTCGGGGACGATGGGATCGATCGAGGCGAGCAGTCGCATGTCGGTCCGGTCGCGTTCGGCCAGCTCCTCGGGCCCCTGAGAGAAGAAGTACTGTTGATCGATCCGGATCGCCGGTTCGATCGCGGGCCAGCGGTCACAGAAGTCGCCACAGCCGGTGATCGTCCACTCGTCGATGGTGGCGACGGCTTCCATCGCGTCGGCCTCGAGCGTCTCGGGGTCGGCATCACCGAAGGCCAGTTCGAGGTGGATCGGGCGGACGCGCTCCGGGTCGACGGTGAAGAGCAGCTCGGTGACCGCTCGCCTGAAGTCGGCGGCCGCGTCCCACTCTGCGCGAATTTCCGGTGGGACGAGTGCATCGGTCGAGTCGATGATCTCGAGCTGCCGTTCAGCGGCGTCGTCGAAGCTCTGCAGCCCTTCGTCGCGGTTCTGGACCTGCTCGTCGAGGAGGGCCGACCGGGCCTCGTCCCAACGCGAGCAGAAGGCGTCGGAGTTCGACGTTCCCGATTGGCCGGACGTGGTGTTCTGCTGGCCCACGAGGAGCAGTGGCACGACCGCGACCGCGACGATCAACAACCGTCGACGCCCGCTCAGGGTCATGTCTCCATGGTCGGGCCCCTGGCTGGCGGATCGTAGAGCCCAAGGTCACCTGACCCTGTCGGCCTTGGGCGGAGCCCACATTCGTGGAGGGGATCACCCCGGTCGTCTCAACCGGGTCCGGCCGCGCGTGATCGGCCAGGCTGGGGCGATGACTGCAGGAACGCCGATCCGGCTGTACGACGGGGACGCACCGGGGAGCGAGGGCTGGGACCACGCCGAGCGCGAGTACTACAGCGACATCTTCGGCACCGACGCGGTCGTCAACGTGGTGGTACCGACGCTGGTACCGGTGCTGCCCGACGGCGACTCGAACGATACGGCGGTGCTCGTCGCGCCTGGTGGCGGGTTCCATGCGCTGTCGATCAATTCCGAGGGGTTCGACGTGGCCAACCGGCTGGCGGCCGCGGGCTTCACGGCGTTCGTGTTGAAGTACCGGCTGGTCCCCGGTGGCGAGGACCCGATCGCCGAGATGGTCGACAAGGCGATGGCCGGCGGGTCGGCCATGTGGGACGCCATGGTGGCGATTGCGCCGCTTGCGGGTGCCGACGGCGAGGCCGCCGTACGGCTGGTGCGGGCACGGGCCGGCGAGTTCGGGGTCGAGCGGGACCGGGTCGGGTTCATCGGCTTCTCCGCCGGCGGCAACGTGGCGCTTCGAGCCGCGTTCTCGTCCGACCCCGTTGCTCGTCCTGACTTCGTGGCGCCGATCTATGCGACGCTGCGCGGCATCGAGTCGATCGAGCCACCGGAGGGCAGCGGTCCGATGTTCCTGGTGGTGGCGACCGACGACGAGCTGGGCCTCACCGACGACTCGCTGAAGCTGTACGAGCAGTGGCGTGCCGCGAAGCTCCCCGTCGAGCTGCATGCGTACGCCCGAGGCGGCCACGGTTTCGGCATGCGCGCCCAGCACCTGCCGTCGGACAACTGGATCGATCGCTTCCTCGACTGGTACGCCGCGCTCGGCTGATGCCGCTCCGGGTGCGGGCACGCGCCAGCGGACGCGTGTGCTTCCAACGATCTGTGCGTCGTCTGTGCCGGAAACCGGAACGCAGGCGGCACTGATCGTTGGAACGTCGCCGGGGGGCCGGAGCGTCAGGTGGCGTCGATGGCTCGAAGCACGTCGTCGACGCTGCGAGAGGCGGGCGGTTCGCCGGTGCGGGCCATCTCGGCGGCGAGGTCCTGGAGGGCGCGGTTGGCCGGGGTCGGCACGCCGTGGAGTCGGCCGAGCAGCACGATCTCGCCGGTGAGGTAGTCGGTCTCGATCGTGCCGCTGCCCGCTGCAGGCTCTGCCACGTCGATCCTCCAGCACGGCGCTGCTGGTCGCCGACCGGCTGGATCTGGAGGGCGTTGCCGCGACGGGCCTGATCGTCCTCGGCGCTGACCACGGTGATTCCCGCTGCGGCGAGCACCGCGTCGCCTTCAGTTCGGACCATCTCGCCGAGGGGTCCCGCGAAACCTGAGCGGCCGCACACCGCTTCGACCGCGTTGTTGAGGTTCATCAGGAGCTTGCGGTACTTCCAGCTCATGATGTCGTCGCGGGGGATCGAGCCGAACGTGGCGGCTTCGAGCGTGGCGGCGAGCTGCACGCTGAGGTCGTCGATGCCGTGCGGGTAACGGCCGACGTCGAGGAGTCCGGAGCTCGGCGCGGTCCAGACGCGCACGACGCCGGGGGCGAGGTGGTCAGCGGGGAGCATGACGACCATGCCGTACACGTTGGGGAACAGCCGGAGCGCTTGGCGTTCGTTCTCCACGCCGTTCTGCATGCACACGATCGGTTGGTCGGTCACGCCGGCGGTGCGGAGGTCGTTGAGCACGCCGACGGTGTCCTGGCCCTTGACGCCGAGCATGAACACGTCGTCGTCGGTGATGTCGATCTCGCCGACCGACGTGACGACGGGCAGCTCGACGGTCCTGGTGCCGGTGGGCGACTCGTAGCGCAGCCCCGACTCGCGCATCACCCGCGCGTGCTCGCCGCGGGCGACGGCCACGACCGACGTGCCCGCCATTGCGAGGTTGGCGGCGACGACCCCGCCGACTGCTCCGGCACCGACCACGACGATCCTCATGGGGCGAGGCTATGGGACCTCGCCGAGGTCGAACGCAGCCGCCGACCGGACCGCCGTCGACAGAACGACGATTGACCGGACGAGGCGTGGTCGGTACGGTCGCAGGTGGGGCACGCTCCGACCAGGGGCAGAGGGGGTTCCAATGCAACGCACTCGAGCGGGCGCATCGGCGGTACTGGCCATCGTGGTTTCGGCCGCACTCCAGGCGGGGATGCGGCGGCGGTGGCCTCGACGTCGACGACGTGACCGGCGGTGACGACGACCTGGGAGAAGTGGCGGCAGTTCCCGGAGCGCTTGCCGCAGGGCCCGTCACCGTATTCGCCGAACCGGGTCACGCCGTGGTCACCGTCGACGGGCATGTCCCGACCACACCGCCAACGAGCGGAGCGGCGCGTTCCAGGTGGACCGTGTCCGACTAGCGGATCGCACTCGAGGTCAACAGCGAGTTCGGCACGATGACCCTGACCGCCGATCCGACGAACGACGGCTGGATCGGTCGGTTCACGGCTGACTCCGACGAAGGCGACGCCGACAGTTGGATCCAGTACAGCGCCCAGCCGTTCGACGGCGAGCTCGGCATCGACCAGGACGCCCAGACGCTCAGCTACGTGGGCACCGCCCAGCGCCAGGACCGGATCGCTCTGTCCGATGGCGACATGGACACACCGACGGTGGAGGTCACCGTGGCCGTCAACTGCGGCAGCGAACCAGCCACGCTCGAGGTCGGCGGCGACACCTTCGCGTTCCGGCTGTTCGAGGCCGACAGCCAGACCTGTCAGGTGGCCGCGCCCGACTCGGTCGACATCACGATCAACTACCTCGCCACCGAGGATCGGCAACTGCAGTTCGACGTGCGGCCCGACGGTGATGGCGTCATCGGCGGCGTGCACATGAACGACGGTGACGATCGGTGGTCCAGCGTGATCTCGACGGGGAGTGGATCGGCCGACGGGCTCTCGTTCGACGGGTCGACAGTGACGTACACGGGGACCTTCGAGCACACGTCCGACAGCGATCCGAATCTGAATGAGGAAGTCGAGGGAACAGCGGTCGTCACGTGCCCGACGTGACGTCGACCGCAAGACGGCGCTCAGCGAGAGGGGATGCCGTTGTGCGGGGCCCGGGTCAGGTCTGGCGCCGGCCGTGCAGGTGCAGCGATCGGTGCCAGTGGCGTTCGGCGTGCATCCGATCCCATGCGCCGGCGAGCGCGACACCGGCGCCGACCAGGCAGCTCAGCGCGGCGGTGACCATGCCGACGTCGACGATGTCCTCTCCGGTGATCCGGCCGTGCGCGAACAGCTTGTCGAATGGGTCGTGGACAACCATCGCCGCGGCGATGGTCGTGCCGACGACGAGCAGCAGTGCGCCCGAGCTGAAGAGGTGACGGGGCGAAAGACGCCGTACGCGCCGGAGTGCCCCGAGGTCACGATCACGAAGGTTGATCGGGCCAGAGCGGCCAGTGCGAGCGGGACCACCAGCAGCAACACGATCATCGTGGTGGTCGTTGCGCCGGTCACGGCGTCGTTCATGCGCCGGGTGATGGTGTGGGCCATGACGAGTGCGCCGATGCCTGCGCCCAGCGTCGCGAGCTGCATCCCGAGGTAGTGGGTTCGTGACAGCTCGGTTGTTGGCCTCGTCGTCATGACAGCGCAGGTCTCCTGTCAACAGCTTCCTCGCTGCGCCCGGAGACGCGGCCCCCTCCGGAGAGGCCCGCCTTTTGGGTGTTTGCGTGGGTTTGGGTGGCGCGGTTGTGGTCAGGCGCTGGCGAGTGCTGGCTCGTCTGCTGTTGCGGTGTCGGCGTCCTCGTCCTGCTTCATGTTGATCCGGGTGTGCCAGATGAAGGCAACGCCCATCACGGTCGAGACCACACCGAGGCCGGCGAGCAGAGCGGCAACTCCGAGTGCGAGTTGCAGGGTGCTGTGCGTCGCAGCGCCGACGCCGAGCTCGGCGACGAGTGCGTGGGCGGTGCCGCTCCAGGCGCCGTCGCGTGCTGGGCCGTCGAGGATGTCGGTCCGTGCGAAGCCGGTCCAGTAGCGCCCGTCGACGGGCACTTCGTAGCTTCCGGGCTCGAGGACGTCACCTTGGTAGGCGGCGACGACGCCGTTGTAGGTGCCGTCGGCGTCGAGCTGTTCCGATTCGATGCCGGCGGCGATGTCGTCAGCGGTCAGGACGATGATCTGTGTGCCCTCCAGGGTGTGGTGGGCGATCGTGGCCATCTGGTACATGTACTCCGACGCCGTGTTGACGAGTGGGTCGTTCGGGTCCATGTCACCGTCGACGACGGGGAAGTTCCAGTCGTCCTTCAGCAGGACCATGATGGCCTCTGCGCCTTCGACGGTGCCGCGGTCGACGAGTTGGCCCTCGTCGTTGTAGCTGAGTGTGACGTTCTGCGCTTCGCTGAACGATTGCAGCGAGCCGTAGCCGCCTTGCACCTTGCTGTAGGCAACGCCGGCGCCGACGAAGTAGCCGATGCCGACGACGACCAGGAAGATTCCGAGCAATCCCAGTGGCTTCTTGAACATGATGACCCCTTTCAATGGGCTCCAATCAGCTCGTGAATTGATTCACGAACTCTGTCTTGCTCCCAGTCTGGAAGTTGCGGAATCAATCACTTAGGGGCGAATGTCCCAAGTTGCCGTCCGTGTGCAGGTGATCCACGACGGTCTCGACCGTCAGCGTTCGATCGTCACGTCTTCGTGCCGCCCAGTGGCTTGTCGAGACTCGGCCGTCGAGTTCGTGGAACGCAGCCCCTACCGGAGAGTCTGGTGTCGTGGCCGTTACTGACAGTGTGCGACTCGCCCGCCGGCTCGGCTGGCTCGACCCGCGGCAGATGGCGGCGACCACCGCCGCGCTGACCCGATGGGGGCCGAGCCTCGCCGCGCTCTACGCGGCTGCGGCGGTGCGGCATCGCACGCGCGCGGCGATCGTCGATCATCGCGGCACGGTGTCGTTCGGCGAGCTCGACCGGAGCTCGTCGGCGCTGGCGCAGGGATTGCGGTCGCTCGACCTGGCCGGTGGTGATCATCTCGGCGTGCTGTGCGCGAACCACCGCGACTTCGTCGACGTGTCGATCGCCGCGGCGAAGGCGGGTCTGGCGTGCGTGTACCTGAACACCGGTTTCGCCGCCCCGCAGCTGGGCGAGGTGCTGCGCCCGGTGCCGACGGTGTCGGTGTGGTGGTGGTCGACAGCGACCTGGTCTCGGTGGTCGAGGCCTCGTGATTCGACGGTCACGTGGTGGTGGCCGACGGCGACCCCGGCTCGACATCGGGATCGCACCGGTCGATCGACGACGTCCGCGCGATGGGATCGTCCCGACCGCTCCTGCCGAGCCTCCCGATTGCTCCGGTGCTGTTGACGTCGGGGACGACCGGCACTCCCAAGGGTGCGCGTCGCTCGGGTCGGCCCGCCGGGCTGTCGTCGGCGCTCGGGGTCCTCGAACGCATTCCGTATCGGGCCGGCGACGTCGCCGTGATCCCCACGCCGCTGTTCCACGCGTGGGGGCTCGCTCAGCTGACGATCGCCGCAGCCACGGCATCGACGGTTGTGCTGGTTCGCCGATTCGACGTGGGCGAGACGCTCGACGCGGTCGCCGCCGAGCGAGCGCAGGTGCTCGCTGTCGTGCCGGTGATGCTGCAGCGGATCCTCGCCGACGACACGAACGACCGCGACCTGTCGTCGCTGCGGATCGTCGCCTGCAGCGGCTCGGCCCTGCCGGCTGCGGTGGCGACGGTGTGGATGGATCGATTCGGCGACAACCTGTACAACCTCTACGGCTCGACCGAGGTCGGCCAGGCGACGCTCGCGACTCCGGAGGATCTGCGCGCCGCACCCGGAACCGCCGGCCGGGTCATCCCGGGCACGGTGGTCGAGGTGGTCGACGACTGGGGTGAACCCGTCGCGCAGGGCGAGACCGGCCTGATCATCGTCGGCAGTGACGGGCAGTTCACCGAGTACACCGGAGGTGGCACGAAGGATCGTATCCGCGGGCTGATGTCGTCGGGCGATGTGGGGCACTTCGACGCCGAGGGCAGGCTGTTCGTGACCGGGCGCGCCGACGACATGATCGTCAGCGGCGGCGAGAACGTCTTCCCGCTCGAGGTCGAAGAGATCCTGCTGTCACACCCCGATGTGGTCGACGCCATGGCGGTCGGCGTTGCCGACGACGAGTTCGGGCAACGACTGGCGGTCTTCGTGGTGCTCGGGCCTGGCGGGTCGGTCGACGCCGACGGGATCCGATCGTTCATCGCCGCCCGCCTTGCTCGGCACAAGGTGCCCCGCGACGTCACCTTCGTCGACGAGCTCCCCCGCAACGCCACCGGCAAGCTGTTGCGACCCTCGAATCGGTAGGACGTCGAACAGCGCGGCCCCAGCATCTGCTCCTTTTTCCTCACCGCCTTTGCGTGAGGATTCGGGTGGTGCGTCGCGTCGCTACCCTCGGGCGTTCGTCGCACTGCGGCGTACGATCGCACAGCCCCCACCCCCGAGGATTCCGATGACCACCACCTTCGACGCGGCCACTTCGATCGTTCGGCGCGGCCACGACGCTGCCGGGCGCAACCAGTACGACGTCGAGCTCGTGAACGAGTACGCGATCATGGGCTCCAAGCCGAACGGTGGCTACATGCTCGCCTGTCTCGGCCGGGCCGCGCTCGACGCCGCCCGGGAGGCCGGCTCCACGCATGAGCACGTCATCTCGGCGTCGGCGCAGTTCCTGTCGTCGCCCGACCTCGGCCCGGCGCAGATCGTCACCGAGATCGACCGGGTCGGCAAGACCGCCAGCCAGGTCAACGCGATGATCGGCGTCGACGGCGTTCGGGGTGTGCGTGCTCAGTTCACACTCGGGACGCTGCACGAGGGGACCGCGCCGTTCTGGGGCGAGATCGCTCCGTGCCCGTTCCCCGCACACGACGACTTGGAGCCGTCGCCGATGGCCGGTGAGCGTGGCATCTCGCTGCAATTCGACCCTGACGCCGGTTTCACGATGACGCCCGACGGCCCGTCGGCGGTCGGTGGCGGCGAGTTCCGGGCGTACCTGCGTGACGAAGTCGACGACGCATTCGACTCTGTTGGGCTGCTCTACGCGTCGGACGTGATGCCGCCGGCGACGTTCGGCGTGGTGCAGACGGGGTGGGTGCCGACGCTGGCGATCACGGTGTACAACCGCGCGGTGCCGGCGCCCGGTCCGTTGCGGCTGCGGTTCCGCGTGCAGGTGATCCACGACGGCTACGCCGACGAGATCTGCGAAGCGTGGGACAGCGAGGATCGTCTCGTGATGCAATCGACACAGCTGACCGCGATCCGCATCCCGGAGGCGCCACGCCACGCACCGACGCGCAGTAGGTCGCGCCCGTCACTCGTTCGGTCGACGACGTCGAGGCCCGTCGGGCGGTGTCAGGCGATCGTGCCGATCTGATAGAGCCGTACCGGATCGTCGAACCCCTTGAGGGCGATCGGGCCGCGATCGATGAAGCCCAACGACTTGCCGATCGCCAGTTCCTTCACCGCCGCCGACACGAGGATCTGGCCCGGCTCGGCGTGTCCGCAGATGCGAGCGGCGAGGTTCACGACCGCGCCGTACAGGTCGTCGTCGCGGTCGACGGGCTCGCCGGCGCTGAGACCGATCCGCACCCGACCACCGGGCCGATCGTCGCCGAGGTCGCCGAACGCCCGCTGGATCTCGACCGAGCAGTCGACGGCTCGGCTGATGTGGTTGAAGCAGGCGAGGATGCCGTCGCCGGTGTGCTTCACCTCACGCCCGCCCGCAGTGGCGAGCGCGGTGCGCACGATCGAGTCGTGACGTTCGATCACCTCGAGAGCCCGGCCGTCGCCTTCGCGGCTGCTCACGGCGGTCGATCCCTCGAGGTCGGTGAACATGATGGCCCGTAGCCCCGAATCGAGGCTCGATCCGGGACCGGCGATGCGTGCGATGTCGGGCACGTTCGCCTCCCAGTCGCCCATGAACTGGCTGATCGTCGGTCGGTCGACCTGGATCATGTCGTGAGGTACGAGGCCGTGCGATGCCTTGTGGCATGCGATCGCGGACTCCTTGTCGGGAGCCTCGACCAGGCAGAAGGCGTGACCGTCGGGTTCGTTGAACCAGAACGTGAGAAAGCGCACGCCGTGCTCGCCCTGGACTTCGAGATCGCGCTCGTGCGCCGCACGGATGTCGTCTTCTGTCACGTCGCCGAGATCTCGATGGACGTCCCCTTCGAAGATCACGGCGTGGCTCGACTGCGCGCACTTCCTCACGTTGAAGCACGAGGTCGAGGCCGGCACCCGCACGGTCGAGCCGCGAGTCCGTTCGGCGAGATGGCCCAGATGCTGCTCGACAAGGGCCTCGAACACGAGCAGGCGGTGCTCGAGCGCTATCGGGACGAGGGGCTGTCGGTGTTCGAGGTGCCGGAGCAGGACAAGGCGAACGGCGAGTCGTTCCAGCAGTGGGTCGACCGGGTCGGCGACGTGCTGGCCGAGGGTCACGACGTCGTGTTCCAGATGCCGTTCGTGCACGAGGGCATCCGGGGCATCGCCGACTTCCTGCGCCGGGTCGACGACCCCGACACCGGCACGTTCACCTACGAGCCGATCGACGCCAAGCTCGCCCGCAAGGAGGCCAAGCCCGGCCACGTGCTGCAGCTGTGCTTCTACGCCGAGGCGATCGAGGCGAGCACCGGCGTGCTGCCCGAGTTCGTGCACATCGAGCTGGGGTCGGGTCGTCCGAGACGGTCCGGGTCGCCGACGTGCTCGCCGTACTGGCGTCGCCTGCGCAGGCCAGCTCGCGACGCTGCTCGACCGACGATGCGCCGACCGACACCCGGCCCAAGCCGTGCGACCACTGCCAGTTCTGCGAGTTCGAGCTGGTGTGCGACACCGAATGGCGGACCGCCGATTCGCTCGTGCACGTGGCCGGTGTCCGCACCGCCGACCGCCTCACGCTGCAGCAAGACGGCGTGACGACGATCGCCGCGCTGGCCGAGCTCGACCGTGAGGTCGCCGATCTCGACCAGGCGCGCCAGGTCACGTTCGTCCGCCAGGCCCGCCTCCAGGTGCAGGCCCGCAACGCACCCGACGAGAAGCCGCCGTTCGAGCTGCTCGCCCCGCCGTCGACACACCGACCACGCCCCGCTCGACGACGACCTCGACGCGCCCGACCCGATCGGGTTCGCCGCGCTGCCGGCGCCCGACGACGGCGACGTGTTCCTCGACTTCGAGGGCCACCCGTTCTGGCACGCCGACGCCGAGCTGTTCTTCCTGTTCGGCCTCATCGAGCGCTCGCCCGCGGGCGAGTGGGAGTTCAAGGCGTTCTGGGCGCACGACAAGGCCGAGGAGGCCGACGCCACGAAGGCGCTGATCGATCACCTCGCCGCCCGCCGGGTGCAGTTCCCGGACATGCACGTGTACCACTACAACCACACCGAGCGGTCGTCGCTCGAGCGGCTGGTGAAGGAGCACGGCGTCGCCGAACTCGCGCTCGAACAGCTGATCACCACCGGCCAGTTCGTCGACCTGCTGCCGATCGTGAAGGGGGCGATGCAGGTCGGCGTCGAGGGCTACGGCCTCAAGCACATCGAGCGGCTCACCGACTACGAGCGCGGCCACGAGATCGACAAGGGCGCCGGCGCGGTCGTCGAGTACGAGCGGTGGATGGCGTCGAAGGCGACGGCCGAGGCGCAGCCTCGACCGGATCGCCGCCTACAACGAGGACGACGTGCGCGCCACCCGGGCCCTGCGCGACTGGCTGGTGACGCAACGTCCCGCCGACGTCCCGTGGCGGGCGGCGGTGCTCGGGCGCGAGGAGCCCGACGCCGAACTCGACGCCCGCATCGAGGCGCTCCACGCGTTCGGGCCCGGCACGGTCGAGCACCTGATGGGTGACCTGCTCGGCTACTGGCGCCGCGAGCGTCAGGTGGTCAGCGCCGACGCGTATCGCCTGTCGATCGCGGACGAGGCCGACCAGTTCGAGTCGCTGTCGGCGATCACCCGGCTGACGTTCCGCGGGCTTGAAGGACCAGATCAGTGCGAAGACGGGCAAGAAGTTGAAGTGGCCGTGGGCGCGCTTCACGTTCCCGCCGCAGCCGATCGACGTCGACATCGAGAAGGGCTCGAAGCTGATCGTCGCGGTCAACGAGCAGGAGTGGGTGTTCTTCACCGTGACGGAGATCGATGCCGATGCCGGTGAGCTGGCGGTCACGTGGGACGGCGACGCCGAGGAGAAGGGCGTGTACCCGTCGTCGCTCGTCCACTACGAGTGGTTCCACGAGGGGGCGAAGCTGACGGCGCTCGAGGAGCTGGCCGACGAGATGTTGGCGGGCCGCGCCGACCGGGTCGGCCACGCGATGCTGCGCCGCGACCTCCCCGCGTTCCAGCCGGGCCGTGGTCCCGCCGATGGCGGCGTGTTCGTCGGCGACGTGCCCGCGATCTGTGCGTGGGCGACCGGACTCGACCGGAGCTACGTGCCGATCCAGGGGCCGCCGGGCACGGGCAAGACGTACACCGGTGCGCACATGATCCGCACGCTCGTGAACGCCGGCCTGCGGGTGGGCGTGACGGCGATGAGCCACGCGGCGATCGACAACCTGATGCAGGCCGTGGTCGACCGGTTCGCCGAGGAGGGCGACTCCGGCAACCTGCGGGCGGTCCGCAAGGCGAAGGCCGGTTCGGTCGACGGCATCCGGTACGTCGACGACAACGCCAACGTGGCTCGGGGCGACTTCAACGTGGTCGCCGGCACGACGTGGCTGTTCGCCAGCAAGCCGATGCGCGAGAACCCGGTCGACGTGCTGGTGGTCGACGAGGCGGGCCAGCTCGGCCTGGCCGACACGTTGGCGGCGACGATCTCGGCGACCAACGTGATCCTGCTCGGCGATCCGCAGCAGTTGCCGCAGGTGTCGCAGGCGAGCCATCCGGGCGGTGCCGGTGCGAGTGCGCTCGAGCATCTGCTCGGGCGACGGCGAGCTGACGGTGCCGCCCGATCGTGGCGTGCTGTTGGAGACGACGTGGCGGATGCATCCCGACGTGTGCGAGTTCATCTCCGAGGTGATGTACGGCGGCAAGCTGCACAGCCACGAGTCGTGCGTCGGCCAGTCGGCGGCCGGCGAGACGGGACTGCGCTGGCTGCGCGCCGAACACAAGGGCCGCTCGACCGAGTCACCGGAGGAGGCGGCGATCGTCGTCGCGAAGGTCGAGGAGTTGCTCGGCCAGCCGTGGACCGATCAGCACGGCGTCACTCGTCCGCTGACGATGGACGACTTCATGGTGGTCGCCCCGTACAACGACCAGCGCCGCTGCATCGACCGAGGCGTTGCGGGCGAACCCGGCGACGAGGGGTGTCGAGGTCGGCACGGTCGACAAGTTCCAGGGTCAGGAGGCCGCGGTGGTGCTGTTCTCGATGACGACGTCGTCGTCGGAGTTCATGCCCCGCACCGCCGACTTCCTGTTCTCGAAGAACCGGCTGAACGTGGCGATCAGCCGGGCGAGGTGCCTCGCCTACCTGGTGTGCACCGACGAGCTGCTCGACCGACGCCGCCCGCGCGCGAGCAGGACGTCAGGGTTCCATGACCACCCAGCCGCGGCGCTGGAGTTCGGCGGCGAGCTGCTGGTCGGAGAACGCCTCGAGCTTCGGCTCGGGTTGCTTGCGCTGAGCCGGCTTCGGCTTCACCGTTGCAGCGGGCGGCGGCTCGGGCGCGTCGTGTGCGGCTTCTTGGAGCGTGGCGATGAACTCGTCGGCTTCGTCGCGGGTGAACTTGCCGCTGGCCTGGCGCTGCGTGAACCCCATCGGCCCGCGTGCGTCGCGGAAGTCCGAGTGTCCGGCGGCCTCCAGCAGTTCGGTCAGCTCACGCATCTGGCTGTGTGATGCGGGCGGACCCGACGCTTGTCCGAATGCCATGCGTTCAGTCTCGCAGTTGCAGCTCGGACGATCCGACCGAGGTCCGGTCACTCGGGTCGAAGACGGCAGGTCCTGGCACTTCGAGGTGGCGGACCAGCGTCGCCGTGTCGAGTGTGTCGAGCCCATCGAGGGTGATCGCATGGCGGATCGCAGTTCGCCGCAGGGATCGGCAGCGACGCTCGATGTCATCGGCGGCGTCGTCGACCCAGTCGTCGATGGCGTGTTCGACGTTCGACGTGGGCGGGATCGTCGCCGGTGGTTCGTCGCCGGTCTTGGTGGGGAAGACGGGTGGTCGTGCGCCGGCAGGCAACATCATCGAGCCGTCGGCTCGGATCGTGTGGGTTCGTCCGTCGATGTCGCGCCGGGTGCGCCATCGCTTTCGGTGTTTGAGCCGGTTGTGGGTGCCGCATTCGACGCCGGCGTTGTCCTGATCGGTGGCACCGTTGTCGGACCATTCGGTGGAGTGGTCGACCTGGCACCAGTCGGCGGGGAGGCCGCAACCGAGGTGGTCGCAGTGGGTGGCGAGGAGTTTGGCAGCCTCGCGGGCGGGACCAACGAACACGCGGGCCTTGCGGCCGAGGTTGATCGGGAGGTTGTCGGCGCCGAGCACGGCGCGGCGGATGTGGCCGGCGAGCGCAGCCCGCAGCACCGTGTGAGGGTGCAGGACCTGTCCGGTGGAGGTTTCGCAGCGACGGGATGCGAGCGAGTCGGGGTCGGCCATCAGTTCGGCGAGCAGTGCCTCGGGTGATGCCAACCCGGTGAACGGGTCGACGTGCACACCGGTGAGTGTGGTGTCGGGTGCGAGTCCGCGTTCGGTGAGCACATGCCCCCAGGTGCGGTGATCCGTGAGGATGGTGACCAAGGGTTCGATCGCCGGTGCCGGGCGCCCGGCCTCGCGGTTGGCGAGGGCGCCGCGCAGGATCGCCACGAACGCGTCGTAGCTGCGTTGGGCGGCGGTGCGGGGGAGCGAGTGCTCGTCGGCACGGTCACCGTGTTCGGCACGTCGAGCGGTGACGTCGGCGTGGTACTCGAGTTCGCAGAAGTAGCGGAAGATCGCTTCGAGCTCGACGTTGACGAGCGGGTCGCCGCCGCTGGCGTCGAGGCACAGCGAGCCGTTGAGGTTGACGACGTGGGCGCGACGGTTCTGGATCGACTCGTCGAGGTCGTGGTGGGCGCCGTCGAGGTCGGCGAGCATCACGAAGCGTTGGACGCAGGTGCGGAACTCGCGGAAGCTGAGCCGTTCGGCGAGTTCGAGCAGCATCGGGGCGAAGTCGTTGAGCCGGTCGCGGACCCGGTGGTTGCTGTGGGCGATGGCAAGCTCGTTGGCTTGTGGTGTGCCGATGTGGCCGTGGTGGAGCGATTCGGCGACGCCGGTGACATTGGCGGCGACCGTGGCGAGCCGACCGACTCGGGCAGCCTCGGCGTCGGAGTAGTTGCAGGTGGCTCGGAGGTAGGCCTTCAGCGAACGGTGCCCGTCGTCGAGGTACGAACGGCGCCGGTCGATCTCGCCGGCGGCGAGTGCGAGCTCGGACTCGATCCGTCGGCGTTCCAGCTCCAAGGTGCGGAGGCGGTCGTCGAGGCCGGAGTCGCTGCACTCCATGAGCTCCTCCACGAGCCGCTCGACCGACACTTCCGACATGCAGACATCATGCGCATGGGGCTGTCACACAGTTGCCGGGCCCCAGTCGGTGGACGTCGGCTGGACGCACTCGGAGCGAACGCCGTCGAGAGCCTCGATGACCATGTGCATCCGGAGCGACCGCTGTGTGCGAACGACCCGCCGTGGGCGCGATCAGCTGGCGCTGGCGGACTCCCAGGCGTTGCGCACGAGCTGCTCGAGGACGGCAGGATCGGCGTCGGCCAGCTTCTTGAGATGGAGGCAGCCCTTCCCCGGCGTGTGCGGGCCGAGTTCGTCGAGCAGCGGGTCCGGGGCTGCGTACCCGTCGTGGATGCCGTAGAGGGTCAGGGCCCGTTTGCGCGGTGAGAAGCCGACGACGAACCACTCGTTGGTGCCGGTGGTGTTGGTGTAGGACGTGTCGCCGAAGCCGACGATCGACGGGCCCCACATCGTCGCCGGGGCGCCGGTGACCCGCTCGAAGAGCGATCGCAGCGCGTGTCCGTCGGCGCGTCGGCGTTCGTTGGGCACCGAGTCGAGAAAGGCGGTGACGTCCGCGCCGGTCGGGCGTGTCGCGATGGTTGCCATTCCTCCACTGTGGCACGCTGCTGCTGACGGGATGTCCGCTCCGGTCGGGTGAGGTCGATCGCGCCGGACCCGTCGTCGTCGATGGTCGGTCGGCTTGTCGCTCGAGGTCGACCGGTGCGAGGGTGGTCTCGATGCCGGTGCTCGCGAAGCGTGACGGAGCGTGGAGCGCAGGGTGGCACGCCGTGAACGGGCGGCGCCGGGTGCTGGCGGTCGCGTTGGTGTCGGCCGCTGCCTTGTGGGGCTGCACCTCGACGCCGTCGGACGGTGATGCCGAGGTCGGCGGAGCGGACCCGACCGTCGAGTCCGTCACATCGCTCGGCTCGTCGGAGACTGTTGTGGCGGGTGGGGATGGCTGGCGCAGCACGGAGATCGTCGACGGCGACACGTTGTATGTGTCCGGTCCGGCGGGGGAGCTGGAGGTGCGGATCATCGGGGTCAACACGCCCGAGTCGGGCGAGTGCTTCTACGAGGAGGCGACCGATGCACTCGCCGAGTTGGTGGACGGGAACGAGCTGGTGCTCGTCGTCGATCGGTCCGACGTCGATCAGTTCGGGCGAGCGCTGCGCTACGTCGAGACCATCGATGGTGTCGACGTCGGCGCCGAGCTGGTCGCCAACGGTTTCGCCATCGCCCGGCGCTATCCGCCCGACGACGCCCGCGCCGATCGCTACGCCGCCCTGCAGCGCGATGCGCAAGCAGCGGTCGTGGCCTGTGGGCGTCGGATGCGTGCGGCACGAGTGATCTCGACGGGGTGGAGATCGTCATCGACGTCAACGCCGATGCGCCAGGCGACGACGGCGAGAACCTGAACGGCGAGTGGGTTGAGTTCACGAATGCCGGTGCCGAGGCGATCGATCTCGATGGCTGGGAGGTCGCCGACGAATCGTCGTCGAACCGCTACACGTTCAGCGACCTGCGCCTGGAGCCCGGCGCGGAGGTGACCCTGTTCAGTGGCTGCGGCCCCGACGACGACACCTCCCGCTACTGGTGCGTGTCGGGCAGCGCGGTGTGGAACAACAGCGGCGACACCGTGTTCCTCCGCGATCGCAACGGCAACATCGTCGCCTCGCTGTCCTACGGCGACTCGAGCTGAGCTTCGAGGTCGGACCCGATCAATCGCCGTGGTCGTCGGCCAATGCCGCCTCGAGGTCGTGGGCGACCGCCGTGGTGAACCCGCCGGCGCCGCGCCAGCGCACGTGGCCTGACCCGTCCACGAGGAGGAGTGCGATCGTCGACCGGTTGTCGATGCCGAGCGGCCGGGTCACCCGGTTGACGTCGCCGTAGATGGTGAGGGTGCGCTGGAGGATCACCGGCTCACGGATGGCCGCTGCCATTCCGCCATCGATGAAGTTGCGGACCGGCGCCCAGATGCGTCCGATCGTCGGAAGCTCGTAGAAGCGCAGACCGGGATCAGCGGCCGCGTGTTCCTCGAACCAAGGGACCCACGAGTCGACCAGGCTCTGGTGCTGGCGTTGAAAGGCGATGGCGACGACGTTGCGGTCGCCGACGAACCCGTCCGGCAAGTCGACATCGAGACCCTCGAGATTCCGGGCACGAATCTGCGGAAAGACGCCGGTGCTCACCATGAGGCCAGAGTACGGGTGGAACCCACAGGGCTGCTGTCGTGACGGTTCGCACCTGAGCCGAGCATCACGACGGTTGGTTGAAGACCGGCCGTCGTTTCTCGAGGAACGCCATGATGCCTTCGCGGGCGTCCGGGGTGCCGCGGGTGGCGTGGACGGCGGCCCGTTCGGCGGCGAGCAACTCGTCGAGGGTCTTGTCCTCGCTGTCGTGGAGCGCGTCGAGCATCGCCTTGACGGCGAGTCGCGGTTGGGCGGCGAGTTCGCTGGCGAGTGCGATCGCTCGGACCTTGAGTTCGTCGAGCGGCCACACCTCGGTGACGAGCCCGATCCGCAGCGCCTCGGGGCCGGTGATCTTCTTCGCCCGCAGGATCATGTCGAGCGCGTGGTTGCGGCCGACGCACTTCGCGAGCCGGGCCGATCCGCCCCAGGCCGGCGTGGTGCCGAGGTCCATCTCGGGCAGTCCGATCGAGGCGCCCTCGCTGGCGGCGATGTCGTCGATCGCCTCCTCGAGCAGGTCGATGTAGGCGACCGACATCCGGTTCAGCGGGTCGTCGTTGGTCGAGATGATCGCGACGCCGTCGTCGCGTTTGGTCACGATCAGAGGGTTCGGTGGACATGGCGCTCCTCGCTGTCGTCGCCGGACCGGTGGTGTCCGCAACGTAGCGGGCCCGCGCTGTCAGAGGATGTGGCGGGTGACGCGCTCGACGGCTGCGGCCACGATCGGGGTGGTTCTGCCCCATGCCGATCGAGCGAGTGGCGTGAAGTCGCCGACCGGACGAAACCCACCGGTCGACGCCCGCGGTGGTGGCGTACGGTTCGCGGATGGAGCCCGTGCGATTCGACCACTACCTGGCCGGCGTGGTCGGGTTGGGCCTGATGCGCCACTGGTACGCAGACGGCGACACGAACGCGACGCGGATGGCCGAGCTGGCCGACATCCTCGCCAAGGCCGACGAGTCGACGCACTCGTTCGAGGTGACGCCGGTCGAACGGTCCGTCGGCGACGGCTACGCCGAGTGGGCGACGACGTACGACGGCCCCAACCCGATGATCGAGCTGGAGGAGAGCGTCGTCGTCCCCCTGCTCGAGCGGCTCGCCGCCTCCGGTCTCCGCGCGCTCGACGCCGCCTGCGGCACCGGACGTCACGCCCAGCTGCTCGACTCGTGCGGGTGCGTCACGACCGGCATCGACCAGTCGCCCGAGATGCTCGACCTGGCGCGCCGCAAGGTCCCGAACGCCGAGTTCGAGGTCGGCGACGTCGAGGACCTGCCGTTCGACGACGGGGCGTTCGACCTCGCCGTCGCGTCGCTGGCGCTGTGTCACCTGCCGGATCCGACCGTCGCCGTGGCGGAGCTCGCCCGCGTGCTGGCCGCCGGGGGCGTGCTCGTCGTGTCGGATCCCCATCCGATGGGTGGCGTGCTGGGCGGCCAGGCGTTCTACGGCGGCGTGGGCCGGGGGCGGACGCTGTCGTTCGTCCGCAACCATCGCCACCATGCGTCGACGTGGCTGCGGGCGTTCGCGGCCGCCGGCCTCGACGTCGTCGATTGCGTGGAGGCGCCGTTCACCGACGAACAGATCGCCAGTGATCCGTCGGCGGCGTTCCACCCCGAGGCGGCGCGAGCTGCAGCCGCGGGCCTGCCGAGCGTGTGGATCTGGGAGCTCCGCCGGCCGGGGTGACGACGATGTCGTCGAGCGATGCGCAGATGCGGCAGGCTGCGGAGGTGCGAGGAACGCCGATCGATCTGTACGACGGGCCGGCCCCGGGCAGCGAGAGCTGGACCGGCATCGAGCGCCGGTACCACAGCGAGTTGTGGGACACCGAGGTCGTCACGAACGTCAGCGCCCCGACGCTCGTGCCGGTGCCGCCGACCGCCGCCGGTCAGGGTGACGGCCATGCGGTGATCGTGGCGCCCGGAGGAGGGTTCCATGCGTTGTCGATCGACATTGAGGGCTTCGCCGTCGCCGATCGTCTGGCCGCCGCCGGATTCACCGTGTTCGTGTTGAAGTACCGGCTGGTGCAGGGCGGCGACGACACGGTGGCCGAACTGGTCCACAAGACGATGACCGATCTGAACGGTGTGCTCGACGACATGAGCGCGGTTGCACCGTTGGGCGGCGCCGACGGCGAGGCGGCGGTCCGGCTGGTGCGCAGTCGCGCCGACGAGTTCTCCGTCGACCCGTCGAAGGTGGGGTTCATGGGGTTCTCCGCCGGCGGGAACGTCGCCGTGCGCGTCGCCTACTCGCCGGACCCGGCCGCTCGTCCCGACTTCGTCGCACCGATCTATGCGACCACCCGGGGCGTCGACGTGACCGAACCGCCGGCGGGCAGCGGCCCGATGTTCCTCGCGGTGGCCACCGACGACACGCTCGGGCTCACCACCGACTCGATCGAGCTGTACCAACGGTGGCGGGCGGCGGGCCTGCCCGTGGAGTTCCACGCGTATGCCCGTGGTGGCCACGGCTTCGGGATGCGGGTCCAGCACCTGCCGTCCGACACGTGGATCGACCGCTTCCTGCAGTGGCACGCCGCCCTCGAGTGACGCGAACTGTGCCGAGACGTGTTCAGCAGTCAGCGAGTGCGGCGAGTGCGTGGCAGATCCGGCTGCGCGCATCGTGCAGACGTCCGATGCGTCGTGTGAGCATCGAGACGGGCTGGGGGCCGAGGTTGTCGAACGATGCGGCGCACTCGACGTCGAGACCTTCATCCGTGCCGAGCGCGATCTCGGTGGGGATCGACCGAACGGTGCGGGTGACCGGAGCGACGACGACCCGGTTGAGGTGTGCGGCGGCGAGGTCGCGACTGACGATCAGCACCGGCCGACGCTTGTCCTCGGCTTCGGCCCACCAGATGTCACCCTGACGGGGCCGAGGGTTCACCACGGCTCGTCGGCGATCATCGCTCGGGCGTTCGCCTCGGCGGCGGCGAGCTCCTCGACGGTCTCGGGTGTCCGCTGGTAGCCGGCGATGATCTCGTCGCCGATCGCCTGTCGTCGTCGCTCCTCGATCAGCCGGAGCACACCGGCGCGCACGACGTCGGAGCGAGATGCGAAGTCGCCGGCGTCGACGAGCGCATCGATGGCTGCGGCGGTCTCGTCGTCGATGCGGGTCACCAGCTGCGGCACGAGATCAGCATAACAAGACGTCATGCAGAACGGGATGCACGGCGGCGGCTGATCGCGGGCGAACGATCGACCTGGGCGCCGAGTGTGTTACGATGTGTTCCAAATGACGGCCGAGGATCTCGGCTGGCTTCCGCCGGAGGGCGTTCACCTCGATCGAGACGAGCTCGCACGCGTCGTCGTTGCGCTGCGGGCCCTGATCGACGGGTCCGAACCCGACGAGCCGAACCGGGCCCACGCCGTCACGATTGCGTACGTCGTCGCCGACGCCATCGAGCGAACCGGAGGTACAGGATGAGCAGACCGCAACTGATCGAGTGGCTGGAGAACGAAACCGGCGAGCAGCTCGAGCGTCCGGCGGCCCCTGCGCCGAAGTCGCGTCACGTGTCGATTCGGGTACCCGAGGAGCTGTTCCGTCGACTCGAGGTCGTCGCCGCGACCCGCGACGAGACCGTGTCGCAGACGGCGCGCCGGATGTTGCTCGACGGCCTGTCGACGCCGTCGTCGACGGGGGAGGCGATCGACGCAGCGATCGCGTCGCTCCTCGAGGCGCGCGACCGCCTCGGTCACGCGTGACGACGGCCCGGACTGGGCCCGAGCACTGCGACGGGAACGACACCGGCGAGCACGCTCGTGGTCGGCCCGAGGTCACCGCCAGGAGTGTGGCTGTCCGGTGGTCCCAGCGGCGCGGGCGGCAGTGAAGAGACCGGGCCGGCCGGGCGCAGGCCGAGCGCTTCGTCCGCGAGATCGGCGAGACGTTCACCGATCGCTGGGGTGAACTTGAAGCCGTGACCACCGAAACCGGCGCCGACCACGATGGGGCCGTCGCGATCGAGCACGAAGTCGTCGGTGGCGCTCGACGCATACAGGCACACGGTGCTTCGCACCACGTCGTGGGTTCGACGCCGGGCAGCCACGGTCCCGGGCGTACTCCTCGAGCGCCTCGACGGCGCCTGGAACCTGCGACGGGCGATCGTCCGGATCGATCACCGGCCCGACGCCGTGCAGGCCGGCCTTGACGAGCCCATCCGGAGTGCCGAGCCCATATGCCAACGTGTCACCGCGCTGGATGAAGCTCGGCCACGGTCCGCGAGTCGGTTGGAAGAACGCCACCGTCTCCGCGGTCACCGTGATGGGCGGCACCAACTTGGCAGCGACGCCCGGTTCCAGCAGCTCGCTCGACCAGCCTGCGGCGGCGACCACGGCGACGCGGGCCGTCACGACGTCGTCGCCGACGGTCACCGCCACGCCGGAGCCCGTCCGCCGGACCGCGCTCACCGGTGCTTCGAAGCGAATCTCCGCGCCGGCATCGACCGCTTGGTCCCAGCAGGCCTCGAGTGTGAGATCTGAGCGCACCCGGCCGCCGTCGGGCTGGTGGAGCACGGGCCCGTCGAATCGCAACCCTGGCCATCGCGCCGCTGCTTCCTGAGGCGTCATCATCTCGGTACGCACTCCTTCCGCAGCACACGCTGATTCCACCGCAGCGAGTTCGGCGTCGTCGCCGTGATCGACGACCCCGTTCGCGTCGAGCAGGGGTTGCCCGGCACCCGCCTGCAGCAGGTGCCACCCGGCCAGGGAGTCCTGTGCGAGGGTCACGTAGGCCGGGTCGGTGTACCAGAATCGGAAGATGCGTTCGGTCCCGTGCGACGAGCCGCGATCGTGACCCCGAGCGAAGCGGTCGACGAGCAACACCGACCTGCCTCTGCGAGCCAGTGCCCACGTCGTGGCGGCCCCCGCCATTCCCGCACCGATCACGACGACATCAGGCATGACGACAGTCTGCACTGTCTGGGTGGCGAGGATGCCGTCGCTGGCGTCTGGCGTTCCCCGGGTGGCCCCGACATCGCTCCCGATCCGCCAGGGGTCACCGGGAGTCGATGGCGACCTCGATCAGCGCGATCTCGCGCCGTGGTCGCTGAGTCGACCGAGGCGCTCGACGAGCATACCGACCGAGACCGACTCGACCGAGTCGAGGTTGACGGCGCAGCGCAGCGGCACCGGGTCGTCGTCGGGTTCGAGTACCATCTCGCTCGCCAAGTCAATGGTCGTGGTGCACGGTGCGACGAGGGTGCGACGCAGCCTCGGGATGGCGGCGTCACGCCTAAAGTCGGCACGACGACCTGGTCGACGACCGATCTCAGGTGGCTCGCACCACCAGAGTTCGCCGCGACGTGGCAGATCGGTCATCGACCGGCGGCCCGACGGAACGACGCCAGGTCGCCCCACTCGTCCGGCTCGTCGAGTGGATGGTCGACGTAGGCGGTGGCGTATGCCGCGTCGATCTCCGCTGCCCGGTCGCGGGCGAGCAGCAGCGCCGCCAGCGCCTCGTCGATGAGCCCGCATCGTTGCTAGCGAGAACGGGCCCGCCGAGCGCGCGTCCAGCAGATCGCTGTCGACGGAGGAGGGAGTCGGTGTGCCGTGAGGATGCGCGCACCGGTGTCACCGGGTTGTGCCGGCGGCAGGCCGAGTCGTCGAGGTTCCGTTCGAACCTCGTCGGTTTCAGCCCGGCTGGATCATCCAGTACCCGTCGGTCGACGTGAGGCGGCTCGATGCCGGTGCCGGCCGTGGCGTGTCGATCATCGTGTCGCGGACCTCGCCGATCCAGGCGCTGTGTTGGTACTCGTGGTTGATCAACGAGCACACGAGGCCGATGGCCACCACGGTGAGTTGGTCGGGGGGCACCGACACGTCGCTGTGTGATTCGTGCGAGCGTTGCGCTGGCGCTCGCCGCCACAGCGTCTCGGTACTCGACGATCGCCGACACCGGTGGCAGCGGGCTGCGGACGGGTTCGGGGGTGGCCGAATCGAACAGTACATCGAAGTGTCGATCGATCGGGGGTTCGGCTGCGGTGAGATTGCGGACCATGTAGTGGCAGACGGCGGCCTGGTGGCCGAGATGCCAGCCGATGGCGCTGCTGTTGTCGTGTGGTCGCCAGACGATCTGCTCGGGTGTGAGCCCGTCGACGAGTTCGGCGGTGTATCGCCGCGCGAGGTCGAGTTCGTCGACGAGGTCATCGAGTGACAGTGCTGGGTTGGCGGTTGGTGGGTTGGCGGTCATCGGGTGGGCTCGATTCGGTTGCTTGCGGAGATCACATCACGAGGATTCGAGGTGCTCCGTCATCCAGGTGTGCTCGTGGTCGAGTGCCCGACGGGTGTCGTTGGCCACCAAGTCGGCGATCTTGCCGCCGATCAGGGGCACCTTGCACTCGACGGTGACCTCGGTGGTGTTGGTGCTCGCCTTCGCCCCGCGACGGACTAACTCGAGGGTGCCGTGCACCTGGACCGGGGCGCCCTTGGCTTCCACGGTGAACGTCCCGCTGCGCCGGCCTTTGCTGTCGGCGCCGGACCAGACATCGGTTTGGGTGACGTGCTGCTTGGGCGACAGCACCTTCTTCGCCGAACCCCGGCAGTTCGAGCGGAACGACGCGGGTGGTCACCATCGTGATGGCGCCATCGTCGGCTTCGTCACGCCGAACGAGCTGCACATCGTTCTGACCGATCGCTTCGTACTTTGCCGTGACCGCCTCGACGTCGATCAGCGCGGCGAACACCTCGTCGGCAGGGTGCTGATAGTCGTGGATTGCGTCGAACTGCATGGGGCCTCCTCGTGTGCTGTCAGCCAATGATGGTCGACGCAGCGAACCGATCGACCACCGCGACTCCTGATGTCGGTATTCATTCGGATGGCTCGTTGCGCTCCCCGCCGACGTCGTGGCAACCGACGAAGCGGTCGAGCAGCTTCAGACGGATGGTCAGGACCCGTTTCTGGTGGGCGAACACGCCGGTCGATGTGTTCCTCGACACCACCCCGTTCCGCGCAGCCGTCGGTGAGCGCATCAGATGGGAGCCGTTCGCCGGACACGACGTCCCGCGTCGAGGACGACACCGACCGGTTCGATCAACGCGTCGATGAAGGCCGCGGCAGGTTCGCTCGACAATTCGAGGTCGCACTGGCAAGATCGATCGATGGGCGATCAGTTTCTCGTATCGACACAGTGGTTGGCCGAACACCTGGACGATGGCGACGTGCGCGTGCTCGACGTGTCGGGCTTCCTCGACGCGGACCGAGCCAACCGGGCTCACGACGACTACCTCGCTGAGCACCTTCCCGGCGCGGTCTGGTTCGATGTCGCCTCGGCCGACGGTGAGCTGAGCGACCCGAACTCGGCGTTGTCGTGGACGTGGCCGCCACTGGAGCAGATCGAGTCAGCGATGGGCCGCGTCGGTGTCGACGACGGCACCACCGTGGTGCTGGTTGCGCAGACTTTCGATCGTCCGCTCGGGCTCGGCACGATGTGGTGCACTCGCGCCTGGTGGACGCTGCATCACAGCGGCGTCAAGTGCGCGATTCTCGAAGGCGGCCTCGAGCGTTGGCGCTCCGAAGGCCGTCCGACCGAGTCGGGGCCCGTGTCGGCGGTGCCGTCGACGTTTCGCGGCGACGACCGTCGCGTCGACGCGATCGCCGACCGTCACGACGTCGAGGCGGTGTTGCAGGACGGAGGGAGCTGTCTGATCGACGCGCTTCCCAAGGCGTCGTTCACCGGTGAGAGCGTCAACTACGCGCGTCCCGGCCACATCACCGGTGCGCAGAACGTGCCGTTCGGTCGCTTCATCACCGAGTCGACCGCCGCGTTCGTTGCGGTCGAGGAGGCCAAGGAGATCTTCGATCGTGCCGGCGTGCTCGACCGCGAGCGCGTCGTGCTGTATTGAGGTGGTGCCATCTCGGCGACGGTCGTCGCCTTCAACCTCAAGCGGGTAGGTCATCCATCGGTGCGTGTGTACGACGGCAGCCTGCAGGAGTGGGCCGCCGACCCGTCGCTGCCGATGACGACCGACAGCTGATCGCGGGCGCTGCTCACACCCTGCCGACCGCCTGATCGACGGAACGATCCGTCGCCTGCTCGGGCCGTCGACCGATTCAGCTTGATTCGCGGCTCGCCATGACGCACGATCAACACATGTCCGAGACCAGTTCTGACACCTCGACCACCTCCGACTCGTCGACGACCTCCGCGAACGGCTCGGTTGCCGTCGGCCCGGCGCTGGCGACGCTGAGCGCCGACGAGCACCTGCTCGCCCCGCTGCTGGCGTTCGCCGCCGAGGAACCCGATCGTCCGGCGTTCGCCGTCCGCGACGGCGCCGGTTTCCGCGACGTCTCCTCGGCGGAGTTCGCCGGGCAGGTCCGGCGCGTCGCCGCCGGCTTCGTCGCCGCCGGTGTCGAACCGGGCGACCGGGTCGCGTTGATGGCTCGTACCCGGCTCGAGTGGATGCTGTTCGACTTCGCGATCCTCGCCGCCGGCGGGGTGACCGTGCCGATCTACGACACGTCGTCGGCCGAGCAGGTCCAGTGGATCGTCAGCGACAGCGGCGCTGTGCTGCTCGTCGTCGAGAACGCTGCGATGCAGGCGGCTGCCGAGTCGGCCCGCGACGGCATGCCGGGGTGCCGTGAGGTGCTGGTGATCGACGACGACGCCGTCGGTGAGCTCGAGCGGCGGGGCGCCGGCGTCGCCGACGACGCGATCGACGCGATCGTCGCCGGCTTGAGCGCCGACGACCTGGCGACGGTGATCTACACCTCTGGCACGACCGGCCGGCCGAAGGGGTGCGTGTTGAGCCACCGCAACCTCCGCCAGAACGTCGCGCAGTCGGGCCTGGCGCTCGGGCCGGCGTTGCGGCCCGAGGAGTCGGGCATGTTGTTCCTGCCGTTGGCGCACGTGCTGACGAAGGGGTATGCCCTGTTCGCGCTGGAGCGTCGGATTCGGTGTGCGTTCGGCACCGACGTCAGCAAGCTCTCCGAGGAGTTCCCGCTGGCGCGACCCACCGTGATCGCCGCGGTGCCGCGCATCTTCGAGAAGGTGTACGAGGCTGCACGGCAGTCGGCGATCGCCGACGGCAAGGGCAAGATCTTCGACCGGGCTGCCGACGTGGCGATCACGTGGTCGAAGCAGCACACCGCTGGCAAGGTGTCGCCGCTCGTCGGCGCCCAACACTGGCTGTTCGACAAGCTCGTGTACGGCAAGATCCGGGCCGCGTTCGGTGGCGAGCTGCGATTCGCGTTCAGTGGTGGCGGCCCGCTCGGTGAGCGGCTGACGCACTTCTTCGCCGGGATCGGTCTCGACATCTACGAGGGCTACGGGCTCACCGAGACGAGCCCGACGCTGACGATCAACTCGCCGGACGCGTGGATGCCCGGCTCGGTGGGTCGCCCGGTGGCCGGTACGTCGATCCGGATCGCCGACGACGGCGAGATCCTCGCGAAGGGTCCGCAGGTGTTCACCGGCTACTGGCAGAACGACGCTGCGACCGCCGAGGTGTTCGACGACGGCTGGTTCCGCACGGGCGACGTCGGCGAGCTCGACGCCGAGGGGTACCTGCGCATCACCGGCCGCAAGAAGGAGCTGATCGTCACGGCGGCGGGCAAGAACGTGGCGCCGGCGCCGCTCGAGGACCGGTTGCGGGCCAGCGCGCTGGTCAGCCAGGCGCTCGTGATCGGCGAGGGCCGGCCGTTCGTGTCGGCGTTGGTGACCCTCGACGAGGAGGCGGTCGATCGCTGGTGCGCTCAGCGCGACCGGGCCGGTACCCCGATCGAGGAGTTGATCGACGACGAGGAGCTCCGGGCGGAGATCGCCCAGGTGGTCGACACGGCGAACGCGTCGGTGTCGCGCGCCGAGTCGATCCGCGAGTTCGTGGTCCTCGCGTCGGACTTCACGATCGATTCCGACGAGTTGACGCCGACGCTGAAGGTGCGACGGACGATCGTCGAGAAGTCGCGCGCCGACGTCATCGAGGCGATCTACACCCGCTGACGTGTCGAACGACGCCGACGCCCCTGCGACCGGTCCGCCGCCGCACGTCCACACGTTGGACGACGGTGCGCGGGTGCTGGTGCGCCAGCTGGTGCCGGACGATCGCCCAGCTCGCCGCTCGGTACGGCGAGCTGTCGTCGCAGTCGCGCCGGTTGCGGTTCGTGTCGGCGCCGGCGCACCTGTCGGACAAGTTGCTCGACCATCTCCTCGACGTCGACGGCGTCGATCGTGTGGCGTTGGTGGCGACGATGGTCGACGAGCCGGGGGCGCCGAGCGTCGGGATCGCCCGCTACCTCCGAAGCAGCGCCGACACCGCTGCGGCCGACGCCGCGGTGACGGTGATGGACGGGTTCCAGGAGCGGGGGATCGGCACACTGCTGCTGATGTCGCTGGTGGCGGCGGCGATGGACAACGGCATCGAGACGTTCACCGCCGACGTGCTCTGGGAGAACCACGATCTGCTCGACGGGCTGCGGGCGGTCGGTGCCAGGGTGTTGGCCGGTGAGCCGGGCCTGGCGTCGGTGCGGGTCGATCTCCCACCCGATGCGCACGCGTTGCGCGGCACGGCGGTGCACGGCGTGATGCGGGTTGCCGGCGCCGCCGATCCGTCACCGGCCTGAGTCACGGGCGCCGAGCCGGCGGGCGTGGCGCACAGCTCGGTCCGGACGGCGTGCCGACACCTAACGTTGCTGGCGTGGGGAAGCCGCCGCGGTTGCGCGAAGTCGACGTGATCGACCTGCCCATGCGGGAAGCGTCCGGGCTCTCGTCGAAGCTGGTCGACGGAGTCGTACACCTGGCGGTGATCGGCGACCGCAACGCGGACCTCGGCCTCGCCACCTACTCGGCCGAGGACGGTGTCTCGCCGTGGCGGACCGTCGACCTGACCGATGTCGACGGTTGGACCGAAGCCCTCGATGGGAGCCAGCTGGAGGCGATCGCCGTCGGTGGTGGCAGTTCCGTCGCGCTGCTGCGCGAGGACCCGCCGGTCGTGGTCGTGATCGACGTCGACCAGCGTCGTGTCGTGGCCGAGATCACGCTGGTGGTGCCCGACGACCTCGGACTCGACGGGTGGGATGATCCGTCGTCGCGCGGTGAGGGCTGCATCTTGCTCTCCGACGGCCGCCTGCTCGTGGCCAAGGAGAAGCGGCCGGCGGCGCTGATCGAGTTCTGCCCGCCCGGTGTCGACGCGCAGGGTCTCTCGCCGGGCGGCTTCCTCGGCGACGGCGAACGGTGGTCGGCGCCGAGTGGCGCAGTCGAGTACACAGCGCCTGTTGGCCGCTGAAGGGGGCGGCCCGGAAGGCGATGCGCGATGTCAGCGACCTGGCGGCCGGGGACGATGGGTCGCTCTGGTTGCTGAGCGATCAGTCGGCGTCGGTTGCCCGGTTGCCGCTGGTGCCGTCGCTGGTGCCGGGCGCCGGCCCGGTGCGAACGTTCGAGGAGGTCTGGCGGCTGCCCAAGGGTGTCGACAAGCCGGAGGGCCTGGTTGCGCTCGACGGGCGTCGGGCGCTGATTGCCATGGACACGAAGCGGTCGAAGCGCAACGGGATGATCGTCGAGGGCCCGGACTGACGCTGCGCGAGCCGGCTTCCCGCCTCCACGAGTGATCGACGACGTTGCCGGCGTTGCCGGCGAGCTGCCGGTGCTCAGGCGGCCCGGCGCAGCGCACGGAGGCGTGCTCGGGCGCGTCGGGTCCGGTGGGCGGTCTCGATCGGGTCGTCGTGGGCGTCGTCGTCAGCTGCGTCGTCGTCGCTGTCGTCGGGGAAGGTGGGCGGTCGGGCGCCGACGGGCAGGATGATGCTGCCGTCGGGCCGGATCGTGTAGCTCTGGCCGTGGACGCAGCGTCGTCTGGTGAGCTTCTTGCGGTGTTTCTCGCGGTTGTGGTGGCCGCAGTCGACGCCGGCGTTGATCTGGTCGGTGGTGCCGAGGTCGACCCATTCGGTGACGTGGTCGACCTCGCAGAAGTCCTCTGGCAGGTCGCACCCGGCGTGGTCGCAGCGTCGCACGAGCAGCTTGGCGGCCTCACGGGCCGGGCCGGTGAAGAGCCGCGCCTTGCGGCCCATGTCGATCACGACGCCCTGTGCGTCGACGACGACGCGGCGGATGTGGCCGGCGAGCGCAGCGCGCAGCACGTCGTGCGGGTGCAGTGGTGTGCCGTTGGCGGTCTCGCAGTGCATGCGGGCGAAGGCGTCGGGGTCGGCGACGAGGTCGGCGAGGAGGTCGCCGGTGGTGTGGGCGGCGAGTCCGGTGAACGGATCGATCGGGTCGCCGGACAGCGTGGTGGTGGGTGCCAGACCGGCGTCGGCGAGCACGAGCGCCCAGGTGCGCTGGTCGCACAGGAGGTTGACGAGCGAGTTCGGCGCTGCCGGTGCGTTGGCGTCGGTGTCGAGGTGGGCGTTGGCTCGGCGCATGATGTCGACGAAGGCGTCGTAGCTGCGTTGGGCGTGGGTGCGGGCGAGCGGTTTGCCGGACGCGTCGTCGCCGTGTTCGGCGCGGCGGGCGGCGGCGTCGGTGCGGAACTCGTTCTCGCAGAACCGGCGGAAGATCGCTTCGAGTTCGTCGTTGACGAGCGGGTCGCCACCGTTCGCGTCGAGGTGGAGTTGGCCGCCGACGGTGGTGACGTGCACGTTGCGGCCGTCGATCTGTTCGTCGCGGTCGCGGTGGGCGCCGTCGGTGTCGGCGAGCATCTCGAAGCGGGCCAGGGCGATGACGAAGTCGTCGTAGCAGTACCGCTCGGCGAGCTCGAGCAGCATCGCTGCGAAGTCGACGAGACGGTCACGCACCCGCGGGTTGCGGTGCACGCGGGCCATCGCTGCTGCCTGGGCGTCCCGATGCGTCCGCTCTGGAGCGCGTCGGCCAGGCCGGGAACCCAGTCGACGGCCTTCGCGAGGCGACGCCCGGCGGCGATGTCGGGGTTCGACGAGTTGCACGTGGCACGCAGGTAGCCCTTCATCGAGCGGTGCCCGTCGGCCAGGTACAGGCGTCGCTGGTCGACCGTCGCCAGTGTCATCGCCGTCTCGGCGTCGACCCGTCGGCGCAGCAACTCCAGTGCGCGAACCCGTTCGTCGAGCTCGGCGTCGGTGGCGTCGATCAACTCGTCGGCGACGTCGTCGACCGTGCGGTCGCCCCGCCCGATCGTGTCGCACAACGCCCCGAGATCCATACGTCCATCATGACCAACGGGTGTCACAGAGTTGTCGAGCGGTGGATCGAGATCTCGGAAACCGTTCGCATCGAGGTGAAGCTCGAATCGCCACAAGACGGTCACGTCGAACCGCCTACGGTCTCGTGGCAAGGGGGACGGCATGCACGACGGACCGAAGCTTGTCTTCTGGATCCGCACGAGAGGGGCTCTTCATGGTGACTCCTCGGTTGTGACGCAGACGGAGGAGGGAGTCGGTGACCAGATCATGCGCGCAGCGGTGCCACAGAGTTGGCAGACGCCTCGATGCGGCCAGACTGGTGCATCAGGAGCACCCCGATGAACGCCCAGGCGATCGCCGACCGCTTCGGAGTCGGGCCCGGCCATCGGGGAGGTGCCACCGCCGAGACCTCGCCGCAGCAGCCGTGCGGTCTGTGACGTGTTGCGCGCTGTCCGGCAACGCGCAACGTCCCGACCCGCTCAGGTCGAGAGGTAGCCGCCCTCGACGGGGATCTGCGCGCCGGTGATGTACCCGGCGTCGTCGGAGAGGAGGAACGCAATCGTGGCGCCGTAGTCGTCGAGTGACTTGCCGGCTCGTCGCAGCGGGATCCATGGCTTGGGACGCTTCATCGGTGCACCGTCGGGGCTGACCTGCTTGGCGCGATCCTCCGGCGGCGTTGGCAGCGAGGGCGGAGTCGGCGACCGCTCCCGGCTGGATCGCGTTGGCCCTGATGCCCCAGTCGCCATAGTCGACGGCGATCTGGCGGGCGAGGGCGATCACGCCCGCCTTCGACACCGAGTACGACGCAGCGGATCCGCCACCGCCGGCGACCGAGCCGGCGATCGACGACGTCATCACGATCGACCCTCGCCGCGCCTCCATCATGTGGGGCAGCGCATGCTTGCAGCACAGGAACGGCGCGGTCAGGTTGACGCCGAGCACGAAGTGCCAGTCCTCGACGGCGGTCTCGTGCACCCACCCGTTGCCGGCGGTGCCGGCATTCGCGACGAGCCCGGTGAGCGATCCGAACTCGTCGACCGTCGCTGCCACCAACGCTGCCACCTGGGTTTCGACGGCCACGTCGCAGGCGACGGCCAGCGCCTGGCCGCCCTCGGCGCGGATCGCCGCGGCGACCCCTTCGGCCGGCTCCAGGCGGATGTCGGCGACCGTGACGGCACCGCCCTCGGCGGCGATGCGTTCGCACGCGCCTCGACCGATGCCATTGCCGCCTCCGGTCACGATGGTGACCGTTCCGGCGAGTCGGTTGTCGAGATTCATGAGGTGCCCTCCCGGGATGTGGGTGTCGGTGTGTGGGATGCAAGGTCGAGCCGGCGCCAGAGCTCGATGTCGATCGGGCGAGGACGCTCCCCGTCGACGAGCGTCGGTCCACCGCGACGCACGACGACCGCACGCCGGCTGGGAACCACGTAGATGCGCTGGTCGCCGTAGCCGATACCGCCGAACGTGTCGAGCGGGCTGTCGGGTGCGATCCGCCGGTCGATCGGGATGCCGCCGAGCGGCTTGAGCGGGTCGACGACGTCGCCGGGGCGATGGCCGAGGACGATCGCGCTCGGCGCCGAGAAGTCCCACCAGAACAACCCCCACGAGGCGTTCAGGTCCTGCGACGTGTGCGTCGCCACGGCGAGGAAGTCGGCGTCGGCGCCGACGGCCCGTCCCCGGTCGAGCATCGCCTCGCCGAACCGGGTGAGGTCGCGAGCGCTCGTGTGCAGCGCGGAGACCGGCCATCCTCCCGGCAGGACGTCGCCGTCACGGTCGAGCCATCGCGAGTCGTCCATGCCGAGCGGGGCGAAGAGCAGCTCGTCGAACAGCTGCTGGGTGGTCTGTCCGGTCAGCTCAGCCAGCGCCTTCTTCACCGAGGTGGTAGGCGTGGTTGTTGTAGGTCCAGACCCGTGCCGGGGTCGGCCTCGAACGTCAGGTCCTCGTAGAGGCCGGTGGTCATCGACATCACGTGGCGCAGCGTGACGGCGTCCTCCTGCGCCGGGGTGGTCTGCGTCCAGCCCCGGCCCAACCAGGTGGTCATCGGCTGGTCGATGTCGATCTCGCCGCGCTCGACCAGCACGGCGATCGCCACGCAGATCACGTTCTTCTGGATCGACCCGACGTCGGCAGCGTCGCTCGGACCGGTGTCGCCGAAGCACCGCTCGATCACCGGTGCCCCGTCGACCGACACCCACAGCTGCGACGTCGCATGGGCGTCGCACCACTGCTCGAGTTCGGTTGTGTCGATCACGGCGCCGTCACGAGTCGCCGCGACGTCGGCGGACATCGGCACGGTCGGCGGTGAGGAGTTCCACGTTCGCCGCGTCGAACATCGTGTACGGCTCGCCGCGGTAGAACACGGTCGCCGTCGGCCCGTCGTCGGGCAGCGTCGCCACGACGCGGGCGCTCGGGTACACGTCGGCGGGGTCCTGCATGCCGGGCATGTCGCGGCCCCAGATCGACGTGTTCGTCATGCCCGGGAACAGCATGTTGACGAGGATCCCCGAGCCGGCGGTCTCCGCCGCCGCACTTCGGCTGGCGACCCAGATCGCCGCCTTCGCGGCGCCGTAGGCGGAGTTGTTGCCCGCCGGGCTCTCGGCCGCCCGCGAGATCACGTTGACGATGCGGCCGTAGCCCTGCTCGCGCATGATCGGGATCGCTGCCCGCATCCCGTAGATGCAGCCGAAGAGGTGCACGGCGATCATGTGCTCGAACTCGCCGGGAGCGAGATCTTCGACTGCCGCCCGATTCCCCATCCCGGCGTTGTTGAACAGCACGTCGACGCGGCCGGTGCGTTCGACGGCGAGGTCGATGACCGAGCGGACTGCGGCGTCGTCGCTGACGTCGGCAACCGCCGTGTGGACGCCGTGTTCGGCGAGCGCGGCGAGTCCCGCCTCGTCGATGTCGCACCCGACGACCTCGGCGCCGTCGGCACGGAACCCTTCGGCGAACGCTCGCCCGATGCCACTCGCCGCACCGGTGATCACGACCGTACGACCCTCGAGACTCTCCATTACTTCCCCCTTCGGCGGTGGCCAGTCTTGCAGTCGGTGACGTGCACCTGCGATGATCGCACGATGCCAACCCATCGGATCGCCGTCGACGGAGCCGAGCTGCACGTCGAGGTCGACGGAGACGGCCCGGCGCTCGTGCTGGTGAACGGCGCTGCGCTCACGACGCGGCAGTGGGACGGGGTGATCGACCGACTGGCCGCAGGGCACACGGTCGTGCGCCTCGACGTGCGCGGCACCGGATCGAGCTCACCCGGACCACCCGACGGCTACACCTTCGAGCAGTACGCGTCCGACATCGTCGAGATCGCCGATCAGCTCGGCCTGGACGGCTTCGACCTCTGGGGCATGGCGTGGGGATCGCGGGTGGCGCTCGTGACGGCGGCGCAGCACCCCGATCGTGTCCGTCGCCTCGTGCTGTCGGACTTCTCGATCGACCCCGCCGACGTCGACGCGCAGAAGCAGGGTGTGATCGATGCCAAGCGCGCTCGTGCCGACGCCGGGATCGTCGATCCGCCCCGTCCCGAGGGCATCCGCGATCATCTCGATCCACGACGCGATGCTCGCGGCCATGGCGGCCACCTTGTCTGCACTCCGATCTGCTCCCGTTCGTCGAGCAGGTCCGTGCGCCGACGCTGATCGCCACCGGTGACCACGACCCGAATCTCGCGTCGAGCCACCGGGCGCTTCCCGCATTCGAGAACGGCTCGGCTGGTCGAACTGGAACTCACCGCCCACGGTGCGGTGCTCTGGCGGCCCGACCCCGTGATCGCCGCCGTGCTCGAGTTCCTCGACCCCTGAGTCTCGCCCGGGCCGGACCCGCTCCGCTCACTCTGGCAGCATCGGGCGATGGCCACTGGTCGCATCACCGTCTTCGTCGCCCGCCGGTTCCACACGATGGAGCCCGGCTTCCCGACCGCCGACGCTGTCGCCGTTCGTGACGGCCGGATCCTCGCGGTCGGATCGCTGCAGACGGTCACCGACGCGCTCGGCGACGAGCCGTTCCGGCTCGACGAGACGCTGCGCGACCACGTGGTCCTTCCGGGGCTGATCGACCAGCACCTCCACCCGCTGCTCGGCGCGACGACCCTGGCGATGGACGTGATCGCCACCGAGGACTGGGTGCTCCCCGACCGCACCTTCCCCGCCGCCCGCTCACACGACGAGTACGTCGCCCGACTCCGCGCCGCCGAGGAGGCGCTCGATCCCGACGAATGGCTGACCACCTGGGGCTACCACTCGCTCTGGCACGGCCACCTCGACCGGGCCGTCCTCGACGAGATCAGCGCCACCCGGCCGATCGTCGTCTGGCAACGGTCGTGCCACGAGCTGTACCTCAACAGCGCGGCGATCTCCGCGCTCGACATCACCGCCGAGTCGGTCGCCGGGCGCGGTCCGGCGAGCGACCAGATCGACCTCGACGCGGGCCACTTCTGGGAGGCCGGGTTCTTCAACGTCGTGATGGGCAAGGTCGCCCCGCACATCATCAGCCCCGAACGCATCGAGCGCGGGCTCCACCAGCTGGTCGCCTACCTCCACCAGCACGGCGTGACCGCGATCAACGAACCGGGCATCGCATGGGGGATCGAGCCGTTCGAGCTGTACCAGCAGATCCTCGGCGCCGACGACGCCCCCTTCCGCACCTCGTTCCTCGTCGACGGGCGGACCCAGGCTGCCCGCGGGCTCGACCCCGGCGCCGTCGTCGACGACGCACTCGAACAGATCGCCCGGGCACCGCACGGTAAGGTGTCGCTGCTGGCGGGCCAGGTGAAGATGTTCGCCGACGGGGCGATCATCTCGCAGCTGATGCAGATGCGCGAGCCCTACCTCGACGCCGCCGGGCTCCCCGACCCCGACCACCACGGCGAGTGGATGGTGGAACCCGACGTGCTCGAGACCTACTTCCGCATCTACTGGGACGCCGGCTGGCAGATCCACACCCACGTCAACGGCGACCTCGGCCTCGAGGTGCTGCTCGACATCATCGAGCGCTGCATGATCGCCACCCCACGCGCCGACCATCGCAGCGTGATCGTGCACTTCGCCAACTCGACCGAGGAGCAGGTCGACCGGATCGCCCGCCTCGGGTGCATCGTGTCGGCGAACCCCTACTACCCGGTCGGGTTCGCCGACCGCTACGGCGAGTTCGGCCTCGGCCCCGAGCGCGCCGACACGATGGTGCGCAGCGCCTCGGTGCTCGCCCGCCGGGTTCCGCTCGCCTTCCACTCCGACCTGCCAATGGCGCCCGCGGAGCCGCTCGCGCTCGCCTCGTTTGCCGTCAACCGGATCACCGAATCCGGACGCGTCGCCGCGCCCGAACAACGCATCGGTGTCCACGACGCGCTGCGGGCGGTCACGATCGAGGCCGCCTACTCGTGGCAGCTGGAACACGAGCTCGGCAGCATCGCCCCCGGCAAGGCCGCCACGTTCACGGTGCTCGGCGCAGATCCGTACGACGTCGACCCGACGCGCCTGCGCGAGGTGCCGGTGATCGGCTCGGTCTTCGAGGGGCGCTGGTTCCCGGTTCCCGATGAGCATCGCCGTGACCTCGTCGGGCACGCGCCCCGGCTCGTCGCGTTGCCGGGTGCGGGAGACCGGCAGGGCTCAGCCGATCACCGTCACGAGGGCCACGGCTGCTCGTGCGAGGTGGCCCGACACCTGGCCCGAGCCTGGCGTGCCGTCGCCGACGCTCGCGACGACGTCGCCTGACGCCACTCGGCTGCGTCGACCCCGCCCCCGCCGAGCAGGGACGAGTTCGCCGCGTTGACGATCGCGTCGACCTCCTCCAACGTGATGTCTCCCAGCACCGCTTCGAGCTTCACGTGCACCTCCTCGCCGGCCATTCTGCCGCCTGGACTCGACCTGACTCTGCGACACCGTTCGCGTACCGGACTCACCGGACTGACCTTGGCGGGATGGTCGAGATCGTGAACATGCACGAAACGAAGACGCACTTCTTCAAGTTGGTCGCCAATGGTCGAAGCCTGGCGAGGGAGATCGTGATCGCCCGCGGTGGTCGGCCGTGCGCGCGCCTGGTGCCGCTCGACGATCTCGACGAGGCGCTCCACGACCTGCAGACCGGACAGCTCCCGATCGACGTCCCGGCAGCCGTGGCTGCGGGGCGACTCGACTGGGAGCACCGGGATCCGTTCGATCGCATGCTCGCCGCGCAGGCTGCGCTCGGGGGCTTCTCCTTGCTCACCGTCGAGCGGGCCTTCGACCGCGCAGGAATCGCACTCGCACTCAGCTGAGTTCCCTGCGGGCTCCTCGGCGGTCAACGCCGGGTCTGGTCGTCGATCCACGCGAGGTAGTCGTGGGAACCGTCGAGCGCGCCCGCGGGGACCGCCGGCAGTTCGTAGGAATGCAGCGAGCGCACCGTCTCGACGATCGTGTCGAAGCGATCCACGCGGGTCGCTGCGGTGATCAGCACCTCGTCGCCGTGTTCGATGACGTGCTTCCACTCGTAGACGCTCGAGATCGGCACGAGGTGAGCGCACGCCACCAGATGGGCCTCGACCAGCGCGTCGGCGATGATGTCGGCCTCCTCCCGCGTGCCGCACGTGATGCGCACCTCGCAGTGTCCGAGCGTGGTCACGCCACCATCTTCGCAGGCCTCGACTCGATCCGACAGTCGTCGGCGACCGCATCGAACATCGTGGTGTAGACCCGCTCGAGTTGCCCGGAGTCGTCATCGATGCGGCCCATCCCGCAACCCTGGATTCCGCAGGCCGTCCCCTGTCGTGCTCGCTCAGTCGTCGACGAACTTGGTCTCGTCGATCTCGGTCTCGCCGTCCCACCGGTAGGCGCGCAGGACGCCGTTCTTCGCGACGCTGTAGTCGAGGCACGTCGCCAGCGGATTGATCGGTTCGGCCGACTCCTTGCGCCACCAGTAGTGGCCGAACAGCACCGGCTCCGGCCCGGTGTAGGGCTGCACCTCGTCGTCGTGCAGCTCACGATCGGGGAGTTCGTCGATCGGTTGGTCGTTCGCGTCGTACAACTGTGTCCCAGGAGCCAACAACACCGACGAGGTCAGGGTCGTCGCCGTGCTGTCCCACCAGCGGAGCCGGGCGTGGTGGCGCTGATGGCCGTCCTTGTCCGGATACCACACGCCGTCGAGGTCGACCTCGGGGCCCTTGAGGACGGTCTCGATCGCGTCGTAGGTCGGCGTGCCCTTCGTCGTGCCGTCGATCACGATGCGTTCGGTGAGGGTGTTGCCCGGGCCCGACACCGTCTCGAGGTGGTCCATGTGGTCCGCGCTCCAGCAGGCGTGGACCACCCGCAGGCCGTCGAGGTCGAGCCACATCGGGATCGTCATGAACCAGTCGATGATCGAGCGGTGCAGCGGCGAGCCGAAGGGGACGTCGGACAGGAACGCCTCGTGCTGGCCGCTGTTCTTCTCGCTGTGGGGCCGGCAGTAGTCGAGGCGCACCGGATCGACCGTGGCGTAGGCGACCGCGTTGAACTCGTGGTTGCCGAGCACGATCTGCGCCGAGCCGGCCTCGACCATCGCCCGCACGAGCCGCAGCGTCTCGAGCTGGCCGGGCCCACGATCGATCAGGTCACCGACGAACACCGCCGTCCGCCGCGGGTGCGCCCACACGCCGTGGCGCTCCGCGTAGCCCATCCGGGCGAGCAGGCTCCGCACGCGGTCGGCGTGGCCGTGCACGTCGCCGATGATGTCGAACCCCGCCATCACCACAGTCTGGCCGCACCCGGACCTCCGCCCGTACCCATGACCACCGTGCGAGACTCACCGGCGTGGCGGACCAGCCGACCGACGCACCTGACGACTCGCAACCGCAACCACCACAACCGCCGGGTCGGCGTCCCCGGTGGTGGCCGATCGGGGTGGGGGCGGCGATTGCGCTGGTGGTCGTGTGGGCCTTCGCGACCGCGTGGGTCGGGATCTGGGGATCGAGCCCGGCCTACCTGATCACACTGCTGCTGTCGCTGGCGGTCGCCATCGGGCTCGTCACGTGGGCGCTGCTCGCCGGCCCGCCTCCGCAACGATCGTGGCGGTGGGTCTGGACAGCGCGCGGCGGACTGCTCGTGGCCGGTGTGGTGCTGCTCGGACTGCTCGTCTACCTCAAGCCGGCGTCGGCGCAACAGATCGCCATCGACGCGCTCGACGACGGAAACGGGGTGACCGTCGACGTCTCGAGATCGTCGATCCGGCTCACCCCGACCGACGACCCGCGGGCCGCCGGGCTCGCCTTCTATCCCGGAGCGCTGGTCGACCCGCAGGCCTACGCCCACGTGCTGCGGCCGATCGCCGAAGCGGGCTTCCCGGTGGTGATCTTCAAGCAGCCCTACAACCTGGCGGTCCTCGACTCGAACGCCGCCAACGCCGTGATCGGCGACCCCGACGACACCACCGACCGATGGGCGGTCGGCGGCCACTCGCTCGGTGGTGCGATGGCCTCCAGCTACGCCGAGACCGACCGCGACGAACTGGTCGGCCTGCTGCTCTGGGCCGCCTACCCGGTCAACGACATGTCCGAACGCGCCGGGCTCGCCGTCATGTCGGTGTCCGGCACCAACGACGGCCTCGCCACCCCGGCCGACATCGACGAGCGCAAACCCGACCTGCTGGCGTCGACGGAGTACGTCCCGATCGACGGCGCCATCCACTCGTTCTTCGGCGACTATGGCCTGCAGAACGGCGACGGCACGCCCGGCACCACCCGAGCCGACGCCCAACGCCAGATCGCTGACGCCTCGATCAGTTTTCTCGAAGCACTCGACGCCTCCGACGCCGGGTAGGCGCCGGAGCGATCAGGTCGACGTGTTGTCAAGGTCGACGCCCCACGTGCCGATGACACCGCATGGTGCGCCGCCCGTTGACCACGCTCGACGCGGCGCGGCTCGGTGATCGTGACGGCTCTGGCGGAGCTGTGGCGGACACATCAGGCTCCGTTGCTCCGATACCTCCGCGCCCGCAGGACACCGTCGGCCGACGACGTGGCGTCGCAGGTGTGGATCGAGGTCGCGACATCACTCCACCGCCTCGAGGGCGGCGTCGGCGTCTTCCGGCGTTGGCTCTTCACGATCGCCCACCGTCGCAGCGTCGACGAGATTCGTCGAACGGTCCGTCGGACCGGCCTCGCGGTGCGGGCGGCCGATCATGCCGCTGCCGCCGACGTCGAGCTCGACCGGGACGGCGCGCTGGATCGTGCGGTTGCGCTGGTCGGCACACTGCCCGACAACCTCGCCGACGCCGTGATGCTGCGGGTGGTCAACGACCTCCCGATCGCCGATGTCGCGTCGGTGCTGGGCACGACGGAAGGCAACGTGCGGGTTCTGGTCCACCGGGGTCTGACGCGTCTGCGCCGGAAGCTGTCTGTAACGAACGATGTCCCCCAGACGATGAAGAGGGTGCCATGAGCGATTTCGACGATCTCGATGACCTGTTCGGCCCGTTGCGCAGCCCCGCGACACCGGCCGAGGCTCACCGCTGAGCACGACGTCGTCGATCTCATGGTTGCCGCCCATCACACATCGAAGGGAACCACCATGTTCACATCTCGTCGCGCCCGCGTCGCCACACTGATCGCTGCCGGCATCCTCGGATTCGGAGGCGCCGCCGCCGCCAGTCCTGGCGGAGTCTCCCTGTTCGACAGCGATGATTCCGTGAAGATCGAGGTGGAGGAGCCGAGCGAGCCGCCCGCCGAGGAGCCGCCCGCCGAGGAGCCACCTGCCGATGAGACGCCGGCCGAAGAGCCGCCCGCCGAAGACGTCACCCCCGTCGACGAGCCCGCGACGGTGGCGGAGTCCGAGCCGGAGGACGATCCCGAGGATCCTGAGTCCGAGGTCGCGATCGTGGCCGACGTCGAAGCGGCCCCCGTCGATCCGCAGGAACCCGAACCCTTCTGCATCCCCGACGCGAACCACGGCAAGACCGTCAGCGCTGCGGCCCGAGGCTTGGCGCCGTTCGACGAGGGGTCGGAGTTCGCCGGCATGGACGTGCGAGACGTTGCTCGCTCCTCGTGCGGCAAGACCGGTTCGGACTCCGATGGAGAGACCGGCGACGTCGAGGAGATCGACATCGACGACGACACCGACGACATCGAGAAGGTCGAGAAGGTCGAGAAGGTCGAGAAGGCCGAGCAGCGCACGTCGCCGGGCAAGCCCGACCACACCGGCACCAAGAGCAACAACGGCAAGAGCAACAACGGCAAGAGCAACAACGGCAACGGCAAGAAGGGCGGCTGAGCGGTCGCCTCGTTCTCCCGGATGCGAGACTTCGAGGATGGGTGACTCACCGGACTGGTTCGAGATCACGCGCCGCACTGCGCGTTCGGTGCAGACGACGATCGGCTGGATCTTCTGGGACCCGGGGGCGGTGGCCCGCTACGCCGAGCTCGGCATCCCGAAGGACTTCGCCGGACCGCTCGGCTACATGGCCGCTCGCTGCGCACCACTGTCCGCCGCCGGACCCGATGCGGTGATCGCCGCATTCGGGTCGATCAGCCCCACCGGCATCCGGGCGGCGTTCGACGTGCTCGGCCACGACCCCGCCCGGTTCGAGGCGTGCCGGCTCGCCCGCGACGAGGCCGTCGTCGAGGGGCTCCGCGAATACGCGCCGTCGATCGTCGATCCACTGATCGAACTCGGCCCCGAACTCTGGCCCGTCGTCGAGCAACTTCCCGTCATGGGCCGGGTGTTCATGGCTGCCCACCTTGCGTTCCCGCGACCCGACGATCCGCTCCTGTCCGGCTGGCACGCGGTCAACTGCATCCGCGAGTGGCGCGGCGACACTCACTGGGCGATCGTCGTCGCGGCCGGGCTCACCCATCCCGAAGCGTCGATCCTGCACAACGCCCACGTGCACTACGAGAACGACTGGATGCCGAAGTCGCGAGGCGCCACCCCGGAGGAGATCGAGGGCGGCTGGAACGCGCTCGCCGGCAAGGGCCTCGCCGAAATCGACGCCGACGGCGGTCGACGCGTGTCGCCCGACGGACTGGCGTTGCGCGCACGGATCGAGGACGACACCGACCGCCTCACCACCCTGCCGTGGGAACTGCTCGGTGAGGAGCGATCGAACCGGTTCGCCGAACAGTTCGAGCCCCCGTGCGAGGCCCTGCTGGCGCGGGTCGACACGACGGCCGGCCCGAATTACCAACCGGCCTCCCGCCTCCACGACTGAAGCGGCTCGACCGCCGGGTGTGGCGCGAGGGCAACTCTGTGACACCGGTTCCGTACGGTGGTCTCGGCCGACTCCCCCATGAGCGTTGTCGAAAGGACGCATCATGGAAGCACGCCCGGCCACCGCGGATTATCGGGTCGGAGCTGTTCGCCGAGGCGAGCACGTCGCCGACCGGGGCGACCGGTGTTGGACTAAGCGGACTAACCTTAGGTGGATGACCGAGATCGTGAATATGCACGACGCGAAGACGCACTTCTCCAAGTTGGTCGCCAAGGTCGAAGCCGGCGAGGAGATCGTGATCGCCCGCGGTGGTCGGCCGTGTGCGCGCCTGGTGCCGATCGCGCCCGACGTCCCGCGTCTCGGCACGATGAAGGATCGCTGGCCGGAACTCGCCGACGAATTCTTCGAAGCACTCACCGGCGACGAACTGGACGCGTGGGACGCGTGAAGCTCCTCCTCGACACACACATCTTCGTGTGGGCGGCGACCGGTGACCGGCGCCTTCCTCCCGACGCAGCGACGCTCATCGTCGACCCGACCAACACGCGAACGCTGTCGGCGGCATCGGTGTGGGAGATGTCGATCAAGGCCGCGTCAGGGCGATGGGCCGAGGTGGCTCCGATGCTCGACGATCTCGACGAGGCGCTCCACGATCTGCAGACCGGCCAGCTTCCGATCGACGTCCCGGCCGCCGTGGCTGCGGGGCGACTCGACTGGGAGCATCGGGATCCGTTCGATCGCATGCTCGCCGCGCAGGCTGCGCTCGGCGGCTTCTCCTTGCTCACCGTCGATCGAGCCTTCGACCGCGCAGGAATCGCACTCGCACTCAGTTGAGGTCCTCGCTGGTCTCCTCGAATCGACGGCATGAAGTGGCTCTGCTCTCGCCGGCGCCCACGCTCGATCCATGTCGATCTCATTGGATGTGCAGCGATCCGTGTGAGCGGAAATCGGCGACGAGTGCGTCCTCGCTCACGCAAATCGCCAGCGACGGGTCACTCGCCGGCGATCCGCCGCGTCGTCAGGCCGAGCGTGGCCCTCGCCGTGTCGTGATGTGCTCAGATGATCGTGACGGCGGGGGCAGGCCCGGCCGGCAGTGAGGAGCACCCCATGGCACCACGATCGATCGGACTCGACGACGCATTGTCGGCCTACATCGGCGCGCATTCCACGCCACCCGACGCCGTTCGGCGCCAGCTGATCGAGCGCACCGAAGCGCTCGGTGGCGTCTCCGGCATGCAGATCGCGCCGGAGCAGGGCGAGCTCCTCACGATGCTGACCTCGCTCGTCCGTGCCGACTTCGCCGTCGAGGTGGGCACGTTCACCGGCTACTCGTCGCTGTCGATCGCAAGCGGCCTCGGCGACGGTGGGCGCCTGCTGTGCTGCGACGTCAGCACCGAGTGGACCGACATCGCCCGCGAGCACTGGGCGCTCGCCGGTGTCGACGACCGCATCGAGCTGCGAATCGCACCGGCGATCGAGACGCTGCGCGCCCTGCCGGCCGACACCGTCGTCGACTTCGCGTTCATCGACGCCGACAAGGGCGGCTACCTCGACTACTACGAAGAACTCCTCTCCCGGCTCGCACCGCACGGTCTGATGTGCGTCGACAACACCTTGTGGAGCGGGGCGGTGATCGACCCCGACGTCGACGACGCCAACACCGAGGCGCTGCGTCGCTTCAACGACCACGTTGCCGCCGATGCCCGCACCCGACAGGTGATCGTGCCCATCGGCGACGGCCTCACATTGATCCGTCGCGCCTGACCGTTCGGCGGCGGCAGGTATGACCGAGTGATCCTCGCGCCGCATCAAGACCGCAGTGTCGATTCCGGATCCGATCTTCGAGGCGGCTGATCGGCTCGCCCGACGGCGGCGGATCTCGCGGTCGGCGCTGTATGCCGAGGCGCTCGCGCAACTGCTCGACGCCGACGAATCCGCCCGGATCACTGAACGGCTCGACGACCTGTACGGCGAGCGGCCGTCCGCGCTCGGCGCCGGCCTCGCGGCGGCACAGTCCCTCGCGATCGACGAGGACTGGTGATCTCGCGCGGCGAGATCTGGTGGGCCGAGTTGCCCGCATCCACCGGATCGCGACCTGGCAAGCGTCGGCCGGTGATCGTCGTCTCGGCCGACTCGTTCAACCTCAGCCAGATCGGCACGATCGTCGCGGTGGCGATCAGCAGCACGGTTGATCCGGTTGGCGCGGCGGAGGGCAGGACTCTCACTGCGCGAACTCGCCCGACGCGCTCACACCTCGCACTCGACCCTGGCGGCGTACGAACAGGCCCACAAGACGCCCAACGTCGACACCCTCGACCGGATCCTCACCGCGTGCGGCTTCCGCGTCGACGTCACGCTGGAGGTGCGACCGGCCGACGTCGCCGTCGACCCGGCCGCTCGCGGGCGTGAACTGGTCGAGGTACTCGAGCTGGCCGAGATGTTCCCGGCGCGCCACACCCCCACGCTCACCGCGCCCAAGTTCGGTGCGGTCGCATGACCGACTCACCCTCCCTGGCCGACAAGATCGTCGCCATCCACCAGGCGCTCGACGCCGCACACCTGCCGCATGCATTCGGTGGCGCACTCGCGCTCGCCTGGTGCACGCAACGCGCCCGCGGCACCATCGACATCGACGTCAACGTGTTCGTCCCCGTCGAGCGCACCGGGGATCTCCTCGCCGCGTTGCCCACCGAGATCTCGCCCACCGACGCGGAGGTCGCACAACTCGACGCCGACGGCCAGACCCGTTTCTGGTGGGCCAACACGCCGGTCGACGTGTTCCTCGACACCACACCGTTCCACGCCGACGCCGGCGGGCGCATCCGATCGGAACCCTTCGCTGGACACGACGTCCCGTTCCTCGCCTGCCGGGACCTGGCAGTGTTCAAGGCCTTCTTCGACCGTTCGAGGGACTGGGCCGACCTCGAGGAGATGCAGCTGGCCGGCACCCTCGACGTCGAGGCCGTCGCCGGTGTGCTCGTGCACTACCTCGGCCCCGACGATCCCCGCGTCGCTCGCCTCCTCACGCTGGCCTGATCCTCCGCTGGACCGACCTCCGCGCGTTCGAGGGTGGGGACAACCCCACCCCCGATTCGCCAGCGTGCTCCATGTCACCGCGGGCCCGCGGAGGCGCACGATGACGTCATGAGCACAACGTCAGTCCTCCTTCCCGAACCGTCGCCCGTCTCCACTCCGGCGAGTCCGCCGGCCCTCGTCGAAGCGCGTGACCTGACCCGGATCTGGGGCCGCGGCAACGCAGCTCAGATCGGCATCTCGGGCGTCGACCTCGACCTTCGCCGCGGCGAGCTGGTTGCGCTGATCGGCCCGTCCGGATCCGGCAAGAGCACCCTCGGATCGTTGCTCGCCGGAATCGATCAGCCGACCTCGGGCTCACTGGTCGTCGGAGGTGACCGGATCGACCAGATGCGTCCCGACCGCCTCGCCAGCTGGCGTGGTCAACACGTCGGGATCGTCTTCCAGGACTTCCACCTGTTGCCGACACTCACCGCGCTCGAGAACGTCGAACTCGCGATCGAGCTCGGCGCCGGGCGGGTCGGACGTCGTGAACGACGCACCCGGGCGCGGGAGTCGCTCGAGCGGGTCGGGCTCGACGGGCTGACACGCAAGCTGCCCGCCCAGATGAGCGGAGGCGAACAACAGCGCGTCGGAATCGCACGAGCGATGGTCCGCGAGCCGGCGTTGCTCGTCGCGGACGAGCCGACCGGCAGCCTCGACCAGGCCAACGGACACGCGGTGTTCGAGCTGCTCACCGGGCTCGCCCACCACGGCACGACGATCGTCTTCATCACCCACGACCTGGCGCTCGCAAACGACGCCGACCGTGTGGTGGCGATGATTGACGGACAGATCGAGTCTGTCACCGAGCGGGGGGAGCACTGAGATGTCCGGAATCCTGCACCAGTTCAGCCGGGCCCCGGGCCGCATCCTCGCCAGCATCTTCGCGTTGGCGCTGGCGGTTGGAGCGATCGGCGTACTCGCGGTCCCCACCGTCGCCGGGGGGACACTGCACTCCGCCGCCGAGCGGGGCGGACTTGCCGACATCGTCGTGGCGACGACCCCGCTCGACGCCGACCAGATCGCACGAGTGGCCGCACTCGACGGAGTCGCTGCCGCCGAAGGCGAGGCCGTCCTCGCCGTGACCACAGCGGCGGGCACCGAGACCGATCTGATCGGTCTCGACTTCGACCAGCAGACGATGGACGTGATCGAGTTGACGGCAGGCCGGATGCCGGCCGATGGACACGAGATCGTCACCAGCCCTGGTTTCGGCGAGGTCGGCGACCGGGTTGTCGTCGACGACACCTCGTTCGAGATCGTCGGGAACGGCGGCACCCTGTGGTGGTCGGATTCAGCCGTCGCCTACGCCGATCTCGACTCGGTGGTCGCTCGCACCGGTGGGACGAATCGACTGGTGATCACCGCCGTCGACGACGGGGCCGACGAACTCCGGGCGATCGCAGATGCCACGCGTGACGTGCTCGCAGAGCGAGGGGACGCGTTCACCGAATTCCCGGTCTACCTGCCCGACGGCTCGACCCCGATCGATGCCGACATCGAGCAGGTGAGCACGCTCATCGGCCTGCTTGGCGTCGTGGCCGGGCTGGTCGCGTTGGTCCTGCTCGCGTCGACCACGAACACGCTGATCACCGAGCGCACTCGAGAGGTCGCGGTGATGCGGGCGCTTGGCGGCCGCGCTCGACCCTTGCGCCGTCGCTTGAGGAGCATTGCGCTTGCGATCACCGCGGTGGCGCTGGCTGTCGGCCTTCCGCTGGGCGTGCTCATCAGCAACCTCATCGCCCGGATGGTGCTCCAGGAGTTCGTCGGCGTCACGCCCGACGTCGCGATCGACTGGTGGGTCGTGGCAGCGAGTGCGATCGGTGCGATCGTCGGTGCTCGGCTGGTTGCGGCACGAGCTGCCGCTCGGGTCACTCGGCGTCCGCTCGCCGAGGCGTTGCGCGATCGCGACGGGTCACCGTACGGCCACAGCGTGACGCAGCGCTTTGCCGCCCGCGTCCCGACCGGTGGTCTGTTCGGTCGGCTCGCAGCTCGCGCCTCGATCCGCCGGCCGGCCCGGACCGTCGCGATCCTCGTCCAGATCGCCGCTGCGGTCGCCGCGGCGTTCCTCGTGCCGAGCCTCGTCACGTCGGTCAACGGATTCAACGACGCCACGACGGCGCCGTGGACGTGGGAGTCGCTCACCGAGGCTCGCGACCCGGGCCTGCCGTTCGAGGTCGCTGCCCTCGCGAATCGTGACGACGTCGAGGCCGGTGTGTACTCGTTCGGGGAGATCGACGACTGGGAGGTCGACGTCTTCGGGTTCGGACCGGACACGGAGTACTTCCAGAGTGAACTCGCGAGCGGGAGGTGGCCGTCGGCCGGTTCCCGCGAGGCGATGCTCAGCGCCGGCTTCGCCGATCGTCGCGGACACCACGTCGGCGACACGATCACGATCGACTTGGCGTCAGGGCCGGTCGATTACCTGATCGTCGGCACGGCGCAGGATGCGGGTCGGGCCCTGTATGCCGACCGGGACGTTCTCGCCGTCGATCTCGGCGCTCCGGGAGGCGCCAACGTGATCTGGTCGTCGGATCCGGCGCCGTCGCTCGACCTCCCGGTTTCCACCACGGTGACGACCGCCGACGAGTTGGCGGCCGAGAGCCGGGCCAGTCGCGACGCGATCGTGATGGTGTTCGGCGCCATCGGAATCATCGTCGCCGGTGTGGCGGCGCTGGCGGTGATCTCGTCGATGACGGTGAGCCTGTACGAGCGTCGCCACGAACTCGCAGCGCTCCAGGCGATCGGGGCCCGCCGCCGACGCCTGAGGGGCCTGCTCGCACGTGAGCTCGTACCCATCGGTCTGCTCGGCGTGGCCGGCGGTCTGGCACTCGGCGCCCTCGGCACACGCGGCATCATCGGTTCGTTCGAGGCCAGCAATGCCGTCGACATCGGCGTCGTCGACGCCACGGCGGCGATCCCGTTCATCATCGTCGGCACCGTCGCCGTGCTCGTGCTGCTCGCAACCGTCGTGACCCGCAGCGTCGGGCGCCGGCCGCTCGCGGTCACCCTGCGGGGTGCGGCATGACCGCCTCAACCGACTCGGTGATGTCGTCGTCGAGCGGCTCATCGCCGGCAGCAGGAGTCGAGCGCGAGACTGGCGCCGTGAACCAGCTCCCGCCGCCGACCCGGCCCGGTGCCCCGACGCCGCCCCCGGCGGACGGGCAACCGGCGTCGCCTGCGGGCGCGTCCGAGGAAGGTTGGGACTGGGACCGGGCTCGCGAGCTCGCCGAGACCTGGTTTCGCCCCCTCACCGCGGCGGAGGGTTGGAAGGCACTGCTGTTCCTGTTTGTGAGCGCCGTCGCGGCGCCGTTCCTCTTCGCTGCCATGGTGGCACTCGGCACGATCACCTTCGGGCTGCTCTTCGTCGTCGTCGGCTTCCTGTTGATCGTGCCGTTCTTCCGGCTGGTCGAGGTGCTCGCCGGAGTCGAGCTCCGGCTCGCCGCATTCGCCGGCCACGAGATCGAACCGCGTGCCGTTGCGCCACTCGGGGGAATCGGACCGCGAGCGATCTCACGGGCGCTCAGCGATCCTGTCCGGTGGCGACAGGTCGGCTTCCTCGCCGTCAACGTCGTGCTCGCGTTCCTCCTGTTCGGATTCGGAAGCTTCCCGCTGTCGCTCGTCGTCCAGGCGGTGTTCGGTGACGGCATCTTCGGCGGGGGAGGGATCGGGGCGTTCAACCTGTTTGCGCTCCCGCTGGTGGTCGTCGCCGCCGGAGCGATCCCACGGATTGCGATCTGGACGGCTCGCCAGAAGGCCCAGATCGACACCTGGTTCCTCGGCGTCGATCGGCTCGCAGCGGCCGAACGGCGGGTCTCCGACCTCTCGATCCAACGCCAGGACATCCTCGACGCGGTGGCGAGCGAGCGACGCCGAATCGAGCGCAATCTCCACGACGGTGTCCAGCAACAGCTGGTCGCCATCGGCCTCGACCTCGGGATGGCGGCCAACCACGTCGACACCGACCCCGAGACCGCCAAGGAGCTGATCGGCAGCGCTCGCCAGAAGGTTCAGGGCTCGATCGGCGAGCTGCGCCAACTCGGCCGCGGGCTGCATCCAGCGATCCTCGAGGACCGTGGTATCGACGCGGCCCTGTCGGCCATCGTCGGTGGGGCACCGATCCCGATCTCGGTCCACGTCGACGCCGACCTGGATCTCTCGACCGACGTTGCCGAGACGGTCTATTTCATCGCCAACGAGGCGATCGCCAACGTCCTGAAACACGCAGGGGCCCGCGTGGCGTCGATCCACGTCGTCGGAGTCGCAGCGAACGTGCGGGTGACTGTCCACGACGACGGTGCCGGCGGCGCCGACCCGGCACGGGGCACCGGCATCCTGGGGATCCGCGCCAGGGTCCACGCTGTCGATGGCACCTTCGCGATCACGTCGCCTGTCGGCGGGCCGACGACGCTCGTTGCCGAGATCCCCCGTCAGACCGAGGTCGATCGTGGCTGAGGTTGCTCATCCGGCTGACGCATCTGCCGGTGCGCTGCGAACCGTCATTGCCGACGATTCGGTGCTGCTCCGCGACGGGCTGGTGCGGCTGCTCACCGACTCGGGATTCGACGTGGTGGCCGCCGTCGGCGACGCTGACGCCCTGCTCGACGCGGTGACCGAGCACTCGCCCGACCTGTGCCTCGTCGACGTTCGGATGCCGCCGACCCACACCGACGAGGGCCTGCGGGCAGCGATCGAGATCCGCCGGCGCCACCCGGACATCGCTGTGCTCGTCCTCTCGCAGTACGTCGAGGAGCGGTATGCAGGCGAGCTGTTGACCGGTGACGTCGCGGGCGTTGGTTACCTGTTGAAGGACCGGGTGATCGACGTCGACGATTTCCTCGTGTCGGTTCGGCGCGTCGCCAACGGCGGGAGCGCGATCGATGCCGAGGTCGTCAGCCAGATCCTCGGCCGGTCGCAGCGATCGAGCGACCTCGACCGCCTCACGCCCAGAGAACGTGAGGTCCTGACCCTGATGGCGGAGGGGCTCTCGAACGGTGGGATCGCCGACCGGCTGGTCGTCTCGCACGGCGCGGTCGAGAAGCACATCTCCAACGTGTTCATGAAGCTCGGACTCGACGTCGAGGAGAGCAGCCATCGCCGCGTGCTCGCCGTCTTGACCTACCTCCGCGGCAGCTGAGGCGTCAGCCCCGCTTGCGCCTCGGTCAGCCGATGATCTCGAACGTGGCGGCGAGGGGCGTGCCCATGCGTTCGCCGGCAGCGGTGGCGGCGCCCCGCAGGAACTCGTCGGGCGAGGCCATGTCGCCGCCGAGATGTTCGAGGTACAGGTGGTGGGCGGCGAGCGAGGCGACACCGGCGTCGAAGGTGTCGGTCGTGTCGACGCCGTGGGTCGGTTGCGGGCTGCCCGCGAACGCCACGAAACGCACGCCGTCCCACGCCTCGCCCCGATCGCCGAACATCCAGGGGTTCGCGGCGTCTCGGACGGCGTCGAGCAGCGACCTGCCGACGGCCCGGTGGTCGGGGTGGTTCCAGCTCGGTCCACCCCAGCTGTCGCGGAAGTTGATCGACAGCACCACCTCGGGCCGGTGACGCCGGACCGCCCCGGCGAGATCGGCCCGCAGCTCCAGCCCTTCGACGATCGAACCGTCCGGCCATCCGAGGAACTCGACGTCGTCGACGCCGACGATCCGGCAGCTGGCGAGCTGCTCCTCGCGGCGCAGTGGGCCGACCTCGTCCGGCGGCATCGTCGAGATGCCGGCCTCGCCGTCGGACACCAGGACGTACGCGATGTGCTTGCCCTGCTGCGTCCAGCGAGCGACCGCCGCCGCGGCGCCGTACTCCATGTCGTCGGGGTGGGCGACGACGGCGAGCGCCCGGTCCCAGTCCTCGGGGAACGTTTCCATGTCGGCCATGTCGCGAGTGTGTCAGGCGATCAGCGGTCGCTGCAGTTCCGAGCGGAATCGGTCCCGGTCTGCGGGACGTGGTTCGCCGAGAGGTGTCAGGCGGTCGGCGCGGCGGGAGCCTCGAGCGGTTCGAAGGCGACGACCGGCGTGTCGGCGGTGCGCGAGGCGGCGTAGGCGTCGAGGCCCTCGTCGATCGTGGCCCACCGGCCCCACAGCCGATCACGCTCGTCGCCCTCGACGCGGCGGGCGCGCACCGGGCGCTCCGGCTCGCCCTTCAGGCGGATGACCGCGTCGGGATTCGCCTCGAGGTTCAGCCACCACGCCGGCTCGCCCTCGTCCCAGCCGTTCATCGCCAGCACGACCGGTGACCCACCATCCTCGATGTAGCCGAGGATGACGCTGCGCGGTTCGCCGGATCTCCGGCCGGTCGTCGTCACGTGCATCGCGCCCCAGCCGCGTTTGCTCTGCGGCGTCCACAGCACGCGAGCGCCGAGGATGCGATACGCGAACCGGTGGACCCGCCAGAACAGATGCTTGAACCACGTCGGCGGCAACTTCGGCGGTTCGTTCGTCTGGGTGTCCATGTCGTGCTCCTTCACCGTCGTGCCGACTCGGTCCGGACCCGGATCCCGTCGAGCATCCTGCGGGTCATCACGAAGCTGACGAGGCCGACCGGCACCATCAGCAACCGGGTCGACCGTCGGCCGATGGCGGTCCGCTCGCGGATCAGCAACCTCGTCGCGCCGAGCGGGGCGGGGCGCAGGGCGAAGGTCCACTGGAACTCGAAGCCGATGCCCTCGTCGCGGCTGGTGGTCCGGCCGGTCGTGGGGTCGGCGGTCTTCAGCACCAGTGCGACGTTCGGCTCCACGTGCTCGACCAGCCAGCCGGCCGAGCGGTTGCGGGCGCCCCACACCCAGTCGCCGACAGCGAGTTGCTGCCACTCGTCGACGATCCCGTCGGCGTTGTGGATGTCGAGCCCGAAGAGGTTCTCCAGCCAGGCGTAGCTGTAGAAGCCGCCGCGATCGGCGCCCATCTGCACCAGCCACGGCCACACCTCCTCCGGCGGCGCGGCGATCGTGATCGCTCGTGTGTTCTGCTCCACCGGTGGCGGCGTCAACTCGTCCCCGGGCAACGCCATCGCCACCTCCTCGTCGGTCGCACCCCAGGCGTGCTGCCACGGTGTGAACCACTTCCACCATCCGACGATCGCCGCCGCCCCGACGCCGCCGAGCACCAGTGATCGACGCATCGAACTCACCTCCACTCACCAGTCTCCGCTTCCCGTGCAGGCAGTGGCAGGGCCCGAGGTCCACGCCTGGTCGTCAGGCCGCAGCGAGGACACCCGTCCCGGCGGCGAACGCCCGACAGCCCTCGGGGGAATCACGATGTGCTCAGATGATCGACGTTGCCGGGGGCGGCCCGAGACGTTCCTGGTACGGGCCGGTGAGTGGGAGGCGGTCTACGGCAACATGCCACCGATCGGGTTGGGCGAGGCGACCACGCTCGTCCCCCTCGCGGAATCGAGCACGGCGCGCCTGCGGGTCAGGAAGGGTGTGCCGAGCTCGGCCCGGGTCGACGAGTAGCCCGCTCGAACCCGAGGCGCGTCGTCAGCCGTTCCAGTCCACGAGCCGGTCGAGCAGCCAGCTCGGCCCGACGACCGTGCCACCGGCGGCGCGCACCCGGTCGGACAACCCGCGGTCGGCGGTGACCACGACCGCCCCGCGGTGGGATGCGGCGATGGCGGCGATCGTGTCGTCGCCCTCGCCGGGCGCATGCACCACCGTCACCCCGTCGAGGTCGGACTCGTCGGCTCCCCGGCGGGACTGACCTTCGAGGACGACGGTAACGGGCGGATCGATCCCGCCGGCGGTCACCGTGGCTCGCACCTGTTCGGTGAAGCGTCGTGCGGCGCCCGGCCGATCACGCCACCAACCCGTCGGCCGCGACCCGATCACGTTGGCGGCATCGATCACCAGCATCCGCCCAGCCTCGCATCCGCGCACGGAACTCGGCGGCGATGAGCGAACGCCCCGGATGTGGGGGTGTGGCTCATCGCTCGGGTGAGAGTCGGGAAGTGATGAGCGAACGCACGGTATGTGGGGGTTTCGCTCATCGCTCGGTTGGTCTGGGTCGTCGCTGGGCGGGACGGTCGGGGAAGATGGCGGCTTCCCATCTCCCGTCACCAGAGGTCAGCCAACCATGTCGATCGCCATCACCGAGGACCACCGCGCGCTCGCCGAGACCGTGCGCAGCTACGCCGACAAGCGCAACCTGCGCGGCGCCGCCCGCGAACGGCTCGAGTCGCCCGGCGAGGTGCTGCCGGAGTTCTGGTCCGAACTCGCCGAGCTCGGCTGGCTCGGGCTGCACCTGCCCGAGGACGTCGGCGGATCCGGCTACGGGATCGACGAACTGGTCGTCGTCGTCGAGGAACTCGCCCGAGCGGTCGCACCCGGACCGTTCGTGCCGACGGTGATCGCCAGCGCGGTGATCGCCGCCGCCGGCGACGGCGATCTGAAGTCGCGCGTCCTGCCCGGACTCGCCGACGGCGCCACGGTCGGTGCGGTCGCGCTCGGCGGCTCGGTCACCGTGTCCGACGGAGCGGCGTCCGGCGACGCCGGCGTGGTGCTCGGCGCCGCGCTCGCGTCGCTGATCCTCGTGCCGGTCGGCGACGACGTGGCCGTCGTCGACGTGACCGGTGGCGGCGTGACGATCGACTCGCCGCCCAGCCTCGACCCCACCCGGCCCAGCGCGCGGGTGACGCTCGACGGTGCGCCGGTCACGGTGATGGCGGGGGCGCGTCGCGTGCTCGTCGATCTCGCCCGGGTGATCCTGTCGGCCGACGCGGTCGGCGTCGCCCGCGAGTGCACCGAGATGGGCGCCGCCTACTCCAAGGAGCGCATCCAGTTCGGCCGCCCGATCGCGATGTACCAGGCGGTGAAGCACCACTGCGCCAACATGGCCGTCGCCACCGAACTCGCCACCAGCGCCGTGTGGGACGCCGCCCGCGCGTCGGCCACCGGTGGCGACCAGCTCACCTACGCGGCCGCGGCGGCCGCGACGTTGGCGGCACCCGCCGCCGATCTGTGCGCCAACCTCAACACCCAGGTGCACGGCGGCATCGCCATCACGTGGGAGCACGACGCGCACCTCTACATGCGCCGCGCCACCACGCTGCTCCACTTCCTCGACGCCACCGCCGCTGCCGAGGAACTCACCGACATCACCCGCCGGGGCGTCGCCCGCGAGAAGACCGTCGAGCTGCCGCCCGAGGCCGACGCGATCCGCGACGAGGTCCGCACGTTCGCGCAGAGCATCAAGGATCTCCCGGCCGACCAGCAGCGCACCCGCCTGATCGAGACCGGCTACGTGATGCCGCACTGGCCCAAGCCGTACGGGCGAGCCGCCGGAGCGGTCGAGCAGCTCGTGATCGAGCAGGAGTTCGCCGACGCCGGCATCACCCGCCCGGCCTACGGGATCACGGCGTGGAACATCCTCACGATCATCCAGTACGCCACCCAGGACCAGATCGACCGCTGGGTGACCCCGGCGCTCAACCAGGACGTGATCTGGTGCCAGCTCTTCAGCGAGCCCGACGCCGGCTCCGACGCGGCGGGCGTCAAGACCAAGGCGACCCGCGTCGACGGCGGCTGGCTCGTCAACGGCCAGAAGGTGTGGACCAGCGGCGCGCACGTCGCCGGGATGGGGTTCGCCACCGTGCGCACCAACCCCGACGTGCCCAAGCACGACGGCATCACGATGATGGCGATCGACATGCACGCCGACGGTGTCGAGGTGCGCCCGTTGAAGCAGACGTCGGGCGCCTCGGATTTCAACGAGGTGTTCTTCAGCGACGTGTTCGTGCCCGATGACGACGTGGTCGGCCCGGTCGACGGCGGCTGGACGGTGGCCCGGGCGACGCTCGGCAACGAGAGCGTCAGCATCGGCGGCGGGACCGGCGGCATGTCGCTGCCCGGTGCCGCGCTGATCGCCCCGTTCGACGCCCACCCCGAACGTCTCGACGGCGGCGCGGCGCGTGTGGGGCGCTACATCGCCGAACACCAGGCGATGGGGCTGCTCAACCTGCGCAGCGCGAACCGTGCGGTCGCGGGCGGCGAGCCCGGCCCGGAAGGCGCGATGACCAAGCTGGTGCTGTCGGAGATCGGCCACGAGGCCGCGGCGATCATGACCGAGCTCAACGGACCCGACTCGCTGTTCATGGACGGCCCCGGCGGGCTCAGCAACCTGCTCGTGCTCATGCACCGCGGCATGTCGATCGCCGGTGGGACGTCGGAGATCAAGCGCAACCAGATCGGCGAGCGGATCCTCGGCCTGCCCCGCGACCCGCTCCTCAAGTAGGGCGCCGGGTGAACCTCGACGGCGGCATCCACGAGATCCCGCTGCCGCCTCCGGCGCGGGGTCGGCTGTGGCTGTGCGGCAAGCACGCGATCGGCCCCGACCCCGAGGGCTTGATGGCGCGCGTCGGCGCCGACGGGGTGGTGTGTCTCAACGAGGAGCACGAGCTCGCTGAGCGCTACCCGGACTACGTGGCGTGGCTGGGCGCCCAGCCGCCGCCACGGGTGGTGTGGCATCCGATCCCCGATCTGCACGCGCCGACACTCGAGCAGTTCGCACCGGTGTTGACCGGGCTCGTCGACCGGGTCGTGGCGGGGGAGCGGTTGATCGTGCACTGCGCGGCCGGGATCGGCCGGGCCGGCACCGTGGCGGTCGCGATGCTGGTGTCGTTGGCGGTCCCGCTCGACGAGGCGCTCGACCACGTGCGCCGCCACCGGCCCGCCGCCGGGCCGGAGGTCGGCGCGCAGCTCGAACTCGTGCGCCGGCTCCACGCGCACCTGTTCGGCGTCGATGCGGGCGACGGGTCGTGACGCCGTTCCCGGTGCCCGACGGTCACCGCCGCGACGTCGTCGGCCACGCGCCGCGGCTCGTCGGCCTGCCGGGTGCCAACGACCAGCCGGGGTCAGCGGATCACCATCACGAGGGCCACGGCTGCTCGTGCGAGGTGGCGCGACACCTCGCGGATGCGTGGCGCGGCGTCGTCGGCGCGCGTCACGACGTCGCCTGACGTCAGCCTGTGGTGTCGGGACCGATCGCGTGGGCCTGGAGTGACTCGACGGCTCGCTCGGCCGCCGGAAGGAGCTCGGCGATGCGCCGTGGAAGGTCCTCGTCGTCGAGGTGCGCCGGCGATGGTGGGGTGAAGCCGGTCGACGCCGCGGTGTTCTCGTACCAGCTCCTCCACAGTTGCCACTCGGGCCGCATGCCGGCCTTCCACTGCAGCGAGTCGGGGCGGTGATCGATGCCGACCTGTTCGCACCAGCTGGCGACCACGCGATCGGGGTCGGCGCGCAGGGCGTCGCTGTCGATGACCGGCGGCGTCGAGCCGGTGACGTCGCGCACGCGGTCGAACAGCACCCGCTGCGCCTCGTAGCCGGCCTCGTCGTCGGTGAAGTCCGGCCATCGACGGTGCAACGAGGTCAGCGCCGCCCGCGGATCGCGGACGAGGAACGTGTGCGTCATCGCCCCGAGCGCGCCGTCGGAGATGCCCGGCGCTGCGTGGTACGCCATGTCCTTCACGAACACCGTCGACGTCCGACCGGCGGCGAGCACACCGGCCTCGACCGCACCGTAGGTCGACTCCGGGAACGTCAACGGGTACCGATCCGACCGACGTTCGGGTCCGAAGTAGTAGGCACGCGACCACGGCTCGTCGAGCACGAGATGGTCGCCGCGCTCGATCATCATCCGCTCGAACGCGGTCGACACGGTGCGCGGGGTGGCCCACACGGCGAGGACAGGCACCGGTCGAGCTTGCCACATCGGGATCCGCCGCTGCCGTGAGACGTGGGTCTGCGTGCGAACGCGGCGATACTCGGTTGCACCATGGCTGATCATCCGGTTCCGCGAGCACCGAAGGGTGAGCAGCCGAGTCGCTCCTCGAACGTCGCGGCCGACGAACCTCAACTCACGCCGAAGCAACAGCAGGCGGTCGCACATTCGCGAGGTCGGATCTGCAAGCAGCGTGGCTGCGAGATCTGCGCGCCGCTCCGTGAGCGTCGACGTCTGAAGAAGGCGCAACGCAAGGCCGACGCGCAGGCGCAAGCGCATGCGAAGGGCGAGCCGTGCGGCAGGAGCAACTGTCCGGTGCCGGTCTGCGTCAAGGCGAGACACGCCGATCCGGCGACCCCTGCTCCGTCCGTGGAACGCGCCGACGCGACGACCGACGACTCCGGCGCTGCGCTTCGTCGACAGGCGGAGCGACACCGAGCCGGTCTGCCGTGCGGATCCGAGACCTGCGCGAACCAGGTGTGCATCGAAGGATTCGCCAACGAACGCGCCCGGCGGCACCGGGCTCGGCGGCCCTGCAAGTCGCTCGAGTGCACCAATCCGATCTGCGTCGCCAGCCGTTCGAACGCCTGATCCGGCGCCGTTCCCTCGGTGTCTGTGTCAGCGACAACGTCCGACCACGACGTTGTCGCTGACGCGGAACGGGGTCAGCCGCGTGCCGTTCCGGATGGTCAAGCTCTCCCCACTCGTTGCCGATACAAGGGTGTGCTCGTAGACGCCGACAGCTCCACCTTGGACACCGCCGACCGATCGGCCGGCGTGTCGTGGTTGCGCAGCGTCGAGGCCGAGGTGTTGCTCAGCGCCATCAGCGCGTTGCGGTCCGGCGGATTCCTGACCGAAGCCGAGTACCAGGCCAAGCGTCAGCGACTCGCCGCACAGCTCTGACCGCCGACGACGGCGGGCATCCCCGCGAACTCCGCGACACCCCTCCGCCATGATGGGGTGCATGGCGGAACCCGACCCCTTGCTCGAAGCGCTCCGCACGTTGACCGGGCGTGCCGACGCCGAGTTCCGCGACGGCCAGCGCGAGGCGATCTCGGCGCTGGTCGACGACCGGGGGCGGGTGCTCGTCGTGCAGCGCACCGGCTGGGGCAAGAGCGCCGTCTACTTCCTCACCACGCACCTCCTGCGCGCGCAGGGCGCCGGCCCGACGCTGCTGATCTCGCCGCTGCTCGCCCTGATGCGCAACCAGATCGACGCCGCCCGCCGGCTCGGCTTGCGCTGCGAGACGATCAACAGCGCCTCCGCCACCACGGTCGCCGAACTCGAACGGCAGCTGCGCGCCGACGAGGTCGACCTGCTGCTGATCTCGCCCGAGCGGCTCGCCAACCCCGAATTCGGGAACAAGATCATGCCGATCGTCGGCTCCCGGCCGGGGCTGATCGTGATCGACGAGGTGCACTGCATCTCCGACTGGGGCCACGACTTCCGGCCCGACTACCGCCGCATCGGGCGCATCGTCGACCGCCTCGCCGGGTCGTCGGTGCCGATCCTCGGTTGCACCGCCACCGCCAACGATCGCGTCGTCAACGACGTCGCCGATCAGCTCGGCGCCGAGCTCACCACCTTCCGCGGGCCGCTTCGGCGGGAGGGGCTGGCGCTCAGCACGATCCGCCTCGACCGGCAGGCCGAACGCCTCGCCTGGCTGGCCGACACGCTCCCCGAACTCGACGGGTCGGGCATCGTCTACTGCCTCACCGTGCGCGACGTCGAGAACGTGGCCGCCTGGCTCGCGTCGCAGGGCATCGAGGTCGAGGCCTACTTCGGGTCGCTCGACAACGAAGCGCGCATCGAGGCCGAACGCAAGCTCCAGACGAACGAGATCAAGGCCCTGGTCGCCACCACCGCCCTCGGCATGGGCTACGACAAACCCGACCTCAGCTTCGTCGTGCACTTCCAGTCGCCCGGCTCGCCCGTCGCCTACTACCAGCAGGTCGGCCGTGCCGGCCGTGCACTCGAGACCAGCCGGGGGATCCTGCTGCGCGGGCAGGAGGACGAACAGATCCAGGACTGGTTCATCGAGCAGGCCTTCGCCGAGGAACACCTCGTCAACGACATCGTCAACGCCTTCGACTCGTTCGACGGGCCCGTCCCGCTGATGCGCATCCAGGTGAAGCTCAACGTGAAGATCGGCACGCTCGAACTCGTCGTCAAGCAGCTCGACGTCGACGGCGTGCTCGAACGGGTCGCCGGCACCAGCTACCAGCGCACCCTTGCGCCGTGGACGTACCCGGCCAGCCGCGTCGAGGCGGTCACGATGGAGCGTCGGCTCGAACAACAGGCGATGGTCGACTACTTCCACACCACCGGGTGCCGGATGCGGTTCATCGCCAACCTGCTCGACGACCCGGCCGCCGACGACTGTGGGATCTGCGACAACTGCACGGGCGACACCGACGTGCGTCAGCCGTCGGTGGAGCTGGCCGCAGCAGCCGAACGCTTCCTGCTCACCCGTCCGATCGAGGTCAACCCGAAGAAGATGTACCTCGACGCCGACACCGGCGGCCGCAAGAAGATCCCCACCGAGGAACAGACCGCCGATGGCCGGGCCCTCGCCATGTGGGGTGACGCCGGCTGGGGCCAACTCGTGCGCGACGGCAAACTCGCCGCCGGTGTCTTCGACGATCGCCTCGTCGATGCGCTCGCCGAACTGATCGCCGACTGGGCACCGACACCGGCGCCCGAGTGGGTCACCGCGGTGCCGTCGACCCGTTACCCCACACTCGTGCCCGGGTTCGCCGAACGCCTCGCGGCCCGGCTCGGCCTGCCGTATCACCCGGTGCTCGAACGCATCGCCGAGCGGCCCACCCAGAAGGAACAGCGGAACTCGGCCCACCAGCAGGCCAACGTCGACGGTGCGTTCGCCGTCACCGGCTCGATCGTCGACGCGCCGGTCCTGCTCGTCGACGACCTCGTCGACTCGGGCTGGACCATGACCGAAGCCGGGCGTCTCCTGCGGCGTGCCGGCGCACCCTTCGTCCACCCGGTGGCCCTGTCCTCGACGTTCTGATGTTCGTGTGCTGATGCCGACGTGCTGATGTTGAGGACCTGATGTCGTCCCCGCCCGACCGCACCCGAGCCGCACTGCTGCTCACCAACCGGCTCGTCCGGCTCGACGCCGCGCCGATGACCGCCCGCGAGTTCTGGCAACTCGTCGAACACGTCGATCCGGGCGAGCTGCTCGATGCCGACGCGGCAACGATCGCCGAGCGCGCCGGCGTCGCCGACGACGAGGCCGTCCGGTATCGCACACTCCTCGACGCGGCGACGGCGATGAGCTTCGAACAGGAACGCCTCGCCGACGGTGGTATCTCACTGATCTCGGCACTCGACGACTCGTTCCCGACACAGCTGCGCGACCGGCTCGGTCACGGTTGCCCACCGTTCCTGCTCACGGCCGGGCGCATCGACCAGCTCGGCGGCCCGAGCTTGGGCGTCGTCGGTTCCCGCGAGGCCGACCAGCCCGCGCTCGACGTGGCCCGTCGTGCGGGCGAACTCGCGGTCGAACACGGCCGGACCGTCGTGACCGGACTCGCCCGCGGCGTCGACCGGGCGGCGATCGATGGCGCACTGGATGCCGGCGGGGTGGCGGTCGGGATCCCGGCGGAGGGGATCTCGCTGGCGTCGCGGAGCGCGGAGGTCCGACGACGAGTGCATGCCGGCGAGTTGTGCATCGCCAGCCCGTATGCCCCCGACGCCCGGTTCAGCATGGGCAGCGCCAACGGCCGCAACAAGATCGTCTACGCCCTGTCGCAGGTGACGTTCGTCGTCGCCGCCGATGACGGGACCGGCGGTACGTGGGCCGGCGCGAAGGAGGCACTCGAACGCCGCTACTGCCCGGTCGCGGCATGGATGGGCGACGATGCGAAGGCCGGCAACCACGCACTCGTCCGCCGCGGCGCGACCCCGATCACCGACCTGACCCGGCTGTTCGACATCGACGACCTCGAACCCGAGCCGCTCCAGGAGCCGCTGTTCTGACCGCGCCATCCACGCCGCGCGCGCCCGCGCCGGACGACCCCGCCCCCCGCATGTTTGTGTGCGGTTCTGGGTGGCCCGTTCCGCCTGAAGTTGTGCGCAAACGTCGGTGGCGGTGCGGTGGTTGTTTGCGTGCGGTTCTGGGTGGCCCGTTCCGCCTGAAGTTGTGCGCAAACGTCGGTGGCGGTGCGGTGGTTGTTTGCGTGCGGTTTTGGGTGGCCCGTTCCGCCTGAAGTTGTGCGCAAACGTCGGTGGTTGCGGTGGATCGGTAGGTTCGGTGGATGGCTGACGACCAGACCTTCCACGACGACATCGAGGGGTACGCCGGTCGGCTCAGCTACCGGCCCGGCGACAGGGTGACGCTGCATGTCTCCACCCGCGCCAAGCAGTTCGACGTCGCCGTCGAACGATGGGGAGCGACACGCGAACCGCGCTGGCACGCCACCGACGTCGAGGGCACCTTCGTCGCACCGCCGCCCGACGCCGATGCCGTCGGTTGTCGTTGGCCGGCGACGGTCGAGTTCGTGATCGGCGACGACTGGCAATCCGGCTTTCACCTCGTCACACTCACCGCCCGCGGCGCCCCCGCCGGACGCGACGTCGCCCACGCCTGCTTCGTCGTGCGCGGCCGGCCGGACGATCCCGCTCGGCCCCGGGCGCTGTACGTGCTCGACACCAACACCTGGCACGCCTACAACACGTGGGGAGGCCGCAGCCTCTACACCGGCGGCCACACCGTCTCGCATGCCCGTCCGTTCGGACGCGGGATGCTGTCCCGCCCGGGCGTCGAGCGCGACGATCGCAAGGCCCGCCCGGTCCGCTGGGGCGAGGAACCCGACGTCGACGGGGCGATCTTCCAGGCGTACCGCACCGAGCACGATTATCCAGCGGCCATCGGTTCGACCGGATGGTTCACCCACGCCCGTCGCTTCGTCGAATGGGCCGAACGCTCCGGCTACCGGTTCGACTACGCCGTGTCGTCCGACCTCGAGCTCCACCCCGACGCACTCGCCGGCTACGACACCGTGATCAGCGTGGGCCACGACGAGTACTGGTCGGCCGGGCAGCGCCGAGCGGTCGAGGAGCACGTGCGCGGCGGTGGGAGCTTCGTCAGCTTCTCGGGCAACACGATGTTCTGGCAGGTCCGCCTGGAGCAGGCCTCAGGCGACGTCGCCAGCGACATCGATGGCGACGTCGATGGCGACGTCAACATGGTGTGCCACAAGTACGGCGCTCACCTGGCCGACCCGGTCGTGGCCGATGGGCGGCCCGACCAGATGACCGGCATGTGGGCCGACCCGCTGGTGGGCCGACCGGAGTGGGAGTTGCTCGGCGCCGGCTCCGCGTTCGGTCTCTACCACCGCTTCGGCCAGGCGACCCCCCGTGGCGTCGGTGGCTTCGTCGTGTACCGCAACGATCACTGGATGCTCGAGGGCACCGGCCTCGGCTACGGCGACGTGCTCGGCGCCGACGAGGGCGTGGTCGGCTACGAGACGTTGGGCTGCCCGCTCACGTTCGACGATCTCCAGCTCCCGATCGCGCGGTCGCACCCCGGGCTGCCCGCCGACATCGAGATCGTCGCGTTCACCCCGTCGAGCAACCTCGTCGTTGGCGAATACCCGGCGTCGATCTCGGCCCTCAGCGACCAGGGCGACGCCGAGTTCATCGCCACCCGCCTCTACGGCGATGCAGGCGACAGGAACCTCACACGTGTCCGCCACGGCAATGCCGTCATGCTCACGTGCCGCCCGTTCGGGCCCGACGGCGGCGAGGTCGTCACCGTCGGCACGACCGACTGGGTCTTCGGGCTCGCCTCGGACGCCGCCGTTGCCCGGGTGACCGCCAACGTGCTCGACCACACCGGCGTCTGACACATCCGTTTGCGTGCAGATTCGGGTGGCCCGTCCCACCCGAAGTTGAGCGCAAACGTGAAGGTTCGGCCCGGTCGTTGTTTGTGGGCGGATTTGGGTGGCCCGTCCCACCCGAGGTTGTGCGCAAACGTGGTGGTTCGGCCCGGTCGTTGTTTGTGGGCGGATTTGGGTGGCCCGTCCCACCCGAAGTTGTGCGCAAACGTGGTGGTTGGTGAGGGGTGGGAGTGGCGGTGGGAGGGGTGTCAGGGGGCGACGACGATCTTGGCGCGGGCGTGGCCGGAGCCGATCTCGGCGAGGCCGTCGGCGACACCGTCGAGGCCGACCACGCGATCGATCTGCGGCACGAGCCGGCCCGACGCCAGGAGTTCGCCGAGGAACGTCAGGTCGTCGATGTTCGGCGCGGCGGTGAACTGGTGGAAGGAGGCGTCGGCGCGCACGAACGCAAGTCGCGCCCTCACGATGTACGGCAGCGGATCGACCCAGCGGTTGACCTTCGGCCCGCTGATCGCCACGTACCGTCCGCCAGCAAGCATCACGCTGCGGACCTCCTTGGGACGCCGGTTGCCGACGTTGTCGAGCATCACGTCGAAGCGGGCGCCGCCTACGACGAAGTCGTCGCGGGTGTAGTCGAGCACCTCGTCGGCACCGAGTGAGCGGACCATGTCGACGTTGCGGGTGCTGCACACCGCCGTCACGTGCGCGCCGAGCGCTCTGGCGATCTGCACGGCCATCGTGCCCACCCCGCCGGCCGCGCCGTTGATCAACACGCGATCGCCCGGCTGGACCGCGCCGTGGGTGCGCAGGCCCTGCAGCGCGGTCAGGCCGGCGACCGGGGTGGCCGCAGCGGCATCGAACGACACCCCCTCGGGGATCGACACCACGTTGCCCTCCTTCACGGTGAGGTACTGGCCGCACCCGCCACCCGGCCCTTCGCCGAACACCGAATCGCCGACCCGGAACCGGGTGACGCCATCGCCGACGGCGACGACCGCGCCGGCGACGTCGGCACCGCGAACGAAGCGCTTCGGGCGGCGCAGGCCGGACATCAACCGCATCAGGTACGGCGTACCCGTGAGGAAGTGCCAGTCGAGCGCGTTGAGCGACGTCGCCCGCACCTCGACCAGCAGCTCGCCGGTCTGCGGACTCGGCACGGGGAGCTCCTCGGTCGCGAGCACCTCGGGCCCGCCGTAGGTGCGTGCGGTGACCGCAGTCATCGTGCTGGGGATGTGGCCGGCGATGGCGGACTCGTGGGCGGTGGTGGGGGAGGGCATGGGATCTCCGGTTCGTTGGGGACGTACACTGTACGTCCTACTGCGTACAGTGTACGTTGTCAAGGGTGAGTGCGGCCACGACCCGACGCGACCCCCTCGATCGCGAGGCGATCGTCGCCCGGGCGGTCGCCTTTGCCGACGAACGCGGCACCGACGCCCTCTCGATGCGCAAGCTCGCGGCCGAGCTCGGCTACGAGGTGATGTCGCTCTACAACCACGTCGCCAACAAGGACGAGGTGCTCGCACTGATGGTCGACGCGGTCGCCGCCGAGATCCCCGCGCCGAACCCCGACGACGACCCGCTGGTCGCCGTGCGCACGCTCGCCATCGACACGCGTGCGGCGCTCGTGCGGCACCCGTGGGCGGCGTCGCTGTGGCTGCGCCAACTCCCCGGCCCGGCCCGCGTCCGACACATGGAGCATCTCCTGGCCGCGCTCGCCGCCACCGACATGCCACCCCCGGTGGCCCACCTCGCCTTCCACGCCGTCAACAACCACGTGATCGGCTACACCCTCCAAGAGCAGGCGATGGCCTACGTCGTCCCCGCCGGCAGCGACCCGGACGCGCTCGCCCGCATGTTCATGGAGGGGCTCTCCGCCGACGACCTGCCCCACACCGTCACCCACATCCAGCAACATCTCGACGGCGACACCGCCCGCAGCTTCGATCTCGTGCTCGACCTCATCCTCGACGGCCTCACCCGGCTCGACTGACCGTCGCCGCGATGAGCGAAAGCCCGGTATCCGGGGCGTTCGCTCATCGCTCGGGGGTTGGTACGGTCACGCACGTGGGCAGCGTCGACCCCGTGTTCGCGACGGCAGCGGACCTGCCCGGCGCCGTGCGCGCCCTTCTGGTCGACCCGGGTCCGTCGGACGCACCCGTCGCCCACCTGATCGTCTTCTTCCCGGGCTTCATGGTGTCGCCGTGGAGCTACCGGGCGCTGTTCGCATCGATCGTCTCCGACCGGACATCGATCGTGGCGCCCCAGATGTACCGCCGGGGCCCCGGTCCGCTGATGGGCCACCCGTCGCCGAGCGAGGAGGCCGAGGCGGGGATCCTGCTGGTCGAACACCTCGCCGCCACTCGTCGGGTGGACGAGGTGTGGCTCGCCGGTCACTCCCGCGGGGGTCAGATCGCGTGGCGTGTCGCGGAGCAGGTCGATCCCGATGGCGTCGTGGTCATCGATCCGGTCGACGGCGCGGGACGGCACCCGACCACGCCGGTCGCAGCGGCCGAGCCGGCAACGTTCATCGCCCGGACACTCGTCGTCGGCGCCGGCCTCGGCGGTCGCTGCGCCCCCGCCGCGGTGAACCACCAACACTTCGCAGCCGCGGCGCCACCCGATGCGACGCACGTGGTGCTCGACTCGATGGGCCACGGCGACCTGCTCGACGACCGCCCGGCGCGGGCCTCACGGCTGATGTGCGGGGGCAGCAGCGACCCCCGACGCGAGCGCGGCACGGTCGCCGAGCTGATCCGACGATTCGTCGAGCCGAGCTGAGCGACCGGTCCGGACCCGGCTGAACACCGCACGGCTACGCTCGAACCCGTGGCAGGCGCGGTCTATCTCACGGCGATGGGGCCGGCGAGCGGGAAGTCGATCGTGGCGCTCGGGTTGGTCGAGCTGCTGTCGCGGCGGGTGTCGCGCGTGGGCTTCTACCGTCCGATCATCCAAGCGCTCCCCGACAACGACCTCGAGCTGATCCGCTCGCGCTACCAGGTGTCCGATGAGCGCATCGGCTACGCCTTCACCGCGGCGCAACGCACCGATGTGGGTCCTGCGAACCGTGCCGGCATGGAACGGATCGTCGAGCGGTTCAAGCAGATCGAAGCCGCCAGCGACTTCGTGGTGGTCGAGGGGACCGACTTCACCGGGGCGTCCTCGCCGATCGAGTTGGAGGTCAACGCCCGAATCGCCGAGCACCTCGGCTTGCCGATCGTGGCGGTCGTCGACGGGCACCGCTGCAGTGCCGCCGAGATCGTCGAGCGGATCGTGATCGGGCGCGACTCGTTCGGAGAAGATGCCATCGCGGCCATCATCGTCAACCGGGTCGAACCGACGGCGCTCGAACTGCTCGACGACGAAGTGGCCCGCATCGATCTCGACGACCCCGTCTGGGCGATCGCCGAGGAACCGACGCTGCGCCAGCCGTCGCTCGACCAGCTCCGCAGGGCGCTCGGCGCCGAGCTCATCGCCGGTGACCCCGACGACCTCACCCGGCCGGTGGGCGCGATCAAGGTCGCCGCGATGTCGGTGCAGAACCTGCTCGACCATGTGCTCGACGACACCGTCTTGATCACCCCGGGTGACCGGGCCGACGTGATCATCGCCGCAGCGATGACGCGGTCGTCGTCGGCCTACCCTGGCGTCACCGGCGTGCTCGTCAGTGGTGGGCTGCGACCCGACCCGAGGGTCGTCGCGTTGATCGACGCGATGTCCGGTGGCTCGACGATCCCGCTGCTGGCCGTCGACACCGACACCTACGACACCGCGATCGCCGCCAACGCCGTCGAGGGAGCGATCACCGCCGGCGACCAACGCAAGATCGACATCGCCCTCGGCCACATCGAGGCACACGTCGACCTGAACGTGCTCGAACACCGCATCGAGATCGGGCGCTCCGACGTGATGACGCCGGTCATGTTCCAGTACGAGCTCATCGAACGTGCTCGGGCCGCCCGTGCCCACATCGTCCTGCCGGAAGGCGCCGACGATCGGGTGCTGCGCGCCGCCGACCGGATCAGGCGGCGCCAGGTGTGTGATCTCACGCTGCTCGGCAACGCCGAGGCCGTCCGCGAACGGGCGACCGAACTCGGACTCGCCCTCGACGACGTGCCCGTGATCGACCCGCTCGACAGCGAATTGCTCGACCGGTTCGCGCAGCGGTACTTCGAGCTGCGCGGCCACAAGGGCATCACGCTCAAACTCGCCCACGACATCATGACCGACGTCAGCTACTTCGGCACGATGATGGTGCACGAGGGTCTCGTCGACGCCATGGTGTCCGGCGCCATGCACACCACCGCCCACACGATCCGACCCTCCCTCGAGTTCGTGAAGACCAAGCCGGGCACCTCGATCGTGTCGAGCGTGTTCCTGATGCTGCTGTCCGATCGCGTGCTCGTGTACGGGGACTGTGCCGTCAACACCGACCCGAACGCCGAACAGCTCGCCGACATCGCGATCTCGTCCGCCGACACCGCTGCGATGTTCGGCATCGAACCCCGGATCGCGATGCTGAGCTACTCGACGGGTGCCTCGGGTACCGGCGCCGATGTCGACAAGGTGCGCACGGCGACCGAGCGGGTGCAGGAGCTGCGGCCCGACCTGAAGGTGGAGGGGCCGATCCAGTACGACGCCGCCGTCGACCTCGACGTCGCCCGCAGCAAACTGCCCGACAGCACCGTCGCAGGCTCCGCCACCGTGTTCATCTTCCCCGACCTCAACACCGGCAACAACACCTACAAGGCGGTGCAGCGCTCGGCCGGCGCCGTTGCTGTCGGCCCGGTGCTCCAGGGGCTCAACAAGCCCGTCAACGACCTGTCGCGCGGTGCCACCGTCACCGACATCGTCAACACGATCGCGATCACCGCGATCCAGGTCGGCGCCAACCGCGCCGACCGGGCCTGAAACGTGACCGTGTGACGATGTTGGTGCTCGTGCTCAACGCCGGCAGCTCGTCGGTGAAGTACCAACTCGTCGACTCCGACACCGGCGAACGCCTGGCGGGTGGCATCGTCGAAGAGGTCGTCGACCACGCAGCGGCCCTCAGTGACGTCGTCGCGGAGGTGGAACGACTCGGCCGGCCGATCGAAGCGATCGGGCACCGGGTGGTGCACGGCGGTGACGTGTTCTCCGAGCCGGTCCGCATCGACGACGACGTGGTCGACGCGATCCGCGAACTCGCCCCGCTCGCCCCGCTGCACAACCCGGCGAACCTCGCCGGCATCGAAGCTGCCCGGGCGACCTGGCCCACGCTGGTCCAGGTCGCCGTGTTCGACACAGCGTTCCACCGGACGTTGCCGCCTGCCGCCTACCGATATGCCGTGCCGACGGCGTGGTACGAACAGCACGGGGTGCGCCGCTACGGCTTCCACGGAACCTCGCACGACTACGTGTCGACGCGCGCCGCCGAGGTGCTCGGGCGCCCGCGGGACGAACTCGACCTGATCGTCGCCCACCTCGGCAACGGCGCGTCGATCACCGCGGTCGAGCACGGCCGCAGTGTCGAGACCTCGATGGGGCTGTCGCCGCTCGAAGGCCTCGTGATGGGCACTCGTTCGGGCGACATCGACCCCGCCGTGATCGGCCACGTCGCCGCCGCCAGCGGCCAGTCGGAAGCTGACGTGCTCGCCGAACTCAACCGGTCGAGCGGCCTGCTCGGGCTGTGTGGCGACTCGGACATGCGCGAGATCACGGGACGCATCGCTGCCGGCCCGTCCGCCGACGCAGCAGCCGCCGATCTGGCGCTCGACGTGTTCTGCCACCGGCTCCGCAAGTACGTCGGCGCGTACGTCGCGGTGCTCGGGGGCTGTGACGCGCTCGTGTTCACCGCCGGCATCGGCGAGCACAGCGCGCTCGTGCGAGCGCGGGTGTGCGCCGGGCTCGGCGTGTTCGGCATCGCGCTCGACGATGATCGCAACGAGCGCTCCGAGCTGGTGATCTCACGAGACGACGCTTCGACCGCCGTGCTCGTCGTCCCCACCGACGAGGAACACGCGATCGCCGAGCAGACGGCACGCGTCGTCGAGCCGGGCTGATCGGCCGTTCCCTGCCGTACCATCGCACCATGTCCGACACCTCACGTCCGCTCGATGGTGTCGGCTTCCGTCCGGTGCTGCGATGGCTCCTCGGAGGCGCACTGATCGGCGCCGGGATCGGGCACCTCACCACACAGCGCAGCGAGTTCCAGGCACAGGTGCCCGGGTGGTTCCCGATCGACGAGGACGTCGTCGTGATCGCGTCGGGCATCGTCGAGATCGCGCTCGGCGCCGCGCTGATCGCGTTGCCCCGGCACCGGGTCGTCGTCGGCACGATCGTCGCGGCGTTCTTCGTCGTCATCTTCCCCGGCAACATCGCCCAGTGGACCGAGGGCGTGGACGCATTCGGGCTCGACAGCGACACCAAGCGGTTCGCCCGGCTCTTCTTCCAACCCGTGTTGGTGATCTGGGCGCTCGGCGCGACCGGTGCCTGGCAGGCGTTCCGGGCCGGCACCTGGCCGGCCACGCCCGCCCGCGCCGATGGGTGAGCGCAGCGACGGTTCGGGGCCCGGGTTCGCCGAGCTGGTCTCGCAGATCGCCGAGGGTGCTCGCAGCCACCCCCGGTTCGTGTTCGGTCTGGCGGGCCCGCCGGGAAGCGGGAAGTCGACCGTCGCCGCTGGTCTGGCCGCCGCACTCGGCGCCGTCGTGGTGCCGATGGACGGCTTCCATCTCGACAACACCGAACTCGATCGGCTGGGGTTGTCGGGGGTGAAGGGTGCGCCCGAGACGTTCGATGCGGACGGCTTCGTACGGCTCGTCGAGCACCTGCGCCACACCGATCGTCCGGTGTCGGCGCCGTCGTTCGATCGCATCGCCGACCGCACGATCGAAGCTGCGATCACCGTCCAGCCGGACGACCACATCGTGATCGTCGAAGGCAACTACCTGCTCCTCGAACGCCCTCCCTGGGGAGTACTGCGAGCACTGTTCGACCGGACCGCCTACATCGAGGTCGACGACGACACGAGGGTCGACCGACTCGTCGCACGCCACGTCGACCACGGCCGGTCGCCCGACGACGCTCGCGAGTTCGTCCTGGCGTCGGACGAGGCGAACGCTGCGCTCGTTGCCGCATCCCGACACCGCGCCGACGTGGTGATCGATCCCTCGCTGCCCTGATCACTCCGACCGCTCGACGTGCACAGGCAGTCGGCCCCGCAACCTCTGGTCAGGTGACCCGGGCCGACGACTACTGTCGATCCCGAGGGTCACCAAGGAGTCCGGTAGGAGCACGTCGATGGTCAAGGGGCTGCCGTCGGGAACGGTCACTTTCCTGTTCACCGACATCGAGGGAAGCACTCGCATCCTGCGCGATCTCGGCGAGGCCTACAGCGACCTCCTCCGACAGCACCATCGGCTCCTGCGGGAGGTCTGGGCCCGACACCGCGGTGTCGAGGTGCTGACCGAAGGCGACGCCTTCTTCGTGGCGTTCGCCAACGGGTCCGACGCACTCGCGGCGGCTGTCGATGCTCAACGAGCGCTGGCCGGCGCCGTCTGGCCGCAGGAGGCGCCGGTCAACGTGCGCATGGGGCTGCACACCGGCTACGCCCGGCCGGTCGACGGCGACTACCGCGCGTTGGCGGTGCATCAGGCGGCACGCGTGGTCGATGCCGCCAACGGCGGGCAGATCCTGGCGACCGCGGAGGTGATCGCGCTGCTGGGTGGGGTCGATCTCGAGGTGATCGATCTCGGTCGGTACCGGGTGCGCGACTTCGACGAACCGATTGCGCTCTACCGCGTGACGGCGACGGATCTCGATGGCGACACGCGGCCCCCGCGTGTCCGGCCCGCCGACAGTCACAACCTCGTGCGGCCCACCACCTCGATGGTCAACCGGGTCATCGAACAGATGGACCTCGCGGGGATGGTGCAGCCGGGCCGGGTGGTGACGCTTCTCGGTCCCGGCGGGGCCGGCAAGACCAGGTTGTCGATCGAGGTCGGTCTGACGGTGGTCGGGCAGTGGGCCGACGGGGTGTGGTTCGTCGACGTCGCACCGCTCTCGGAGGGCGAGGTGGTGCCGATGGCGATCGCCGACGCGGTCGGCGCGCCGTCCAAGCGGGGTGACGATGCGATGTCCGACGTGGTGGCCCATCTCGCCGATCGTTCGATGCTCCTCGTGCTCGACAACTGTGAGCATCTCATCGAGCCGATCTCGCGAGTCGTCGCCGATCTCCGAGCGCGCTGTCCTCACGTCGGAGTGCTCGCGACGAGTCGGGTCCCGCTCGGTCTGATCGGTGAGTCGCTGTACCGGCTCGATCCACTCGGCGCCGGCGGTGTCGAGTCCGACGCCGTCCGGCTGTTCGTCGAGCGCAGCGGCCTCGGCGCCGGCGTCGACCTGGACGACGTCGTCGCCCTGTGCCGGGCAGTCGACGGCCTCCCCCTCGCGATCGAGCTCGCGGCCACGCGTTCGCATCTCCTGACGCCGGCCGAGATGACCGACCGGATGCGGACCGCCGTGTCCGTCGTCGCGACCCGCGACCCCAGCGTGCCCGACCGTCAGCGGAGTCTCGATCGTCTGCTCGACTGGAGTCTCGAACTCCTCGGACCCGACGAGCTCCGGGTGCTGACCCGCCTGGCGGTGATTCCCGATGGGTTCGACGTCGCACTTGCCGAGGCCGTTGCCGGGGACGGGACACTGCCGATCGCACGTGTGCCGGAGCTCGTCTGGTCGCTGATCGACTGGTCGCTCGTCGTCCGCGAGGTCGCTGCGGGCACCTCTCGGTACAAGCTGTTCTCGACAGTGAGATCGTATGTGCTGGAGGGTGCGGCCGAGGCGGAGCTGGTGGCTGCCCGCCGGCGGCTCGCCGACTCCTTGTTGGAGCGGCTCGGGCCCGGGCATCCGTTGACGCGAGGCTGGGTGACGGCGATGGGCATCGACCTCGAGAACGTTCGCGCGGTGGTCCACGACCCGGCGACTGCCGACGCAGTCGCTCGCGCGCTGGCGTGGTCGATCGGTCAGTTCCACGACGTCACGGCGTCCTATCGCTCCGGGATCGCCGAGCTCGGGCGTTGCATCGAACAGCGCCCCGGCCGTGGCCCCGACCTCGTCGGGCTCCTGACGCTCCAGGCCGATCTCCATCTCCGCCTCGGTGAGGTTGCCGAGGCCACCGTGATCACCGACCGAGCTGCTGCCCTCGCCGAACAGGTCGGGTGCCCGGCATGGGACGACATGGGTGTCGTGCGCACGAGGGGTGAACTCGCGCTGCGTTCGGATGATCCGCACACTGCGGCGCGGCTCGCCGAGGAAGCGCTGGGCGCAGGCTCACCGACACCGCGCGGAGCGGCTCGCATCTGGAACCTCCTCGCGCTCGCCTGCAACGCTGCGGGTGATCTCGCAGGGGCGTCGGATGCGCTCGACCACTGTCTACGCGCCGAGGAAGCCGCCGGGCTCGACACGTTCCTGGCGGCCACGCACGGCAACTACGCCGAAGTGCTGATGACGCTCGACGACTGGGAGGGGGCGGCACGTCACCAACTCGCGTGCCTCGAGCTGGCGCGTTCGATGGGCCAGGCGACGCTGATCGCCTACTCCCACATGGTGGCGGCGCGGTTCGCCCTCGACGACGGGGCGGTCGCCGATGCCGTCCGGCTGCAATCGGCCGCCGATGTGATCCTCGCTCGCGAGGGGGTGTCGCTGTATTCAGGTGACGCGGAGCTGCGGTCGGCGCTCCTCGAGTCCGCCAAGCGGGCGCTCGGCGAGGCGGACTTCGAACAGGCTCGCCTCGACGGCGAGTCGAGCCCCGCCGAGCAGCTGGCCGACCAGACCGAAGCCCGGCTGCAGCGCCGCGCCGCGACGTCGTCGACGACAGGAGGATGATCCTGCCCGACGCCGACGCCGGACGGGCCCGGCGTCCGCACTGCCTGGCGATCGGTCAGGTCGGCGGCCGGTTGAACACCGGTCGTCGCTTCTCGAGGAACGCGGCGATGCCCTCGGCGGAGTCGGGCGTGTTCCTGGTGGCGTGGACACCGGCGCGCTCTGCGGCGAGCAGCTCCTCGAGGGTCTTGTCCTCGCTGTCGTGGAGGGCGTCGAGCATCGCCCTCACCGCCAGGCGCGGCTGCGCGGCGAGCTCGACGGCCAGTGCGATCGCACGATCCTTCAGCTCGGCGAGCGGCCACACCTCGGTGACGAGGCCGATCGAGAGTGCTTCCGGGCCGGTGATCTTCTTCGCCCGCAGGATCATGTCGAGTGCGTGGTTGCGGCCGACGCACTTGGCGAGGCGGGCCGACCCACCCCATGCCGGTGTGGTGCCCAGGTCCATCTCCGGGAGCCCGATCGAGGCGCCTTCGGCGGCCGCCAGGCGGAAGGTGCAGCCGAGCGGCAGCTCGAGCCCGCCGCCCAGGCAGTAACCGAACAGGGTGGCCACCGAGGGCTTGCCCATCGTCTCGATGCGCGAGATCAGGTCGACTCGTTGGTCGAAGAAGGCATCCACCCCGCGCTCACGCATGACGCCGCCGAGTTCCTTGAGGTTCATCCCGACCGAGAAGTTGGTCGTGCCCTCCGCGGTGAGCACGAATGCCCGGATCGCGTCGTCGGCAGCGATGTCGTCGATCACCTCGTCGAGCAGGTCGATGTACGCGACCGACATGCGATTGAGCGGATCGTCGTTGGTCGAGATGACGGCGACACCGTCGTCGCGTTTGGTGACGAGCAGGGGTTCGGACGACATGGGAGCTCCTCGCGTTCGGTGTCAGGTCGAGAGTTTCGCACCGACGAGGTCCGCGACGGTGCGATCGATCGAGGTGTGCAGCGCGAGGTGGGTCTCGGTTCGGGTGATGCCGGGGAGTTCGAGAATGCGCTGCAGCACGTCGTGGAGATGCTCGTTCGACCGGGCGACGATGCGCAGGTGGAGGTCGCCGGGACCGGTGACGGCATGCACCTCCAACACCTCGGCGATGTCGTCGAGGCCGGCCACGATCTGCGCGCCGCTGCCCTGCGCGATCTCGAGCGTCGCGAAGGCGAGCACGCCGAATCCGGCCGCCGCGCGATCGAGGTCGGGTCCGAAGCCGACGATCACGCCGTCGCGGATCAACCGGTCGAGGCGGGCCTGCACCGTTCCCCTCGCGATGTCGAGCCGGCGGGCCATCTCGACCACCGGCAGGTTCGGCGTCGAGCGAAGCAGGCCGATCAGCCGCGCATCGAGATCGTCCCACGGCTCATTGGGCATCGTGACCACTTCGGAGCATCTTCATGTGCCGAGAGTAGACAATCTGCACAGTGATCAACGCAGGCCTTGATCGTTCTGCCGTATCGAGCGACCATCGGTGCTTCACGAGCCGTCACCGGGGGATCTGACATGACCACACTCGAAAGCGTCGCGACCGCGCCGGCCTCGCGTCTCAAGGGCTGGGACTCGGTCGAGTTCTACGTCGGCAACGCCCGCGCCACCGCCGGCTTCCTCACCGCCGCCTTCGGGTTCGAGGTCACCGCCTACGCGGGGCCCGAGACCGGACGGGACGACGTCGCGTCGTACCTGCTGGAGCAGGGAGACATCCGTTTCGTCGTCACGGCCGGGCTCGCGCCCGACTCGCCGATCTGGACCCACGTCCGCGAGCACGGCGACGGTGCGCAGGACCTCGCGTTCGTCGTCGACGACGCCACCGCCACCTACGAGGCCGCGATCGCCCGCGGTGCCCGGTCGGTCCGCGAGCCCTACGACCTCAGCGATGAACACGGCACGCTGCGACTCGCCGCGATCGGAACGTACGGTGAGACCAAGCACACCTTCGTCGATCGCCGTGACTACACCGGTCACTACTGCCCCGGCTACCTCACCACCGGCCTGCCGCCCAAGCCCGTCGGTCCGCCGGTCGGGCTGGAACGCATCGACCACGTCGTCGGCAACGTCGAGGCGGGCAAGCTCGATGGCTGGGTGGCCTTCTACGAAGACGTGATGGGTTTCCGCCAGCTCCGTCACTTCGACGAGCACCAGATCGCCACCGAGTACAGCTCGCTGCGCTCGACCGTGATGACCAACGACAGCGGCGTCACGATGCCGCTCAACGAACCAGCCGAGGGCCTCAAGCGCAGCCAGATCCAGGAGTACCTCGACACCTACCGCGGACCGGGCGTGCAACACATCGCGCTCGGCACGAGCGACATCGTCCAGGCGATCACCGCCCTGCGCGCCCGCGGCGTGCGGTTTCTCGAAGCCAACGCCGAGTACTTCCACGACGTCCGCAACCGGCTCGGCTTCCTCGACGTGCCGTGGGATGCGGTCGAGCAGCTCGGCATCCTCGTCGACCACGAGAGCGACGGGCACCTGCTGCAGCTGTTCACCGAGCCGATCACCGATCGCCCGACCGTGTTCATCGAGATCATCCAGCGTGGTGGTGCCACCGGCTTCGGTGAGGGCAACTTCAAGGCGCTGTTCGAGTCGATCGAGCACGAGCAGGAGCGCCGGGGCAACCTGTGAGGCGAGACTGACGTGCCCTACTACCGCTCGCTCGGCGACGTACCGGCCAAGCGCCACACCCACCACCTCGACGAGTCCGGCCGCCGCTTCGCCGAGGAGCTGATGGGTCAGGAGGGCTTCTCGTCGAACTCGTCGCTGCTCTACCACCGGCACTCACCGTCCGCGTTGGTCGCCATCGAGCCGGTGGAGATCCCCGCCGTGGAAGCGACGGCAGATGTGCCGCTCACCCCTCGGCACATCCGCACCACTGCGCTGGCCGCGGTGCCCGATGCCGACCTGGTGTCCGGTCGTCAGGTCCTGCTCGCCAACGACGACGTCGAGGTCGCGTGGGTCAGCGCGGGAGCCGACAGTGGGCTGTATCGCAACGCAGTCGGTGACGAGCTCGTCTTCGTGCAGCACGGCCGCGGCCGGCTCGACTCGGTGTTCGGGCGGCTCGACGTCGGTCCCGGCGACTACGTCGTGGTCCCCGCCTCGACCACCCACCGCTGGCTGGTCACCGGCGACGTACCGCTCGACGCCCTCGTGATCGCCAGCCGCGGCCACGTCGCCGCGCCGTCGAAGTACCTGTCACGCTTCGGCCAGTTCCTCGAGCACGCCCCGTACTGCGAACGCGACCTGCGCGCCCCGACCGAACTCATCGGTGTCGACGTCGACGAGCCGGCTGCGCCGATCCCGGTGCTGGTGCGCAACCGGGCGGGATGGTCGCAGCACGTCCATCGCAGCCATCCCTTCGACGTCGTCGGGTGGGACGGGTGCGTCTACCCGTACGCGTTCAACATCGCCGACTTCGAGCCGATCGTCGGGCGGCTCCACCAGCCGCCCCCGGTTCACCAGACCTTCGAACTCCCCGGCGCCGTCGTCTGCTCGTTCGTGCCCCGGCTGTTCGATTTCCACCCCGATGCCGTCAAGGTGCCGTACCACCACGCGAACACCGACTCCGACGAGGTGCTCTTCTACTCCGCGGGCAACTTCATGAGCCGTGCCGGATCGGGCATCGACGTCGGATCGATCTCGTACCACCCGGCCGGTTTCGTCCACGGCCCCCAGCCCGGCAGCGTCGAGGCGAGCCTCGACGCGGCGGCGACCGAGGAGGTGGCGGTGATGCTCGACACGTTCGCCCCGCTGAAGGTGACCGACGTCGCCCGCTCCGTGTGCGACGAGCGGTACCCGTTCACCTGGTCGGGCTGAGCACGATCTGCCCGAAGGGTGGAACCACGCGCGTGATCGCCAGCACGATGGCGGTACCGGCGCCAACGAGGGACCCACCCGACTGATGACCCGGGGTCCTCCGGGTGCCGTCGGCCTCCTCGCCGGTCCCGGACATCGTCTACTCGGCGGAACCGGTGACGGTGATCTCGATCGTGCCGTCGTCGCTGGTCGTCGCCTCGATCTCGTTGCCATCGCCTTCTGCGCTCAGCGTCAGCGCCGCTCCGTCCCACGTGCAGCTGGTCCATGCAGCCTGCACGAGGTCGTCACCGGCGACGAAGGAGACATGCTTCTCGACATGAACACTCCTCGACGACCCGGGCCAATTGGCAATTCCGGAAGTGTGTCTCTCGTTCACGCGGTGGCGAGCCGCGGAGCGATCGCCGTCGACAGCGGGCGCGTCGTGACACCCTGCGAGATCGTCAGACGGTGGGGCCCGCCGACAACCGCGATGTTGGTCTTCTGGAGCCGTCGCACGAGTCGACGCAGGCGCAAGGGGGGCATGTCGTGCACGACGTGGGCCGGCACGATCACCAGATCGGTGGGCGCGACCCGGTTGATCACGTCCTCCCGCTCCGCCCGGTCGGTGATGACGGTCATCCGCTCGCGGTCGCGGCTGCTGTCGTGGTCGCCGTCGCGGTCGAACAGTGCCGCGGTGGACTCGTCGTCGCACAGCACGACCAGCTCGACGTCGGTGCCCTCGCGGAGGTGCCGGACGACGTCGACGGTCAACTCCACGTCCTCGCGCTGCCACGCGGAACGGGGCTGGCCGAGTTGGACGACGATGCGATCCCACGGATGCACCAGGTGGGCGGCGATCGTCGGAACAGGCGATGCCTGGCCGACGCCGTCGATGTCGTTGCCGAAGGCGTAGTCCGCGGCCCACTTGGGACCGTCCCAGGCGAGGAGGACCAACGACGCATCGAGTTCGGCGACGAGATCGACCGTCGCGCTCGTGAACGAGTCGCCGACGCGCACCATGCCGTCGCCGTCGAGCCCGTCGGCGGCCGCTTCCGCAGCGGCGCGGTCGACAGCCGCTCGAACATCGGACCGAGCGGTGTCGCCGGTGACGCCGTACGGGATCACCAGACCGTCGTCCGGTCGCGCGATCCCGCCTGCAAACGCAACGAGGCACGAGAGGTCCGATGTGCTCCCGCGTGCGTCGAGGAGCACCTGCTGGCCGATCGGCGGGCGATCGACGACCACGGGCGGCACTCGCGACGCGAAGAACCGCGTCGCGTACGACGTGATGAAGGCGGTGATCACGATGGCCAGCACGGCGGAGTTGACCACGTTCTGTTCGAACATCCCGAGCGTCAGGCCCACCTGTGCGATCGCGAGCGTCGACGCGGCCTGGCCGAACGACAGCGACGACATGAGACCGACCTCGTCGCGCGACAACCCGAAGATCCTCCCCGCGATCACGGCCGCCGTGGTCTTGCCGACCAGCACGAAGCCGGTGAACAGCAGGCCCAGTCCGATCGTCTTCGGATCGATCAGCACCGCGGGATCGATGTTGAGCCCGATCGAGATCAGGAACACCGGGATGAAGAGCGTGGTCCCCACGAAGTCCAGGCGTTCCATCAGCGGCCCGCGGGCGGGGATGAGCCGGTTCAACCCCAGCCCCGCCAGGAACGCACCGATCAGGCCTTCCATCCCGCCGAGCAAAGCAACCGTGGCACCGATGGCCATCAGCGCCAACGTGAACACGAAGCGTTGCGGGCGGGTCCGTCCCACCCGGACGAAGAACCAGTTCGCCACCCGGGGCAGCAGCCACAGGCACACGAAGACGAGCAGTGGGAGACCGATCCAGAGCGACAGCGCGGGATCCGGTGTCGACGCCTGGACATCTTCGGGAGCGAGCCGCTCGGCGATGTCGGTGCCGAACGGCACGTCGAGGGGTTCGATCTCGATCACCGCGGTCGCCGTGGCGAAGGCCAGCACGGTCAGCGACATCAGGTCGGCGACGACACCAGCCGACACGGCGGCGCCGACCGATCTCGTGCTCTGCAGACCGGCCGATTGGACCTCGGAGTAGGCGACCAGCGTGTTCGACGCCCACATCGCGCCGATCAGCAGCGCCCCGAGCGTCTCGATGTCGGCGGACTGGTCGACGACGGCAACGCTGAGAACGAACGGGATGGCGAACCCGAGCAGTCCGAACGTGATCGCCATCCGGCGGTTGTCGTTGAACGCCTTGATGTCGAACGACAGCCCGGCGAGGAACATCAGGTACAAGATCCCGATCGCACCGAGATCGTCGACGAGCGCATCGGACTCGAGCCAGCCGATCACGAACGGCCCGAAGATCATCCCGCCCGCGATCAGCCCGACGATGCCGGGGATCCGGAAGCGCTCGGCCAGGATCGGCCCGAGCACGACGATGGCGAAGAGCACGGCGATGGTCGCCTCGACGCTCCCGATCAGCACGCACGTCCCCCTGCGATCACTGGCGGACAATGTCACACGACGATGTCGGTCGGCAAGCATCGGCGATCGTCGACCGTCACCCCTACGGACCGATGCCCTGTTACATCTGGGGTCTGACCCCAGATGTAACAGGTCGATGGTCCCTGCGGTCGAGCTCCGCGATCGACAAGTCTCGTACTGTGCGACTGGAGATCACGCAACGCGCCGACCTGGCGGTCCGCGCCCTCGTCCTGCTCGACTGCCCGTCGAACCGGCTCAAGAGTGCCGACCTGGCAGAGGAACTCGGCACCACGCCCGGCTTCGTCCCCCAGGTGATGGGATCGCTCGTGCGCGCCGGTTGGATCCGGTCGGTGCCGGGTCCGACGGGAGGGTACGAGCCGGTCGTCGCGCTCGGGGATCTCAGCGTGCTCGACGTGGTGGAGCAGGTCGACGGCCCGACCGACACGCCTTCAACTTCCCAGGTCGTGGAGCCGTTGGCCTGCTGCAGGCGGGAGACGGCGAACCCTGAGTCGTGGTCGAGCAGCCCTGTCACCCGGGCTGCGATACTGCGTCGATGGGTGACACGCCGGACTGGTTCGAGATCACACGCCGCAACGCCCGTTCGGTGCAGACGACGATCGGTTGGATCTTCTGGGATCCAGGGGCGGTGGCCCGCTATGCCGACCTCGGCATCCCGAAGGACTTCGCAGGGCCACTCGGGTACATGGCCGCTCGCTGCGCGCCGCTGGCGGCCGCGGGACCGGACGCCGTGATCGCCGCGTTCGGATCGATCAGCCCGACCGGCATCCGGGCGGCGTTCGACGTGCTCGGCCACGACCCCGAGCGATTCGAGGCGTGCCGCCTCGCGCGCGACGAGGCCGTCGCCGAGGGTCTCCGAGAGTTCGCGCCGTCGATCGTCGAGCCGCTGATCGAGCTCGGGCCCGAACTCTGGTCCGTCGTCGAGCAGCTGCCCGTGATGGGCCGGGTGTTCATGGCTGCGCACCTCGCGCTGCCGCGCCCCGACGACCCGCTCCTGTCCGGGTGGCACGCGGTCAACTGCATCCGCGAGTGGCGCGGCGACACCCACTGGGCGGTGGTCGTGGCGGCCGGGCTCACGCACCCGGAGGCGTCGATCCTGCACAACGCCCATGTGCACTACGAGACCGATTGGATGCCGAAGTCCCGTGGCGCGACCCCGGAGGAGATCGACGCGGGCTGGAGCGCGCTCGTCGGAAAGGGCCTCGCGGAGATCGACGCCGACGGTCAGCGACGGGTGTTGCCCGAGGGGCTGGCGTTGCGTCAACGCATCGAGGACGACACCGATCGTCTCACCACGTTGCCGTGGGAGCTGCTCGGCGAGGAGCGATCGAACTGGTTCGCCGAACGGTTCGAGCCACCGTGTGCGGCCCTGCTCGGCCGGGTCGACGTGACCGCAGGTGAGAACTACCAGCCGGCGTCACGCCTCCGCGGGTGACGTCACACGACGAACGGGCAGTGGCGGCAGCCGCTGTCACAGCAGTAGCCGCGCCGAGCCAGGTACTCGGCGGTGAACACGCTGAGCCCGCTCACCGGGTCGGCGTACACCGGGATGCCACGGCGGATCGCCGACTCGTGGCGAGCGAGGATCTCCGCACGATGCGGATGGTGCTCCGACAACCGACGGGGATGCGGCGACTGCCGCCATCCGTTGCGCAGCGTCGTCGAGTCGGTCGCCATCGTCTCCATCATGGCGTGGTCTCGCCCTCGGACGGCATGCGACAATCGGACGCGTGAACGACCAGCGCCCGGAGGCGGCCGGCCCGCACGACGGCACGGCCGACGGGGAACTGGCCGAACCAACGGGTCGGCGTCTGCGCTGGTGGCCGCTCGCGCTGGGCGTCGCCATCGTGCTCGTGGTCGTCTGGGCCTTCGCGACGGCCTGGGTCGGGATCTGGGGATCGAGCCCTGCGTACCTGCTCACTCTGCTCCTGGCGCTCGGGCTGGCGATCGGGCTGATCGTCTGGGCCGTCCTCGTCGGGCCGCCCTCGATCCGATCCCCGCGACGGGTCTGGCTCGCTCGCGGCGCCCTGGTGCTCGGCGGCGCCGTGCTGATCGGGTCGCTCGTGTACCTGCGTCCACTGTCGGCCGAACCGATCGCCGTCGACGCCCTCTCCGACGGCGATGGCGTCTCGGTCGACGTGTCGAGAACAACGATCCGCCTCACCCCCGACGCCGACCCCCGATCGGTCGGCCTCGCCTTCTACCCCGGCGCGAAGGTCGACCCGCAGGCGTACGCGCACATCCTCCGGCCGCTGGCCCAAGCGGGCTTCCCCGTCGTCATCTTCAAGCAGCCCTACAACCTCGCCGTACTCCAACCGAACGCGGCGAACGCTGTGATCGGCGATCCCGACGACACCATCGACCGGTGGGTCGTCGGCGGACACTCGCTGGGCGGGGCGATGGCATCGAGCTACGCCGAACAGGACCGAGACGAGCTGTCCGGCCTGCTGTTGTACGCGGCGTACCCGGCGAACGACATGTCCGAGCGCACCGACCTCGCCGTGATGTCGGTGTACGGCACCAACGACGGGCTCGCCACCCCGGCCGACATCGAAGAACGGGCGCCCGACCTGCCGGCCTCGACGGAGTACGTCGCGATCGAGGGTGCCATCCACTCCTACTTCGGCGATTATGGCCTCCAACGAGGCGACGGGACCCCGGGCGTCAGCCGAACGGTGGCGCAACGCGAGATCGCCGATGCGTCGCTCCTTCTCCTCGAAGCGGTCGAGCGCGAGTAGCCCCACGCAGGACGGAGTTCTCGCTCGATCGGCGGCCCGTCGGACCTCGCCGCTAGCGTCACGTGCACAACTGAATACCTGCGGGGTTGGGTGGAAGTCCCGACCGGCGGTGAAAGCCCGCGAACCCAGCGTCGATTCAGGCGGTGGGCCGATCCGGTGGAACTCCGGGGCCGACGGTCACAGTCCGGATGGGAGCAGGTGCGCGTCGACGTCGGCTCGCGTCCGTGATCGGGCGCGGGTGATCGTCGTGCTGCTCCCGTTGCCCGCGACCCGAACGGAACGGCACGGAGATGGACGACACGACAGCGATGAGCACGGCGATCACGGCAGCGGCCGCTGTTCGTGCGCGCACCTCACCGAACCCGTGGGTGGGCGCTGTGCTGTTGTCGCCCGGTGGCGCGCTCGTCGCCACCGGCGCCACCGAACCGCCCGGCGGTCGCCACGCCGAGATCGTGGCCCTCGACGCCGCCGGCGATGCCGCGCGCGGTGCCACGCTCGTGTGCACCCTCGAGCCGTGTTCGCATCACGGGCGCACGCCGCCGTGCACCGACGCGATCATCGCTGCCGGAGTGGAGCGAGTCGTGGTGGGCATCACCGACCCCGACGGACGCGTCGCCGGCGGTGGCGTCGACGCACTGCGCCAGGCCGGTGTCGCGGTCGACGTCGGCGTATCGGCAATCGAAGTGGAAGCGCAGCTCGCCCCGTACCTGCATCATCGCCGAACGGGCCGGCCGTACGTGATGTGCAAGCTCGCCACGTCGGCCGACGGCGGTACGGCCGCACCCGATGGCACGTCGCAGTGGATCACGGGCGAGGCAGCCCGGCGCGACGCCCACCGCCTGCGCGCCGAGAGCGACGCGATCCTCGTCGGCGCCGGCACGGTCCGCGCCGACGACCCGGCGCTCACCGTTCGCCACGTCGAGGGCGACGATCCGCTTCGCGTCGTGCTCGGCTCGGCAGCCCCTGACGCTCGGGTGCATCCGTGCCTCGAGTGGAGCGGCGGCATCGACGAACTGCTCGACGAACTCGGACGCCGCGGCATCGTGCAGCTGATGATCGAAGGCGGCGCGCGGGTGGTCGGTTCGTTCCACGCGGCCCGCCTCGTCGACCGCTGGGTCCTCTATGTCGCACCCGCACTGTTTGCCGGAGCCGACGCGACGCCGGCCATCGCCGGCGCAACCGCACCGACGATCGACGACCTCTGGCGCGGTCGCTTCGACCGCGTCGAGCGCGTCGGCGACGACGTGCGACTCGAGATCATCCCTCTGCACGAAACCCGACAGGAAGGAACCTGATGTTCACCGGAATCGTCGAAGAGCTCGGCCGACTGGAATCGCTGCACGACGGGCGTCTGCGCATCGCTGCGACGCGTGTCATCGACGGCGTCGAGATCGGCGAGTCGATCGCCGTCAACGGGTGCTGTCTGACCGTCGTCGCCCACGGCGACGGCTGGTGGGAGGCCGACGTGTCCGACGAGACGATCTCGCGCACCAGCCTCGCGAGGCTGAGCGACGGCGACGGCGTCAACCTCGAACGGGCCGTGCGGGCCTCCGACCGTCTCGGCGGTCACATCGTGCAGGGCCATGTCGATGGCGTCGGCGAGGTCGTCGCCCCGGTGCCCGATCTCCGGGTGCGCGTCCCCGACGGGTTGCTGCGCTACCTGGTCGAGAAGGGATCGGTGACGGTCGACGGCGTCAGCCTCACCGTCGTCCAGCCGCTCGATGACGGCTTCACCGTCGCGATCATCCCACACACCGCCGACGTCACGACGCTCGGTACCAAACGACCCGGCGACCTCGTGAACCTCGAGGTCGACGTGATGGCCAAGTACGTCGAACGGCTGGTGTCGGCGTACCTTCCCCCGGAATCCGGAGCAGCACGATGAGCACCCTGTTCGATCCGATCGAGAAGGCGATCGCCGCGATCGCCCGCGGTGAGATCGTCGTCGTCGCCGACGACGAGGACCGCGAGAACGAAGGCGACCTGATCATGGCGGCCGATGCCGCCACCCCCGAGGCGATCGCCTTCTTCGTTCGTCACACGTCCGGCGTCATCTGCGTCGGGCTGACCGGTGAACGTTGCGACGACCTCGGCCTCACGCCGATGGTCGTGGCCAACCAGAACACCGAATCGCACGGCACCGCGTTCACCGTCACCGTCGACCTCGCCGAGGGCACGACGACCGGCATCTCCGCCGCCGACCGCGCCGCAACCCTGCGGGCGCTCGCCGATCCTTCCGTCGGAGCGCCTTCCTTCAACCGGCCCGGACACATCTTCCCGTTGCGGGCCCGCCCCGGTGGCGTGCTGAAACGCGTCGGCCACACCGAGGCCTCCGTCGATCTCGCACGGCTCGCCGGTCGCGCTCCTGCCGGCGTGCTCTGCGAACTCGTGCTCGACGGCGGCGACATGGCCCGCGGCGCGGACCTGCGCCGGTTCGCCGACGAGCACGGGCTGGCCTTCGTCTCGATCGCCGACCTCGTCCGCTACCGGCACCGCCACGAGAAGCTGATCGAACAGACGGCGGACGCCCGACTTCCGACCGAATGGGGCGAGTTCCGGTGCCACGCCTACGAGAGCGTGCTCGACGGCGAGACCCATCTCGCGTTCGTCGTGGGCGATGTCGCCGGCGACGAACCCGTGCTGGTGCGGGTGCACAGCGAATGCCTGACCGGAGACGTGTTCGGCAGCGTCAAGTGCGACTGCGGCCCGCAGCTGCACGAGTCGATGCGGCTGGTCGCCGAAGCCGGGCGAGGGGTGGTGGTGTACCTGCGCGGTCACGAGGGTCGCGGCATCGGGCTGAGCCACAAACTGCGCGCCTACGAACTGCAGGACGCAGGGCTCGACACGGTCGACGCCAACCTCGAACTCGGCCTGCCGGTCGACACCCGCGAGTACGGCATCGGCGCGCAGATCCTCGCGGAGCTGGGCGTGCGCAACCTGCGGCTGCTCACCAACAACCCGGCGAAGTACCGGGGCCTCGAGGGGTTCGGCCTCACGATCACCGAGCGTGTCGGGCTGCACCTGCCGGTGCATCCGGAGTCCGAGCACTACCTCCGCACGAAACGTGACCGGATGGGACACCTGCTCCCCGACGATCTCGACGCTGTCCTGGCGGAGGAGGCGTCGTGAGCACCAACCTGCGCTCGGCCGACGCACCGATCCCGGCCATCGACGGCACCGGGCGCTCGGTCGCACTCGTGTGCGGTCGGTTCAACGATCGGATCGTCGAGCAACTGGAGCAGGGGGCCCGACGAGCACTCACCGGGCACGGCGTCGCCGCCGATGCGATCGCCACGTGGTGGGTACCCGGTGCACTCGAGGTACCGCAGGTGGCCAAGGCCGTCGCCGCATCGGGCAGGTTCGACGCGGTCGTCGCGCTCGGTGCCGTCGTGCGCGGCGACACGTACCACTTCGAAGTGGTGTCCGACGCGAGCGCCGCCGGCCTGATGCGGCTGTCGCTCGACGGCGACGCGGTGATCACCAACGGCATCCTGACCGTCGACGACGAGGCCCAGGCCCTCGTGCGCTCGGGCGACGACGACGGCAACAAGGGCGCTCAGGCGGCGCTCGCCGCGCTCGAGACGCTCGCCGTGATCGACTCGATCGGCTGAGAGGTCAGACGGTGACGCGGCCGTAGCTCGTCGTGCGCTGTTCGAGGGGGCGCCCGATCGACGCGGCGAACTCGGCGAATCGATCGCCGGTCATCTCCTGGCCGTGGCTCGCGCCGGCAGCCCGTGAGATGTTCTCGTTGATCAGTGTGCCGCCGAGATCGTTGCAGCCCGCCTGCATCATCTGGGCGACACCGTCGAGGCCCACCTTCACCCAGCTGGCCTGGATGTTGGGGATCAGCTCTCCGTAGGCGAGACGGGCGACCGCGTGCATCAGCAGGTTCTCGCGGAACGTCGGACCGCGGCGGGCCTTGCGCTGCAGGTAGATCGGCGACGCCATGTGCACGAACGGGAGCCCGACGAACTCGGTGAATCCCCCGGTCTCCTTCTGCAGGTCACGCGTGCGCACCAGGTGGCGCGCCCAGTGCACGGGCTGCTCGACGGCGCCGAACATCATCGTGACGTTCGAGTGCAACCCCACGGCGTGCGCGGCGCGGTGCGCGTCCAACCACTCCTCGGTGTCGATCTTGTCCGGGCACAGCACCGCACGGATCTCGTCGTCGAGGATCTCCGCTGCGGTGCCGGGGAGCGATGCGAGGCCGGCGTCCTTCAGACGGCCGAGGTAGGTGGTCAGGTCCTCACCGAGCCGCTTGGCGCCCTCGGTCACCTCGAGCGCGGTGAAGCCGTGGACGTGCATGTCGGGCACGGCGTTCTTCACGGCGCGGGTGACGTCGATGTAGTAGTCGCCGTCGAAGTCCGGATGGATGCCGCCCTGCAGGGTGACCTCGGTGGCGCCGAGTTCCCATCCCTCGCGTGCCCGTTCGGCGATGTCGTCGAGCGTCAACAGGTACGGCGTGCCGCGGAGGTTGAGCGACAGCGGGCCCTTGGAGAAGCCGCAGAACTTGCACTTGAACGTGCAGACGTTCGTGTAGTTGATGTTGCGGTTCGCGACCCACGTCAGCGTGTCGCCGACGAGCGCCTGGCGCATCCGGTCGGCCGCATCCGCAACGGCGACCACCTCGGCGCCACGGGCGCGGAACAGCGCGACGATCTCGTCGATGCCCGGTTCCTCGCCGGCGTCGATGCCGGCCAGCACGTCGGCCACCGCGCCGCGGATCGGCGCGACGGTCCCCGGGACGAGCGCAAGCGGTTGCTGGTCGGACCCGGAGTACCAGGCGGTCGAGCGGTGGCCGACGAGCACGAACTCGGCGCCGTCGGCGACGGTGTCGGCCGCGGTGGTCCTCTCCGGCCACACCTGGCCGGGGTCGTCGCGTCCGAGCCACTCGGCGTCGGCGCGATCCATCACCGGGAAGTGCAGGGCGGGATCGAGCCACCGGTTCCGGTCGCCGGCGAACTCGGGGTACACGGTCAGCCTCGGCGCCAGGGTGAACCCGCGCTCGGCGGTCACCTCGCGCAGCACGTCGAGGTCCGGCCACGGTCGCTCGGGGTTCACGTGGTCGGCGGTGACCGGCGAGACGCCGCCCCAGTCGTCGATGCCGGCGTCGAGCAACACGCCGAAGTCGTCCGACAGGTTGGGCGGCGCCTGCAGATGGATGTCCGGCGGCAGGATCAGCCGGGCGGCGGCGATCGCCCACAGGTAGTCGTCGCTCGGACACGCCTTGACCCCGCGCATCGCCGTGCGCAGTTTGGGCAGGAAGTTCTGGACGATCACCTCCTGCACGTGCCCATGCCGCCGGTGGCTGTCGGCGATCGCCTCCAGAGCTGCGAGTTGATCGGCTCGGCTCTCGCCGATGCCGACGAGGATCCCGGTGGTGAACGGGATCGAGAGTTCGCCGGCGGCGTCGAGCGTGGCGAGCCGCCGCTCGGGCGTCTTGTCGGGGGCGTTGCGGTGTGCTTCGAGGTCGGGGTTCAGCGACTCGATCATCATCCCCTGGCTGGGGCTGACGGGACGGAGCTGGGCCAGTTCCTGCGCGTGGAGCGCCCCGGCGTTGGCATGGGGGAGCAGCCCGGTCTCGGCGAGCACGAGCTGCGCCATCTCGGCGACGTAGTGCACCGTCGAGTCGTAGCCGCGCTCGCGGAGCCAGTCGCGGGCGACCTCGTAGCGGTCCTCGGGACGCTCACCGAGGGTGAACAACGCCTCGTGGCAGCCGTTGCGGGCGCCCTGCCGTGCGATCCGCAGCACGTCGTCGGGATCGAGAAATGGCTTGTCGACCCGGGCGGGCGGCTGGGCGAACGTGCAGTACCCGCAGGTGTCGTTGCAGAGGAACGTGAGCGGGATGAACACCTTCGGGCTGAACGTGATCCGGGTGCCGTGCGCGCGGTCGCGGATCGCCGCCGCCCCGGTCATCAGCGCGGAGGTCGGCTCGTGCAGCAGGTGGTGGTGGCGGTGGTGATCGGTCGCCGGGGCGTTCTCGGTGGTGGTCATGCGGATCCTCGTGCGGTTGTGGAATGGCGGGAATGGCCGGGACGGCTCGCGATCGCGCCGCTGCCGAAGGTCTCGTTGCAGTGCCAGCAGACGAACGCCTGGTCGAGTGGCTCGCCGCACACCTCGTGGATCAGCGTCGTCGGCGGGCCGTCGCTGGACAGCCACTCGTCACCCCATCGCATCAACGCGACCAGGGTCGGTGAGAGGGCGGCACCCATCGGGGTGAGCCGGTACTCGTCGCGGGGCGGGTGCTCGCAGTACCGGCGACGCTCGAGCACGCCGGCATCGACGAGGTGTTTCAGCCGGTCGGCGAGCACCGGTCGGGCGATGCCGAGGTCTCGTCGGAGATCGTCGAAGCGACGGATGCCGCGGAAGGCGTCGCGCATGATGAGGATCGTCCAGCGGTCACCGAGGATCTCGAGACTGCGTTGGATCGAGCACGGAGGGGCGTCGTTCGCCGGATCGGCCATCGGCCGACCCTAGAGTGAGTTCGCCTGACGAACCAAGTCGGTTCGTCTGACGAACCAACTGGCGACGATCGCGATCGAGAACGCGACGGCGAGCTCCTACGGCTCGAGCACGACCTTGATCGCCCCGTGATCGCGGCTCGCCGCAGTCGCGAACGCCTCGGCCGCCGCGTCGAGCGGAAAGCGATGGGTGATCAGCGTGTCGGCGAGGCCCGGCGTGGTGGCGAGCAGTGCAGCGGCGGCGTCGATGTCGCGGCCGCCGGCAGTGCGCGCGTACAACGCCGTCGGGCACAGCGACACCTCCTTGAAGCACCACGCCATCCCCGGCACGGCGACGGGACCCCAGTAGACGCCCGGGATCATCACGGTGCCGCCGGGTCGGGCGAGCTCGATCGCCCGACCGAGGGCGCTCTCGCTGCCGGCCGCCTCGATCACGACGTCGTAGCCGCCATCGGTCGCCTCGGTCGCCTCGGTCGCCTCGGTCGCGCCGAGCCGTTCACCCGCCGCCCGCTGTGTGTCGTGGCGGGCGACCAGCGCCACCTCGCAGCCCCGGGCGCGGGCCGCGGCGACCGCGCAGAGGCCGATCGTGCCGCCACCGATCACGACCACGCGCTGATCGGTTCGCACCGCCGACCTCCGCAGCGAGTGGACGACCACCGCCAGGGGTTCGACGAGCGACGCATCGCGGACGTCGATGCCGGCCGGCAGCGGTACGAGACACCGCTCGGGCACCTCGATGCGGTCGGCCATCCCGCCGTCGAGGCCCAGGCCGAAGAACCTCGCGGAGCTGTCGACACACAGGTGTTCGTCGCCGCGCCGGCACGGATCGCAGTGACCGCACGGCGACAGCGGTTCGATCGCAACGGGTGTTCCGTTCTCGGTGACACCGGCGATCTCGTGGCCGAGCGTGACCCGCGGCGGCGGGAAGTCCGCCCCGCTGATCAGGTGCAGATCGGTGCCGCAGATACCGGCCGCCTTCACGTCGACCAGCACCCCCGATCCCTGCGGCGCGGGAACCTCGCAGACCTCGACCGTGCCGTTGCCGGCTCGCACCGCGCGCATCGGGCGAACGGTACTCAGGCGCTGGGTTCGAGCACGAAGACGCGGATCGTGCGATGGCTCGCCCGGGCCCTGTACTTTCCGTATCCGGGATAGAACGTCGCCGCGATCTCGAAGGCCTCATCGGCCTCGTCGGCGCTCGCCGCCCTCGCAGTGACCTCGACCGACCGATCGCGGTACGACACGGTGGCAGCCGGGTCGGCCTCCAGGTTGTACACCCAACCGGGCGTTCGTTGCTGGCCGTAGTTCGAGCCGATCACGGCGAGGTCGTCGCCGAGCGGAATGCCCACGAGGGGCATCGACCGCGGCTCCCCGCTCTTTGCGCCGGTGGTCGTCAGCATGATCACGGGCAGGCCCGCCATCAACCCGGGCACCGTCAGCCGACCGTCGGTGCGCTTGTACAGCACCTTGTCGACCGGGTACAGCGTCCGCTGGAACACCCACGCCCCTGGCCCGCTCGCGGCGATCCGCTGTGTCACCCGTTGCGCCGCGTTCGCCGGCTTCAGTACGTAGTCGAGCTCATCGAGCACGCCCATCGGTTCCTCCTTCGTGGGCCCATCGGGCCAGTTCGGTGGGCACCAGTTCGGCAACCCGTTCGTCGTACCGTGCCCGGTCCTCTGGCGTGGTGCGTTCGATCCACTCACCGGTCGCACCGGAGCGGAAGAACCTCGCGGGGTCCCTCCAGTGCTCCGACTTCGAGATGTCGGGCGCCACCTCGTCGGCGCGATCGCGCATCCGCTCGATCCCGGCTTCGGGTGCCAACTCGGCGAGTCGGGCGGGGTCGCGATCGAAACCGCACAGCTCGCTGAGCCGAAGCATGTCTCCCACGAGATCTCGCCGGTAGTCGAGGAAGTGGAACAGACCGACGTTGGCATCGTGGCGATGATTCCATCCCGTGTCGAGGTGATGGAGCACGTTCGCAAGCGACATCAACTCCGTCGGCGACCACTCTCGGTCGACGAAGTTGCGAAACCGCACTGCCGGGTCGGGTTCGGGGGGTGCCGGTGGCTCGAACTCGTCGAGATCGTCCACGCCGACCGCCTCGGCGCGGTGCTGGAAGACGACCCCGCCGTCGATGTTCTCCATGTGGTGCTCCCACGAGATCAGCACATCGCGAGGATCGCGACCCACGACCACGTAGTACACGTCGTCGCGTAGAGGGAGCCCGTCGAGTGGCGTGTGTGTCTTGATGAACCGGCGGTGGGTCTGGCGATCGTAGATGTCGAACACCTCGTCCTCGGAGCGGATCCGCATGTCGAGCCACGGCGACATCGCGTCGAGCTTGGCCGGGAAGCTCGGCCCGTCGAAGATCATCAACGCGCACAACATCTGGGTCCACGTCGTCCCCGACTTCGGCGGTGTCGAGATCACGATGTCGCCCGGCCGATGCTCGAAGCGTCCCCATCGCTCGCTGTCGACGAACACCCCCCGGTACAACACGAGCTCGTCCATTGCGTTCACGTTCACCTCGCGAACGTAGCGCTCAGGGGCCTGGGCTCTGGGACGAGGCCACCCGGGCGCTCGACGACCGGCTGGTGAGGGTGATCGAGGCGAACCTGCGGGCGTGACGTGACGGGGCCGTCAACCCCCGAGGGCATCGGCGGCGATGTCGGGGTACACGGCCTGGCAGGCGTGCAGGAGCGGTTCGAGGCCCATCGCCTTCGACTTCGAGCCCGACACCTTCAGCTTGCGGAACAGCAGCGCCTTTCCGAGCGGCAGCGTGCCGAGCAGCAGTTCGTGCATCGAGTCGGCGCTCAACGTCGCGGTGAGCGTGGCGTCGACGCCGTCGATCGGCACGAAGGTGGTCGCCACCGGGCGGGAGCGACCGTCGACCCAGATGTCGGCGTCGGGATCGTTCAACCGGAAGTTGATCACCATCTGTGCCTCGACCATCGTGCCCATCGAGTCGTCGTCTGCGACGGAGTCGAACATCGTGGTGTACACGCTCTCGAGTTGTTCGGCGTCGGCGTAGTGGTGGCCCATGGCCCGCAACTCTAGGGCTGCAGCACATCGCGCCAGGAGTGGCGCGGCGCGAACCCGACGAGACGCTTGGCCTTGTCGTTGGCGTAGAACGTCTCGAACTCGCCCAGGTCGCGGGTCGTCGGGACGCCGTCGTAGAACCGTGTCAGCACCTCGGCGCTCGTGATGCCGACCGACGTGTCGTCGTTGCTCACGTTGAAGACCTCGTAGCCGAGGCCGTCGGTTCGCAGACAGCAGTCGACCATGTGGCCGAGGTCGCGGGCGTCGATGTAGGCGAAGATGTTGCGGCGGCGCAACGCCGGATCGGCGACGAACGCCGGGAACTTCGTGGCGTACTCGTGCGGCTCGATCACGTTGTTGATCCGCAGCCCGTAGACGTCGATGCCCGACCGGGCCTGGAACGACCGTGCGGTCACCTCGTTGACCACCTTCGACATCGCGTAACTGTCCTCGGGCACGGTCGGGTGTTCCTCGTCGACCGGCACGTACTGCGGCTTGACCTCCCCGTCGGCGAAACAGACGCCGTACGTGGTCTCCGAGCTGGCGAAGATCACCTTCGGGATGCCCAGCTTCACCGCCGCGTCGAGCACGTTGTACGTGCTGAGTGTGTTGACCCGGTACGTCTCGTTGTCTGGCCGGATCAGGATCGCCGGCACCGCTGCGAAGTGCACGACCGCGTCGTAGCGCGGCACACCGGTGCCGGCGTCGAGTTCGCGGTGGCGGGCGTAGGCCGAGAGCGCGTTGAACACCTGGCCGGCGTCGGTGAGGTCGACGCGCAGGTCGGGTACGCGGTCGAGCCCGGCGGGCACGAGGTCGCCGTTGGTCACCTCGTGGCCCTGATCGACGAGGTATTCGATCGCGTGGCGCCCGGCCTTGCCGCTGCCACCGGTGAAGAAGATGCGCATGGCGTCGACGGTAGCGAGCAGATCGAGCCGGCGGCGACGATTCGGTGACGAGGGTGACGATCGACCCTTGAGGTGTCGAACCCGGTCCCGTACCGTCGATCGAGAAGGCCATGCTGAGGAGGTTGCGATGCAGGACCGGATGTCCAAGGACGAGGTGCTCGAGTCGATCAAGGGAACGCACGACTCGCTGTCGGTGCGGCGGTGCTACGGCGACCCGGTCGAACTCGACGGTGTGACAGTGATCCCGGTCGCCCGTGTGTCCGGCGGTGCCGGCGGAGGAGGCGGCGAGGGAACGGACGAGAACGACGTCGGCGGTGGAGGGTTCGGCACCGGGTTCGGGCTGAAGGTGAATCCGATCGGCGTCTACGAGGTGCGCAACGGCTCGGTCGTGTGGAAGCCGACCGTCGACGTCAACCGGCTGCTCAAGGGCGGCCAGGTGCTCGCCGGCATCTTCGCCGTGTGCACCACCCTGGTGCTGCTCGTACGTCGTCGGTGAGGAATTCGCTCAAGTCGTCGGCGATGCGTGCCGATATCAGCGCATGCCGGCCCGCTCGACGACGTTGTTCGACGACGCCCGGGCCGGCAAGCGCGATGCGCTGGCCGAGTTGTGGCGGACGCATCACGCGCCGCTGCTCCGCTATCTCCGCGCCCGACGCGTCACGGCGCCGGAGGATGTCGCCTCGCAGGTCTGGGTCGACGTCGCCCGTTCGATCGAGCGGTTCGACGGAGGTGCCGACGACTTCCGGCGCTGGCTGTTCACCATCGGTCACCGTCGCAGCGTCGACGAGATCCGCCGATCGGTGCGGCGTAGCGGCGTTGCCATCCGGGCCGCAGATCATGCGGCCGGCGCCGATGTGGAGCACGACCGTGACGCGTCCCTCGATCGAGCGATCGCCATGGTCGCCACGCTGCCCGACAATCTCGCCGAAGCGGTGATGCTGCGCGTGGTGAACGACCTCCCGATCGCCGACGTCGCGGCGGTGATGGGAGTCTCGGAGGGCAACGTTCGGGTGCTGGTCCATCGCGGGCTCGCCCGCCTGCGCCGGAAATTGGTTGTAACAGACGAGCCGCACGTAGCGATCAAGAGGGTGTCATGAGCGATTTCGACGAACTTCGACGAACTCGACGGCCTGCTCGGTACGTTGCGCCAACCGGCGACACCGGCCGAACTCGCCTCGGAGCCGGAGATGGTCGAACTCATGGCGACGACCCATCGCCACGCAAAGGGGACCACCATGTTCAGTTCACGACGCACCCGCGTTGCCACCATCATCGCCGCCGGCCTCATCGGATTCGGCGGCGTTGCCGCTGCAAGCCCGACGCTCGTCGGCCCGGATGACATCGACAAGTACGTCGAGGCGACCGAGCAACAGGCCGCCGAGGACGAGGCAGCCGCGGCTGCAGAGGCTCAGGCGGCGGCTGAGGCTGCTGAGGCTGCTGAGGCGGCGGCTGAGGCTGCGGAGGCTGAGGCTGAGGCTGCGGAGGCGGCTGCTGCTGAGGAGGCGGCTGAGGCTGCGGAGGCGGCTGAGGCTGCGGAGGCCGAGGCGGCTGCGGAGGCTGCGGCTCAGGCGGAAGAAGAGACGGAGGAAGTGGAAGGGGCGGTCGAGGCCGCCGAGGGGGCGGCCGAGGCGGAAGAGGGGACCGAGGGGGCAGAAGGGGGGCCCATCGAGGACCCGTACCCCGAGACGCCGTTCAACGAGGCGTACTGCGCCGACGGGAACCATGGCAAGACCGTGAGCGCGGTCGCCCGAGGTGTCCTCGAGCTGCCCGAGGGGGCCGACTGGGCCACGGTCACCGACGCGGCGCACTCGAAGTGCGGCAAGATCGACGACGACTCGGACGATCACGACTCGGACGATCACGACTCGGACGATCACGACTCGGACGATCACGACTCGGACGATCACGACTCGGACGATCACGACTCGGACGATCACGACTCGGACGATCACGACTCGGACGACCACGAGTCCGACGACGAGTCCGATGATGACGACCACGAGGAGACGACTCGCAAGGCCACTCCTGAAGCTCGAGAGAACAACGGCAAGAAGGACAACGGCAACCAGAACAAGGGCAACGGCAACAACGGCAACCAGGGCAAGGGCAAGAAGAACGACTGAGCCGGGACCTCCGGCCCTTGCCGAGGCCGCTCGGAGGCGGCCAGAGTCGGAGGGTGTTCGACGTCGTCCGGCAGTGGGCCTCCCAGGCCGAGGGGGACTGGCGGGCCCACGGGACGGCGTACGAACTCGTCCGGTTGCTCACGGCACCCGCACGGCGTGGTCTGATCCGCCTGCGGGTCGACGGCGCCGAGCACCTGCCCGCCGACGGCCCGGTGATCGTCGTCGCGAATCACGTGTCGTTCTTCGACTCGATCCTGCTGATGTTCTCGCTCCCCCGACCGGTGGCGTTCATCGGCAAGGCCGAGTACACCGACAACCCGATCACCAACTGGTTGTTCTGCGGCGCCGGGATGATCCCGGTGCGGCGCGAGAATCCGGGCGATCTTCCGCACGTGTTCGACGAGGTCGCCGAGGTGCTCGCACGCGGCGAGATGATCGGCGTGTTTCCCGAGGGCACGCGCTCACGCGACGGACTGCTGCACCGCGGGCACGTCGGCGCCGCACACCTCGCATTGATCACCGGTGCACCGATCGTGCCGGTCGGCATCATCGGCACCGACCGTGTGTTGCCCACCGGCGCACGGATCGTGCGACCGTTCCAGCAGGCGACGATCACGATCGGCGAACCGATCAGTGTCAGGGGGCTCGGCTACACCAGGAGCACCAACCGGGCGCGGCGTGAGGTCACCGACCGGTTCATGGCCGACATCGCCGGCCTCTGCGACGAGCGCTACGTCGACGACTTCGCCGCGATCCCGCACGCCGTTCACTGAACGGCGCGCCGCTCAGTGCTGGCCGACGCCCTGGACGAGCACCGGGCAGGGCGCGTGACGCACCACGTGGTCCGACGTCGAGCCGATCATCGCCCGCCTGAGGCCGCTGCGACCGCTGGTGCCGATCACGATCACGCTGGCGGGGAGCGACGCCGCGAGCTCGCAGATCGCGGGGCCGGGCTTGCCCACCAACGCCATCAGCTCGACGTCATCCAACCCGAGCGCCTCGACCGTCGTGTCGAGGATGTGTTTCGCCGCGACATCGCCGCTGGTCTCGATCTGGGCCGACAGGTCCTCGCCCGACCGCCCCGAGAAGCCGGTTCCGGTGATCAGCTTCGTGTCCGCCGGCAACTCGACGACGACCACGATGGTCCTGTCGGCCGGTGCCAGGACGGGGAGTGACGATCGCAGTGCCTCGATCGACACATCGGATCCATCGGTGCACAGCAGAACGATCGATTCCATGGGATCAGTCTTGCACCGTCCTACTGCTGCGCCATCAGGCCACGGAGTTCGGCCTCGTCGTGTCGGAGCAGTTCGCCCGAGATGTCGACCGTCAGCCGATGAAGGGTGCCCCGGAACCGGAACGGCGCGGTGTAGAGGTCGGGGGCCACCGTGTCGAACGCCGCATAGCCGCAGCTGAAGCCGACCGGGCCCATCCGGTTGGTGGTGCTGAACGGGAACTCGGTGGCTCCGACGAGTCGGCCGTCGACGTACAGCAGGCCGCGGCCCGGCGCCCCCTTCCCGGCGCCGAGATCGGGTGCGCCGGTCGGCTCGAACTCGAAGCGCACCTCGTGATCGCCGGGCGACAGGACGTCGGCGCTCACGGTCGTGAACCGCGCCGAGCCGACCCAGTTGTAGACGTGGTGGAGGCGCCCGCCGAGCACCATGAACGCGTACCCGCCATGACGGTTCCCGTGGCTGGCCAGGATGCCGTCGGACGCCCCGGCAGCGATGTCGCCGTCGGGAACCGTCAGCTCCGCGGTGATCGCGTACGGCCGGTTGTAGAGGCGCGGCGACGCACCGAAGTACACCGGTGCAGCGTCCGGATACCAGACGAGCTGGTCGCGGGGCGGGGCGATCGTCGGACGTACGGTCAGCAGGCGCGAGATGCCGGCGGAGGCGAGCGGGAACACGCCGTACTCCTCGGCCTGCTCGTACCACAGCGCACGCATCTCGGCGACCTTGTCGGGCATCTCCGCTGCCAGGTTGCGGGTCTCGGCCGGATCGGCCGCCACGTCGTACAACTCCCAGCCGTCGACGTCGAGCTGCTCCAGCGTCTCCGCGGTCAGCGCCTGACCGAACCGGCGCCCCTTCTCCGCGGCCTCGGCGAAGCTCGGCCCCGGCACCGGGCAGTTCGCCTTCCACCCCTCGTGGAAGATCGACCGGCTGCCGAACATCTCGAAGTACTGCGTCGTCTTGGCCGACGGGGCGTCCGGCGCGTCGAACGTGTGGGCGAAGCTCGTCCCGTGGATCGGCGACTGCTCGACACCACGGATCACGTCGGGCGGCTCGATGCCGAGGGCGTCGAGCAGCGTCGGCAGGATGTCGGTGACGTGCGTGTACTGGGTGCGGACCTCGCCGTGGCCGGCGATACCAGCGGGCCACGACACGATGCACGGATCGGTCACACCACCGCGGTACGTCTCGCGCTTCCATCGGCGGAACGGCGTGTTGCCCGCCCACGCCCAGCCCCACGAGTAGTGCGGGTAGGTGTCGGGGCCGCCCCAGCGATCGAAGTACTCGAGGTTCTTCTCGAGCGTCTCGGGTACCCCGTTGAAGAACTGCACCTCGTTGAAGGTGCCGTGCACGCCACCCTCCGCGCTCGCGCCGTTGTCCGACATCACCACGATGATCGTGTTGTCGAGCTCGCCGAGTTCGTCGATGAAGTCGACGACGCGGCCGAGGTGATGGTCGGACTGCTCGACGAACCCGGCGTACACCTCCATCTCGCGGGCGTACATCCGCCGCTCGTCGTCGCTCAGGCTCTCCCACGCCGGCACGTCGGGGTCGCGCTCCGACAGCACGGTGTCGGGCGGCACGATGCCCTCGGCCAACTGGCGCCCGAACACGACGCGGCGGTACTCGTCCCAGCCGCCGTCGAAGCGACCTTCGTACTTCTCGATCCAGTCCGGTTCCACGTGGTGCGGCGAGTGTCCGGCGCCGAGCGCGTAGTAGAGGAGGAATGGTTTGTCGGGGGCATGGACGTGGGCGTCCTTGACGAACTGGATCGCGTGGTCGGCGAGGTCGATGTTGAGGTGGTACCCGTCCTCGGGCTTCGCCGGCGCCGGGATCGGGTGGTTGTCGTACACGAGGTCGGGGTACCAGTGGTCGGTCGATCCGGCGAGGAACCCGTAGAACCGTTCGAACCCTCGCCCGAGCGGCCAGCGGTTGAACGGCCCGGCGGTCGTCGACTCGGTGGGCGCGGTCAGGTGCCACTTGCCGATCGCGAACGTGTTGTAGCCGTGCTCCAACAGCATCTCGGGGAGGAAGCCGTGCTCGAACCCGATGAAGCTGTTGTGCGCGGGGAAGCCGAGCGACGTCTCGGTGATGGCCGACAACCCGAGCGAGTGGTGGTTGCGGCCCGTCATCAGGCAGCCGCGCGTCGGCGTGCACAGCGCGGTCGTGTGGAAGTTCGAGTAGCGCAGGCCGCGGGCGGCGATCCGGTCGAGTGTCGGCGTTTCGCACAACCCGCCGAACGGCGAGAGCTGGCCGAAACCGACGTCGTCCCACAGCACCACCACCACGTTCGGCGAGCCCTGCGGCGCCCGCTTCGGAGCCGGCCATGCCGGTGACGACGTGTCGAGCGTGCGCCCGATCACCCCCGGGAACGGCTCGGTCGGCGGGTACTCGGTGATCTGCTCCTGCGCCATGGCCGAACCGTAGGCGCGACCGAGTACGTCAGCTGCCGCCGAAGACCGGGCGGCGCTTCTCGACGAACGCCGCGGCCGCCTCCCGGTGATCGGCGGTCGACATCGTCTCGACCATGTTCGGTGCCTCGGCGTCGAGCGCGGTCGCGAGGTCGGTGACGAGTGCCCGGTTCAGGTTCTGCTTCATGAGACGCAGCGCGATCGGTGCGCCGCCGGCGAGCGTGCGGCACCAGTCGAGTGCCGCCTCGTCGAACCCGTCGTCGGCGAGCACCTCGTTGACGATGCCGAGGTCGAGGGCGTCGCGGGCGGTGAGCCGCGGCGAGGTGTAATAGAGCTCCTTCGCCTTGGCGCTCCCCACGAGTTGGGTGAGGAACCAGGATCCACCGAAGTCACCGGAGGCACCGACGTTCGCGAACGCGGTGACCAGCACCGCGCGTTCGGCAGCGATCCGGAGGTCGGCCGCCAGTGCGATCGACAGCCCTGCGCCGGCGGCGGCACCCGGCAGGACGGCGACCACGGGGGCCGGGAACTCGTGGAGCGCCAACGACACCTGACGTTGGAGCTGCTGCAACCTGGCGACCTGCTCGTCCCTGCCACCGTCTCGACCCGGGCGCGGCGTCCCGCTCCGGTGGGATTCGTTCATGCCCTTGACGTCGCCGCCAGCGCAGAACGCTCCGCCCGCACCGGTCACCACGAGCACCCGCACCTCGGGGTCGGCGGCCATGATCGGAAGCACCCGGTCGAACCCGGCGTACATCGGGTCGGAGAGCGCGTTGCGTCGCTCGGGTCGGTTGAACGTGATCACGCCGAGGTGGCCGTCGACGTGGGCGAGCAGGTCGTTCGTGCCGGTGTCGATCGATCTCGTCATCACGCCAGCATGACACGACGTCCCGTGCGTGCCGCCCCCGGAGATGCCGTCGCGGGTCCGAAGACCCTTCACCGGAAGGGCCCGCGAGCCGTACGTTCGATGCATGGGGCGGCGTCGCAACCTGGCAGCGGTCATGGCGGCAGGTGTGGCGGTGGTGACGGCCTACGACCTGCGCCAGAAGCGGCACTCGATCCTGCGCAACTTCCCGGTGCTCGGCCACGCCCGGTACTTCCTCGAGGAGGTCGGGCCCGAGCTGCGCCAGTACATCGTCACCAGCAACACCGAGGAGCGACCCTTCAATCGGGAGCAGCGCCGGTGGATCTACGCGTCGTCGAAGCAGGAGAACAACTACTTCGCGTTCGGCACCAGCAAGGACCTCGAGACCTCGCCGAACTACTTCATCATCAAGCACTCGCCGTTCCCCTTGCGCGCGCCCGTGCCCGGCGACGACGACTACGACGACCAGTACCGCATCCCGGTCGCCAAGGTGATGGGCGAGGCACGCGGCCGGCCGAAGGCGTTCCGGCCGACCTCGGTGGTCAACGTGTCGGCGATGAGCTACGGAGCGTTGTCGTCGAACGCGATCGCCGCGCTCAACCAGGGCGCCAAGATCGCCGGCTGCCTGCACAACACCGGGGAGGGCGGGATCTCCCCGTATCACCAGCGGGGTGGCGAGCTGATCTGGCAGCTCGGCAGCGGCTACTTCGGTGCCCGCGACGCCGACGGTCGCTTCGACCTCGGCCGCGTCGTCGAGACCGTTGCCGCGAATCCGGTGCGGGCGATCGAGATCAAGCTCAGCCAGGGCGCCAAGCCGGGACTCGGCGGGGTGCTCCCCGCGTCGAAGATCACACGGGAGATCAGCGAGATCCGCGGCGTGCCGCAGGATCGCGACTGCATCAGCCCCGCCGCCCACCCCGAGTTCGACGACGTCGACTCGCTGCTCGACTTCGTCGAACGCATCGCCGAGGCGACCGGCTTGCCGGTCGGGATCAAGTCGGCGATCGGGGAGTCGGCGATCTGGTCGGACCTGGCCGAGGCGATGGTGTCGGGTGAACGCGGCGTCGACTTCATCACGATCGACGGGGGCGAGGGCGGCACCGGTGCCGGTCCGCTCGTGTTCACCGATCAGGTGGCGCTGCCGTTCAAGGTCGGCTTCAGCCGCGTCTACCGGGAGTTCGCCAAGCGGGGGATCGCCGATCGGGTCGTGTTCGTCGGCTCGGGCAAGCTCGGTTTCCCACACGAGACGACGCTGGCGTTCGGGCTGGGATGCGACATGGTCAACGTCGCCCGCGAGGCGATGATGGCGATCGGGTGCATCCAGGCCCAGCGGTGCCACACCGGCAAGTGCCCCACCGGTGTCGCCACGCAGAACCCGTGGCTCGTCCACGGCCTCGACCCCGAGCTGAAAGCCGCGCGGCTCGCCAACTACATCATCACGTTGCGCAAGGATCTGCTGTCGCTCAGCCGCGCCTGTGGCGTCCGCCACCCCGCACTGATCTCACTCGACCACGTCGACGTGCTCGACGACCGCTTCGGCGCATCGTCGGCCCGGGCGATCTTCGACTACGAACCCGACTGGGGCGTCCCGACCGTTACATCTGGGGTCAGACCCCAGATGTAACGGCGTAGCGGCGGAGGATGCGGCGGCCGAGCGAGGTCTTGTGCACCTCGTCGGCGCCGTCGTAGATGCGGGCAGCGCGCTCGTGGCGGTACCAGTAGGCGAGGATCGTGTCGTCGGTGACGCCGAGCGCCCCATGCACCTGGATTGCGGTGTCGACCGCCTTCAGCATCGTGTTCGCCACCGAGAACTTGATCGCCGAGATCTCGTCGCGCGCCGCCTTCGGGCCGTGCCGGTCGATCATCCACGCCGCGTGCAGTGTCTGCAGGCGGGCACCGCGGATCTCGGCGTCGAGTTCGGCCGCCCAGTGCTGGATCACCTGCCGGTCGGCGAGCGTCTCCCCGTCGGGCGTGATCACACGGGCGTTCGCACGCTCGCACATCATGTCGAAGGAACGGCTGGCGATCCCGAGCCATCGCATGCAGTGATGGATGCGGCCCGGCCCGAGCCGTTCCTGGGCGATCACGAACCCGCCGCCCTCCGGCCCGAGCAGGTTCGCCTGCGGCACCCGGCACGACTGGTAGATCACCTCGCCGTGGCTCGCATGGCCCGACCCGGCGTGGCCCATCACGCTCACGTTGCGCACCAGGTTGAAGCCCGGCGTGTCCGTCGGGACGATGATCATGCTGGTGCGCGCGTACGGCGGCGCATCGGGATCGGTGACCGCCATCACGATCGCGAACGACGCACCGTCGGCCGACGAGGTGAACCATTTCTGCCCGTTGATCACGTAGTCGTCGCCGTCCTTGACCGCCGTCGTCTCCAACAGCAGCGGGTTCGATCCAGCGGTCTCGGGCTCGGTCATCGAGAAGCAGCTGCGGATCTTCCCTTCGACCAGCGGCCGCAGGAACCGCTCGCGCTGTTCCTCGGTGGCGTGGAGGTGAAGGATCTCGATGTTGCCGGCGTCGGGCGCCTGCGACCCGAACACCGTGTGGCCGAGCGGTGAACGTCCGAGCGCTTCGCTCAGGAGGCCGTGGTCGACCATCGACAGCCCGAGCCCACCGAATTCCTCGGGGTGGTTCGGCGCCCACAACCCCATCTGGCGCACCTTGTCCTGGGCGGCGACCACCATCTCCTGCACCGTCTCGGGCGATCCGTGCAACATCTCGCCCTCGATCGGGACGAGCTCGCGATCGACGAACTCACGGACCATCGTCAAGATGGTCTCCATCTGCTCCGACACCTCGAAGTCCATGGCAACACCTCCTGGGGCGACCGTACCGATCGTCCCCGTCGAGCGTCAGGGCCGATCGACCCCTGGCAACCCGCTGGGTCCGTCCGGCTCGTGGTCTCCGTCGGCGACGTGGTCGAGGGCGAAGTAACGCTCGACGGAGGGAACCCTGCGCGGGATCTGGCGGATCACCGGAATTGCGAAGAACACCGTCGACAGGCTGCCCACCTGCTCGTAGATCACGGCATTGAGGGCGAAGGAGAATGCGATCGCACGGCCGATGAAGAAGAACCAGCCGAGGAAGGCGACCAGCACGCCGACCAGCCCGTACAGCTGCGAGGAGCTGTCGACCTGGTGTGGGAGGTAGAACTGGGTGATCGCCTGGAGGGCAGCGATCACCAGCGCGACGAACGCTGCGCCCGGCAGTGACGCGCCCGGGTCGGTCGTCGCTCGCGGCAGCGCCTGCAGGAGCAGCAACCACAACACGGAGTAGACGGCCGTCAGGCCGAGCAGCGACATCGACGCGACGGCGACCCCGGTCGTCTGGTTGATCCGGTTCGCGATCGCCGCCGACAGCGTGATGCTCACGATCAGCCCCACGACGATGCCGATGGCTCGGATGGGCGTGTGTTGCCTGCCGCCCATCCTCCACGACAACGCGCTCGAGAGCACGAGCGCCCTCGTCAGCGACCACCCGGTCGTCGCGACGCCGAGGAGTCCGACCACGAGCGCGATCCACGGGGTGTTGCCGCTCTGGCCGAATGCATCGTCGATGTAGTTCGCCAGGGTGCCGCCGAGTCCGGCGTTCTCGGCCACCGCCGAGCCGTCCGACGGCTTGCCCAACACGCCCGCAAGTCCGACGATCAGCAGGACGAACGGTACGAAGAAGAGGAAGAGTCGCAGGGCCAGGGCGCTGCCCAGCAGCGTGCCGCCGGCCCCCTTGTCGCGCTCGTAGACACGCGCACCGACGTCGACGATCTCCACGCGCTCACGCAGCACCGCGAATCGGGCCGTTGCCCGCTCCGCGTGCGCCCGGCCCCAGGCGCTCACCCGCTGGAACGCACCCGGGTCGTTCCCGTCGGGAGGTGACACGTCCATGTGCGCCCATCATGCCGCCGGGCGACGGCCGACCCCAAAGCACGAGGACTCAGCGCACGAACACGGCGACGATGCCGCCGACCACCAGGCCGGTGCCGAGGCCGGCGGTGACGTCGAGCGGATTGTGCGCGCCGACGAACACCCGCCCGAACATGACGAGGAACGTCAGCAGCAGCGGCACCCACCACCAGCCGACCGGCATCGCCGGTGCGACGACCGTGGCGATGGCTGCCACGAGGATCACATGCCCCGACGGGAAGCTGGCGCCCGAGCTCGGCACATCGGCACCGCGCAGGATGGCATCGACCTGGCTCGTGCCGGGACGTTGGCGGATCGCGAGGTGGTCGGCCATCTCGCGCCGGATCAGCTTCTCGGTGCCGAGTTTGCTGACCGTTGCGACGACGACGCCCACCGCGACCCACCAGTCGCCGTACGCCCACGCCACGCCGAGGCCGACCAGCGTTCCCACCACCAGGTTCCCCAGTTGCATCGGTGGCCACAGCGGCCAGTACAGGCCGTTCGGCAGACCGTTCACCGCGTGGAAGACCCGGGCCTCGGTGGCGCTGATCGCCGGCCGTCGCGCCTCGTTCACCGACGCCGCGAGGATCACCAACCCGAAGCCCGAGACGGTGAGCCACCAGAGGTTCATGGCGCGAGCCGCCGGTGGATGTCGTCGAGCAGCCCGGATTGCTCCTTCATGGCGACCCAGCCCGCCCGGTCAGGTCGGACGCGAACACCACCAGCGTGATGCCGAACAGCCACTCGACGAGCAGGAGCACGACCAGTACGACGGCCGCGACCGCCAGGCGCAGGAAGTCGGCGGGGGAGCGGACCCGCTGTGCCTCGGCGGTCATCCTCCGTCGCCGAGGATCGCGAACGTGCCGGCCGCAGTGGCGATGAGCCGTTGGTCGTCGTCGACGACCCGGCCGTCGAGGTGGACCACGTTGCGGCCGCGCTTCACCACCGTTGCCGTGGCGGTCACTCGGCCTGCGACCGCAGGGCGGATGAACCGCAGCGACACCTCGATGCTGGCGCAGTATCGACCGGGTTCGTCGATCACGCTCATCGTCGACTTGCCCATCGCGGTGTCGATCAGCGCGAACAGGACCGCACCGTGAACGACCCCGTTGGGGTTGAGGTGGTCCGGTCCGACATCGACGTGGGCGAACCCGACACCGGGGTCATCACCGGTGAGTTCCATGCCGAGGAACCGCTTCAGTGGGAAGTCTCCGGCTGCCTGGTCAGCGTCCGTCATGTCAGCGCAGACTACGCAGCTCCGGTCCCCGTCTCAGGTCTCGACGGAGGTCCACGCGCCGTTGTCCTTGCTCGACCGGATGGCCGCATCGACGAAGGCGACGCCCATCAGCCCGTCGAGCGCATCCGGGAAGTGCATCGCCAAGGGATCGGGATCACGACCGGAACGGCGGGCCGCGATCGCTTCCGCAGCGTCGGAGTACACGTTCGCGAACCCCTCGTGGAACCCCTCCGGATGACCCGCCACGATCCGGCTCGCCCGCGCCGCGAGCGGCAGCGTGCCCGGGCCGTTGGGTGTCCGCAGCTCGACGGGTGCACCGGCGGGCCGGAACACCAGCTGCGTCGGCACCTCCTGCATCCACTCGACGGTGCCGCGGGTACCCGACGCTCGGAGACGCAGGCAGTTCTCGACCCCGGTGGCGGCCTGGGTCACCCAGAACGAACCGCGGGCGCCGTTGTCGAACCGCAGCATCGCGCCGGCGTAGTCGTCGACGAGCCGGTTGGCGACGATGTGCCCGACATCGGCAGCGACCTCGGTGACCTCCCGGCCGGTGACGAACCGGACGAGGTTGTGGGCGTGGGTGCCGATGTCGCCGAGCACGAGTGACGGCCCGCCCCGAACGGGGTCGTACCGCCAGGGGAGGGGCCCGGTGGGGTCGGGGTCGCGTTCGGCGGCCTTGCCACCCTGCACGTACTCGACCTGCACCAACTGGATCTCGCCGAGCCGACCGTCGGCGACCATCGCGCGCGCCTGACGGACCATCGGGTACCCGGTGTAATTGTGGGTGAGGCAGTACACGAGACCGGTCTCCTCGACTGCCGCGACGACCTCCCGCGCCTCGGCCAGCGTGTTGGTGACCGGCTTGTCGCAGATCACGTCGAAGCCGTGCCGCAGCGCTGCCAGTGCATACGCATGGTGGCTGTCGTTCGGCGTCATGATCGCCACGACGTCGACTCCGTCGGGCCGGGCCTGCTCCGCCGCGAACAGCCGGTCGGCGTCCGGGTACGCGCGATCAGCAGCGATGCCGATTCCGGTTGCCGCCGAGTGCGATCGCTCGGGATCCGACGACAGCACGCCGGCGACCAGTTCGTAGCGGTCGTCGAGCCGGGCTGCGGTCCGGTGCATCGCGCCGATGAAACTCCCCGGTCCGCCGCCGATCACCGCCAAGCGGAGCCGACGTCCGAGCATGTCGATGACCGGGTTGGAATCCACTGTCGCCTCCTCGCTGGCGATTGCAGCAGAGATCAGACCCCAGCTGCAATCGATGGTCGCGAGGCGACAGTAGTGCTGTGCTCCGGTGTCAGGCGTCGCCCGGCCGAGCAGAATCCGTCAGCCGGCCGGTGCCGCGCGGCGCCGCCACGCGGCGATCGTGCCCTCGCCGAGGATCCAGCGGACTCGCTCGATCGTCCCGGTACGAGCGAACACCTCCTGTGAACCGGCCACGTCGAGCTCCAGCCCGTCGAGCGTCTCACGAGTGCCGTCGACTCGTTCCACGACCACGGCGTCGTCGACACCGGTCTCGATGGTCGTCGGCACTCCACACACCGTCAGTTCGGCGAGCCCGTTCCGGTCACCCGTCGCCGGTTGGAGCACCTCCTCGGGAGCGAGCAGGCCGGGTGCCAGCAGCAGGTGTCCCTCGCTGACGTGGAAGCCCAGTTCGCCGAAACGCGTCAGCACCTCTTCCTTCACCTGGCCGGTCATGCCGGGTTGCTGCGCACCGGCGTGCGCCGGGGTGTGCGAGTAGCAGTCCGTCGGGATCGCTCCGAAGGTCGTCGGTGTCATCCGGTGGCCGAAGCCCGCCCGGATCCTCCGGTAGGCCTGGGCGATCCGGGCGATCGTGGCGTCGTCATCGCCACGATCGAGTGCATCCCAGTACGCCTCCTGTACGGCGAGCAGCAGCTTGGCCACCATGTGCCAGTACACCGAGCCGATCCCCTCGTAGCCGTACATGCTGCCCGAGCGGCCGGTGAACGACCGGTGGTCGAAGACGTCCTCATAGGTCTCCGACCACGTGGTTCGTGCGTCGCCGTGGATCCCGGCGTGATCGAGCGCACGTTCGAGCGCCCGCGCGTTGACGATCTCGGGCCGGAAGTGCAGCCGACCATCGGCGTCGGCGACCACGATGCCGGCGGCACCCACGCTCGCCTCTGCGAGACGGCCGAGACGGTCCGCCGCCTCGGCCGGAATGACGTTGCGTTCGAGGAACGGCCGGAGGTCGGTCGGCGGGTAGAGCAGGAACGTGTCGAGGTCGGCGCGATGCATCCCTGACGCGAAGAGCGCGTCGACGATGTCGAGCGTTGCCTCGGCCCCCAGCACCCCCGACGACAGCACGGCCACCTGACCTTCGAGCATCGGACCGAGATGGTCGACACACGCGGTGTCGTCGGTGGGGAACGACACCCGGTTGTAGGAGTGGTGGAGCCCGTCGTCTCGTCGCCCGGCCACGATCGACGAGTCGAGATGGACGAGCGACGCCGTACACAGGTCGCGGACGTCGGCGAGCGCGAGTTCGGCCTTGTCGGATCCCACTCCCGAACGAACGCGTTCGCGATGGGACTCGCCGCTGCGGCCGAGCAGATCGACGATCGTGCGGCGCTCGACATCGTCGACGGGGCCCGCCGGACGCGTGCCGAGGACCCGGCGGATGTCGTCGAGCCACTCGGCGACCGATGCCGTGACGGCGACCGACTCCCCCGGGATCGTCTCGACGATCGACCCGAGGAGGGCCAGGTACCGACGCAGGTGGTGGAGCGTGACCATCGAGAGCCCCGGCCCGGCCAGTGCGTTGTTGGCGTCGTTCCACTCGGGACGCTGGGTGTTGAGCCAGATCCCACCATCGGGCACGAAGTTGGTCAGCTTCGCCAGCGCCGGCACCAGGAGCTTCTCGAGCAGCCCGACGTGGAGGAGGGAGCCGTCACCGTCGACGAGGAGCCGGCCGTCGGCGCCGATGCGGTCCTCCCGGGCCGCGATCTCGGCCGCGTGGTCCACGTCGTAGGTGATCGTGTCGCGGGGGTCGCGCACGATCGAGTCGTGATCGGCGAGCACGTACGGAACGTCGGCGTGGACGAACACGTCGCGGTCGAGCCAGCCGTCGCGAGCACCGGGTTCGTAGCGGTCCCACATCTCGAGCAGCCGCATCAGGTACACGATCTGGTGGTCGCCCCAGTAGCCGATGTGGCTCCACGGGTCGTCGGGGTCCGGCACCTCCCAGTCGATGCCGTCGCGTGAGATCCGGTACGGGTTGTACCCCTCGATCGTCGTTGCGTTGACGAACTTCGCCACGACGTTGACGAAGTACGAAGGGAACGACTGGAGGAGGGCCTCCCAGTTCTGGAAGATGTCGCGCCAGTTCCCCTCGTACGCGAGCACGGGGTCACCGTGGTCGTTGCGCACGTTGATCGAGAACCGGTTCCACGGGCGGCTCGGATCACCGTGGCGACGGGAGAAGGTGAGCGGCAGGTACTCGAGCACCAGCCGGATGAGATCGGGGTCCCCGGTGGCCAGCGCGTCCGTGCGCAGGGTGAGTTCGTCGACCGATGGGCCGAGCCGCCGGATCCAGTCGTCGTGCCGTGCCGACACGTCTCGGTTGCGGTCGGCGACGAACGCCGCGAAATCGTCGGTCGGAACCGCCGTCCCGAACGGGAAGACGCCGCCTCGCATGCAGTTGAACAGCACGTTCGACAGGTGGTGGGCGTCGGCGATCCGGTCGCCGGTGTGCTGGAACGCGTCGGCAGCACCCAGCAGTTGCCGGAGTCGCTCGGAACCGAGTGCGATGTTCTCGGCGACACGGTCGAGCGCGTCGTTCGAGCAGGCCGCCTCCACTGCAGCGGCCACGCCAGCGTGGTCGAGCCCGGTGTCGGCGACGATCGTCCACGTTGCGGGCTCCGACGGCGACACCGACACGGTGCCGCGCAGCAGGTAGGCGCCCGCCCGGCCCGTCACGAGGGTGACCGGTGCCGCCGGGCGCCCGGCGATCATGTCGTCGACCGCCCCCGCATCGAGCAGGAGGTCGGCCTCGTCGAGGCCGGTCGACCACACCACGGTCGCGGTCAGCGCCTCGACGGGCTCGGCGCGATCGGAGATCAGCGATTCGAGCGAGTACACCGCCAGCGGTCCCCACGGCCCGGTCTCGGATCGTTTGTAGGCGTTGACGAGGTTCGACCGGATCTGCTCGGTCAACGCATCGACGCCGGCGGGCACCACGTCGAGCAACCCGTCGAGCACTTCGTAGTCGGTGCGTCCGCCCGCAGCCGATTCGTCGGGCGCGTCGTCGTGACGCAGCTCGACCGTGCGTACCCAGCCGTAGATGTCCGACGGTGCCCAGGTGGCCCGGAACGTCGAGCCCCACGAGGGGTGGCGTTCCTCGAACACGAGTCGATCGCCGAGCACACTCTTGGCGATCGATCGGCGGCACCCAACGGTCGGCACGCGTGCGAACGGCTGCCACAGCTCGCGCTCGCCATCGATGGTGCGGCCGATCAACGTGATCGGACCGGTGATGCCGGCGGCGCGATGGATCCGATCGTCGGTCTCGTACGGGAACAACGCATGATCGGCGTCGACCCGACCGGCCGTCAATGCGCCGGTGCTCGACACGAACATCCAGAGGTCGACGTCGGACACCACCGTCATCAGGAACGGAGCCATCTTCTCGACCCCGTCGACCCGGTAGTACTCGCCGCCGCCGAGCTTCACCAGCCCGCCGGTGACGCCCCCCGGCGATCCGTCCTCGAGTTCGTTGTCCGCTCCCGCTGTCACCAGTCTGCCTCCCTGCGCTGCGGCCGAGCCTAGGTGTCCGGGCGCGGTCACCGGCCGTTGGGTCGCCCGCTGCGGTTCGGCTCGGGCGACGACGAAGTGCTCTGGTCGGCGCCGGCGCCGAGATCGACGATGGTGCCATGGACCAGGGCAGCGTCGTGCTCGACCGGGTGTCCAAGACGTATCGGCGCGGACCGTCGGAAGTGCACGCGCTGCGCGACGTGTCGATGCGGATCGATCCCGGCGAGTTCGTCGTGTTGCTCGGTCCGAGCGGATCCGGCAAGACCACGTTGTTGAACGTCCTCGGCACGATCGAGCCCCCGTCGGCCGGGACGGTGACCGTGTCGGGGATCGACGTGTCCGACCTGCGCGGCGCGGACCTGACCGACTACCGGCGCGATCAGGTGGGGTTCGTCTTCCAGTTCTTCAACCTCGTGCCGACGCTGACGGCGTCGGAGAACGTCGAGGTGATCGCCGAACTCGTCGGGGCCGATGCGCAACGTCGAGCCGCTGCCGCCCTCGAAGGGGTGGGCCTCGGTGACCGTCTCGACCACTTTCCCGCCCAGTTGTCGGGCGGCGAGCAGCAACGGGTTGCCGTCGCCCGAGCACTCGTGAAGGGGGCGCCGGTCCTGCTGACCGACGAGCCGACCGGTTCGCTGGACCTCGACAGCGGCAAACAGGTCCTTGGTCTGCTTCGTCGCGCCGCAGACGACGGTCACACGGTGGTGCTCGTGACCCACAACTCGGCGATCGCGCAGATCGCCGACCGGGTCGTCGAACTCGGCGACGGGCAGGTGCGAACCGACCATCGCGTGGCCGCGCCCACGCCGGTCGAGGAGGTCTCGTGGTGAGCGTCCTGCGTCGCACGATCCCCCGTGACCTGCGCCGCCACCGTTGGCAGTACCTGGCGATCGGAGCAACGGTGGCAATCGGTGTCGCGCTGTTCGCCGCCTCCAACGATGCGTTCATGAATCTGGAAGCGAGCTACGCCCGCACGTACGAGCGGCTCGAGTTCGCCGACATGACCGTCACGGGCGGCGACGTCACCGGCTTCGCCGAGCAGGCCGAGGCGCTCGACGGCATCGCCGCCGTCGCCGTCCGCCGTCGCGCCGACGTGCCGGTTCGGATCGGAGGTGACCACACGCTGTTGGGCCGGGTGGTCGAGATCCCCGACAGTGGTCGTCCGGCGATCGACCGACTCGACCTGCTCGCGGGATCCCCGCCGGTCGGTGCTGCTGCCGACGTCGCCGTCGAGCGCCACCTCGCCGATCACTTCGCACTCGAGCCGGGAGACAGCCTCGAACTCTACGCGGACGGGCAGTGGACCACGTTCGACGTCGTCGGTGTGGCTGCGTCAGCCGAGTACATCTGGCCGGCGCGGAGCCGCCAGGACGTCCTGACGTCGTCGGACGACTTCGGCGTGGTCTTCGCAACGAGCTCCGTCGTCGACGAGGTCGTGTCCGATCCCGAGATCCAGGCGCTCGTGCGCTACGACACGACAGCCGACGTGGAGGCACTCGATGCTCGGCTCGCCACCTTGGCCGACCAGCTCGGAGCGTCGAGCATCGAGCCGCAGGCCGAGCAAGCCTCGAACGCGGCACTCCAGGAGGACGTCTCCGGATTCGGCGAGATGTCGTTCCTGTTCCCGGTGCTCTTCCTCGGCTCCGCGGCGATGGCGACCTTCGTCCTGCAGGGCCGCCTCATCCGGTCGCAGCGGGCACAGATCGCCACGCTCCGGGCCAACGGCCTGAGTACGCAGACGGTCGTGGCTCACCATCTCGCCGAGGGGGCGGCCATCACCGGAGCGGCCGGTCTCGTGGGTGTCGTCGTCGGAGTGCCACTGGGGCGGCTGGTCACGGGTGTGTACACCGATGCGATCTCGGTGCCGGACACGGTCACGCGGTTCCACTGGGAGACGGTGGTCATCGCGCTGGTGCTCGCCGTCGCCACCGGGCTGGTGGCGACCGCGGCTCCGACGATCGCCGCGGCGAGGACGAGTCCCGGTACTGCGCTGCGCGGCGAGGTGCCAGCGGGTCGCGGTGGGCGCAGTGTGGCCGAGCGGGTGATTCCGCCGTTGCGCAAGCTGCCCGCTCGATGGCGGATGACACTGCGCGGCATCGGACGGAACAAGCGTCGGGCGGCGACGACCGGTCTGGGCGTCGTGCTCGCCCTCACGCTCGTGCTCGCCTCGTGGGGGATGGTCGACACCGTCGACATCCTGCTGGAGCGACAGTTCGGTCAGATCCAACTCCAGGACGCGCAGCTCGTCGTGTCGGGACCGGCAGCAGCGTCGGTCACCGAGGTCGAGCGGATCCCCGGTGTCGATCGGGTCGAACCGGCGCTGGACCTCCCGGTCACCGTCCGTGTCGACGGGGCGAGTTATGCGACCGAGTTGATCGCGTTGGAACCGGACACCCAGATGCACCGGTTCGGCTCGGCCGGTCTTCCCGCGTCCGGGCTCGTCGCCGGCCGCTCGCTGGCGTCGGAACTCGGCGTCACGACCGGCGATGTCGTCGAGGTCGACCTCGGGCCCGACGCGGGCGCCTTCACCGCGCCCATCGTGGCATTCGTCGACGAGCCACTCGGCACGCTCGTGTACACCAGCTTGCCCGCGGTCGAGTCGATCGTCGGCCCGTCCGCGGTCGCCGACTCGCTGCTGGTCAGGTTCGACGACGGCGTCGATCGCACGGCGATGCGCGAGACCCTGAGTGCCTCGCCGTCGGTGGTCGCCTACCTCGATGCTCGCGGCCTCTACGAGACCGCACGCGGCTTGCTCTCGCTGTTCTACGCGTTCGTCGCGGTGATGCTGTGCTTCGGCGGGCTGATGGCGTTCGCCCTGCTGTTCAACACCGCCTCGGTCAACGCCGGTGAGCGGGCCCCGGAGCTGGCGGCGCTCGAACTCAACGGCACCAGCTCCGGGCAGGTCGCCCGTCTGCTCGCCGGTGAGACGATGCTGCTCACGGTGTTGTCGATCGTGCCCGGGCTGGTGATCGGCTACTGGGTGTCGTCGCGGTTCATGGACTCCTTCAGCAGCGATCTGTTCGACTTCGGCATGGAGATCCGGGCGAGCACCGTCGTGCTCTCTGCCGTGGCGATCCTCGTGGTCGCCGGCCTCGCCCAGTTGGCCACGGCGCATTCGGTTCGCCGACTCGACCTGGCCCGGGTCGTGCGCGAACGGTCGTCGTGACGCCGTCAGTTGCCGGCGACGGTGAGCGCGCGATCGAAGTCGGAACGGATGGTGGCCACGATCGTGTCCAGATCCCATGTTGCGGAAATGGCACTGGTCCGCTCGAGCCACTCGGGGGGATGGTGCGCTCGAATGCGTTCGTCCTGTGCCCGCAGCGCAGCCGCGTCGGCCGGAAGTGCCGGCATGGCCAGGCTCGCTGCTGCCACCGACGCGTCGAGCCCGAACGCCAGCTCGTCGTCGCCGAGGTCACCGGCCACCAGTGAGCACAGCCGGATGGTGGCCCACAGGTGCGACCGGTTCCCGGCTTTCCACAGGAGATCGAGCTGGTCGAGCAGCAGCGGAACGGCGTCGATCGGCGAACTGACCCGCCGACGCAACGAGGCGAGCGACATCTGGACGAGCGCGGTGATCCACCCGTTGTGCACGTTGCGGGCGATCTCCAGCGCTGTTCCGAGCAGCGACTCGGCTCGCAGCGGATCGTCCTCCTCGATCGCCGAGCCGAGCGCCCACAGGGCATACGCCAGCGATGACGGGTTGCGCGACTGCCGTGCCAGCGTCACCGCACGGAGTGCACGCCGTTCGGCGGCCGCGCGGTCGCCGAGCCACGTGCTCATCACCGACGTCTGGGTCGCCACGTTGACGTGGAAGTACAGCTCCGGTCGCGAGCGCTGGTACTCCGCCTGCTCGGCAAAGATCTCCGGAGGCGCGGCACCGTCGCCCGAGTAGACCGTGGCATTGATCAGGGCGAGCCGTGCCGGCAGGTCGAACGCGAGGTCGAGCTCGCGTTCGAGACGCAACGCCCGTTTCGACCATTCGTACGCGTCGTCGAGGTCGTCGCGTAACCAGGCGCCGAGTGCTGCAACCCCGATCGCCGGGGCGACGACCGCCTCGTGGTTGCGTCCCGTGAACGTGGCGACCACTCGTTCGGCCCACTGGAAACACTCGTCGTTCATGCGCATGAACCCGTACTCCCAGATCGGCGCCGCAATCGCGACCGCCCGCTCAGCGTCGCCCACCGCGATGCACCGTCCGAACGCCGTCCGGATGTTGCCGAAGTTGCGGGTGAGCCGCCGGTCCCACAGCAGCTCGTCCGGGCCTCGGAGCCCGACCGACGCCTCGTCGACCAACTCGACCATCAGCTCGGTGAACCGACCTCTGGCTGCCTCCAGATGTGCCGGGTCCGCACGTTCGCGAACGACGTCGGCGAGATGGTGGAGCACTCGCAACTGGTCGGGCCCGCGGCCACGTTCGACGTGGATCAACGATCGTGTGATCAGGTCGTCCAGCGCTGCGTTGGTGTCCCGACTCGTGCTGTCGGTGGCGCACACCGCAGCGAACGCCCGTCGGTCGAACGGGCCCGAGAAGACGGTCGCGGCCTCCAACATCGTGCGGCGCGCCGGATCGAGACCGTCGATCGCCACGGCGAACGCGTCGATCACCGATCGCATCGACATGTCACCCTTCGAACGCTCGGGGAACTCGCGCCGACCAAGCATCTCGGCCAACTCCTCGACGGAGTACGTGGACGTGTTCCCGGCGACGATCTCGATCGACAGCGGCAAACGGTCCAGTCGCTCGCACAGCGCCCGCAGTGTGGGCGAATCGACGGCCGCCCCGCCGCTCGACGCCGCCCGCTGGACGAACAACTCGACCGCATCGTCGGAACTCAACGGATCGAGACGTCGGACGTACTCACCCTCCACGTCGAGTGGACGTTGGCTCGTGCACAACACGCGGACGGTCGGGGCCTGTGCGAGCACGGAGCCGAGCAACCGGGCGATGGTCTCGACACCGTGTTCGACGTGTTCCAGGACCAACAGGATGTCGTGCTCGGCGATCCATTCGACGAGACGCCGTTCCACGGAGGCGCCCTGGCGTTGACCCACGCCGAGTGCCGTCGCAATCGCATCGCGCATCCGCTGGGGACTCACTCCGGCCAGGTCGGTGTGCTGCACCCCGTGCGCATGTTGCGATGCGAGCCGGTTGGCCGCGGCGACCGCTACCTCGCTCGCTCCGATGCCGGGCGGCCCCACGATCGTGACCAGCCGACGTTCGCCGAGCAGCCTCACCACGTCGGCCACGTCGTCGTCACGGCCGATCAACCGGTGGGGTTGTTCGACCAGCGCGACCGGCCGGACGGTGCCGCGCAGCGGCGGGAACTCGCGGGGGAGGCCGGGCGCCACCAGCTGGTGGACCTCGGCGGGTTGCGCGATGTCGCGGAGACGGTGACGGCCCAGGGAATCGATCGTCGTCTCCCCGTGCAGTTCGTCGGTCAGTGCCTCGGCTGCGGCCGCCGACAACAGGATCTGGCCACCGTGACCGATCGAGTTCAGCCGTGAGCCGAAATTCAGGGCCCAGCCGAAGGGCTCACCGTCGCGGAGCACGACGTCGCCGACGTGCACGCACATCCTCACGGCGATCCCGTCGACCGACGACCAATCGGTGTCGGCGATCTCCCGCTGGGCGCGCACGGCGGCCGCGAGGGCATCGGTGGGCTGCTCGAACGACGCGATCATGCCGTCGCCCGAGAAGTGGAATGCAGCGCCGGAGTGGTCGTTCACGACCCGGGTCAGCAACGCATCGTGGCGTTCGAGGACGTCGAACATCGCGTCGGGGAACTCCTCCCACCGCCGCGTGCTCGCCTCGATGTCGGTGAACAGGAACGCCAATCTGCTCCTGTTCGCCGTCGACCCCACGGGTCAAATGTACTCGCTGACGGCACGCCCGGCGTCGGGGATCAGTCGTCGAAGAGCTCGGGTGGAAAGCCGCCCGTGCTCACCGGACTCCACCGGGTCGGCTCGATCAGGATCATGCACTTGCCCTGGTCGACCATCGCCTGTCGGTACTCGTCCCAGTCGGGGTGTTCGCCGGAGATGCACCGGTAGTACGCCTCGAAGGCATCGGCCGCCTCTGGCATGTCGAGCACGCGCGCTGATCCGTCGATCTGCACCCAGGAGTCGTTGAACTCCTCGCCCATCACGGCGACGGAGACGAGCGGGTTGCGGCGGACGTTCTTGGCCTTGGCCCGCGACGGGTACGTGGAGATCGCGAGGTGGCCGTCGGCGGTCATGCCGCCGGTGACCATGCTCAGCTGTGGGCGGCCGTCGGCCCGGGTCGTGGCGAGCACCCACTTGTGCCTGTCCGCCACGAACGCGTCGAGGTCGGACCGATCGACGGTGACGTTGCTCGAGCGGTACTTGGCCCGCCGGTCGTCGCTCGGGATCTTCTTCACGTCGTCTCCTCGTCGATTGGGGCCCGGGTTGCTGCGCAGCCGTCGCCGGCGCGCTGTCATCGCAGATCGGCCAGCACCCAGTCTGTCCCAGATCGAGGCGATGTCACCGCGTCGTCGTACCCGATGACATCGAGGTCGAGCGTCGAGGCGAAGCGCGGTTTCCTTCGTCCGATGCCGCTGCACTCCGCCGGAACGCTTCCGGGGAGTCCGGCCCCTTGGGAGGTATCGCCTCGACCGCTCTGCACTATGTCTGCTCGACCGCTCCGGTATCGCAGCCAGCACCGCTCGGGCGGCTGACGCCCCTCTGGTCGGTCGCCGGACAGGCGCCGGCGATGGCGGCGTCGATCGCCGGGCTGCCGGCACCGAGGGCGTGCGTCAGCGTCGGCCCGCCGTTGTCGGCCAGTGGACCGAGGATGGCGTCGGACAACGACAGGTCGTCAGCACCCGGGTTGCAGGATCCGTCACCGATGACGTTGCCGCCGCCCGAGGTGATCGTGGCGGCTCCGCCGCCCTCGATCGCGCACGCGAACGCCCCGCCGTTGCCCTCCAGCACGTTGTTGGTCAACGTTGCGCTGGCGGGTGCACCGAACGTCGCAACGACAATGCCCGAGGCCGTGCCCGCCGGAGCGATGTTCTCGGCGAACGTCGAGTTCGTCACGATCAGCGTGCCATCGGTGTGGAAGATGCCGCCGCCGTGCCACGCCGTCGAGGTGTTGCCGCTGAACGTGCTGTTGACGACGTTGACGTTGCCCAGCGAACGCAGACCACCAGCGACGTCGCCGGCGAGATTGCCGCTGATCGTGCTCCGGCTGATGTTGACCGTGCTGTTGAAGAACCCGTAGATGCCACCGCCCGGTTGGTTGATGCTCGTGTTGTCGCTCACCGTGCTGTCGGTGAGGTTCAACGTGGAGGAGTCGGCGTTGTAGATCCCGCCGCCACCGAGGTCGAACGACGCAGGACCGGCGCTGTTCTCGGTGTTGTCGGTGACGATCACCCGGTCGAGGCTCAACACACCCCGGTTGAGGATGCCGCCTCCCTGCGGCGCGGCGACGCCGTCGCGGATGACGACGTCGTTGATGTCGACGACGACGCCCGCGCCGACTTCGAGCACCCGGGAGGCGCCGCCCGCGCTGATCGTCAGCGGCGCGACCGCCGACGCATCCACGGTGACGCCGCTGCTGATCGTGAGCTGACCGGACGTCAGGACGATCGTGCCGCCGGACAACGACGGGTCGAACCTGATCGTGCCACCGTCGGCGATCAGCGACAGCGCTTCGCGCAGCGAGCCCGGCCCGCTGTCGTCGAGGCTCGTCACGACCACTTCGGTCGGGGGCGGGATCGGCGTGCGCTGCACGACGTCGATCTGGTACGTGCCCGCGGCAGCGTACGGCAGGTCGAAGCCGTAGCCCCAGACGTCGGAGAGCGTCAGCCCGTCGTCCGGGGCACCGGCCGGCTGGTCGGCGCTGCGGACGAAGTCGGTGATCGGGATCGACACCTGCTGCCAACCCGAGACGGCGTCGGTGAACGTCGTCTCGAAACGTTCGGCAGAGTCGGGACCCTGGTACACCCGGACGTAGTCGACCAGGTACTCCTGCGGGTACGTGTTCGCAGGATCGATGTTGCCACCGAAGTTGCCGCCGATGGCGAAGTTGAGCAGCAGGAAGAACGGCTTCTCGAACACCCACGGACCGGGCACGTCGGAGGGCTGTGCCTGGTGGTACTGGATGCCGTCGACGTACCAGGTGATCAGGTTCGGCTCCCACTCGACCGTGAACGTGTGGTAGCCGAGGTCCACCCGCTCACCGAAGTCGTAGATGCCGCTGAAGCTGCCGCCACCGTTGTAGCCCGGGCCATGGATCGTGCCGAAGATCTCGTTCGGGATCCGGCTGACGTACTCCATGACGTCGATCTCGCCGGCGCCCGGCCACGGGTTGTACGTGATGTCGGTGCCGAGGCTCCAGAACGCCGGCCACAGGCCGTCGCCGCCGGTCGGAACCTGCAGCCTGGACTCGATCCGCCCGTAGGCGAACTCCGCCTTGTTCTGGGTGATCAGGCGGGCCGACTCGAACTCGCACGGGCCGTAGTAGCACTCCTGGGTGCCGTCGGCCTGGTCGAGGGTGATCACGAGGTTGCCGTTGCCGTCGGTCGCCGCATTGTCCGGATCGTCGGTGTAGTACTGCAGCTCCTCGTTGCCCCACCCGTTCTTTCCGTCGGGCGTCGTGTCGCCGATCTCGTAGGCCCAGTTCGCCGGGTTCGGCAGGGTGCCCGCCGGCTCGTCGAACTCGTCGGCCCATGCCAACGTCCAGCCGGCGGGTCCGGGATCGGGGGCGCGATTGTCCTTGAGGTTGACGGTGACCTCCTCACCACTGCCCGTCCCGTTGAACCAGAAGTCGAGACTCTCGGTCCCTGTCCAGTCCTGGCCGATCGGGAAGTCGCGGACGAGTGACGCCGTCGTGAGCGGCGGGCCGTCCTCGATCAGCTCCTCGATCGCCTTGGTGGCCCGGTCCCACGCCTTGCGAACGTGCTCGACTGCCTTGTCGGGCTTGCCCTTGGCGAGCTCGTCTGCGGCCTTGCCGTACTCCTTCTGGGCCTTGGCGATCTGCTTCGGATCGACGCCATTGCGCTCCGCGACGTCGATCTGGTTGCTCGCCAACGCATCGGCGATGACGACGAGTTCGTCGATCGCGGCCAGGGCGGCCTCGGCTTCCGGGCCGCCGTCGTTGGTGATCTTGTCGAGCTCCTGGACCGCTTGACGGGCTCGATCGAAGAACTTCTTGCCGTCCTTGTCGTCCAGGAAGGAGCCATTGGCCCAGTTGCGCGGGGCGAGAGCGTCCTCGAGGCGGTCGATTGCCTTCTCGATGCGCTTGCCGACCTTGGAGCTGCTCGCCGGGAGGAGCGCGTTCAGGCCGTCGACGACACCCTGCACCTCTGCCTGGTAGGACGGCCCGGCTTCGGGCACCGACGCCACGCCGACGTTCTCGTAGCGGTCCTGGCCGGGTCGCTCGTCGGTGTCTCCGACCCCGACGGACCGTGCGTCGAGGTCGACGAGCCCATCGGTGTCCCAGAGGAACGCGCCCTGCTCGAAGTCGTCGAGCAGGTCGGGGTCGAACGGGTCGTTGTCCTCGATCAGCGCCGAACCCTGGAACAGGGCACCGCGCTCGACGTCGACGGGGTTGGTGAGCCTGACGACGATCTGCTTGTCGCCCGTGAACTTGGTGTTGTCGAACGTCTCGATCGGGAAGAACAGTTCGGTCAGGCCGCCGTTGACGAACGTGAGCGTGCCCGAGGTCGGCGTGTAGTCCTCGCCGGCGGTCGCATTGGCGCGCTCGGTGGCGAAGTCGATGCTGACCTGGGCAGGGTCCTCGGTGCCCATCGGCCGGTTGAGCTTGACGCCGATGTCGCCGGTCGTGCCCTCCTCGATGAACGTGTTCTGCTGCGAGAACTGGACGGCGAGGGCGGGCGGCGCGGCGACGCCGTACAGGCTCACGTCGTCGACGTAGTAGGTCTGCGGGCCACCGGTGTTGAGAACGCCCAACGCATACCCGTGCATCTCGAACAGGCCGAGCCCGTCGTTCGGCGCGCCGTTGCCGATCTCCTTGCGGGTGAACGACGCGAACGGGAACTCGAGCAGTTGCCACCCGGTGAAGTCGTCGAGGAAGGCAACCGTCCAGCGCTCGGCGTCGTCGGTCGTCGAGCCGGGGTTGCGGTTGTCGAGGATGTCGATGAACATCTGGCTCCCGGAGTTCACCCCGTACATCCAGAACGCGATGCCCTCGCTGGTCGACCAGTCCTGGGGGATCCAGGCGTCGAGCGTCGGGGGGTTCGAGAAGCCGTGGATGAACCCGGCGAACGACGTCGAGTCCACGTCCACCTGCAGCACGCTGTTCGGCGCGGGGGCAGCGGGGAGCACCGGAGCAGGTGGCGTGGCGGGGTTCGACAGCGCCACGCTGCTGCCGGCACCGTTGAACGTGCAGAAGCCGAGCGGCGGTGAGCTGGGCGCGCATGGCGTGGCGGGGGCGATGCCCGACTCGAAGTCGTCGATGATCGTCGTGGGCGCGCCGGCGACGGGTGGCCCGAGGGTGAACGCCCAGTTGTCCGTGCGGAAGTTGACGTCGGTGCCGGTGCCGATCACCGCCATCACGGCGCTGATCAGCTCACCGTTGCCGCCACGGTTCGTCGGGGTCGGGTCGAGGATGCCGTTGCCGCCGAAGAGGAAGCTGCCGTCGTCGAAGAAGTCCGTAAGTGGGATCGACACCAGCTGCCACCCGCCGCCGCTCACCGCGCACGGCCCGGCGGCGCCGATGACGCAGTCGTACTGGAACTCGTCGTCGTCGGGTGGGTTGATCGCGCCGTCGCCGTTGTCGTCGTCCTGCAGGTTGATCTCGAGGGTGTACTCCTGGCCGCCGTCGGGGTTGATCCAGAAGTTGAAGTACTCGGTCCCCGACGCGTCGGTCGGCGCGGTGCGGCCGAACCCTCCGTAGAAGCCGGGCGTGCCGCCCGAACCCCACCCGCTCTCGAGCGAGAACGCCCCGCCGTCCGACGGTGGGACGTCGATGTTGTTCGGTGCGATGCCGCCGCCGCCGACGGCGCCGTTGAACGCGAACCACCCGTTGCCGAACGGGTTGCCGTGATCCATGTCGTCGAACACGACGTCGTCGAGCGCGAGGGGGCCGCCGGAGCTGAACGCGAACTGGTCGAAATCGACCTCGACGGTCGAGGTATCGGTTCCCGTCACACCGGCGATCACGATCACGATCTCGTCGAGGTTGCCGTCGAACGTGCCATCACCGCCGGTTCCGAGGTCGGTCAAGCCGCTCAGCGGCGCACTGACGAGCGTCCACGCATCGTCGAAGTCCGACGAGCTGAACGAGGTGTCGAGCCGGAAGGAATCCTCGGCGCCGTTCGTCCAACCGTTGCCGTCGAGGTCCTCGCGCAGCGTGATCTCCAAGGTGTATCCGTCGACGGTGGCGTTGCTCTGGTTGAGCACCCACACGTTGAACCACGGTTCGGCAGGCGGGGTCACCTGCGCCACGTCGGCGAAGTTCTTGGACCCGCCGCCGTAGAAGCCGCTCGCCGTGCCCTGCCCGCCCCAACCGGTGCTCAGGTAGAAGGCGCCCTCGTACGGGCGGTCGTCGAGTGCACCGCCACCGCCGCCGGCGGCGTTGCCACCGAAGAATCCCCAGTCGGACGCGTCGCCGTCCTCGAAGTCGTCGATCACCGTGGCCGCGGCATTGGGCACGGCGCTGGACGTGGTGTGCGTGGCGATCACGGTGCCCGCCACGAGGGCCGCCGCAAGGGTCAACCGGATCGTCTTCGTCGTCGAACGCATGGTTCCCCCAGTGCGGCGACCGTTCCAGCGCTCCCCCGAGCGCATGGTGCACCGCTAGTCGTCGCCGGACCATAGACCAGTTCTCACCGTGCGTCGAATCGGGCAGCACTCTCAGTGAGACTTCGGCGAGGAGCGAAACTCGGACGGTCCGCCCTTCGCGAACTCCGATGGGGTGTGGTGGCGGTGCGATACGGACATGTCATCGGGCGTTCACACCTGCTCGCGAACCACTGGGAGGTCAGCATCGCGCCGACTCGATGCGAGCGAGAGATTGGTCGTCTGCCCGACCGAGACACCGGCGTCCTCGAGTGCATCGACCAGCGCGCTGAGCAGGAGTCCGCGGTACCAGGGCTCCTGTGTGCGGTCGTCGATCCAGGCGTATGCGGTGAAGAACATGGCTTCGCTGCCGACGTAGTCGAATGCCACGAATGCGTGTTTGCCCGGGCTGTTCCAGTCGAGCGAGGCGACGACGTCGTCCATCACCGTCTGAGCCGTCGCCCGGTCAGAGGCGCGGTCGAGGGGCACCTGGACCGAGACGCGCCATCCACCCATCCGGCTGTGGTTGAGCACCTGGTTCTCCTGGAAGACGGAGTTCGGTACCCACGCCTTGGAACCGTCGGGGAGTTCGAGCTCGGTCCGCAGCAACGACCGGTAGACGACCTTGCCGTGGAGCTCGCCGACCGTGACGGCTTCGCCGTCCTGATAGATGTCGTCGATGCGGATCATGGCGCCCGCCACGAAGTTCTGGCCGACCGGTGTGAAGACGACGGCGCCGGTGACGCCGACGGTCGCCATGATCGCTGCCATCCCCGACACGTCGATCCCGATCGCCGAGAGGCCGACGACACCGACGACCACGGCAACGATCTTGGGCACGAAGAACATGAGCTGTTCGCGGAACCGGTTGTCGTCGACCCGGCCGATCAGCACACGAGCGATGCGCATGGCGGCGACCGAGGCGATCACGACCACCAGGATCCGCCCCAGGGCCTGTGCCGCCGGGAGGGCGACGTTTCCGATGTCGACGGCACTCAGCAGTGTCATGTGGTGACCTTTCCGTTTGCCCCCGCGCAGTGACCGTAACGTAAATGTAATATTTGGTCGCGTCAAGCCTCGTGGCTGGCAGCGGAGCGGTCAGCGATGGTGGCTGCCGAGGCCCGGGCGGCGCACGACTGGCTGATGAGCAGCTGCGCGGCGGCTGCAGATCTGATGCAACCGATCGAGGTGCTGGGGGATCGAAGGAGAAAGACACAAAGGAGACCGCGATGCGAGCACTTCGATTTTCCAGGATCTTGACGGTGGCAGCGGCCGCAGCGCTGGTGGTCTCGGGCTGTTCCGATCCCGACGACGCCGGTGTCGCTGCCGACGCGACGATCGCGCCCATCCCGGCGTCGACCGCTCCGTCGACCGATCCGCCGCCGCCCGATACGTCGTCGACCGCTCCACCGACGACCGTGCCGGCCGACCCGGTGTCGCTCCGTGAAGGGATGACGCTCACCGCAGGTTGGACATATCTCGCAGAGGGGTTCGACATCCCGCTGACCTACACGATCCCGGCCGATGGGTCCGATGGCAGGTGGAGGGTGTTTCAGGCCAACACCTGGTCGACGGTGAACATCCTCAACGTGGCCGCTCGCAACGCTGACGTCGGTGACGCTCTCCAGCCGGGCATCTCGTTCACGACCGTGCCGGCGGGCACCACGGTCGACGACTTCGTCGCTCGCCTCGATGCCTACGCGGCTGAGAACGATCACTTCACCTTCACCCGGGACGTCGGCGTGTTCCGCGGTGACGAGGTCACCGTGCTGCGCGGTTCGTCGAACTCGACCGCCAACGGAAGCTTCTCGATCCCGGTGTCGGACGACACGTCGATGGCGATGGCCACGGGACCACGCGAGTTCCTGATCTACCTCGTCCCGGTGGACGATCGACTGCTCGCGGTGTCGCTCTCCGGACACGAGTTCGACTTCGACCTGATCGTCGCGAACGCGGCCCCGATCATTGAATCGATCACGTTCGTCTGATGGCATAGGTGCAGATGCACGACCGGCTTGCGTTCGTCTTCGAATCGGAGTTCGACGGCATGGTGAAGCTGGCACGCGTGTTTCTCGGCGCCAGCCCGGAAGCGGAGGATGTCGTCATGACCTCGTTCGTGCGGCTCGCGGATCGCATCGACGGTCTCGAGAGCCCAGGTGGCTGGTTGCGAACCACGGTGGTCAACGAGTGCCGACGGCGGTTGCGAGACCAGACTCGGCGGCGCCGGATCTGGGTCGACCGTGTGGTGCCGACCTCGTCGGCGGGGGTGACGAGTGCACATGACGACTACGTCGACGACCTCCTGGCCGAGCTGTCCGACCGCGAGCGGGTGGCGATCGTGCTGACGTACTACCTCGACTACTCGCACGCGGAGACCGCTGCCGTGCTCGGGTGCCGTCGAGGCACGGTGAAGTCGCTGGTCCACCGGGCGCTGAAGAAGATGCAGGTGATGGTGGCGACATGACCGAACTCGAACAGCAACTGCGGCGACACCTGCAGGAACGTGCCGAGGCAGGCCCCGATCCGACCGAGTTGCGTGAAGCGGTGCGGCAGCGCTTGGAGACGATCGACGACGGTCGTCGACCGGCACGGCCGCAGCATTCCTGGCTCGTCGCTGCGGCCGTGGTCGGCCTGATCGCCGCCCTCGGTGCCGGCCTGCTGTGGTTGATGCCGGCGTCGGACTCCGATGGCGACATCGCGCAGGAGTTGGGAGCGATCGAAGAGCCGACTCCAGTGGATGTCGCCGGGAGGCCTCTCGAGTCGGAGTCGTTCAGGATGCCCTTCACGTTGATCGTCCCCGACGATGTCGGTCTCGACGTTCGCCTGGCGACGGACTCGCCTCAGGCGATCGAGCTCTCGTTGGGGTCTGGTGACGATGCCGGTGAGCCCGCGATGCTCCGGTTGGTGTCGTCGCCGTCGCTGTTGACGGTCGAGTCGGTCGTCGAGGACCTCACGGCCGGCTTGGTTCAGACTCGCCTGCTCGGCGTCGAAGACGGCGCGATCGGTGGCTATCGGTCGCGTGTCGTGCGAATGCAGAGCGAGCTCGGGATGACCCTGGCGGGATTCAAACTGGGGCCCGGCACGTTCCTCTCGGCGAGCGGCGTCGATCGCCGCTACGACGCACACGTCGTCATGACGCCGGGCGGGGTGCTCGTGGTGTGGGTCGATGCTCCGGTCGAGGAGTTCGACGAAGCGGCGGATGCCGCCGGAGCGATCGTGTCGACCCTTCGCTGGCGTTCGTGACGGTCGGCGACGTCAGAACTCGGCACCGGTCGATGCCGAGGCCGTTCGCCAGGGTTGTCGCGTTCTGCCTGATCCCGCAGATCGTCTCGAGTCGCGCTACTCGTAGCGAAGGGCCGAGCCCGGCGAGAGGCGCACGGCCCTGCGGAGCGGGAACCGCATCACGACCAGGGTCATCACCAGGGTGACGGCGAGCGCAATGGCGATCGTCCACAGCGGGAACTGGAAACGGAACGCGGCGTCGAACCGACGCTCGAACACGTAGAGGATGAGCCGCGCCATCGCGTAGCCGGCCGGGATGCCCATCAGCCAGCCGAGCACGCCGATCACCAGGCCCTCAGCGCGGAACATCACCCGCAGGTCACGCCGGCGGGCGCCGATACTGCGCAGGATGCCGATCTCGCGAGTCCGGTCGAGGACGTTGCTCGCGGTGGCGCTGACGAGACCGATCATCCCGATCGCCACGATCGGCAGCCCCATCGCCATCACCACGGTCACGATCAGCCGGTTCTCGCGCACGTTCTGGTCGCGATCGATGTAGCGGCGGCTCGACTCGAGCTGGTAGCCCTGCGATTCCAGCGTCTCGTGGATCGCCGTGGCGGCGGCGTCGACGGTCGCCGGATCTCGATCGACGGTGCGGACCCACCAGTTGCCGGTCGTGCGTCCCTCGTAGTCGAGCACCGTGCTGAAGGGGATGAACAGCCCCTGGCCGTCGTTGACCAGCTGGCCATCGATGCCGACGACCTCGAGCCCGAGTGGGCCGCCTCGCGTCTCCACGGTGATGACGTCGCCCACGCCGATCCCGTTCTGGTTGGCGGTGGCCTCGCCGACCACGACGACGCGGGCGGCGGCTTGGTCCTCCTCCTCCGAGTACCACCGGCCGGCGATCAGCTCGTTGTCGTAGGTGCTGACGGCGGGGAGACCCCACACGTACTTCTCGCCGTCGAGTTCGACGCTGCTGTAGGTCATCGGGTGGGCGAAGGCGACCTCCGGAACGGCGTTGATCAACTCTCCGGCGCGCGCGTCGAGGCCCGGGGAGCGGTTCCACAGGATCAGGTCTGCGCCCTCGAGATCGAAGGTGCGGAGGTCCTCCTCGACGACGGTCAGCAGCACGCCGGCGAACCCGAGCAGGGTCGCCACGGCGAGTCCGATCGGCACCGCGGTCGCCACCGTCCGACCGACACGCCGCGTCGCGTTGCGGATGCCCATCTGGCTGCGACGCGAGGTCAGCGGGAACCGGGCGGCAGCGCGGTCGAGCGGACGGGTCCCGTAGGACGCGAGCACGCCGTGGTCCTCGATCGCCTGGCGGACGGTGATGTGCGCGGCGTGCCGGACGGCGGGTATCGACGCCAGCGCAGTGCCGCCGAGTCCGAGCGCCAAGCTGAGGACGACGGCCAGTCCACTGATGACCCAGCCGACGCTGGTCCCGCCGAACTCGGAACTCATGAACTGCATCAGCCGGTTGCTGAGCGGGATCCCGATGCCGATGCCGATCGCGGTGCCGACCGTCCCGAGCACGAGCGCGGCGCTCAGGTAGCCCACCGCAATGGCGCGCGGGGTGCCGCCGACCGCCTTCATCACGCCGATCTCACGGGTCTGCTCGCGAACGATCGTGTTCATCGTCGTGAAGATGATGACGAGGGCGGCCACCAGGGCGACGGCGGCGATCGTGTAGAACACGACGACGAAGTTCCCGATGTCCTCCGAGCCGGGCCAGGTGCCGGGCCGCCACACCTCGAGCACGTCCCAGTAGGAGATGTCGGGGAGCTCGTCGGTGAGCACCGTACGAAGCTCGGTCACCATCGTGTCGACCGCCGCGGGGGACGGGTCCTCGGCGAGGACGTCGATCGAGTTGGCCGCGGGGTACCCCATGATCCGTTGCACGTCTGCGCTCGACAGGTAGAGCACGGGCGCATCGTTCGCAACCTCGCTGCTGTACCGAACGGTGCCGCCACGACCGGCGACCTCGAACGCTTCCCACCTCCCGGTGTGGGTTCGCAGCTCGATCGTGTCACCCACCGCTGCTCCGAGGCGTCCCGTCGTGGCGTTGCTGTCGTCGCTGACGAGTTGGCCGCTGCCCTCCGGGAATCCGCCCTGCCCGAGCGAGACGATGTTGACGGACTGCTGGTCGAAGTCGTCGACGCCCACGAGGATCACACCCTCGACGCGACCTTCGACGCGCATGTCGTCGCGGGCGAGGGTGCGGGTGTCGAGCGCGGCGACGTTGTCGACCGCACGGAGCCGGGCGAGCTGGCCTGCGTCGAGCGGGGCGGCGTTCGGGGCGAGCCGCGCGGTGTGCATTGCGTCGGTCTCGACGCGGTCGGCGAGGACAGCGCGCACATTGCCCGGGATCGCGAACATCCACACCCCGGCGATCGCCACAGCGATGGTGATGATCGTGAGGATCGACCGGCCGCGGCGGCGCGTCAACTGTCGGATGGCGTGGTGCGCGCGTGCGGAGATCATCGTCGATCGTCGCCGACGACTCGTCCGTCACGGATCGACACGATGCGGTGGGCGCGGTCGGCGAGGCGACGGTCGTGGGTGACGTAGACGACGGTGGTGCCGTCGCCATTCACCGTGTCGAGGACGGCGAACATCTCATCTGCCGTGTCGGTGTCGAGGTTGCCCGTCGGTTCGTCGGCGACCAGGATCGGCGGGTCGCAGGCGAGCGCCCTGGCGATGGCGACGCGCTGCTGCTCACCGCCGGAGAGTTCGGCAGGGAAGTGGTCGAGCCGGTCGCCGAGGCCAACCCGGGCGAGGCGCTCGCTCGCTCGGTCAGACCGCTCGCGTACGGACCCGATCGACGCGAAGTCGAGCGGGAGCATCACGTTCTCGCGGGCCGTGAGGGTGGGGAGGAGTTGGAAGAACTGGAACACGATCCCGACCTGCTCGCCGCGCCATGCTGCGAGCTGCTCCTCATCGAGCTCGAGGAGGTCGTGCCCCGCGACCACGACATCTCCGGCGGTTGGCCGGTCGATGCCCGAGATCACGTTGAGAACGGTCGATTTGCCGCTCCCGCTCGGCCCGACGATGGCGACGAGCTCACCGGGAGCGACGTCGAGGTCGACGCCGCGCAATGCCGGGAACTCGACCCTGCCGGTCCGGTAGATCTTCTCGACGCCGCCGAGCGAGATGATCGGTGAGGCCGGCATGGACGAGTGCTCGTCGCCTCGCGGACGCGCCTGCATGGTCCCATCGAATCCGGTGCGCGGTGCATCGGCCAGGGTCCGAGTGCCCAGGGAACGTTGCGCACCGCAAGGGTTCGCAAGGCCCTCCTCGATGGTGGCGACGCCGTCGAGGCACGCGCACCCCTCGTGTATTCCGTGCCAGCATGGCGGCCATGAGCGGTGCCAGTGTCGAGACAGCCCTGCCGGATCGGGCACAGGTGGTGATCATCGGTGGAGGGGTGATCGGAACCAGCGTGGCCTACCACCTCGCCAAGCTGGGTTGGACCGACGTCGTGCTGCTGGAGCGCGACCAGCTCACGTCGGGCACGACCTGGCATGCGGCCGGCCTGATCGTGTCGGGTGGCATGACCACCGAGACCTTGGCGTGGATGACCAAGTACTCGACCGATCTCTACGCAGTGTTGGAGGAGGAGACCGGGCAGTCCACCGGCTTCAAGCCCGTCGGGTATCTGCAGACGGCGAGCAACCCGGATCGGATGCACAAGTTGCGGCGGGAGGCCGACTTCCTCCGGCTCATGGGGATCGAGCGTGAGGAGGTCTCCGCGCGGGAAGTCGCCGAGCTGTGGCCCCACATCGACCCCAGCGGTGTGATCGGCGGGTTCTTCACGGCGAGCGAGGGGCGTGCGGACCCGTACAACGTGGCGATGTCGCTGGCCACCGGAGCGCGGGCGGGCGGCGTTCGCATCGTGCAGGGGGCGCCGGTCACCGGGATCGAACGAGACGCCGGACGGGTGACGGGCGTCGTCACCGAACGGGGCACGATCGAAGCGGAGTTCGTCGTCAACTGTGCCGGTATGTGGGCGCGGCAGGTCGGCGCGATGGCAGGTGTCTCCGTGCCGCTCCAGGCGATCGAGCACGCCTACCTCATCAGCGAGCCGATCGACGGCGTCTCCCCCGACCTGCCGATCTTCGAGGATCCCGACCGTTTCGCGTACTACCGCGAGGAGACCGGTGGCCTGATGGTCGGTCTGTTCGAACCGGTCGCGGCGCCGTGGTCGACCGAACGGATCCCCGACGACTTCAGCTTCGGTGAGATCCCGTCGAACTGGGATCGGCTCGCCCCGTTCCTCGAGTATGCGATGGAGATCCTGCCGGGCCTCGGCGACGTGGGCGTCCGCAAGCTCTTCACCGGCCCCGAGAGTTTCACGCCGGACAACGGGTTCCTGATGGGGGAGGCGCCCGAACTCGACGGGTTCTTCGTGGCGGCCGGGTTCAACTCGCTCGGGATCCTCACCGGTGGCGGAGCCGGTTCGATCATGGCGAGCTGGATCGTCGACGGGGAGCCGCCGGTCGACGTGACCGGCGTCGACATCGCACGCCTCCAGCGCTGGCAGACGAACCGGTCGTACCTCACCGAGCGGAGCGTCGAGCTGCTGGGCCGGCTCCACTCGACGGGTTCGTGGCCGTACTCCCAGCCGAGCACGGCGCGTGGCGTCCGTCGGTCACCGCTCCACGACCGACTGGTGACGGCGGGTGCCCGGTTCGCGGAGTCGTCGGGTTGGGAGAACGCGTCGTACTTCGCGCCGATCGATGCCGAGATCGAGTTCCGGTACACCTACGGCCGCCCCGATTGGTTCGAGTATCACGCCGCCGAACATCGGTCGGTACGAGAGGCGGTGGGCCTGTTCGACATGTCGGCGATGTCGAAGTTCCTGGTGCGGGGGCCCGACGCCGAGTCGGTACTGAACCGGTTGTCGGGCAACGACGTCGCCGTGCCGGTGGGTCGCTGCGTGTACACGCAGTGGATGAACGAGCGCGGCGGGGTGATGGCCGACGTGACGATCACCCGCCTGGCCGACGACCGGTTCCAGGTGGTCGCGGCCGAGGCATTCCACCGCCGGGTCGAATCGATGCTGGTTCGCTCCATCGGCGACGGCTCGCGTGCCCACGTCACCGATGTCACGTCGGGCTGGGCACTGCTCAGCGTGCAAGGTCCCAACTCGCGGGATCTGCTCGCCGAGCTGACGACGGCCGACCTGTCGAACGCTGCGTTCCCGTACCTGACGGCTCAGGAGATCGACCTCCATCACGCGAGGGCGCTCGCGGTCCGGATGAGCTTCGTCGGTGAGCTGGGGTGGGAGCTGTTCGTGCCCACCGAGTTCTCCACCGGTGTGTACGACCGGCTCGTCGAGATCGGTGCCACGCACGGTCTCGCCCATGCCGGCATGGCCACGCTCGAGAGCACCCGCACCGAGGCCGGCCGGCTCGACTACGGCCTCGACATGGAGAACTCCGACTCGCCGCTCGAGGCGGGGTTGAAGTTCGCGGTCGACTTCGACAAGCCGGGCGATTTCGTCGGCCGGGACGCCTTGCTGGCCCAGTACGAGCAGCGGCCGTACCGCAACCGGTTGGTGCAGTTCCTGCTCGGCGACCCGGAACCGTTGCTCCACGGTGAGGAGCCGATCCTGCTCGATGGTGACCCCGTCGGGTACGTCCGGTCGGGGGCCTACGGGCACACGCTCGGTGGGGCGATGGGGTTCGGCTACGTCGAGCACGCCGACGGTGTGACGGGCGACCTCGTGCGCGCCGGCAACTTCGAGATCGTCGTCGCCGGCGAACGGGTTGGCGCCCGGGCTTCGTTGCGGTCGATGTACGACCCGACGAACGAGCGTGTCCGAATGTGATCCGGTGGTGGCCGATCAGGAGCAGAACCGGTCCCCGTTGTGCTGCCCGCCTTCGCACGCTCGGGCGTCGGCACGGTCGGAGCCGTAGGCGGACATCGTTCGCGTCCTGACGTTCGCCTCTGGCAACGCGGCGACGTCGACTGTTACGCCGAAGTCATGGAGTCGACGCAGATCCAGCGGAGCACCGAGGGTCCGGCCGACGAGGCGCTGCGCCTCCACCCTCACTATCGGGGCAAGGTGCAGATGATGCCGAAGTGCCCGGTGCGCGGTCTGGATGACTTCGCCATCTGGTACACGCCCGGCGTCGCTGCGGCGAGTCGAGCGATCGCCGCTGACCCAGAGGCGGTGTGGTCGCACACCAACCGGGCCAACACGGTCGCGATCGTGTCGGACGGCTCACGGGTGCTCGGCCTCGGCGACATCGGGCCCGAGGCGGGCCTTCCCGTGATGGAGGGCAAGGCCCTGCTCTTCAAGTACCTGGGTGGGGTCGACGCCGTACCGATCTGCGTCGACACGTCGTCGGCGGACGAACTCGTCGCCGTCGTCGAGGCGCTGCAACCGTCCTTCGGCGGGATCAACCTCGAGGACATCTCGCAACCGACGTGCTTCGAGGTGCTCGACCGGCTCCGCGACAGCTTGTCGATCCCGGTCTGGCACGACGATCAGCAGGGGACGGCCACCGTCGTCGTGGCGGCGCTGCGCAACGCGCTGGAGATCGTCCAGAAGTCGATCCACGAGGTCAGGATCGCGCTCGTCGGAATCGGTGCCGCCAACATGGCGGTGTACCGGCTGCTGCCGTCGGCCGGCGTCGACCCCGGCCGGATCGTTGCCTGCGACCGCGGCGGCATCCTGCATCCGGGGCGCAGCGACATCGAGCTGCAGCAGGACCGTTTCCCCGACAAGTGGAAGGTGTGTCTGGAGAGCAACGCCGACCGGCAGACCGGCGACGTCGCCGACGCGCTCCGCGGCGCCGACGTCTGCCTGGCGTTCTCGAGCCCCGGCCCCGGCACGATCGAGCCGGAGTGGGTGTCGGCGATGGCGGACGACGCCGTGGTCTTCGCGTGCGCCAACCCGACCCCGGAGATCTGGCCGTGGGATGCCACCGAGGCCGGTGCGCGGGTCGTGTCGACCGGACGCTCCGATTTCCCGAATCAGGTCAACAACTCGCTCGGCTTCCCCGGCATCTTCCGCGGCGTGCTCGACGTACGCGCCCGCCGCATCACCGACGAGATGGCGCTGGCCGCAGCCGAGGTGCTCGCCGGCTATGCGCGACGCCGCGGTCTCGAGCACGGTCTGCTCCCGACGATGGCCGAATGGGAGGTCGTCCCGGAGATCGCCGTTGCGACAGCGGTCGAAGCGCAACGGCAGGGACTTGCCCGTTTCGACACGACTCCCGAGGTGCTGGCCGAGCAGGCTCGACACATGATCCGCGAGGCACGACGTGCGACCCAGTTGCTGTTCGACGAGGGGGTCATCCCACCGCCACCGTCATGAGGCTCTCGGCCCGGCCGACTCATCTCCAACGACGGTCGCGTCCTCAACCGGTTCAGCGTTTCGCGCGCCGTCGCCGCCTGCGCACGCATCGCCGGCATCGGACACCACCCACTTGACAACATCACCGGCATGAAGGGCCGAAGTCGCACATCCAGCCCGGCGTGAGACAGGTGAATTTGTGCGGGTGCTATGAGGCGAGTTGGCGGAGCCGTTTGGCGATCGTGTCGACGGTCGGCTGGCCGGCGGCGACGTCGATCACGAGGTCGTAGACGTCGTCGTTGCTGGCGCGTGAGATCCCGACGCCGTTGATCTCGAGGAAGACTGCGGTGGCCAACCATCCGAGGCGCTTGTTGCCGTCGACGAGGGCATGGTTCTTGACGATCGAATGCAGCAGTGCGGCAGCTTTGGTCCAGATGTCCGGGTAGGCGTCCTCGCCGAACGCAGTCGTCTGCGGGCGGGCTACGGCGGAGCCGAGAAGTCCGATGTCGCGAATCGGCGCAGGATCACCGAGCAGTGCGATTGCGAAGCCGACGACGTCATCGAGGTCGAGGAACTCGACCGGTTCGTTCACTCGCCGAGCCGACGTAAGGCGTCGCTGTGGGTGTCCATGATCAAATCAGCGGAGCGTGCGACTCGGTCTCGGTGATCGCTGCGGGCGACGAACTCGCGCACGGCTCGCCGTGCTGCCTCTTGCATGGAGATTCCCTCGGCGTCGGCGCGGGCTTTCAGTCCTTCTTGCTCACTTTCGGTGAGTCGCAGCGTCATGGCCATCGCGACATGGTATCAGTCCGATACCGTGCCAGCTCTGGCAGGAGAGCAACGGCATCGGGTTCGGGATTACCGGGCGACGATCCTGCCGGTCGGGGCCATCTCGCGTCACGTAATGGCCTGATTGATGCTGGGTGTGCGTCGCGGCGGTTGTCGTAGCGTTCGGAGCGCCGGTCGGTGTGACTCTGCCAGGGGCCTGTCGCCTTCGGGTTGGCCTTGCTTCGATCTGTCTGCCGGCCGGTGTTCTGATCCGGGGTGTGGCTCGAAAGAGGCGCGAGCTCGACGAACCCAAATCAGGCGCCGCCCACGCCCGCAGCTGATCGGCCCTCCCCTACCACGGTCCGGGACGCGACTACGGCCGGCTCTTCGGATCAGTCACTCCCGGACCCGACCACGACCCTACGACCACACCTCCGGCCCCGCCAGAGGCACCACCCCACGCGCCACGAACCAGGCCGAACTCAGCACTTGACAACAAAGAGGCATCGTGCTGTGGCGACAGCCTGTCGTCGGGCTCGGGATTGTGCGTGTCGATCTGTTCGGTGTTCGACGGGATCCGGCGAACGATCAACGGATCGCGTTCCTGACACTCTGGTCGCCTCCGATGCACGGATTGTGACCACAGATTGAGGCGATCTCGACCACCCTCGCCACCGGTCGAGATGGTCGACGTGGACCGCACCGCGGTCGCCCATCTCGATCCGCTGGCAGCCGTCGCCTCGGGTGAGCCTCATGCAAGAGACCGAGTTCACCGACCCGTCCGGACTGTCGATCAACCCACGTTCAATGGCGGCGAGCAGGTACGGGCGGGCTTTGCGTGTGCATCGTGCGATCGTGGCACCGCCGTCCGGGACGCCGGCGACTGCGGTCAGCTGGACGATTCCGCAGCGGCAGCGAGGTTGGCGAGCGTCTGCTCCATCGTTGACTCGTTGTGGGCGGCCCGGTCGGACACGCCGGTCGCCTTCGCGGCGAGCGGCTTGAAGAATCCCAGTCGCAGATCGGTCCAGCTCTCGGTGACCGTGCATCCACTCTCCGTCGGTGTGATGTCGTACGCCCACAGGGCGACAGGGAGGCCCATCGCCGTCACGCGGAACGAGAACCGGCGCCCCGGCTCTGCGTCGACGACTTTCGCGACGGTCTTCCATGACTTGCCACCATGTCGATTCGAGCCCCGAAACGCGGCGCCGGGAGCGGGTCTGGTCGCGCCCTTGATCCAGGCGCCACCCTCGTTCTCCGGTGACCACTCCGCCATGCGAGGAAGATCGGACACCATCTCCCACACAGCGTCGGCGGAGGCCGCGACGTCGCGGCTGACTGACACGTCTGCGCTCATGACGCAAAGGTACATCGCTGCACCGTGGACGATTCGCTCTGGGCACACGTGCGCCACCCACAGGCGGGTTGGCGACGCGATTACCGAGTGCGCTGCTGGGGTGGGCTATGCCTGTGGAGGTGAGGCGTCCACCAATCGTTTCTCCACATCGTGCGACGCCTCGTCAGAGGACGGGGCTTGGGCACGTGAAGGTGATCGCCCGACCTGGCCAGACCTCGGAGACGTGCGTGGGCGGCGGGATGCTCTTCCGCTCGAAGGTCAGAGGGTGCGCAGGAAGTCGATCAGGCCTGGGAAGTAGTGCTGCGGATCGTCGTACTGCGACAGGTGGCTGCCGTCAGGGCAGTGCAGGTAGCTGCCTTGCGGGAGCTGCTCTGACATCCAGCGCATGTGGTGTGGGTCCATGGTGTCGTGCGTCGCGCCGATGGTGAGGGTCGGCACATCGATGCTTCCGAGGTCGCCCGATCGGTCCCAGTCCAGCAGGGTGCCGCTGAGGCCGAGTTCGCTCGGACCCTGCATCGGAACATAGACCGACGGGTTGATGTGTGCGAGCGCTCGTTGCACCGGGTCAGGCCATTCGTCGAGGGGGAGACGACAGACGTGTAGCAGGTAGTGGTGCTCCATGAGAAGCTGCTCATACCTCGGATTGTCGGTGTCGCCCTCGGCCTCGAACTGCTTGATCTCGCTCAACGCGGCCTGGTCCATGGTCGGCATCAGGACGTCTTCGGCGTACTGGTTGTACAGCTGAGCACTGGACATCATGTTGGAGATGACCAGGCCTTTGAGGTTCGCCCCGTGGTGGAGAGCGTATTCGAGCGCGAGCAGACCTCCCCACGATTGTCCGAGCAGCACGAAGTTGCTGGCATCGAGACCGAGGGCAACTCTGACCTGTTCCACCTCGTCCACGAATCGGTCGAGGTTCCACAGAGTTGGATCGTCGGGCTGATCACTTCGGTACGAGCCGAGTTGGTCGTAGTAGTAGTACTCGATACCAGAGCGCGGGAACCACGTGTCGAAGCACTCGAACAGCTCGTCGGAGGCTCCGGGCCCACCGTGGAGGAGCAGGACCTTCAGATCGGCATTCGTGCCGACACGCTTCGTCCACACTCGGAACTCTCCGCTTGGGGTTGCGATCGGGACCATGCGCGACCCGCCTGACAACACATCGGGCAACTCCCATGCAGATGTGTCGAAGTACGCCTCGGTCGACGACATCCCGCGATGCTACGCCCGCATCGGCGTCAGCGAGAACCCCCGTGCCCCCAGACCGTTGTTCGAGTGCCGTCGGCGCCCGTTCAGATCCCGTGGGCCAACTGCCGCTCGTACTCCACCGTGTCGAACCGACCGTCCGAGACCGCGATGAACCCGTCGTCGTCGAGGGTCCACTGTTCCCACCCGTCGAAACGTACGGCGTGACCAGTTCCGCCAGTCCCAGTGTTCGTCCCTTCGTACGTCCACATGTACACGGCGCGATCCCCAGCGAGTCGAGCGAGGTCCATGACGACCACCGTGTCCGGAAACGCTTCGTAGAAGCCCCGTGCGACATCGGCGATTGCCGAACGACCCACCGCAGGTTCCTGACCATTGACGGCCAGAGAACCGTTCTCGGCGAAGAACGACGCCACCGACGTGGGATCGTGCGAACACCATGCGGCCGTGTACCGCCGGGCGAGGTCCTGGAACGCATCATTTGTCATGGATCGAACGGTAATCCGAGCGCGCGCAACCGTGGCTGCCTCGCGTCGCTGAAGACCTGGCGCTGATCAGTCGTCGCGACTGCCACCGTCTTGCTGGAGTACGTAGACGTTGCTGTCTGGTGCTCGAAAGAAACACCAGCCCCAGCCTTGGTCGGCCGGATCGCCCGTGACGTCGGCCGCCCACACCACTTCGCCGATGAGTTCGATTCCAGCCATCGCGAGTTCCTCCCTGGCACTGATCACGTCGTCGACCGCGAACGCGACAAGCACACCGTGCTCGAACTCAGCGGGCACCACTCGCTCATCGACATCTCCTGAACCGAAGACCTCGAGCAGGTCCCGGTCGCCAGAGGGCAGATGGAAACCGGCCCACCCGGGATGCTCGAACGCAACGTCCATGCCAAGCACATCACGGAACATGTCGACGGTTGGAGCAAAGCTCCCCGAACGGACCCCGACGAATGACACGCGCAACACCTTCATGGACCCTCCGTGTCTGTGACCCACGAGATGCTACAACGGGGCTCAGCGGCCTCCGAGTAGTTCCGGCAACGCTGGACCCCGCGTGACACGGTGTTCGACCGGACGAGCCATCGAGGCTTGGGCAGTTCGCAGGATCCGCTCTCGGGTACGGTGGCACTTGCTGCTCAGGGCATCGAGTTGCCGCTCGCCAACGGGTGATTCACACAGACGGTCTTGTCGAAGCTTCGATGCTCGACGACGGACATGAGGGCGTTGCATGGAGATCACATTCGAGTCCGCTGATGCCCACCGCGATCACGCGATGCTGACGGAACTCAACGTCGAGTACCTCGACTGGCTGGATGCGAACATCCAACGCGACTTCGGGATCAGCCTGCCAGCACTCCTGGGACAGCCGATCCCCGACTACGTGGTCGCCACACTGGACAAGCTGTGCGAGGCCGAGCCACCCGAAGGCGTGTTCTACACCGTTCACCGCGACGGGCGGGTCGTCGGTATGGGCGGCGTCCGTCGCACCAGCGATGGAGCATCGGAGATGAAGCGGGTGTTCGTGCGGCCGGACCAGCGTGGCGGCGGGCTGGGAACCACCATCGTGAGGCGTCTGATCGCGGACGCGGAGTCCTACGGGTATGCGAGCATGCGGCTCGACTCCGGCCCGTTCATGGCGTCGGCACACCGGCTCTACGAGGCCGAGGGGTTCCAAGACCGGCCCATCTATGAGGGCGCAGAAGTTCCCAGCGAACTGCATCACAACTGGCGGTTCATGGAGCGCAGCCTGAGGTGACGGAAGCGACGCGGGCGACACCGGGTGCGGTGCCGGTTCCCGTCACTCATGATGGAGCAGTGCTGTCCCATCCGGGTTGTCGATCACGAATTTCCAGCTGCCGTCAGGCTGACGGCGGACGACCTCGGCGGTTGCCCCCTCAGGGCTCGACCCATCAGGCATCCGCATGGTCCACGGCGTGTGGATCAGCGCCAGGTCCCCGGCAGGGAAGACGAGCGACTCACCGAACACGAGCTTGGCGCCGGAATCGAGGTATGCCTTGAGCGTCGCACGGATCTCGTTGTGCCCGGTCGAGGTGCCATGCGGGGTGGGAAAGACAGCGTCGTCCTCGTACAGGGCCATGAGGCCCTCCAGGTCACCGTCAGCGAAACAACGCTCGAACAGTCTGCTCGCTTCGGCTGGCTCCATCGCGCTCATTGGGGTCCTTTCGACACGTAGAGATCGCCGCAACCTAGCAAGCCTGACCGATCTCGTCCCGGGCTGGATGCCGACGTCGAGTTCGGCACGGTTCGGAACAGTCCGTCGGATCTCTCAGTAGGCGGTCCCTATTCGTTACACGCCTCGGTGGTTTGGTCCTCGCCGGGTTCGAAGCCGACCGCATCTTCATGGTCGCAGACCAGATCGTTCGTGAACTCGGCTGGGTCGACTGACTCACCAAGACCACAGAACTGGCCGAAGCCTGCAGCATTCCGTCCAGAGAACAACGCTCACGCATTCGGAAGCGGCCGGCAGAGGATCGCAAGCGGGCGGAGAAGACGGTGTACGTCGAGACGAAGACGGTCCGGACACCGGATGGCGAGCAGCAGGTGCGGTTGATCTCGCAGGGTGGGCGGATCGGGTTGGGTGAAATGACCGAGCTGGGCAAGCCGGTGTTCGTGCCACTCGATCGGGTCCGCACGCACCGCAACACCGACAAGCGCGGGACGTTCCGTTGGTGCAACGACTACCGGCTCCCCGAGCATCTGGGTGGGGGAGTCGTGACGGTGCGGTTGCATGCGAACGTCGAAGATGCGAAGCGCTGGTTCAACCGGGCGGAGAACGTTCGACAGATGCCGCCGGGCGATCCGGACTCGAAGTGTTGTACCGGCGACGCAACGACGCCGAGTCCATCAACCGGCACCTCGACGACACGCTGTGGTTGCGGCGGGCGCACCGCGTCGGCAACCGTCGGCAGCTGTTGAACATGATCACGTACGCGCTCGGCGTCAACGCCTCGAGCATGCACGTGCGCCGCCAGGGCCTCGCCCCGCCACAAGCCGCCTGAACCCTCGACTCGCAGGCAAGTCGAGGCTCGAGCGCGCTCGGAACTGGGAGAATCGCCCTGGCCAGCGCTGGACACCTCGATCGGAGGTCGCCGCGCTCGGTTGCGGGCCCTACGATGACCAATCGCAATCCGGCGCGGACGGTTCAGCGGGGTCTACTCCCGCGAATCGCGCCGGTCCCGCCTCTCTAGCTCAATGGTAGAGCAGTGGACTTTTAATCCATTGGTTCAGGGTTCGAGCCCCTGGGGAGGCACCTCGCTCCGTCCCGCCCGCCGGTTCGCCGCTCGGGTCGAGGCGCTCGGCACGGCGGGCGCGATCGGGCGTAGGCTCCGCCTCCGAGGACAAAATGGACCCCGCCCCACAACAGACTGCACCCGATGCCGCCGATCTGGTGATCGACGGGCGGACGGCACGCCGCAACCGGAACAAGGAAGCCGTGCTCGATGCGATGATCTCGCTCACCAACGAGACCGCGGACGAGCCCCCGATCGAGTTGATCGCCGAACGCGCTGGCGTGTCCTACCGATCCGTCTACCGGTACTTCGACGACCGCACCGATCTCATGCTGTCGGCGATCCGCCGGGTGATGGGCGAGGTGTGGCGGATCTTCGACATCCGAGAACTCGGTGAGGGGACGCTCGACGAGCGCATTGCACGCTTCATCTCGTCACGGCTCGGCGCGTACCGCGAGCTGGCGCCGCTCACCCGCCTCGCCGTGCGTCGGAGCGCCACCGAACCGCTCGTGCTCGAGGAGTTCGACAACGTCCGCAGCTACATGCGCGGCCAGCTCGAAGCCCACTTCGCCCCGGAGCTCGGTCAGCTCGACGAGTCCGAGCGCGGGCTGGTCGTCGCTGCGCTCGATGTGATGTTCCAGTTCGAGGCCCTCGAGTACCTGTCGCGCCACGACGGCATGGCCGACGAGGAGCTCGAACGGCTCCTCACTCGCCATGTGCGTGCGCACCTCGCCGCTGCACGAGTCGCGGACGTCACGAACTGAAGTCGCCCGGACCGACGACGCTGTCGTTGCGTTCGATGGCGACCACGATCCGCTCGGCGACCACGTCAGGGGTGAGCCCGAGCGGCATCTTCGGCGCCGTGCCCGCGAGCGGCCGTGTGGCCAGCCCGGTCTCGGTGTGGGGCGGGCGGGCATCGATCACGTGCACCCTGGATCGGCGGAACTCACGCCGGATCGATTCCATCGCCGCGGCGACGGCGGCCTTCGACGCCGAGTAGGCGGCCATTCCCGGCATGGGGGTCTCGGCGACGACCCCGGAGATGCTCACGAAGAATCCCTGGGTCTCCTGCAGGGCGGGCGCCACCTGCTTCGCCAGCCACATCGGGCCGAGCGCATTGGTGAGGAACAGCTCCTCCATCACGACGTCGTCGGTGTCGACGAGGTTGCCGAAGGCCACGATGCCGGCCGCGACGATCACGCCGTCGAGACGGCCGTGGGCCGTTCGACAGTGCTCGGCGAGGGCGGCTCCGGCGGTGCTGTCTCGGAGGTCGAGGTCCACATCGGCGGGTTTCGAGTGTCCCACCCGCACCACCGTGGCGCCGCGTTGCTCCAGCACCTCGACGAGTGCCCCACCGAGGCCGCCCGTCGAGCCGACGACGGCGACGACGCGCCCTTGCAGATCACGGTTCGGCATCGGGTCCCGCTCAGATCCCGAACGATGCGTTCGACACTGCGGCGATCGATTCGTCGTCGCCGAAGATCTCGACGCGGCTGTGGCTCTGGCGGCCGTAGGCGAACAGGACCAGTTCACCCACGGCGCCGCGGACGGTCACCGATGGCTCGGCCTCGTTGGCCGTGACCGGACCGGAGCCGTCGGTGGGCTCGAAGGTGATGCCGACCGGTGACGACTTGACGAGACGTTTGGCCATCTTGGTCAACATTGCGTACAGGGCCTCGGTGAGGTCGGCGTCGAGGTCGCGCGGCTCCCAGGTGTCACCGGCGCGCCGGACATCCTCGTGGTGCACGAAGAACTCGATCGTGTTCGCCGCCTTGTCGATCGCCCCGATCCGGGTCGGCGACCACGCGGGCGGCCCCGAGCGGACCGTGTCGACCAGCTCGGTCCAGTCGGTGTCGGCAACGCCGGCCTGCACGTTGTCGAGGTAGCCGGCGGCCTTCGAGAACACGATGCCGATCGCGGCGTCCGGGCGGCGCTCACGCACCACGAGATGTGCTGCGAGGTCGCGCGTGGTCCAGTCGCCGCAGAGCGTCGGCGCGTCAGGGCCGACCTCGACGAACAGGTCGCACAGCGCCGATCGTTCTCGTTGAGCGGGGTACGTGTCGCTGGCCATGGCCGCACCGTACCGACGCCGGGCTCGGTGTGGGACACCAAGCGCCGCATCGACGGGTCAAGCTGACGCGTAGGTGGTGTTCAGCGACCGACCGATCTCCTCGAGTTGATCGGGACGGAAGGTCGGCACGATCGCATGGGTCACGCCGATCGCCGCGAGCTGTTCGATGCGCTCGTCGAGCTTCGGTCCGGGAGGGGCACCGGCCCCGGCGATCATCTCGATCGCATCGGGATCGCGACCGTGGTCCTCCGCGGTCTGGCGCACGAGGGTGATCAGCTCGCCGATCTCGGTGGTGGAGGCGCTGCCGGGAAAGAAGCCGTCGCCGAGGCGACCGGCACGACGGGCCGCCGTCTTGCTGTGGCCCCCGACGATCACCGGGATGGTTCCGTTCACCGGGCGCGGCAGGCTGATGCAGTTCTCGAACGAGAAGTAGTCGCCGTCGAACGTGGTCTTGCCGCCCGACCACAGCGCTCGCATCACCGCGATGTACTCGTCGAGGCGCTTGCCCCGGTCGTCGAACGACGCGTTCAGCGCAGCGAACTCCTCGGCGAGCCACCCCGCACCGACGCCGAGGACCATCCTTCCGCCCGACAGATGGTCGAGGGTCGCCAGCTCCTTCGCCGTGATCACCGGATTGCGCTGCGGGACGATCAGGATGCCCGTCGCCAGCTTGATGCGGGTGGTCTTCGCCGCCACCCAGGTCAGCCAGATGAGCGGGTCGGGCAGGTCGAACTCCTCGGCGCCCCCGGCCATCTTGCCGCTCGGGTCGTACGGGTACTTCGACTCGTACCCCGACGGCACGACGACGTGCTCGACGGTCCAGATTGCCTCGAAGCCGCCGGCCTCGGCAGCCTCGGCGACCGCAGTCGCCCCCTCCGGTGAGGATCCGTGGCCGGTGTTGGCGAACATGATTCCGAACTTCATGGGGCGACCCTAGGGGGCGCTCGGCGCGAGACTCGGACCATGACGTACGAGCATCTGCTGGTCGACCGCGACGGCGACATCACGACGGTCACCCTCAACCGACCCGAGAAGCGCAACGCGCTCGCCCTCGAGGTGATGATCGAGCTCACCGAGACGCTGCAGGAGGTGGGCGCCACCGACACCCTGGGTGTGGTGCTCGCCGCGAACGGGCCGGTGTTCTCCGCCGGTCACAACTTCGGCGACATGGTGGGAGCGAGCCTCGACGACGCCCGCCGGCTCTTCGAGGTGTGCACCGACATGATGGACACCGTGCAGGGGATCCCCCAGCCGGTGATCGCACGGGTGCACGCGCTTGCAACCGCGGCGGGCTGCCAGCTGGTGGCGACCTGCGACCTGGCGATCGCCGGGGAGTCGGCGGCGTTCGCGATCCCCGGCGGCAAGGGCGGGCTGTTCTGCCACACGCCGCTCGTGGCCGTCGCCCGGAACATCGGCCGCAAACGGGCGTTGGAGATGGCACTGACCGGTGACCCGATCGATGCTGCCACTGCTGCCGACTGGGGTCTGGTCAACCGGGTGGTCCCCGACGATGAACTGGACGCAGCGGTCGCCGACCTGATCGGGCGTGCCACCCGGGGCAGTGCCCTGTCGAAGTCGCTGGGCAAGCGGAGCTTCTACGCCCAGATCGGCCTCGACCAGCCCGACGCCTACGAGGTGGCGATCGACGCGATGGCGAGCGCCGCGATGATCCCCGACGCCCAGGAGGGCTTCGCCGCCTTCCTCGAGAAGCGCCACCCCAACTTCACCCAACACCCCTGACCGTTACATCTGGGGTCAGACCCCAGATGTAACACGTCGATCTCGCGGTCAGGCGGCCACCAGGCCGGCGGCACGGATGCGGGCGACGGCACGGTCGCGGTGGTTGCGGACCGTCCTCGGCGTCACGTTGCGCTCGCGAGCGACCGTAGCGGGTGAGTCCGCGCCGGCGAGCTGGCGCAACAACTCGATGTCATGCGGCGGCAACCCGGCGCAGCGAGCGTCACGCACCACGGCGGCCAGTTCCTCGAAGGCACTCGTCGGCTCGTCCTCGCTCGCCAACGCGACGAAGACCCGATCGGGCTGTGCCAACTCGGTCGACGACCGACGCCGGATCGGCCGACGGAAGGCCTGGAACACCGCATCGGAGAGCAGCGAGGCCGCAACGTGGTGCCGTCGGCGATCGGTGTCGTAGGAGCGGATGGCCAGCCAGGCCGCCGGCACTGCCAGCTCGACCGGATCGATCGAGTCGTGGAAGCCCCGGTACCGCAGCGACCGGCTGATCAGCCCGGGCAGCAGCCGTTGCACCAGGATTCGGCCCGCCAGTTCGTCGGAGCGGGCCAGGTCGACGAGTCGCAACAGGATCTCGTCGCCGACGCCATCGGGCATCGCCCCGCGTTGCGTGGCGCGGATGGTGTCGTCGAGATCCGTGGACGTTGCGACGAGCGTCGACAGTGGATGGTCCGGGTGGTCATGCCCCCAGGAGCGGGCTCGGTCGAGCGCGCGGCGCGCTGTTCGCAGGTGGCGCCACTCCGCATCGAGGCGGTGGGAGAAGCGCAGGGTGGGCAGAGATCGAGTTGGCGGTGTGCACGTGGTCATGGCGCCGACGATGCCGATCAGCCCTCACCGGCGGTCTCACTGCCACCGGATCACCCGCCGGATCTTGTGGCAGTGAGCCCTCCGATGGGCGGCGATCGTGCTTCACAGCACCAGGTCACGGCCCCTTTTCGAGTTGCCCTCACCGATGATTCCCTCCGGGCAATCAAGGCCCCCACTGCGGGGTGTGAGCACGACTGCGACCACATCCACCGAGCCGATCGCCGCCTGCGAGGTCACCGTCGACGGCCGCCGAGCGCGTCTCCGACCGGGCGGCCCGACCGACACGATCGCCGATCTCGCACTCGCGCTCGGCACGATCCCAGGGGCGATGCGCATCGACGGAGTCGTCGGCGCGGGCTCGTGCCGGCTCGTCGACAGCGCCCTTCGTACCGGCTCGGCGATCACGACCAGTCCGGGCCCCGAGCTGTCTGCCACGACGACCGGTGCGATGGCTGGTGGATCATGCGCCGCTGCGGTCGTGGAGCTGGCGGTGGTGGCGGGACCGTGCTGCACGTCGTGGCGACCACTGCCACCCGGACGACACACGGTCGGCCGCGCCGTGTCGGCCGACATCCGCCTCGACGACGCCACGGTCGAACTGCACCACGGGATCCTCGACGTCGACGACGCCGGCTCGATGATGTTCATCCAGCTCACCGGACGCGTGCCCGTGCGGATCGACGGCCAGCCATGCGAGCCAGCGCAGCCCGTGGTGCCCGGCCAGACGTTGCTGATCGGAGCGAGCCGGATCGACGTCCGCTCCACGGCCAGAGTGCCCCTTGGTGCGGCACGGATCGACGATCGGCAGCACGGTGGGAGCGTCGTCGCTGCAGATCGCGACCCGTGGCGTCGGATCGTCCGACGAGGACCGACCGTCTCGGCCTCGGTGAGGTTGCCGGACCTCGACGTGCCCGACCCGCTCGTCGAGCATCGGGCCCCACCGCTCGTCGGACTCGTCGGCGCAGGGGTGGCTGCCGGCGGCGCCGGCGTGCTCGCCGCAGCGCTCGGCCAGGCGATGTTCGCGCTCTTCGCTGCCGTGGGCGCCGTGGCCTCGCTCGCGACCTGGGCCGTCGGAGCCGTCACGGCTCGTCGTCGCCGGAGACGTGCGGTGCGCGTGCGCTCCGAGCAGACCGGGCGATTCGCCGACCAACTGCGCGTCGCGCACACGGCCCACGACGAGCAGCACCGCACCGAGCATCGGAGCGTGGTCGAAGCGCTCGAGGTCGTCGCCGACGACGAGGCCCGGACGTGGGAGCGGCGGGTGTCGGCCCAGGATCCGCTGCGGGTGTCGATCGGTCGTGGATCGTGGCACCGGCCCGTCCCGCTCTCCGACGACGATCGTCGCACCCTCGACGCCGACCTGCTCGTGGCGGTCGAGCAGAGTGAACGCCTCGACGACGTCGCGGTCCCGTTGGTGCTCGCGCCGTCCACGATCGTTGCACTCCGTGGCGACCTCGACGTCGCCACCGCATCGGCACGCGCGATCGCGGTGCAGCTCGCGGCGACCTACGGACCCGCCGACTGGCAACTCGTCGTCGTCAGCGATCGCCGTCGGGAGTGGGAGTGGACCACCTGGCTGCCGCACTCGATGACCAGCCCAGCGGCGACCGTCGTGGCACCCGACGCCGCGATGCTCGGCGACCTCGCCGGCGCCGTCACCCGGCCGACCGTGGTGATCACCGATGTGCCGGCGGCCCTCGCCGTCCGCACCGGCGCGTTGCGGCGCTTCCTCGACACGACCGCCGCCGCATGCATCGTGGTGACGGCGCGCGATGCCACTGTGCCGGCGGTGTGCGGTCGCGTCCTCGAACTCGGCTCCTGCGGTCGTGCCGAGTGGAGGCACCACGACCGCGTCGGTGAGCCATCACTGCACCTCACCGGGATCAGCCGTGTCACCGCGCTCGCCGCCGCCCGCCGACTCGCACCGTTGATCGACCCCGAGGCCGCCGATCTCGATGAGGTCGGGCTGCCTTGCGACCTCACGCTCGGTCAGGTCACCGGCCCGCTCGATTCGGCGGCGATCGCGGGCCGCTGGGCCACCGCTGGAACCGACCCGGCGTTGGTGGCACCGATCGGTCGATCGGCCGACGGTGTCGTCGAACTCGATCTCGTACGTGACGGCCCGCACGGCCTCCTGGCGGGCACCACGGGCGCCGGCAAGAGCGAGCTGCTGCGCACGCTCATCGTGTCGCTGGCCACCTGCATCGGCCCCGACCACCTGTCGTTCGTGCTGGTCGACTTCAAGGGGGGTTCGACATTCGACACGTGTGTGCACCTTCCGCACGTCGTCGGCGTGGTCACCGATCTCGACGACGGGTTGGCCGAGCGAGCGCTCGTGAGCCTCGACGCGGAGATCCGCCGTCGGGAGCGGTTGTTGCGCGCCGCCGCGGTCGGTGATCTCACCGAGTACCGGCGCGCGGGCACAGGAGGACCTCTGCCCCGGCTCGTCGTGGTCGTCGACGAGTTCGCGGCGCTGGCGAAGGAGCTGCCCGACTTCCTCACGGCGCTCGTCGGGATCGCGCAGCGCGGGCGCAGCCTCGGCATCCATCTCCTGCTCGCCACCCAACGGCCCGCCGGGGTGGTCACCGACGACATCCGGGCCAACACCAGCCTCCGGTTGGCGTTGCGGCTCCACGATCGGGCCGACGCCGTCGACGTCGTCGGCGACGCGCTGCCGGCGAACTTCCCGCGCGGCGTTCCTGGTCGGGCCGCGCTCCGTCTCGCGCCCGAAGAGCTGGTGGTGTTCCAGACCGCGTCGTGTTCCGTGGCGGCGAGCCCGGGGCCGCGGCGCCTCACGATCGACTGGCTCGACGACACCGGGGCCGGCGATGACGACCGGGGGCGCTGCACGTCGGAGCTGTCGACCGTCGTCGCGGCGGTCGGTGACGCGGCACTCCTGGCCGGGACGGCGGCACCGCACCGGCCCTGGCTCGATCCCCTGCCGCGGGTGCTGCACCCCGCCGACCTGTGCGACCGGACGGCGATCGGCTCGATCGACGACCCGTCGGCCCAGACACGCCGGTCATTGCGCTGGGATGGCACGAACCACGTGCTGCTCGTGGGGTCGCTCGGCTCCGGCACGACGTCGGCAGCGATCGCCGCGGTGGCCTCGGTCGTCAGGTCGACGTCACCCGCCGACCGACATGTGTACGTGCTCGACGGCGCGGGCGAAGCTGCGCTCGATGCGTTCGTGGAGCTCGCCCACTGCGGTGGCGTGGTGCGCGTCAACGAAGTGGAGCGGACCGATCGTCTCCTGCGACGCCTGGTGGACGAGATCGATCAGCGAGCGCTCACCGGTCGCCGGCAGCCCGGGATCGTGCTGGTCGTCGACGCACTCTCGGTGGTGCGAGCGGCGTTGGCGTCGATCGAGCGCGCCGACGCGGCGGCTCGCCTCGACCGTGTGCTCGGGGAGGGGCCGGCGGTGGGCATCGTCGTGTGCGCGACCACCGATGGCACGTCGGTCGGGACGGTGTCGACGATCGCCGGTGAGCGCTGGGTGTTCCACCTGGACGATCCTTCGATCGCGCGAGCGGTCGGGGTTCGCGTCGAACCCGCACCCGCCGTTCCCGGTCGACTCGTCCTGGTCGACACCCAACTCGCCGCGCAGATCGTGTGCGATCCCGACGTTCTGGATGGGTTGCAGCGTCACGACGCGGCGGTGCCGCGAGCGGGTGGACCCGAGCCGATCGTCACGTTGCCCGACGTGGTCGATCCGACGGCGCTCGGCCCAGCACCCCCGGTTCCCGGCGCGACCTCGATCGTCGTCGGCATCGACGCACTCGGCCTCGACCCCGCCGTCCTGGAGATCCCGTCGGGCGACCACGTGCTGATCGCCGGTGCCTCTCGAACCGGTGCGTCGACGGCGCTGCGCCAACTCGCCGCCTCGTGGCGGGACGTGCACCCCGGTGGCACCGTCGTCGCGATCGACCGCGCCACCGCCGTCGCCGACGTGCTGGGCAGCGTGACCGGACGCCGTGCCGACGACGCTCGGGTGCTGGTCGCGGTCGACGACGCCGACCGCGTCGACGATCCCACCGGCGAGCTGGCGGCACTCGCGGCGGGACGTCGGCCCGGCGTCACCGTCGCCGCGGCGGCGAGGCTCGAAGCGGTGCGCGTCGCGTACGGCCACTGGTTGCGCGACGTGGCACGCAGCCGGTGCGGATTGATCCTCACCTCGACGGGTGAGGTCGACGGCGAGCTGCTCGGCGCGACGCTGCCGCGGCGAACGATCATCGCTGCTCGTCCCGGCCTCGCCTGGCTGATCGACCGACACGGTCACCGCCTCGTCCAGGTCGCTGCCAGAATGCCGACATGACTCGCATTGTCACCGTCGCCGGCGCCCAGCTCGGTCCGGTTCAACTCGCCGACGACCGGGCATCGGTCGTCGAGCGGATGATCGTGCTCCTGCAGGAGGCGGCCAGCCAGGGCGCCGACCTCGTCGTGTTCCCCGAACTCGCGCTCACCACGTTCTTCCCGCGATGGTTCGTCGACGACATCTCGACCACCGATCACTTCTACGAACGGACGATGCCGAACGAGGCGACGCAGCCCCTGTTCGACGAGGCGAAGCACCTCGAGATCGGCTTCTGCCTCGGCTACGCACTGCTGGAGGACGCGCCGGACGGCACGCAGCACCGGTGGAACGTCCAGACACTCGTCGAACGTGACGGCACGATCGTCGGCACGTTCAAGAAGGTCCACATCCCCGGCCATGCCGGCAACGAGCCCGATCGGCCGTTCCAGCACGCCGAGCGCTACTACTTCGAGCCGTCGCCCGACGGGTTCGGGGTGTGGGACGCGTTCGGCGGTCGCGTCGGGATGATGATCTGCAACGACCGGCGCTGGCCCGAGAGCTACCGGCTGATGGGACTCCAGGGCGTGGAGTTGATCCTGTGCGGCTACAACACGCCGCTGCACTACGCCCCCGACCCGAGCCAGGACCCGCTCCAGGGGTTCCACAACCAGCTCGTGATGTCGGCGGGTGCGTACCAGAACGGCACGTTCGTCGTGGGCGTGGCCAAGGGTGGCGTGGAGGAGGGCGTCGACTCGCTCGCCGAGTCGTCGATCTTCGCCCCGTCCGGTGAACTACTCGCGAAGGCCACCACCAACGGCGACGAGCTGATCGTTGCCGAGTGCGACCTCGACTGGTGCGCGCAGTACACGGGCACGTTGTTCGACTTCGCGACGTACCGCCGCCCCGAGCTGTACGGCGCGATCGCCGAGCCGCATCGCTGACGCATCCCGCAACGTTTCCGATCGCGAAATCCCTTCATGTCCTCGTCGATCTGTGTGACCATCGGAGGGTGGATTCCTCCGCGACCGCCCAGCCCGATCTGCCGATCGAACCCCCGAGTGGTCGGTCATCGACACGGACCCGGGTGGGGCTGGCGATCGGCGCAGCTGCGGTGCTGGTGGTGGGTGCGGTCGTCCTCGTGGTGCTCGGCGGATCCGACGAGCCCGACACGATCGCGACCGCCGAGGTCACCATTGCCGACACCGTCGACGGCGGTTCGGAGCCGACGACGCCCGAGGTGACGAGCACCGAGATCCCCGGCGCCGAGACGCCCTCCGCCGATGCCACGGGCACGCAGGTGACCGTGCTCGACCGGTCGGCGATTCCGGGCGTCACTGCGGGCGAGGGCGGATCGCCCGAGTTCGCGGAATGGGTGGTGCCGTGGGGCGACGGCTTCCTCGCCGGCTCGACGGTGCTCCAATCCCAGCCGTTGCCCGGTGAGCTACCGGAGGACGTGACCGCCCTCTTCCCGCAGGAAGTGATCGACCTCTTCGACGGCGAACTGCCGCCGACGATCGAGGAAGCAACGCGGATGTTGTCGGAGGCCGGCCTGCTCGAGGAGGTGTCCGCTGTCCTGCGTGACAATCCCGAGGCGTCCGATGCGATCTACGGCGTCCCCGTCACTGCGCCGCCCGACATCGAGGCCCGGTTCACCACCGACGGCAGCGAGTGGGAACCGATCGACCTGACGCTTCCGGCAGACGCCGGCTACCTGACCAACGTCGCCACGGTCGACGATCGTCTCGTCGTGGCCTTCCAGCCGCGCAGCGCCGACGGGTTCTCGAACGAGACGGGCAGCTTCACCGTGGCGAGCACCCCCGACCTTGCAACCTGGACGACACAGGAGGTGACGGTGCCCGGTCCCGACGTCGAGCTTCCCACCGGCATCAGCCGCATCGTCAACACCCAGGGACTCGTTGCCAACGCGAACGGATGGGCGCTCACCGTGTTCGAATCGGTCAACCCCGACCCGCTCACACTGGTGCGCGAGGCGGGGCTCTCCCGCCCGGAGCTCTCGACCGACGGTGGGTACGGGTCGAGCTTCGACGGCACCGGTATCGACGTGCAGGTCGACGATGGCAGCGGGCAGTCGACCACTCGCTACACCTGGGAGGAGCTCGGCGTCGGCCCCGAGATCGTTGCCCTCCTCGACGAGGGTGGCTACACGTCGACGGTGTGGTCATCGACGTGGGATGGTCAGGCTGCCCCGTCGGAGACCTCGATCCGTTTCGGTGAGCTGCTCGCGACCTCCGCGGGGTTCGTGCAGTGGGGTGACGGGATCGGTTTCTCGCCCGACGGTCGAGTCTGGACGGAGCGAGCACTGCCCGACCCCGACGCGTACGTCAGCGGAGCCTTCACGTTCGACGACGGGGTGATCGTCCTGGCAACCGGCGCGGACGGCACCCTCGACCTCTACCGGCTCGACGCCACCGGCGACGGGGCCGAACCGCTCGCGGTGTCGGGACTGCCCGCTGCCGGAAACGGCGGCTTCAGCGGCCCCGGGTCATCCGGCTCGGCGATCGTGATCGATGCCGGTGTGCAAGCGGTGCCCATGGAACCGTTGATCGTCGAGGTCGACGGCTATCGCCTGACGATCCGCCAACCATCAGGTGTCTTCGAGCTGAGCGACGCCGCGACCGGCGAGGTGATCGTCACCGAGAACCTGGCCCGATTCGGACCGGGCGACGAGTCGAGTTTCGAGTTCGGCATCGACGGCGTGACGGTCAGCGACCCGGAGACCGGCGACGTGATCGTGGTGATCCCGACCGAGGTGCTCAACGCCGCCGAGGAGGAGCGGTACGGCGGCTTCGAGGGGGCCGAGTACTCGCCGGACCTGTGGTTGCTGGCCTCGGTCGACGGCGAACGCTTCGTCGTCGACGACCTCGACGACGACGGCGGCCTCGAGGGACCGCTCGTCGCGGTGGCCAACGACGAGCGTGCGCTCGTGCAGATCGGCAACCGCTGGATCTCCTACGACCTGTCCTGAGACCGTTCAGCCGGACCAGGTTCGACCTACGCTGACACCGTGACCGTGGCGTTCGACGAAGCACTCGACCGGGTCCGCGAAGGCGGCGGTCGGCTGACGCGGGCGCGGCGGGTGCTCCTGGAGGACCTCTACGACCTCGGCGGACGGGTCACCGCCGAGGAACTCGCGGAACGGCACGACGACATCGACCTCGCCACCGTGTACCGGTCGCTCTCGCACTTCGAGGAGGTCGGGGTGATCGAGCACGTCCACCTCGGCCACGGCCCCGCTTCCTACCGCTGGGCGGGCACCCGCACGATCACTGCGGTCTGCGAGGGCTGTGGGGCCGTGATCGACCTCCCCGCCGAGGAACTCGACGATCTCGCCGCGCGCCTCGACACCGTGTACCACCTGCGCCTCTCCCTCGGCCATTTCGCTCTCTCCGTCCGCTGCCCCGCCTGCCCCTAGCGTTGCGCCGGGGGCACGGTCGGCTCAGACCGTCTCCCTGCGGCTGCGGCGTAACGGATGGTCTCCCGCCGCCAGATCGTCTCGTACCACCCAGATGAGACAGATCAATCGAAGGTCTTGCGACGCGGCTTCAGGCGTCGCCGTCCGCCCTGTGATGCTCTGCGGGACAAGCGAACCCCAACGAAGAAACTGCCCTGGTTGGCGAGGGGCACACGACGACACGTCCGATTTCGGGTTCCCTTTGGGACGAACTGCGTCGACCAGACTGTGAGCGTGAAGCTGCTCCGCAGGTTCCTGGGAGCCATCGCGCTTGGCGTTGGCGCAATCTTCGGTCACAAGGCCGAACGCGAAGTCCATTGGAGCGAGCCGCCGAATTGCATAGCCGACAACGAGTCTGAAGACAGGGAGTCGGGTGACGTCTGACCATCCGCGGACAATTTCGATTGAATCACCCCGGTGCCGGATCAGCGGTGTCCCAAGCAGCTTCGACTCGGAGCCCCGCTCGTGGTGTCACCTCGGCAGTCCGCTGAGGGACCCGGATCGAGACGGCGAGTCCAGGACCCGGCGTGATCGTCAACGTGAGCTCGCTCGCGAGCCGGGTGCCCGGTACCGCGTACCCGTCGACTCCCCTCCACACCACCGTCGGCGACGACGCTGACATGCACCTCGGCCTGCTCGCCCAAGTGGACGGATTCGAAGGCTGGATGGACGCGGTGATCCCGATCGTCGAAGCAACCGTCGGGCCCCGCCCGGCGCCGGGTTCGCCGGAGGCTTGACGCCAGCTCCGACGGGAGAGGCCACCGCTCGGCCGCGTCTCGCGCCCGAGCCGTTGGCACCCTGCCTGCCCGCACATCGGGCACGCGACATCGTCGTCGAGTGAATGGCGCGTTACGCCACACCCACAGGCCTGACAGCGGGCCTCAGCTTTGACAAACTGTAAACGTGACCGAACTCGCTGACGCGTCCGCAGCTCTCGATGACAACGCTCGCGTGTCGTTCGTCGTGAACGGAACCCCTGTCACGGTCCGGCGTTCGCACCCGCACCTGCTCGCTGCGCTACGCGAGGAGCTCGACATCACCTCGCCCAAGGACGGGTGCTCGCCGTCGGGCCAGTGCGGCTGCTGCACGGTGTTCGTCGACGGCAAGGCGATCGTCGCCTGCCAGTGCGACATGGACAAGGTCGAGGGATCGTCGGTCGTCACGCTCGAAGGCGTCGACGACCGCGAGCGTCAGGCGTTCGCCGACGCGTTCGCCGCCTGCGGTGGGCTGCAGTGCGGGTTCTGCATTCCGGGCATCGTGATGCGGGCCAAGGCACAGATCGACAAGAAGGGCGCCGAGCTCACCCGGGACAAGATGGCGCCGCACCTCGGGGCGCACCTCTGTCGGTGCACGGGCTACGTCAAGGTCCTCGATGCGATCGAGGCCGTCGCGCAGGGGGCGGTGTGCACGCCGGCGCTCTCCGACACTGTCGGTGGCGGGGGAGCGAAGTACGAAGCTGCGCCCCTGACGCTCGGCGACCGTGGCTACGTCGACGACATTCGCGTACCGGGCATGCTCCACGCCGCGCTCCACCTGACCGATCACGCCCGCGCCGACATCGTGTCGATCGATGCGTCCGCCGCGTTGGCCGCACCGGGGGTCGAGGCGGTGTTCACGGCCGACGACCTGCCCGGCGAGCTGCGGGTCGGCATCATCCACAAGGACTGGCCCGTGATGATCCCGGTCGGGGGTCGGACCTCGTACGCCGGTGACGTCCTTGCTGTGGTCGTGGCCGACACGCGCGACCACGCACGCGCGGCGGCGCAACTGGTCGACGTCTCCTACACGGTCCATCCGCCGAACACCGATGCCCGCGCCGCGCTGTCCGACAACGCGCCGCTGTCGGTGTGGGGCACCGACTCCAACGTGCTGTCGACCAGCGCCTACACGCGCGGTGCCGACTTCGACGAGGCGTTCGCCGCGAGTGCGTTCACCGTGCACGAGACGTTCCAGACTCAGCGCGTCGAGCACGCGTTCCTCGAGCCGGAGTCGACCCTGGCCGTGCCCAGCGGCGACGGCGGCAGCCGCACGTTGCACGTGTACTCCGGTGGGCAGGGCGTGTGGGACGACCGCAACGACATCGCCGCCGTGCTCGACGTCGATCCGTCGCGGGTCACCGTCGAGCTGGTGTCCAACGGCGGCGCCTTCGGCGGCAAGGAGGACATGAGCAACCAGGCGCAGACCGCGCTCGCCGCCTGGAAGGTCGGGCGTCCGGTGAAGTGCACCTTGTCGCGCGAGGAGAGCTTCCGGATGCACGCCAAACGGCATCCGATCGAGCTCGAGTACTGGGCGGGGTGCGATGCCGATGGCAACGTGACCGCGCTGAAGGTGCGCGGCCTCGGCGACTCGGGTGCCTACGCCAGCGTTGGGATGAAGGTGCTCGAACGGGCTGCTGGGCACGCATGTGGGCCCTACCGGTGGCCGTCGATCGACATCGAGACGATCGCCGTGCGGACGAACAACCTCGTCTGCGGTGCGTTCCGTGGGTTCGGTGCCAACCAGGCGCAGTTCGCGATGGAGGGTGTGCTCGACCGACTCGCCGAGCAGGTCGGCATCTCCGGGTGGGAGATCCGCAAACGCAATGTGATCAAGCCCGGCGAGGAGTGGGGCCCAGGCCAGATCATGGACGACGGTGCCGGCGGCGCCGAGGCGTGCCTCGACCAGATCAAGGCGTCGTACGACGCAGCGATCGCCGCGGGCAAGGCAGTCGGGCTGGGTCTCGGGTTGAAGAACTCGGGGCTCGGCAATGGCTTCCTCGAGGTGTCGAAAGCCGTGATCCGGTTCCTGCCATCGGTGGGCGACTCGCCGGGACGTGTCGAGGTGCGGCACGGCTGGACCGAGATGGGCCAGGGCGTACACACGGTGGCGTTGCAGGTCGCGGCGCAGGAGTTGGGAGTCGATCCGAACCGCATCGACGTGATCGTCGACACGACACGTGAGCTCGGCTTCGGCCAGACCACGGGATCGCGGGGCACGCTGATGGTCGCCGGATCGGTGCTCGACGCTTCCGCCGCGGCACTGACGGGCGGCTGCGAGATCGGCGTCGACTACGAGGGCGAGTACGTCGTCGACTGGACGCAGAAACTCGGTGACCCGTCGGTGAAGAATCCGACGATCCACTCGGTGTTCAGCTTCGCCACCCAGTTGGTGATCGCCGACCCCGAGACCGGCGACATCGAGAAGGTCGTCGCCGTCCACGACGTCGGCCGGGCCGTCAACCCGACACTGGTGGAGGGTCAGGTGGAGGGGAGCGTGCACATGGGGCTCGGCTACGCACTCACCGAGGAGTTCCCGACCGACCCCGAGACCGGCTTCCCCACCAACATGACGCTGCGCTCGCTCGGGATCCTCCGGGCGAAGGACGTGCCCGAGATCGAGGTGCAGCTCGTCGAGGTGCCTCAGCCGCGGTCGCCGTTCGGGATCAAGGGCGTCGGTGAGATCGGTCTGGTGCCGACCGCGCCGGCGGTCGCCGCGGCGCTCCACGCCGTCGACGGCCAGTGGCGCACCACCCTCCCGATGCGCCGCGCCTGACCCACCGGCAGTCGCACCCCGGCATCCATCACGTTTGCGTGCGGACTTGGGTGGGGTGGACCACCCGAATTGCGGCGCAAACGTCGGCGCCCGAGGCTGTCGACGCTTGCGTACAGATTTCAGTGGGACGGATCACCCGAAAGTGCACGCAAACGGGTGGCGCAGGGGTGCTCAGTCGGTGGTGGTCGGGCGGGCGAGGATCTCGTAGAGCTTGCGCTTGGTGTCCTCGAGCACGGCGGTCGCGGCGGTGCGCTGGTCGGCGGAGCCGAAGCGGGCCACCTGGCGTACCTGGCCCCCGAGCTCCGACATCAGACGGCGCAGCTCGCCGCGTCCGCCGGTGCCCGACTGGTTCCACGGAAGGTCGGCGTCGTCGCCCTGGGCGGCGCGGATCTCGGCGAGCTGCTGTCGCCCCCGGTCGGTCAGCGAGAACTGGCGCTTGCCGTCGACCTCGGCCGAGGTGAGCACGCCGCGGTCCTCGAGGCGGTCGAGGGTCGGATAGATCGATCCCGGGCTCGGCCGCCAACGGCCGTCGCTTCGGGTCTCGAGCTCGGTGATGATCTCGTAGCCGTGCATCGGTCGCTCGTCGAGCAACGTGAAGATCGCGAGCGGAACGGCGCCTCGGCGGGCCCGGTGGCGTCCGCCACGCTCGTGTTCGGCGAAGTGGTGGTGTGAATGGTCGTGCATGTTGCCTCCGTGTCGGCGTCCGCGTCGTCGACCCCGACCCTTGTCGGCCGGTGTCGCGCTGTCGGTGTGATCGGTGATGGTGGTGAATTCGTCGTTCATCGTGTGGTCGGCTCCTTGTCGCCGGGTGGGAGGTGTCTCGGGTGAGGCACCTCATCGTTACGTTTCCATAACGACATATCGGTAGCATAACGATATGTCGCGAGGAAAGCAACCCCCGCCACGGTCGGCATCTCTCGATGATGGGTCACCGGGTGCCGATCGGCGATGCTGTTCGCATGACGGACACAACCGAACGGCCCGCCTCGACCAGCAACGACGTCGTCGACGAGGTGCGCGCCTGGCTCGAGGAGAACTGGGATCCCGACCTCACGGTGGCCGAGTGGTGGGAACGCTTGGGCCTGGCCGGCTGGTCGGCACCGACGCTTCCCGAGCACGCGTACGGGCGCGGGCTGTCGCGCGGCGACGCCGTGCTCGTCTCCAACGCGATCGCCGAGTTCGGCGCGCTCGGAGCGCCGGGCGGGCTCGGGCTGCTGCTCGCTGCCCCGACGATCGCCACGCACGGCAGCCCCGAGCAGATCGAGAAGTACGTCCGCGACATCGTCACCGGCCAGCAGGCATGGTGTCAGCTGTTCAGCGAACCCGGCGCCGGCTCCGATCTCGCGGGGCTGCAGGCCAAGGCGCTGCTCGACGGCGAGGAGTACATCGTCAACGGTCAGAAGGTGTGGACCTCCGGCGGCCACTACGCCGACATGGGCATGTTGATCGCTCGCACCAACTCCGACGTTCCGAAGCACCAGGGCATCACGTACTTCGCGATCGACATGCACCAGGAGGGCGTCGACGTCCGCCCGCTGCGCGAGCTGACCGGCCGGGCCCTCTTCAACGAGGTGTTCATGTCCGATGCCCGGGTGCCGGCCGACGCCGTGATCGGTGGGCTCAACAACGGCTGGGCCGTTGCGAACACCACGCTCGCCCACGAGCGTGCAGGGCTCGGATCCGGTGGTGGAAGCAGCTCGGCGAGCGCAGCGATTCCGGGAACCGTCGGGGGGCAGCTCGGTACCCGCGCCGGCGACTACGTGCGCGATCCGAAGAAGCCGTCCGCCGCCGGCGGTGGGGCAGCGTTCCGGGACACCTCCAAGATGATGATCAGCCTCGCCCAGGGCGCCGGCGTGGCGAACGACCCGACGATCCGCCAGGACCTCGTTCGGCTCTACACGATGAGCCAGCTCGGGCGGATCAACAACCTGCGGGTCAAGGCCGCGAAGGCCAAAGGCGAGGACATCGCCGGCATGGGCAACATCGCGAAGCTCTCGATGAGCGACATGGTGCGTCTGCAGCGCGACCTCGGCCTGCGCATCGTCGGGCCGCAGGGCATGCTGCATGCGTACGACTCCGAGCACCGCAAGGCGCTCGATGCGGCCACCGGCAACCCGTTCCTCGGCTTCGTCACCGAGATGGCGCTGTTCGCCCAAGCACCGCCGATCTACGGCGGCACCGATCAGGTGCAGAAGAACATCATCGGCGAGCGCGTGCTCGGGCTCCCGAAGGAACCGAATCAGGACAAGGTCGTCCCCTTCTCCGAGCTCCCCAAGAACGCCTGAATGAGACGCGGGGTCTGACCCCGCGTCTCATTCAGCGGTTGAGCATGCCGTAGGCGTGGGTCGGGTGCAGCTCGAGGAGGAGCCGGCGGTCGTCGACCATCGCCTGGCGGTACTCGTCCCAGTTGTCGTGCTCGCCGACCACCGTGCGGTAGTACTCCACGAGCGCATCGACCGTCGCGTCGTTCGGTGCCTGCGCGACCGGCGTCATCGTCACGTCGCCCTCGATCACGACGTAGGCCCAGAAGTCGTCGCGGTTGACGTGGAGCGACGCGCGTGGATCACGGCGGAGATTGGCGGTCTTCGCTCGGCCATCGGTGACCGAGATGCGGATCACGCCGTCGTCGCCGACGGCATAGGCGATGTTCGACGACTGCGGACGTCCGTCGGACTTCAACGCGATCAGGATGCCGTTGCGCTTGTCGCGGACGAAGTCGAGTGCGTCGGAGATCTGCATGCGAGGTGCAACCTCGCGGCGCCGAAGCGTGTTCCCGCTCGGCGGGGTCGGGCCGGTCAGGGCACCTCGGCCGGCGCCTCGGCCAATGCGGCGGCACGCGCGGCCGCGAACTTCGCCGTCGTGAGACGGGGACCTGCGTAGGCGAACAGCGCGATCGTCAGGATGCCGGCGACGAACCACGGCATGCGCTGGGCGACCTCGCGAGACCAGAACAGGTCGCTGACGACGACCACGAGGCCGCCGAGCGCGGCGCCGATCGGCATCATGCCCCAGCCGAAGAAGCGGTAGACGCTGTTGACCCGGCCGAGGAGTTGGTCGGGGATCACCGTCTGGCGGAAGCTGACCGTGATCACGTTCCACAGCACTGCGGTGAACATGTAGATGCCGAGCAGGAGCCACACCGCCGGCCACCAGCTCATCAACCCGATCAGGATCGTGATCGTGCCACCTCCCAGCAGCGTCGCCGCCAGAGACGGCCCCGCCCCGATGCGCTTCGCGATGCTCGACGCGGTCCAGCCGCCGACGATTCCTCCGACGGCGCCCGCAGTGCCGAGGATGGCGAACTCGGTGGGGGTGGTGCCGAGCACCTCTTGGCCGTAGAGCACGAACGTGGCCGTCGAGAGCATGCCCAACATGTTCAGCAATCCGAGCACGATCGCGAGCGAGCGCAGCAGATCGTGGCCCCACAGCCACCGGAATCCTTCCGCCAACTCGGCCTTCCACGGGCGACGCTCCGCGCGACGTGCGGCGATCTGCTCGCTCGTCGCACCCGGTCGTCTGATCCAGGCGATCAGGATCGCCGACACCACGAACGTGGCGGCGTCGACGAAGAACGGCAGCGAGAACGAGATCGCGATCAACAGTGCGGCCAACGGTGGGCCGGCGAAGGTGTTGGCGACCTGCTCGATGCTCCACAGTCGGCCATTGGCCTTCTCGAGGTTGTCGGGGTGCACGATCGAGGGCATGAAGGTCTGCGCCGAGTTGTCGTAGAGCACCTCGCCGATGCCGAGCAGCATCGTCGCGAGCAGCACGAGCAGGTACAGGCTGGTGTCGGTGGTGATCACCGTCGTGGCATCGGCGACCGAGTCGGGCAGTGGGAGGGCGTCCTGGCGGGCGAGCACCACGAACGCGACGAAGAACGTGAGTACAGCGCGGGCGGCGTTGGCCCACACCATCAGGATCCGCCGGTCGTGGCGGTCGGTGATCACGCCGGCCGGGAGCGAGAACAGCAGCCAGGGCAGCCGTTGGGCGACCGCGACGACGGCGATCAGCAAGGGATTGCGGGTGATCGCCGACGCGAGCCACGGGTAGGCGATGACGCCGATGCCGTCACCGAGGTTGGAGATCGTGCTCGCCGAGAACAGCTTGAAGTAGTTGCCGCCGAGCCGATTCGGGTCGAGGTCGCCTCGGGTCGAGGTGGCCGTCGATGGCGATGTCTCGGTCATGACGGCTCCGGCAGGCTGGGGAGGTCGGTGGCGTACACGGCACCGATGAAGCCGAACACGGTGTCGCCGGAGCGGGGGAGCTTCGAGAACTCCTGGGCGAGTTCGGCGACCCGTTCGAAGAACTCGTCGGCTCGCTCCTCGGGGATGCGGGCGTGTCGTAGCGTCGCCAGCATGTGGCCGGCCTCGGTGACGACCGCTTCGGCCTGCGCCTGAGCGAGGAAGTTCTGTGGGCTGGTTCCTGCGGGCAGCGGGGCGTCGCCGACGACGATCGTGCGCCCGGTGCGCCCGTAGAACCGTTCCTCGATCGCACGGACCTGGCGGGTGCGAACCACCCGGAGCATCCCGGCGTCGACGAGGACGTCGACGTGGTAGGCAACCGACGACTTCGGTCGGCCGAGTGCGGTCGCCAGCTCGGTGACGGTGGCCGCTCGCTCCAGTACCAGGTCGAGGATCTGGCTGCGCAGCGGGTGGAAGATCGCCTTCAGCTGTCCCGGCGTCTCGGCCTGGATGCTCGCTTCGAGGTCGTAGTCCGGAGCCACGAGCTCACATTATCCGAGTATTCCCGAATGATCAAGAATATTCGGACAAATCTTCCCCGAATAATGCGTTTGCGGCGAGATCTCGGTGGGGCGGGCCACCGAGACCTCGCCGCAAACGGCGGGTTGGAAGGGGGGTTGAGGTCAGCTGGCGTCGGTGGCGGTCGCGTCAAAGGCGAGTTGGCCGGTGCCGACGGTGATCTTGCGGGGCTGGGCCTGGGGGACGACGGGGACCCGCAGCGTCAGGACGCCGTCGGTGTAGTCGGCTTCGATGCCGTCGGCGTCGAGGCCTTCGCCGAGGCTGACCTGGCGGCGGAAGGTGCCCTCGTGGCGCTCGTCGAAGTAGACGCGGTCGCCTTCTTCGCTCTGGTAGTTGCGCTCCGCCGACACCGTGAGCACGTTGCGCTCGACGGAGATGTCGATCGAATCGGCGGCTACGCCGGGCAGGTCGAGATGGACCCAGACGTTGTCGCCGCGGCGGTAGGCGTCCATCGGCATCGGGCGACCGGTGACCCACGCCGAGCGGGCGGGGTTGCGCTGGTTGAACAACTGATCGAGTTCACGGAAGGGGGAGTTCTGCAAGAGCATGGTGTGCCTCCTGGTCGAAGGTGAGTGTGGCTGTACTGCACCTCTGAAGATACCACCCCTCATGTCCCTTGACAACCACCGACTCAACTTTGATCAGTCGCGCGCAACCCGCCCCTTCATCGCCAGCGAGGCCAGGCCGAAGCTCAGCACCATCAGGGCGAGCGACGCCGCCGCGCCGGCGGCCAGTGCGTCCCACTCCCATCCCACGGTGATCAGGCTGCGCAGGCCTTCGAGTACGTAGGTCACCGGGTTGTACTTGGCGATCGTCTGGAGCCACCCCGTCAGCGCCTCCTCCGGCAGGAACGACGTCGTCAGGAACGCGAACGGGAAGAACAGGATGAAGCTCGAGTTCACCGCGGCGGGGTTGCCGGTCTTCAGTGCGATCGCGTACGGGAAGCCGGCGAACGCCAGACCCCAGAGTGCGCCGTAGAGGATGAACACGAGCATGCCGACGAAGCCGGTCACGAAGGTGACGCCGAAGGCCATGCCCAGCAGCAGCACGGGAATGGTCAGCAGGATGATCGACACGACATCGGCGGCCATCAACCCGAGCAACAGCATCGGGCGACGGATCGGGGTGAGCAGGAGCCGATCGAAGTAGCCGCTCTGGATGTCGGTGACCAGCGCACCGGCGCGCGAGACACCGGTCACCGCGAAGATGATCGCCACCGGGAGCTGGAAGGCCTTGAAGTCGTCGACGGTGCCGCTGGACTGGGCGAAGTCCTGCAGTGCACCGACGTTCACCACGTAGAAGAACACCGGCACGATCAACGCCGGGATGAAGAACTCGGGCTCGCGGAACACGCCTCGGATCGCGCGCCCGGCCACGGTGACGAAGTCGTGCAACGCAGACGAGTGCCGCGCCAGCGGTGTGTAGGCCGGCGTCGTCCGGAGCTGGTCGGCGGTGGTGCTCATGATGCGGTCTCCCGTGCTGCGTCGGTGGGTTCGTCACTCGTGGCGAAGTGCGTGCCGGTGACCTGCAGGTACACGTCGTCGAGCGTCGGCGTCCGCAGCGTGAGCGACCGGACCGGGACACCAGAACCGTTGAGTGCCACGGCGACCTGCGCGATCAGTGCAGCGCCGTCAGCGGTCGCCACGGCCAGCTCGTTGTCGTGGATCTGGACCTCGTCGATGCCCTCGACCGCCCGCACCGCTTCGGCGGCTGCCTCGGCGTCGCCGTCGACCTCCGCCTGGATCACGTCGGTGCCGATCTCGCGCTTGAGGGCGGCCGGCTCGCCCTCGGCCTGGATCAGTCCGTTGGCGATGATCCCTACGCGGTCGGCCAGTTCGTCGGCTTCCTCCAGGTACTGCGTGGTGAGGAAGATCGTCATGCCGTACTCGCGATTGAGGCGGCGGACCTCGGCCCACACCGACGACCGGCTGACCGGGTCGAGCCCCGTGGTCGGCTCGTCGAGGAACAGCACCTGCGGGCGGTGGATCAGCGCCATCGCCAGGTCGAGGCGTCGCTTCATGCCGCCGGAGTACGACTCGACCCGGTTGTCGATCGCATCGCCGATGTCGACCAGTCCGATCACGTCGTCCATCCGCTGCGCGATGTCGTTCTTGTTCAACCCGTACAACCTGCCCTGGAGGCGGAGCATCTCGCGGCCGGTCTGCTTGCCGTCGATCGACGAGTCCTGGAGCGCCACGCCGATCCGCAACCGGATGTCGTCGGGCTGGGAATCGACGTCGAACCCGGCCACCGTGGCGGTGCCGGACGTGATGCCGAGCAGGGTGCACAACATCTTGACCGTGGTCGACTTGCCCGCACCGTTGGGTCCGAGGAAGCCGTAGATCTCACCGTCGGCGACATCGAGATCGATGCCGGCGACCGCATCGAAGTCACCGAAGGTTCGTCGGAGGGCTCTCGCCTGGATCGCCGAAGTCATGCCCGAGAGCATGCCCGACGGGTGTGACGCTCACACCCGGGATTCACGCCTCGAGGCGTCCGTCGATGATGTGGACGCTGCGGTCGCAGTAGTGGGTGATCCGCTCGTCGTGGGTGACCACGATCGCTGCGGTGCCCCGCGACTTCATCTCGTTGCGGATCAGCTCCATCACCTGTTCGCCGAGCTTCGTGTCGAGCGCCGAGGTGGGCTCGTCGAACAGCACGAGCGTCGGATCGTTCATCAGCGCACGGCCGATCGCCACACGCTGGCGCTGGCCGCCCGAGAGCTGCGACGGCAGGTTCTTCGCCCGGTCGGCCAGCCCCAGCTCCTCGAGCAACTGATCGGCACGAGCCTTCGCCGGAGCGCCCGTGCGCTTGCCGAGCTCGTCGACGACCAGCAGGTTCTCGCGGGCGTTCAGGAACGGCACCAGGTTGACCGACTGGAACACGAAGCCCACCTTGTCCTGGCGGAACTTCGTGAGTTCCTTCGCGTCGTGCCCCGAGATGTCCTCGTCGCCCACCACGATGCGACCCTCGGTGGCCGACAGGATCCCGCCGGCGATCGAGCACAGCGTGGTCTTGCCCGATCCCGACGGCCCGACGAGCGCCACGACCTCGTCGCTGCCGAGCGTGAGGGTGGCGTGGTCGAGCGCGACGACCTCGGAGCCGTCGCCCATCTTGTACACCTTGCGGACGTCGGACATCTGCAACGCCGTGGTGAGGGTGGACGTGCCGGCGGACGAGTCGGCCGGCGAGTTGGACGGTGCGGTGTTCATGAGGTGGTTCCGATCGCTGAGGCGGGGTCGATGCGCAACACGCGGCGCAGGGAGAACGAACAGCCGAGGACGGCGGCGACGAGCAGGAGCCCGAAGCTGAGGAGGATGCGCGCCGGGGTGATGAGCAAGGGGATCGATCCGGGCGGGAGCAGCACGTCGAGGAGCACGACGAGCGTCCCGGCGATCGTGGCGGCGATCGTGGTGACGACCACGGCCTGCGCGACCAGGCCGGCGAAGATCGTCGACGACTTGGCACCGAGGGCCTTCAGGACGCCGTAGAGACTGGTGCGCTCGACGGTGAGCAGGGCGAAGAACAGGCCGATGACGACGAGCGCGATCGCGACGGTGACGCCGATGATCTGGTTGAACGTCGCCTGCTGCTCGGTCACGCCGGGAATCGCGTCCACCGCACCGTCGACCGTGTAGGAATCGGTGGCGCCATCGGTCGCTGCGTCGATCGCGTCGGGAAGGTCGCCGTCGCCGCGCACGATCAGCGCCTGGAACACGCCGGGCCCGAGCTGCGCGTCGGGACGGTTGGCGCTCAGCGTGTCGCGCCAGGTCTCGGGCGATGCCCAGAGGCTCGACTGGCCGTTGAAGTTCGTGTCCTCGACGAAGCCCACGATCTCGATCGGTGTGCGCGCCGGCCCGACCTCGATGATCATGCCCTCCTCGACGCCGTCGGCCTCGATGCTCTCGTCGGCCCACGCCTGGCCGTACGGAGGTGCGTCGGGGACGCCGTCCGGTGCGAGCTCGTAGCCGAACAGCGCGACGCTCGCGAGATCACGCGGTCCGTTGCCGGGCACGCGGGCGCCGAGTTGCACGTTGCCGATGCCGCCGACCTCGCTGACACCGTCGACCGCTTCGACCTGTGCTCGCAGCTCGGGATCGATCCGGCTGCGCACGAACGATGCCTGGGCGGTGTCGGAGTAGACGATCGCGTCGGCGTTCTGCGCCCTGATCGCACCGGTCGAGATGGCGATCAGGCCGTCGAGCAACCCGCCGAGGAACATCAGCAGGATCGCGATCAGCGTCAGGATCACCGTGGCGGTCGCGAAGCGGCCCGGGCGTCGCCGGAGTTCCTTCAGGGCGAGCTTCACGACCCCACCCCCTGTCCCGTTGTGGCCTCGATCGGGTCGATCCGCAGCACGCGTCGGGCGGCGACCAGCGAGCTCAGCACACCGAGCGTGAGCAGCAGCACCGACCAGAAGACAACCGCAGTTGTCTCGAACTGCAGTGCGATGCCGCCGAGTGCCTGTTGCGACACCGGGTAGTAGAGCAGCGTGCCGACCAGCAGGCCGAGTCCGATGATCACGATCACCTGGATCAGCAGCGACGACACGAGTCGCCCCGCAGGCGCGCCGATCGCGCGCAAGAGCGTCAGCGAGTTGGCCTTCTGGAACGTGACGATCAGGAAGAACAGCCCGGTCACGCAGGGCACGACGAGCCCGTAGAGCAGGAAGATGATGTTGAACGACTGCTGCACCTGCGCGACCCCGGGGGTCTCGGCGGCGGCATCGTCCTTGGTCAGCGCGTCGAGTGCGAGCGACTGCTCGTTGATCGACGCAACGGTCTGGTCGGGGGTGTAGCCGTCCGCGGGGATCACACCGAGCACGTTCGGCAGCGGCGTGCCGGCGTCGGGGTTGACGCTCTTGACCGCGTCGAGGTACGTGGCGTACGACACGAAGAGGGTCGGCGCCACGTTGAGCTGGGCGTTCTCCGCGACGCCGACGATCGTGATCTCCTTGCCGCCGGGGAGCAACCTCACCGTGTCGTCGATGCCGTAGCCGAGCTGCACGTCGGCGTCGCTGACCACCGCTTCGTCGTCGGCGGTCGGGAGACGCCCCTCGACCAGCGTGGTCGGCGCCCCGATCCCGTCGCCGTCGGGGCCGAGCTCGTAGCCGATCACCGTCGTGTCGAACGTCTCGCCGTCGGCGTTGCCGCTCGGCAGACCGGTGAAGGTGCCCTGTGAGATCGGGCCGACCTCCCCGGCGCCGGGCGCCGCGCGCACGTCGGCCTCCATCTCGGGGGTGATCACACTGCCCTGCAGCACTCGCTGCCCGTCGACGCTGTACACGAGCACCGGTGCGTTCTGCTCACGGATCGCTCCGATGAAGCCGGTGATCAACCCGTTCTGCAGCGACTGCTGGAACAGGATCAGGAACACCAGGAGCGCGATCGCGGCGATCAGCAACGCGAATCGCACCTTGGCGCGAGCCATTTCCTTGAACGCGAGAAACATCGTGGGGGGACCTCGCCGCACGACGCTACCGAGCTGTTGCCCGAACCGCCCTCGATCGTCAGATCCACTCAAGTGAACGGTGTATCTGCCGAAGAACGGAGTGACGTGTGAGCCCGACCAACCCCCCGAGTCCGCCGCGCGATGACACAGGAGCAATGATCATGACCACCCCCGACATCACCACCTCCATCGAGCCCGAGCAGCGATCGGAGCGCCGGCGCATCGGCGGCCTCATCATCGGCTCGGCACTCCTCTCGGCGATCGGCGTCGGTGCCCTCGCCTACACCGCGACCAATGCGGCGTTCTCCGGCACGACCGACAGCACGGGTTCGTTCACGGCTGCGTCCGTCACACTCACCGACGACGACTTCGCAGGCGCCAACTTCGTTGCCGCCGACATGCTTCCCGGCGACGTCGCCACCGACTGCATCGAGATCACCTACACCGGCGTCGCTCCCGCACGCCTCGCCGGGCTCAAGGTCTACGGCACCAGCAGCGGTGACCTCGCCGACAACCTGGACCTGACGATCACACACCGTGGATCCGGCACCACCTGCGCCTCCGCCCCCGCCTCGAACGCCGTGTACAACGGCACGCTCGCCGGACTCGGCATCGACTACGCGGCCGGCAGCAACGGTTCGGTGCCGCTGGCGTCCGGCGAGACCGTGGCGTACGACTTCACCGTCACACTGCAGCCGGGAACCCTCGATGAGGCCCAGAGCGACAATGCAGCCGCGACCTTCGTCTGGGAAGTCCAGACCGTCTGACCCGGCGACGTCATGATCAGCGCTTGGCCAGCCCCGAGCGCACTTGCCTCCATCCAAGTAGCGCCCGTTGCCGACACCGCCACCGGTGTCGGCAACGTCGCGCCCATGCCGTCGTCCGAGGCCCCGCTGCCGAGTTCGCAACCCGCGTCGACGGCGCGTCGGGTCGGCTCGACGATCGCCCGGCTGCTGGCACTGACCTGGTGCTGGACGCTCGTCTGGCTGGCGCTCTGGAGCGTTGTTCCCGCCATCGTCGGTTGGTCGCCCGTCGTGGTCACCAGTGGATCGATGGAACCCGCGCTGCCGATCGGGTCCGTGGTCCACATCGACGACGCCGTGGACCTGTCCGGCATCGGTTCCGGGTCGATCATCTCCTTCGACGCCCCCGGCACGCCCGGAGCGCAGGTGACCCATCGCGTCACCGCAACCGAACGCGACCCGGCCACCGATGACGTGATCGCGTTCCGCACGAAGGGCGATGCCAACGCCGAGGTCGACACGATGTCGGTGCCCGTCGCAAACGTCGACGGCGTCGCCCGCCTCGTAGTGCCGTACGCCGGCCTCCCGAAGGCGTGGTCGGTCAACGGCGACTGGTTCGCATTCGGAGCCTTCTTCGCCGTGACCGTCGGCGCATCGCTGTTGTCGATCGACACGGTGATCCGATTCGTCCGCACCGACGCCCGCCCGCCGCGACGTGGTGGCCGCCGCACCGCGGTGATCGCGCTCGCGATCGCCGCGATGCTCGGCGCTCCATCGACGGGCGCCGCGTTCACCGGATCGACTGCAGCACCGGACGCACAGTTCTCGATGACCTCGCAGTGGTTCATCGACGCCGTCGACCGCGATGCGCCGGTCGCACACTGGCGCCTCGGCGAGACGCCCGGTGGCTCGCCGGCGGTGGTCATGAACGAAGGATTCGAGACCTTCAGCGGCTGGAACAACCTCGGTCCGGGCAGTGTCGTGGCCTCGACGGCTCGTGCGCGGTCGGGTGTTCGGTCCGGTCTGAAGACCGGCAACAACGACCCCAACGGTGGCTGGAAACTCCTGCCGACACCGATCGCCAACGATTTCGTGTTCGAGACCTGGGTGTACCGCCCCGCCGGCTTCTCCGGGGGCTCGATCGACCGCGCTGGGCTCGAGAACGCCAGCTTCAACGGATACACCTTCAACGTCGACCACAACGGCAACTCCCTGCGGATCGACCGGCGAACGGGCGGCAACGCCACCGGCATCGGTGCAGCAGTGGCGTTCAACCCGCCGGAGAACGAGTGGTATCGCGTGCAGATGACACGCACCGGATCAGCCATCCTGCTGAACGCATTCGACGGCGGCGGATCGCTGCTCGCTTCGACCTCGGCGATCGACACGTCGACGACCTCCTTCGACCGGGTGACGGTCCGCGGCGGGTGGGACTACCACCTCGACGACCTCAGGGTGTCGGCGCCCGCCTCGGGCACCCCGATCACCGCGGTCGACCGGATCGCAACGCTCAACGGCACCTACGTCGGAAATCCGACCCTCGGCCAGCCCGGCCTCGTCACCAGCGACGGCGACACCGCTGCCCGATTCGACGGAATCGACGACGTGGTCCAGCTCGGCGACAGCGCGCTCGTGAACACGGCGACTCGCGATCAGCGGACCGTCGAGCTGTGGTTCTCGGCCGATCTCACGACCGGCCGCCAGGTGATCTACGAAGAGGGCGGCAACACCAACGGGCTCAACATCTACCTCGACGGCAACCAGCTCTACGCAACGGCGTGGAGCAACTCGACGGGCTGGAGCAACCAACTCGTCACCGTCGCGCCGACGGCGATCACTGTCGGCACACGGCACCATGTGGCCGTCGTGCTCGACGCCGTCGCCACGAGGAGTCTGACGTTGTATCTCGACGGTGTCGCGGTGGCGACCAGCACGAAGACCGACGCCGGATCGTGGGCCGGACACAGCGACGATGGCGGCATCGGCGCGCAGAACAGCGACACCCGCTTCCACGACGGACCGACCTCGGGTGGCGGCCGCAACTTCGCGGGCGCCATCGACGAGGTGGTGCTCTTCAACGCTGCGCTCGGCCCGGCGAGCATCGCCGGTCACCACGCCGCCGCCGGCTGAGGCGACGAGTCCGACGTTCGATGTCAGACACGAATCGTCACATCGTTGGCGGGGAAGTGGTGGCGCATGGGAAGCTTCGCCGATGAGCCACCCGGTCGCGTTGTACCTCCAGGACGCCCACGACATCCGCGAGGGCATCGAGCTCGTGCGCTACGCCGAGGCCAAGGGCTTCGATGCCGTCTGGCAGGCCGACAGCCGACTGGTTCGCGACGCGGTGGTGCCAATGGCCGCGTTCGGCGCGACCACTGACCGGATCAAGATCGGATCGGGCGTCATCGACTGCTGGACACGCAACCCGGCCCGGCTCGCCTCGACGTTCTCGACGCTCGACGACCTCGCTCCCGGACGCATGATCTGCGGCCTCGGTGCCTGGTGGGATCCGCTCGCCGCGAAGGTCGGGATCGACCGCAGCCGGCCACTCAAGGTGATGCGGGAGGTGGTCGGGGCCGTGCGCAGTCTGCTGAACAACGAGACCGTCACCATGGACGGCTACCACGTCCACCTCGACGGCGTGGAGCTCGACTACGTGCACCAGGAGCGCCGACCGAAGGACGTCCCGATCTACATCGGCGCCACCGGCATGCAGATGATGGAGCTGACCGGTGAGATCGCCGACGGCGCCGTGCTCAACTACCTCGTGTCGCCGAGCTACAACGTCGGCGCGCTCGAAGCGCTCACCCGCGGCGCTGCGAAGGTGGGCCGCACACTCGACGACATCGATCGTCCGCAGCTGATCGTGTGTTCCGTCGACGACGATCGTCAGGCTGCGCTCGACGGCGCCCGTCTGTTGGTCACCCAGTACCTGGGCCAGCAGCCCCACATCATGAAGGCGTCGGGGGTGCCCCAGGAGCTGCTCGACGAGATCGGCAAGGTGCTCACCTGGCCCGCGACCCACGACGAGGTCGTCGCAGCGAGCAGGCTCGTGCCGGACGAGATCGTGCAGATGATCACCGCGTCGGGCACTCCCGACGAGGTTCGGGCGAAGGTCGACGAGTACGTCGCCGCGGGGTGCACCTGCCCGATCCTGTACCCCCTCGCCGACGACGTACATCTGATGATCGACACCTTCGCCCGGGCCTGACACTCACCGGGCGGGGACGATGGCGGCGTACAGCTCGGGGCCACGATCGCGCCACCGGCCGGCGGCGAGCGCAATGGCGCCGTGCTGGACCAGCAGCCCGGCGCCGAGCGTCGCCACGGCGAACAGTGTGACGAGCGGCATGGACTCCCGATTGATCGCCCACAGCAGACCGAGCGCAATCGGCAGCGTGAGCACAGCGAGGGAGAACAGCACCGCTGCGAGCATCAGCGCGGCGAACCAGCCCTTCCCGGAGTCGCCGCCGGCGAGCGGGTTGTCGCTCTCCGGGACTGCAATCGGCACGATCGACGACTGGACCATCGCTGCGCCGGCTCCAGCGAACAATGCGCCGACGCCCACCGCGAAGCCGGCCGGGAGGTAGTCCCACTCCCCGGTGATCGCCGCGGCGATCAGCGGGCCGACCAGCGCGATCGGCGATGCCGACACCACCACCGAACGGGCCTTGCCACGCACGAGCACCGCCGGATCGACGCCGGTCAACAATTCGCCGGCCATCGCCGGCCCGTCGGAACCGAAGCTGTTCCCCGCCATGAAGAGCACGGCCAACTGGACCGCACCACCGACGAGCACAGCGCCCGCCCCCGCCTCGCGTCCGGTGAGCACCGGCACCAGCACGATCGCGAGCCCGACGCCGGCGCCGGTGAACGTCTCCAGCGCGGTTCGGGGCGTGCGAAAGCGGGTGAGCACACCGCGCCAGGCGACGGCACCGATCGCTCCCGATCCACACAGGCGGCGGGCGATCGTCGGCACCGTTCGGCGACGCTCGCGGTCGACCGCCCGGGTCGTGCCGGCTCCCCTGACCGACACGATCAGGCGCTGCGTACTCCAGGTGAACACCCACAGCAGTCCGATCAGCCACACCGCTCCGATCGTCGTGTGGACCAGCGAGACCAGCGGGCGGTCGCGGACCTCGGCCAGCGCTCGCCCGAGCTGCCCCATCGGGGTCCAACCCAGCACGCGGGCGAGGCGATCCCGACCGGCGTCGTCGAGGTCGGCCACCGCACGTGGCGCGATCTGGAACGCGGCGTAGAACGCGAGGCTGGACAGCCCGACCACGAGTTGGCCGGCGCGGGGATGACGAGTGGACAGCAGGCCGAGCGCGTTGATCGTCGTGCGCGACACCAACAGCAGGGTCGCGAGCACCGCTGCGACGGCGAGCGCGGTCGGGATGATCGACCCGATCCCACCGACGGCGCCGCCGAACAGCCCGATGCCGAACAGCAGCGCCGACAGACCGGGCGGACCGGCCGCCGATGCGGCGAGCAACCCGATCCCGAGTTGGCGGCGTGCGAGCGGTTCGGTGGCGAGTACGCGTGGATCGACGGGCTGGGTGACGCCGGCGATCACGCCGATCATCATCACCGCCAGCACCGCAGCAGTGGTCACCGACACGAACAGCGTGTCGAGATCGTCGCTGGTTCGCCCGATCACGAACACCACCGCCGCGGCGATCGCTCCGACGAGTACCGCGGCGATCAGCCCGATCGCCACCGCCCACTTCTGGGCACCATCGGACGCCAACGCGCCGCGCAGCATCTTCCACCGCAGTCGGGCGAACAGCGCGATCACCGCGGCGTCGTTCATCGGGTCAGCTCAACCATCCGAGCGCGTCGTCGTCGACATCGGAGGCGCCGACGACGTCGATGAAGGCATCCTCCAGACGGCGTCCGTCGCGGAGTTGATCGATCGGGCCGGAGGCGACGAGTCGACCGCGGTGGATCACCCCGACGTGATCGCAGACCCGCTCGACGATGTCCATCACGTGCGTCGACAGCACGACGGTGCCGCCGCCGGCGCGGAACCGGTCGAGCATGCGGCGCATCGCTCGGGTCGAAACCGGGTCGACGCCCTCGAACGGTTCGTCGAGCATCACGACACGCGGGCGCGCGAGGAGCGCGGCGGCGAGGGCGGTCTTCTTGCGCATGCCGTGGCTGTATCCAGCGATCGGGCGGTCGGCGTCGTCGAGCAGGTCGAGGACGCCGAACAGCTCGGTCGCGCGCGCTCGGGCGATGTCGACGTCGAGGTCACGCAGCGCGCCGATCGTCTCGACGAACTCCCAGGCCGTGAGGCGGTCGAAGAGCTGCAGGGGATCCAGCATCACTCCCATCGCCCGGCGGGTGGCGAGGACGTCCTCGTCGACGCGGACGCCGCACACCTCGATCGTGCCCGCGTCGGGTCGCACGAGCCCGACGACGGCGCGCATCGTGGTCGACTTGCCGCTGCCGTTCGGCCCGACGAGGCCGTAGCACGCTCCCTGCGGAACCTCGAGGGTCAACCCGTCGATCGCCGTCGTCGACCCGAAGCGTTTGGTGAGCCCGTGGATCCGCAGTGGCGACGGAACCGGCGGGGGAAGCTGCACAACCCCCAGTCTGCCGTCGCCACCGCCGTGGCGGGCCGTAGTCTCGCCCCGTGAGCAGACACGGGCGGGCCCGGCAGATGCAGCGTTGGGGGGCGGCCGTCCTCGTCGCCGGCCTGGTCGTCGCGTCGTGCACGTCCGACTCCGACGTCTCCGAGGTCGAGTCGAACGTGGCGCCGGGAGCCAACGCCGCGCCTGCGAGCACACTCGCCCCGGCTTCGATCGACGGCTCGACACCGGTCACGGCGCCTGACCCGAACGGCCTGCCGTCGGTGTCGGATCCGGACCCGGCGATCGTGACCGGCGAACTCGACAACGGCCTGCGGTACCTGATCCGGAACAACGACAACCCGGGTGGCCGGGTCGAGATGCGCCTCGTCGTCGACGCCGGCTCCGCGCTCGAGGACGACACGCAGACCGGCGCTGCCCACTTCCTCGAGCACATGTTGTTCAACGGCACCGAGCAGTTCCCCGAGAACGAACTGATCGCCGTGCTGCGCAGCTTCGGCGCGGCGTTCGGCGCCGACATCAACGCCTACACCAGCTACGACGAAACCGTCTATCAGCTGACGATGCCCACCGCGGACGCCGCCGTGGTCGAGACCGGGCTCGACGTGCTGGAGCAGTGGCTGTCGGCAGCCACGATCGACCAGGCGCAGGTGGAGGCCGAGCGCGGGGTCGTGCTCGACGAGTGGCGCGGGTCCGAGGCGAGTTCCGACGGCCGCATCTTCGACGGGCTCGAGGAACTCTTTCTCACCGGTTCGCCCTACGAGGGCCGTGAACCGATCGGGAACGACACCGCGATCGAGGCGATGGATGCCGAGCCGCTCCGGTCGTTCTACGACGACTGGTACCGCCCCGACAATGCCGCCGTGATCGTCGTCGGCGACATCGACCCCGCCGAGATCGAGCAAGGGCTGATCGACCGGTTCTCGCCGCTGGAGCCGCGCGGTTCGTCGCCCGAGCGACCGGACTTGACCGTCGAGCCGTCGACCGATCCGAACGTCGTGATCGTGTCCGATCCGGACGTGGCCGAAGGCTTCGCACAGGTCACCCTGCCGACCACGCCCGTCGACGATCCGTCGCCCGAGGCAGCGCTCCAAGCGTCGATCCTCGACGCGCTGGCCTTCGACATCATCGCCACTCGACTCGGCAACGACGCGTTGCGCGGCGAGGCGCCGTTCGACGACGCTCGCGTCGACTCGAGCGGCTTCGTCCGCGGTCTCGATGCGCCCGAGATCGTGGTGTCGGCCGACGGCGACGCGCTCGAGGCCTCGACCCAGGCCGTGTTCGACGAGTACGAACGCGTGCGACGATTCGGTTTCAGCCAGGCCGAGGTCGACCGGGCGGTGTCGTCGGTGCGCACGTCGGTCGACACGTTCTACGACGGACGTGATTCGCGCCAGGACGCCGACTTCGCAGAGGAGTACGTCCGCCACGTGCTCACCGATGAGCCGATCCCCACGGCTGAGGTCAACTACGAGCTGCTCAACGCGATCCTCGACCGTGCGACCCCGGAGACGGTCGCGTACGGCTTCGTCGACCGGCTCGCCACGACGGGCGCCCACGTGATGGTGGTCGTGCCCGAGAGCGAGGCCGACCAGCTCCCGCCCGAGGAGGCCTGGTTGGGGCAAGCCACCGGCATGCGCGATCGCTCGATCGAGCCGCGCCCCGACGACACGGGCGTCGACGGCGATCTGATGACGGCGCCCGAACCGGTGGAGGAACGGTCGAGTGACCAGCTCTCCGACGGCGGGGTGGTGTCGTTCGTCGCGCCGACGCTGCTCGAGTTCGACAACGGCGTGCAGGTGTCGCTGAACACCACCAGCATCGTCGACGGTCAGGTCGCGTTCGAGGCGCGCAGCCCCGGCGGCCTCGACGTGCTCGACGACGCCGACATCCCGGCCGCCGATGCCGCCGGCGCCGTGGTCGCCAACAGTGGCGTCGCCACCTACGACCCGGTCGCGCTCGACGCCTTCCTCGCTGACAAGGACGTCGGGCTCCAGCTCGGCATCGACCCGTTCACCGAGGGGATGTTCGGTTCGGCCGCCACGTCCGATCTCGAAGTGCTCTTCCAGCTGATCCACCTCTACATGACACAGCCCCGCGTCGACGCGGTTGCGCTCGATCAGTACCTCGACGACGAGCTTCCCTATGCGGCCGATCCGTCGATCGAGCCCGGGTACGCCGAGTTCGATGCGCTCCTCGACGCCCGCTACGACGATCCGGCGTTCCTACTGCCGACCGTCGAGTCGTTGAACTCGGTGACCGCCGACGACATCGATCGGGTGTTCCGCGACCGTTTCGGTGACGCTTCCGACTTCTCGTTCGCCTTCAGCGGCGACTTCGACGTCGACGAGGCGACCGACCTGTCCCGCCGGTACCTCGGCACGCTGCCCTCGTCCGGTCGGATCGAGACGGTCGACTACGTCGAGCCGCCGCCGCCGGCCGGCGTCGTCGAGGAACAGGTCAACGCCGGCCAGGGCGAGCAGGCCAGCGTGTCACTGCTGTTCACCGCTCCGGCGAGCGGCGAGCGTGTCGACGACGTGGCGGCACTCGTGATGCAGGAGATCATCACCAACCGTCTCACCGACACGATCCGCGAGGAACTCGGCGAGTCGTACTCGCCGTTCGCCGTGGTGAGCGTCGGCGACGGTGCGAGCCCGAATGCCGAGACCTACATCTCGAACACGACCGGCGTGGAACTCGTCGGCGAGGTGGAGCAGGCGGTGCTCGCGCAGCTTGGTGACCTCACCGACAATGGTCCGACCGGCACCGAGTTCGACGCGGCGGTCGAGACCGTCCGTCAGCAGCTCGACCTGTACAGCAACGAGCAGATCAACAACGAGGTGCTCGGCCTGCTCGCCGATCCGGGTGGCACCGCTTCCTTCGACGAATTCCTCGGGCAGCCGCGCGAGATCGCTGCGATCGATGCCGATCTGATCCGTGAGTACCTGCGCGCCTGGCTCCCCGCCGACCAGTACATCGAAGTCGTCGTCCTCCCCCGCTGACCCCGACGAACTGGGGGATTGGTGAGGTGGGGTCAGCGCATGTTGGCGGGGGTGACGGTGCGTTGGCTGACCTCGACGAGGTCGCCGCCGCGAACCTCGTAGCTCACCACGTGATCGACCGAGTGTTGGCCGCCCCGAGCCTTGCCGGTGACCACGTCGAGTTCGGTGCCGTCGACGAGCGGGACGAGCGCGATCGCCCTGAAGCCGTCCTCGGTGCCCGGCGACGATCGCTTGTCCTCGCGCAGCAACAACCCGGAGTCCCACACCCACACGTCGTCGACGCTGACGAATCGGCAGCGATGGCTGGTCTTCGACTTCGACACCAACCCGCCGGGGCAGACGATGACGTTGCCTTGCACCCAGGGCAGCACACCGAGGCCGTCACGACCGAAGCCCGACTCGAACCCGGCGGCGATGATCGCATCGTGATCGCCGTTGCCGATCGCCCGCTCGATCTGCACCTGGCGCACCACCTCGGCCAGGTGGTGGAGGTCGTCGTCGGCGAGGGCCCGGACGTAGTTTCCGAGGGTCTCGGGATCGGTGCCGGAGGCGGTCATCGCGCCAGTGTGTCCGATGCCATCGCGCATCGACACCTGACGTACTGTTCGGCTCATGCAGACCAAGGCAGCAGTACTCAGGGACATCGGCCAGGAATGGAGCGTCGAGACCATCGAACTCGACCCGCCCAAGGCGGGAGAAGTGCTCGTTCAGATGAAGGCGTCGGGGATGTGCCACTCGGACGAACACCTCGTCACCGGTGACCTCGCCGGCGCGACCTCGCCGATGCCGCTGATCGGTGGCCACGAGGGCGCCGGCATCGTGATGGAGGTCGGCCCGAACGTCACCGGCCTCGAGCCGGGCGACCACGTCGTGTTCGGCTTCATCCCCGCCTGCGGCCGCTGCCCGAGCTGTGCGTCGGGCCACTCGAACCTCTGCGACGTCGGCGGTGAGGCCTTCCCGACCGGCCGCCAGATCTCCGACGGCACCGCCCGCCACCACACCGCCGACGGCGAGGACCTCGGGTTGATGTGCCTGCTCGGCACGTTCGCCCAGCACACCGTCGTCCACGAGTCGAGCTGCGTCAAGATCGACAAGGATCTCCCGCTCGACCGTGCGTGCCTGCTCGGTTGCGGCGTCGTCACGGGATGGGGCTCGGCGGTGTACGCCGCCGAGGTCGGTCCCGGTGACTTCGTCGCCGTGGTCGGTGCGGGCGGCATCGGCGCCAACGCCATCCAGGGCGCCAAGCTCGCCGGCGCTCGTGTGATCGCAGCGATCGACCCGGTCGAGTTCAAGCGCGAGACCGCGATGGAGCTGGGTGCGACCCACACCTACGCCTCGATCGCCGAGGCGATGGAGGGTCTGGGCGACTCCACCTGGGGCCGTGGCTTCGACAAGGTCCTCATGACGATGGGCGTCGGCAACGGCGACGCGCTCGGTGAGGCGTTCCACCTCGGCGGCAAGCGCGCCAAGATCGTGGTCACCAACATCCACCCGACGGTCGAGCCGTCGATGGCGGTGCCGGGTGCGTTCCTCACCCTGTTCGAGAAGCAGATCATCGGCTCGCTGTTCGGGTCGGCCAACATCCGCAAGGACATCCCGCAGCTGCTCGAGCTCTACACGCAGGGCCAGCTCGACCTCGACACACTGGTCACCAACACGTACTCGCTCGACGAGATCAACCAGGGCTTCGAGGACATGCGCAACGGCAAGAACATCCGCGGCGTCCTCATCTACGACTGAGCGCCAGAGGGACAACACGGGTCTGACCCGTGTTGTCCCTCGTCATCGACTGGGGGGTCGACATGAAGAGCAGAGCAGCAGTACTCCACGGGATCGACCAGGAATGGCAGGTCCAGGACATCGAAGTCGATGCACCGAAGGCCGGGGAGGTGCTCGTCGAGTGGAAGGCCGCGGGGCTGTGCCATTCCGACGAACACATGGTCACCGGCGACATGGTGCCGCCGCAGGAGGCCTGGCCGTTGATGGGGATCGACGACCTGTGGCCCGTCGTCGGTGGGCACGAGGGTGCGGGCGTCATTGCCGAGGTCGGCCCCGGTGTCGCCAGCGTCGCCGTGGGCGACCACGTGTCGGCGTCGTTCGTGCCATCGTGCGGTCGCTGTCGATACTGCTCCACCGGTCGCCAGAACCTGTGCGACGCCGGTGCCGGTGCCTTCCTCAAGGGGATGGTCACCGACGGGACCAGCCGCCACCGCATCGCCGACGGCGGCCCCGAACTCACACTGTTGGCCAAGCTCGGCACGTTCTCGCAGTACTCCTGCGTCGCCGAGTCGCAGGTGATCAAGGTCGACACCGATCTCCCGCTCGAAGCCGTCGCACTCGTGTCGTGCGGTGTCGCCACCGGTTGGGGCTCGGCCACCAATCGGGCGGCCGTCGCTCCCGGCGACACGGTGGTCGTGGTCGGCATCGGCGGCATCGGTATCAACGCCGTCCAGGGCGCCGCAATGGCCGGCGCCCGCCACGTGATCGCCGTCGACCCGATCGAGTTCAAGCGCGAGAAGGCGATGGAGTTCGGCGCCAGCCACACGTTCTCGTCGATGGAGGAGGCGCTCCCGCAGGTGATGGAGATGACCGAGGGGATGATGGCCGACAAGGTGATCATGACGCCCGGCGTGATGTACGGCGACCTGATGGCGCTCGGCACGCAGCTCGCGGGGAAGGGCGGCACGATCGTCGTCACGGGGGTCGCTCCGATCACGCAGACCGAGTCGTCGGTCAACCTGTTCGAGCTGGCGATGTGGAACAAGGAGATCAAGGGCACGATCTTCGGCTCGCTCAACCCCAGGGCCGACATCCCCAAGTTGTTGAACCTGTACCGAGACGGTCAGCTCAAGCTCGACGAGTTGATCACCAACCGCTACCCGCTCGCCGAGATCAACGACGGCTACCAGGCGATGCGCGACGGCACCAACATCCGCGGGGTCGTCGTCCACTCCTGAAGTCTGCGGCAGGAGCCCGACGGCGCTCCGACGCTAGGTTCGACGTGACGTGACTGCCATGACCGACACCTCCCCCGAGCGCGGTGCGCTCGATCCCGGCGCGCTGGTCGCGTCGATCGCCTCCACCGTCGTCGGGCGGCGACGTGAAATCGAACTCGTCGTCGCCGCCTTGATCGCCGACCGCCACATCGTCATCGAAGGGCCACCGGGCACCGGCAAGTCGACACTCCTGCGCACCGTGGCGCACGAACTCGGCGTCGGTTTCGAGTTCGTCGAAGGCAACGCCGAGCTGACGCCGGCCCGTCTCGTCGGCCACTTCGACCCGGCCCGTGTGCTGGCCGAGGGCTACGACCCCGACGTGTTCGTCGACGGACCGCTCGCCGCCGCGCTCCGCGACGGTGCACTGCTGTACGTCGAGGAGATCAACCGGGTCCCCGAGGAGACGCTCAACGTGCTCATCACCGTGATGAGCGAGGGCGAACTGCACGTCCCACGTCTCGGCCGGCTCGCCGCCGCACCGGGGTTCCGGCTCGTGGCGGCGATGAACCCGTTCGATGCGATCGGCACCGCCCGCATCTCCGGGGCGGTGTACGACCGCGTCTGCCGTCTCGCCGTCGACTACCAGACGGCCACCGACGAGCGGCTGATCACCGAGCGGACGGCGGGGGCAGCCGACCTCGACCAGGAGTGGGTGGCGAAGGTGGTCGAGCTGGTGCGCCTCACGCGAACCCACGGCGACCTACGCGTCGGCTCGTCGGTACGCGGCGCCATCGACATGTGCGCGGTGGCGTCGTCGTTGGCGACGGTTCGGGGTACGTCGGTGACCAACGGTGACGTGTCGCTCGATGCGGCGCTCGTCGCGCTGTCCGGTCGCATCCGCCTCCGGGAGGGGACGACCCGATCGACCGAGGACATCGTGCGCGAGCTCTGGTTGGCCGTGTTCGGTCGCAAGGACGACGACGGGCAGCGCGAGGGAAAAGCGGGCGCCCCGAACGGGGCGACGACGGCCGGCTGAACGCCCCGCCCCCGGCGAAGGAGGGCGACGACGCCGACGAGGAGGTCACCAAGGCGCGCCGCAAGACCACGTCGAGGCGCTCGCTCGAACAGCAACCGAACTTCGACGAGATCTCCCCCGAGGTCGGCGAACTCGACGAGGACGCGGTCGAAGCGGCGCTCGAGGACGACCCCGATGCAACGTTGGCCCTGCTCGCCGATCTCACGGGGGCGACCGACCCGAAGCTGCGCGAGCTCGCTCGGCGCCTGGCGGGCCGATTGTTCCTCGACCTCTCGCGCCGAGGCCCGGCGAGCCCACGAGGTGTGGGGCAACTCCGGACGCAGCGGTACCGGCCCGACGGAGGCGACCTCGACGTCGACGCGAGCATCGACGCACTGATGACCGCTCGGGGGGAGGGCGCGGCCGTCGATCCCGACGACCTCCGAGTGCGTGCCTGGTCGACACCGGGCACGGCGATCTGTCTGCTCGTCGACCGCAGCGGCTCGATGACGGGCCGCCCCCTGGCGACGGCGGCGGTGACGGCTGCAGCGGTCGCGTGGCGGAGTCCGGACGACTACTCGGTGCTGTCGTTCGGCAAGGACGTCGTCGCTGCGAAGTCGCAGGACGCGGCGAAGTCGAACGAGCGCGTCATCGACTCGGTGCTGGCCCTGCGTGGGTTCGGCACCACCGATGTGGCGGGTGCACTGGTGGCCGCTGCCGACCAACTCTCGCGATCGCGGGCCGGCCGCAAGATCACCGTGCTGCTGTCGGACTGTCGGGCCACGGCACCCGGCGACGTGGTCGGTGCGGCCCGGCGCCTCGGCGAGCTGGTGATCGTCGCACCCGAGAGCGACGCCGCGGAAGCGAGAGAACTGGCACGCCAGGCCGGCGCCCGATTCACCACGGTGTCCGGCCCGTCCGACGCCGCCGCCGCGCTCGCCCGGGTCCTCGACACCTGAGCGTCACGTCCGGGGTCTGACCCCAGACGTGATACTCAGCAGGAGACGTTCTTGTCGGGGACGATGCCGAAGATGTTCTCGTCGGCGAGCACCTGGGGCAGGGTGGTCGCCGTCGGCGGCGCGACGTCAGTGCCCGATGGTGCCGGAGCGTCGTCGGCCGGCGACGCTGCATCGGTGCTCGGTGGGGTGGTGGTCTCGAAGACCTGATCGGGGATCTCGCCGAGCGTCGCTTCACCCCGGAACACCGACAGGATCGCCTGCATGTTGTTGCCACCGATGTTCGGCACGAGCACGGCGTTGCCCTGGATGGTCTTCGGCGTCGCCTCGATCTGATAGGTCGTGATCGCCGTCGGGTCGACGCCGCTGAGCACGCCGGCGAACTCCAGCATCTTGGCGGGGGTGAGATCGGGGTCGGTGACGATGTACTCCGACAGGGTCTGGATGAGACCGCCCGCCACGTCGGGGTTGTACGCCCCCTTGGCCAGCAGGCGCGACACCGTGCGCTTCAGGAAGTCCTGCTGGCGCGAGATGCGCCCGAGGTCCGACGTACCGTCTTGCTTCCACTCGCCGGTCTCCGTGAGGTACTCCAGCTTGCGTGACCGCACGTAGGCAAGCGCATGGTCGCCGGTGAACGTGAAACAGCCGGCCTCCGGCACGTTCAGGCCGGTGTTGGGATCGCGAACGGGATAGGGGAACGGGACGGCGACGCCGTCCACGGCCTTGACGAGCTCCTGGAACGCGCAGAAGTCGACCTGGACGAAGTGGTCGGTGAGGATCCCGAAGTTCTGGTAGATCGTGTCGATGAGCTTCTGGGGGTTGTCGCGCTCGTAGGCCTCGTTGATTCGCCCGGTGCGTGACGAGCCGGCGATGTCGACGAACAGGTCGCGCGGGAACGAGAGCACGGCGACCTGCGAGGTCGACGGGTTGACGCGCCACATCATGATCGTGTCGCTGCGCTCGCCGAAGTTGCTGCGATCGCCGAAGGCGGGCGCATAGGGCGAGTCGGGGTCGACGCAGGCGTTGTTGTCGGCGCCGGTGATCAGGAAGTTCTTGGCGTTGGGTTCCGCCGGTGGGAACGTCGCCGGAGTGGTCGTCGGAGTGGCGGTCGCGGGAGCGGCTGTGACGGTGGAACCGTCGGCGTCGGTGACCGGTGCAGCCGGCACGGTGGTCGCCTGCGACGGATCGATGATCGCCGGGGCCAGGTTGCGGTCCTCGATCACGCGTTGGCCGGCGTACAGAGCGCCTGCCGCGCCGAACGAGCCGAGGGCCATTGCGAACACCGCCGCGATCGTCAGCCGCTGTGGCCAGGTCCGCTTGACCTTCACCGCGGACGCGGGGGTGGATGAGGTCTCCTCCGACATGTCGGCCCGACGTTACCGGCCACCGGCACGTCGTTGAGGGCGCCAACGGCGATCGGGCACTGCGACTGCCGAGGGAGTTGCGACGCCGGACGTTGGCAACCGTCGAATGTGCCCCGAGGGGAGCTCAGCAGTCCTGGTGGTCAGTCGTCGTCGGCGAGCACGACCGTCGTGGTGACCGCATCGCCGTCGACGACGGTGAGGTTCCGGATCGATCCCGCGTCGACGAGGTCGGCGCGGCCGCTCTCGAGCGCCGGATGCAGCGATGTCGGTGCGGTCACCACCAGCGACTCCACGGGTGCGCGCTGGCTTCGCTTCGCCTCGGTCTTGGCGCGGCGGACCTGGGTGAGCACCTCGATCGTGACGTCGGCGAGCGTCGGGTCGCCGAACGGCTGCGTGTCGGAACCGATCGGTGTCGGCCAGGCAGCCACGTGGACGCTGCCCTCGTTCCACCAGCTCCACGCCTCCTCGCTCGTGAACGGCAGGATCGGCGCGAACAGACGCTGGACCGTGCTCAATGCCGTGCGCAGGGCGCGCTTGGCCGAGTCGGCGGCGTCGGGGCGCGACTCGTCGTACGTGCGGCCCTTGACCAACTCGACGTAGTTGTCGCAGAACCACCAGAAGAAGGCCTCGGTCCGTTCGAGGGCACGCGCGTAGTCGAACGCCTCGAACGCCTCGGTCGCCTCGATCACCACCGCATCGAGTTTCGTCAGCATCGCTCGGTCGATCGGTTCGGTGACGCCGTCGTCGAGCGAGCGATCCGCGGTCGGCGCGCCGAACTGCAGCACGAACTTGGTGACGTTGAGCAGTTTGTTGGCGAGCTTGCGGCCGACCTTCATCTGGTCTTCGCTGAAGGCGGTGTCGACGCCGGGTCGCGCCGAGCCCGCCCAGTAGCGGACCGCATCGGTGCCGTAGCTGTCGAACAGGTCCATCGGGGTGACGACGTTGCCCTTCGACTTCGACATCTTCTTGCGGTCGGGGTCGAGGATCCAGCCCGAGAGCGCTGTGTTGGTCCACGGGGCGCAGCCGAACTCGTGATGGCTCCGGGTGATCGTGGAGAACAGCCAGGTCCTGATGATGTCGTGCGCCTGAGGACGCATGTCCATCGGGAACACGCGCTCGAACAGGTCGTCGCCCTCCTCCCATCGGCCGGCGATCTCCGGGGTGAGCGACGAGGTGGCCCACGTGTCGAAGATGTCGGGATCGCCGACGAAGCCACCCGGCTGGTCACGTTGGTCCTCGGTGTAGCCCGCGGGCACGTCGGTCGACGGGTCGACCGGGAGCTGCGACTCGTCGGGCAGTAACGGGTCGTCGTAGCGCGGCTCACCGTGCTCGTCGAGGGCGTACCAGATCGGAATCGGCACCCCGAAGAAGCGCTGCCGGCTGATCAGCCAGTCGCCGTTGAGCCCCTCGACCCAGTTGTCGTAGCGGTGCTGCATGTGGGCCGGGTGCCAGGTGACCTCGGCGCCGCGGGCGACCAGCGCCGCGCGGAGCTCGGGGTCGCGGCCGCCGTTGCGGATGTACCACTGCCGTGACGTGACGATCTCGAGTGGGCGCTCACCGCGTTCGTAGAACTTCACCGGATGCTGGATCGGTCGCGGTTCCCCGATCAGCAGGTCCTGCTCGATCAGTTGCTCGACGACGGCCTTCTGCGCCTGCTTGACGGTGAGCCCGGCGATGGTGGCGTAGGCGTCGGGGTCGACGCCGTCGGGAGCGTCGGCGTGGAGGCGGCCGTCTCGGCCGATGATCGCCCGCATGGGCAGGTTCAGCTCCCGCCACCACGTGACATCGGTGGTGTCGCCGAACGTACAGATCATCGCGATGCCCGTGCCCTTGTCGGGCTGCGCGAGCTCGTGGGCGACGATCGGCACTTCGACCCCGTACAGCGGTGTGCGCACCGTGGTGCCGAAATGGGGCTGGTAGCGCTCGTCGTCGGGATGCGCCACCAGTGCGACACACGCGGCGAGGAGTTCGGGACGCGTGGTGTCGATCTCGATCGCGCCGTCGCCGCTCGTTCGGGCGAACGGGATCTTGTGATAGGCGCCGGGCCGTTCGCGATCTTCCATCTCGGCCTGCGCCACGGCGGTGCGGAAGTCGATGTCCCACAGCGTGGGCGCCTCCTGGCTGTAGGCCTCACCTCGGGCGACGTTGCGCAGGAACGCACGTTGGCTGGCCCGGCGTGACCGTTCGTCGATCGTGGCGTAGTGGTAGTTCCAGTCGACCGAGAGGCCGAGGCGCTTGAAGAGGTCCTCGAAGACCTGTTCGTCGAGTTCGACCAGTTCGTCGCAGAGCTCCAGGAAGTTGGGGCGCGAGATCGGGATCGCGTGGTGGTTCTTCGGTGGGTCGCCGCGAAACGGCGGTTCGAACCCCTCGACGTAGTGCTGGCTCGGGTCGCAGCGCACGCCGTAGTAGTTCTGCACGCGGCGTTCGGTGGGCAGGCCGTTGTCGTCCCACCCCATCGGGTAGAACACGGCCTTGCCGCGCATGCGCTGGAATCGGGCGATCGTGTCGGTGTGGGTGTAACTGAACACGTGCCCCATGTGCAGCGAACCGCTGACCGTGGGAGGCGGCGTGTCGATCGAGAACACACCCGGACGTGGCACCGATGCGTCGAAGCGGTAGGTGTCATCGGCGTCCCACTGTGCGACCCAGCGGGCCTCGATGCCGTCGAGTGTCGGCTTGTCGGGGATGTTCGCCGCCGTGTTGGTCATGAGCGCCGAGGCTACCGACTCGCCCCCTGCCCCTCCCCAGAGTGTTTGCGTGACAGTTCGGGTGACCCGGTCCACCGGGAATGCAGCGCAAACGGATGGTGGCGCTGGGCTGGAGTGTTTGTGTGCGGATTTGGGTGACCCGGTCCACTGGGAGTGCAGCGCAAACGGATGGTGGCGCTGGGCTGGAGTGTTTGTGTGCGGATTTGGGTGACCCGGTCCACTGGGAGTGCAGCGCAAACGGAGGGTGGGTGCGGCGCCGGCCGTAAACGGTGCCGGGTTGGGCTGGGATCGCACTCGTAGACTCGACGACCGTGCTGCACCTCTACGACACCGCCACGCGATCCGTGCGCGAGCTGGCTCTGCGCGAGCCGGGCAAGGTCGGCATCTACCTGTGCGGCCCCACCGTCTACGGCCCGCCGCACCTCGGTCACGGGCGCGCCACGCTCGTCTACGACATCCTGCGGCGGTACCTCGAGTGGACCGGCCTCGAGGTGCGTCTCGTGTCGAACATCACCGACATCGAGGACAAGATCATCGACCGCGCTCAGCGTGAAGACCGGCCCTGGCAGGACATCACCACGAAGTGCGAGACGGTCTGGTTCGAGGCGATGTCGGGCATCAACGTCGAGCGGCCGACCGACGTCCCCCACGCCACCGACTACGTCGAGGAGATGGTGGCGATGATCGGCGAGCTGATCGCCGGCGACCACGCATACCTCACCGACGACGGCGTCTACATGGCGGTCGAATCCGTCGACGACTACGGGCTGCTCGCACACCAGTCGCTCGACGACATGCGCTCAGGTGGCGGCGAACGCGACGTGTTCGGCGCCGAGGGGAAGCGTCATCCGGCCGACTTCGTGCTCTGGAAGTTCTCGAAACCGGGCGAACCGGCGTGGCCGTCACCGTGGGGCGACGGGCGCCCCGGCTGGCACTCGGAGTGCGTCGTGATGAGTCTCGACCTCCTGGGCGAGGGCTTCGATCTGCACTGCGGTGGCCAGGACCTGCGCTTCCCACATCACGAGAACGAACGCGCCCAGGCGGTGGCGCTCGGCAAGACCTTCGCCAATCACTGGATGCACAACGGATTCGTCGTCGATGCCGAAGGCGAGAAGATGTCGAAGAGCCTCGGCAACGTCTCGAACCTGCTCGACCTCATCGACCTCTACGATCCGCGCGCCTACCGGATGGTTCTGCTGCAGTCGCACTACCGGAGCCCGGTGAAGATCACTCAGGACAACATCGACGGCGCCGTCAAAGCGCTCGCCGGGCTCGATTCGTTCGCGGCACGTACCGCCGAGCTCGCCGCCGCCGACCCCGACGGCGACGTGCTCGCAGAGTTCAGGGTCGCGATGGACGACGACCTCGACACGCCGAGGGCGACCGCGCTGCTGTTCGACACGGTTCGCCGAGCGAACGCTGCGCTCGATGCGGGAGAAGCCGACGCCGCATCGCTGGCAGCCGCTGCGCATGTGATCGCAGCCACGTTCGGGCTCGACCTCGCCACGGCCCCGGAGGTCGACGCCGACGCGCTCGACCGTGCGGCAGCGCTCGATGCAGCGCGCGCCGCGAAGGACTTCGCCACCGCCGACGCACTCCGGGCCGAACTGCAGGCCGCCGGATGGACGGTCGAGACCACACGTGCCGGCACCTCCTTGCGACGGTGACCACGACGATCGACGCCCCCGAAGCCCCGGCAGCGCTCGCCGGCGCCTTCCCGAACGGCACCCTGCCCGATGCCGGCCCGGCGGACACCCCGGCCGGCCGTTCGGCCACCGGCTCGGGAGGTTCGGCGCGGCCGGCATCGCGCGTCGGCCCGATGCCCACCATGGGATACCAGCCGTCGCTCGACGGGCTGCGAGCGCTCTCGGTCGCCGTCGTGCTCCTCTACCACGGTGGGTTCTCGTGGATGCACGGTGGGTTCTTCGGCGTCGAGGTGTTCTTCGTCGTGTCGGGCTTCCTGATCACGTCGCTGTTGCTCGACGAACACGACCGCAACGACCGCATCGCGTTCGGTCAGTTCTGGAGGCGTCGGGCCCGCCGGCTCTTCCCGGCGCTCTACGCCGTGCTCCTGGCCGTTGCGGTCTGGGCGGCGCTGATCGGCACGGCGGAGCAACAGTCGCAGTTGCGCCGCGACATCGTCTGGTCGATCTTCTACGTCAACAACTGGGGCCAGATCCTCGGCGACATCCCGTACTTCGCCGGCGATCCACCGTTGCTGCGACACCTCTGGAGCCTCGCGGTCGAGGAGCAGTGGTACCTGATCTGGCCGCTGTTGTTCGTGGCGCTGATGCGAATCCGACTGCCTCGTCACATCGTCGGCAGCTTCGTGTTCGGCGGCGCCGTGCTCGCGTTCGTCTACATGGCGTGGATGCAGTCGCGGGCACCGTCCACGCTCGGCGGGCCGCCGGCGATCTTCGACGGCCTCGACCGCACCAACTACCTGTACCTGTCGACGATCACCCGCTCGGGCGGCCTGCTGCTCGGTGCGAGCGCAGCATTCGTCTGGCGCCCCTGGCGTTGGGCGCGAGCGGCCGACGCTCCCGCCGGTCGGCTGCTCGATCCGCTCGGCGCCGCCGCGGTCGCGGCGCTGGGGTGCGCCGCGGCGGTGGCGTCGATCACGGCGGGCTACGTGTACCAGTGGCTGATGGCGCTCGTGTCGGTGTTGTCGCTGGTGGCCGTACTCGTGGCTGTGCATCCGGCTTCCGTCGGGTTCCGCCGGATCATGAGTTGGCCCCCGCTCGTGCAGGTCGGCAAGCGCAGCTACGGCCTCTACCTCTGGAGTTGGCCGATCTTCGTGGTCGTGGGTGCAACCACCGGCTCGGTCGCGGCGTTCCTGTGGGCGATGTTCCTCACGATCGTCGTCGCCGAAGCGTCGTACCGGTTCCTCGAGGGCCCGGTACGCGCCGGCGTGATCGGGCGGTGGTGGAACGACCGTGCAACCATCACCTACTGGCCGATCGCCGGCGGGGCGGTGCTCGTCGGCGCGGTGATGATCTTCTACGTCAACGTCGACCAGTTCAATCGCTTCGAAGGCGGTGACGACGCGGTGTTCGAACTCGCGGCCGATGCTGAAGTCGTCGCGGCCGGCGCCGTTGCCGACTCGGTCCCCGCTGGCGGTTCGGCCGTTGCGGTCACGACGTCACCGGCCACGACCGTTCCGGTCGCCGTGGCGACGTCGGCGCGGCTCGCCATCGTGGGCGACTCGCAGGCCAACGCGCTGGCGATCAATCTGCCCGACGGCATCGACGCTGCGTTTCCGACGGTCGTGAACGGAAGCGTCGACGGGTGCAGCGTGTACGACTCCGGATCGGTGGAGAGTTCCGTTCGGTTCAGCAACTCGTTCGCGATCTGTGACGGCTGGCAGGACGAGTGGGCCTCGGCAGCATCCGGCACCGACGTGTCGCTGGTGGTCGTCGGTGCGTGGGACGTGTTCGACCTCGTCGACGGCGACGCGTCGTACGGTTTCGCCACGCCCGCCGGCGACGAACTGTTCACCACGAACCTCGAGTCCGGGATCGATGCGATGCTCGCCGAAGGAACCAACGTCGGCCTGCTCGAAGTGGCGTGCATGCGACCTCAGGACGTCGATGGTGCGGGGGTTCGCGCGCTGCCCGAGCGGGGCGACGATGCCCGGGTCGCGCACGTCAACGATCTGCTCCGCGAGACCGCTGTCGGCTATCAGGCCGCCGGCAACATGCGGGTGCAGTTCATCGAGGGCCCCGATGAGTGGTGCGCGGACGAAGCGATCGCCAGCGATCTCGGCTACCGGTGGGACGGGGTCCACGTGTACAAGCCCGGTGCCAATCTGATCTACACGACGGTCGCTCCGGATCTGCTCCGTCTCGCCGCCGTCTGAGACCTGCCCGGGACGCGGAGGGATCTGCGAATACCACGCGCAGCGCACAATCCCGACCGGACGAACGCTGATCGTCGTACGAATGTAAAGATTTGGTGAGGGCCCCAACCTCGACGTCACGCAGCGTCGTGTAGCCACCATGGAACGGAGCCAAGAGGGAGAGCGGACTCTGGCTGAACGTGTCGTCCACTGGCGATCGGTCGGCCTCATCGGCGCCTGCGTCGCGGGTGGAGTGACCTTGTCGATGATGGTGATCGGCTCGGTGCCGACGATCGCCGGTCCGGTCGGTGCTGCCCCGCAGGCGTTGCCCGCTGAGGTGCTCGCGTCGGACCAGCCGACCACGGTTCCGGTCGACGTCACGACGACCGAGGCGGTGCCCGAATCGACCGAGCAGCCAGCCGACGCTGCGGTCGTCGCTCTCGGTGGGTCCGAGATCGTCGAGACGGCCGCTGTGGCGGCTGCTGTTCCAGCTCCCGCTCCTGCCGCCCCGACTCCGCCAGCAGCGGCGCCGGCCCCCACTGCGGCTCCGGCCCCGGCTCCGGCGCGCCGGCCCCCGCGCAGGCCCCCACCGCGGCTCCGGCTCCCGCGCCGGCCCCCGCCCCCCCCACTGCGGCTCCGGCTCCGGCGCCGGCCCCCACCGCGGCGCCGAGCACTGCGGCACCGGCTCCCGCGCCGGCTCCGGCGCCGGCCCCCACTGCGGCACCGACCACTGCGGCTCCGGCTCCCGCGCCTGCCCCCATTGCGGCACCGACCACCGCGGCCCCGACGACACAGCCGCCGCGTCCACCGACGACGCAGGCGCCGGTCTCGAGCCTCACGTATCCCAGCTACACGGTGTCCGGAGCCGCGGATGTGTCCCTGCAGTTCGACGGATCGTCGATCCAGGTGGCCTCGCTCACACCGCAACCGAAGTGGGTGTACGAGATCGAGAAGAACGGACCACGGACCGTCGAGATCAAGTTCTTCAACGTCGACACCGGACGCGATCGCGAGTTCCACGCCAAGGTCGAGGGTGGCCGGATCAAGGTCGAGACATGAGGTTGTCACCATGAGCGAGTTGTCCCCAGAAGAACGGATCGCCCGTCTACGGGCAAGTCGCGGCCAGGCACCCGCGCCTGCTGTTTCGCAGACGCCGCCGGCGTCGCCGTCTCCGCCTACGCCGGCGCCGGCGGCATTTGCTCCACCAGTCTCCGAGATGGCGGCGGCCATCCCATCGGCACCTGCACCGCCGGCGACGCCGCAAGCTTCGGCGGCAGCCACGCCGGGAGCACCTCCACCTCCACCTCCCACGGCGCAGGTGCCCCGACGATCCACTTCGGACGCTGTCGGAACCGGTTCTGCCGTCGCCGCGACTGCCGCCGGCGCAGCATCCTCGACCGAGACGGCGTCCGACTTGCCTGCTACCTCGGCGGGTCTGGTTCGTCGCGTCGTTCCCCGGCGCAAGCCCCACCCGGCCCGAAAGGCCCGCTGGGCCGTGGGGATCGCAGCGACGGCCGGGTTCGCCGCGATGGTGCCGGCGATGGGCCCGTTGGGCGCCGCCGCGGAGGGCAACGAGCCGGAGAACGCTCCCGACCCCACCTCCCCGGATTCGGTTCCTTCGAGCACCGTCGATGCGACGGTCGAATTGACTCCGCCGTCGACCGACACCGTCGACCCGGCCACCACCGAGGTGCCGGTCGAGTCGACAGAGGTCGTCGATCCCGCCGCGGTTCCGGTCGACCCCACGGTGGCACCGACGGCCCCGGACGCGGCGCTTCCCGTAGCTCCGGCGCCGACGGCCGGCTCGCCTGCCCCAGCGTCGCCTGCCCCAGCGTCGCCCGCTCCGGCACCCGCGCCCGCTCCGGCACCCGCACCCGCTCCGGCACCCGCACCCGCACCCGCACCGGCACCCGCACCCGCACCCGCTCCGGCACCCGCTCCGGCACCCGCTCCGGCACCCGCACCCGCACCCGCTCCGGCACCCGCACCCGCTCCGGCACCCGCACCCGCTCCGGCACCCGCTCCGGCACCTGCACCCGCTCCGGCACCTGCACCCGCACCCGCACCGGCACCTGCACCCGCTCCGGCACCGGCTCCTGCTCCGGCTCCTGCTCCGGCTCCGGCTCCGGCTCCGGCTCCCGCTCCCGCTCCCGCTCCGGCCCCGCCGCCCCCGGTCACCTCGGGGTCGGGCTGATCGTGACCATGGCTCCGTGGTCGATGGTCGCGTTCCGGGCCATGGCGAGCCCGTGTCGCATCGTTGCGCCCACGCGCGAGCTCGCTGAATACGGACGTGAGCTCGTGCAGCAACTCGAGCGGACGTGGAGTCGTTTCGATCCGGCGAGCGAGATCAGCCGGCTCAACGACACCGCCGGGTCGCTGGCGATCGTTTCCGACGTCACCTACGAACTCCTCTCGCTCGCCCACCAGGCGAGTGTCGCGACGAACGGTGCATTCGATCCCTTGATGCTCGACCAACTCGTCGCCCTCGGCTACGACCGCACGTGGGACGCCGTGGTCGACGACACCCGTCCCCTTCCCGACCCATCGCCGTCGCAGCGAGCTCGAATCGAGTTCTTTCCGGAGATCTCCGCGGTGTGTCTGCCGACGGGATGCCGGTTCGATCCGGGTGGCATCGGCAAGGGACTCGCCGGCGACATGGTGGCCGCGGCCCTTCTGGAGGCGGGCGCCGAATCCGTCCAGATCGAGCTGGGCGGAGACGTGCGCGTCGCCGGTCCGGAATGGGCCGGCGGTTCGTGGCGGGTGGTCGTCGATGATTCCGACCACGCGGTGGCGAGCGCAGCGGCGATCACCCTGTCGGAGGGTGGCGTTGCCACGAGCAGCGTCGTCCGTCGTCGCTGGCGACGTGGCGGTGTCGACGTGCACCACCTGATCGACCCGCGCACGGGACAGTCGGCATCGACCGACCTCGATGCAGTCACCGTGGCCGCGCCGACGCTGTGGTGGGCCGAGGTGATGGCGAAGATCGCGCTGATCGGCGGACGTCGCCATGCGCGCACATTGTTCGAGGAGTCCAACATGACCGCGGTGTTGGTGGGTCGCGACCCGGATCACCGCTACGAGCTCTGCTCGCCGAGCACGGTCGACGCATGAACCCACAGGTCTGGTGGTTCGTTTCTCGGTCGTCAGGGATGGTGGCCTGGGCCCTGCTCACGCTGTCGGTCTGCTGGGGTCTGTTCATCTCCACGAAGGCCGTCGCCAAGGCCTCGAGCCCTGCCTGGTTGCTCGACCTGCATCGGTACCTGGGCGGCACGGCGCTGATCTTCACGGCGGTTCACCTCATTGGCCTGAGCGCGGACAACTACGTCACATTCGGCTGGGCCGAGACCTTCATTCCGATGGCCTCGTCGTGGAAGCCCGGACCGGTGGCCTTCGGCATCGTCGGCTTCTATCTGTTGCTCGCGATCGAACTCACGTCCTTGGCGATGAAGAAGCTGCCCCGCAAGCTGTGGCGCTGGGTGCACCACAGCAGCCTCGTGCTCTACTTCGTCGCGACCTACCATGCAATCGCTGCAGGCACCGATGCCGAGAATCAGTGGTTCCGGGTCGCAGCGCTGGCATCGATCAACATCGTGATGTTCCTCACCATCGTGTTGATCCTCGCCGTTCGCAAGGCCAAGATCGTGCCCGCCGCATCTCCGCGAGCGCTGGCCACCGCCGGCAGCACCAAGAACTGAAGCCGATTCCTCGACCGGTGGCCGGCGGGTTCATCCGCTGGAGTTCTGCACCTCGACGTCGAGCCCACCGTGCTCGAGTTCGGCGTGGACTTCGCAGCTGGAATCGCCGCTCCCACGGAACGTGATCTCGATCGATGTCGGACCATCGTCGGACACTCGCTCGGTGAAGCCGGGCAGGGGACTGATCGAGACGATGCGCAACTCGCCGGAGTCGATGGAGACGACGACGTCGCCACACCGGCTCGAGATGGTCTGCAGGTCCGCGGGCAGTGGTGGTGGTGGTGGTGGTGGCGGCGGCTCGACGACTTCCGGTGGCTCGACGACCGGTGGTGGCTCGACGACCGGTGATGGCTCGACGACCGGTGGCTCGACGACGGGCGGTGGCTCGACGACGGGCGGCGGAGGCGGCTTCGTCGGTGTCGCGTCGATGGCCGGCGCCTCGGTCGGCGACGCGACCGGGGTCTCCTCGACACGTGCCTCGACTCCGTCGTCGACCGGCCCCGGCGCCTCGGTCGGCGACGCGACCGTCTCCGGCGCTGACTGGACGAGTGGGGCTTCCGCGTCCGGGACGGTGGTCACGATCGTGCTCGATGGGACAGGCGGAAGTGTGGCGACCGGGGAAGTGGCCTCACTGGTGACGCTGCGCGTCGACGACGGCCGATTCGTCGCCGACAGCGCGGTGGCACCGACGCCACCCCCGATGAGTAGCGTGACTGCGGTGGCGCTCGCCGCGAGTGCGCGTCTCCGACGGGCGCGTTGCATCGTCGGTCGCAACTGGTCGAGCGTGCGGCGGGCGCCGGGCGTACCGGTGCTCGTCGACAGCACCCGCCGGATCTGGTCGTCGTCGAAGTTCACGGCAGGATTCCAGCGGTGTCGATGAGTTTGCGGAGACCGTCTCGAGCCTGTGCGAGGTGGTACTTCACGGTGCCTTCTCGGAGGCGCAGGATCGTGGCGATCTCGTTGATGCTGCGATCGTCGACGTAGAACAGCGTCGCGATCTCGCGCTGACGTCGAGGGAGCCGCTGGAGCAGGTCGACCGCGACTGCGTCGTCTGCGTGGAGGCCGGTGTTGGTGGTGGGTGCGTCGATCTGCACCGACTCCTCGCGCCGTCTGCGTCGTAGATCGGACCGGAAGCTGTCGCGGCTCAGGTTGATCGCGACTCTGCGGACCCAAGCCGCGGGGGAGTCGTAGCGTCGGATCTTCGACCACTTCGAATAGGCCTTGATGAAGGCCTCCTGCGTGGCGTCGGTCGCTCGCTCCCGATCGCCGGTGGTCAGCACGAGCAGCTTGAGCACCACGTCGTACTGAGCCAGGAAGAAGTGCTCGAACTCCTCGTCGCTCGTCATCGAGGCGACCTCGCCGAACTGGTGGCGCGCCAGAACCGGTCGTCGCGCAATGAACACGGCATCCACCACGTTGTGAACACGTTGCGGCGACCGTTCCTGGTTGGGGTGAATCTGTGGCACTGGATGTGCGCCGACCCGCACGACCGTACGGGAGCGGCCCATCATGAGGAGAGTATCACCACATGTGGTCGATTAACCGCACAGAGTGAACTAGACTGTCCCGATGGTCCCTGCCGGGCGTTCCAGCGTGACGCGTGTCGCCGTGAGTACGCTTCCGCGCGACCACTGTCGTCGTCCCCTCGCGCAGGTGATCCACACATGAACCCCCAGGTGTGGTGGTTCGTGGCGCGCTCGTCCGGAATCGTTGCGTGGGCGCTGTTGACGGCAGCGGTCATCTGGGGGCTGCTGCTGTCGACGCCCGTGTCCGCGACGCGGATCGCGGCGCGCCGGGTCCGCCCGGCGTGGTTGCTCGACCTGCACCGGCACCTCGCCGGCCTCGCCGTGATCTTCACCGCGGTCCACCTGATCGGCTTGGTGGCCGACTCCTACGTGACGTTCGGCTGGGCCGAGATCCTGTTGCCCATGGCATCGGCGTGGAAACCAGGTGCAGTGGCGTTCGGTGTGGTCTCGATGTATCTGCTGATCGCCATCGAAGCCACCTCGCTCGCGATACGCCGCCTGCCCCGCGGCCTCTGGCGGTGGGTCCACCGGTCGAGCTTCGTACTGTTCGCAACCGCGACCTACCACGGCATCGCTGCAGGTACCGACGCCGGGAACACCTGGTTCCGGGCGGCGGCCTGGGCGTCGGTGGTGACGGTTGCCGCCCTCACGATCCGGTTGCTGGTCGCGTCCCGTCGTCGAGCAGCGGCGGCCGCCGCGTTCGGTGCCGAGCTCGTCGTGCCGGCAGCCCCGCCTGGCCCACGACCCGTCGTGCCCGCAGCCCCACCTGGCCGGCCGGCGGTCGTGCCGGCGGCACCGTCTCGCACGCCGCTCGTTGCCCCGATTCCGCCGCTGCCCGGCTCTGTCGTCGAGCTGGCGGTGCCCGCCGCAGCGCAGGTCGTGCCGCCCGCTCTTGTCGAGCCGCCACCCCCGCCGCCGCCACCAACCCCGCCCCCACCGCCCCCGCCGCCGCCACCAACCCCGCCCCCACCGCCGTCGCCTTCCCCCACGCGGACGCCGGTGCTCCCCGACCGGGAGACCGCGAGAGCGCTGGCGGGGGTCAGCTCTGGCGGGAGCGACGCAGACGGTCTCGGGCCTCCGACAGCTGCGACTTGACCGTGCCGACGCTGAGCGCGAGACGTCGGGCGATCTCGTCCACGCTGCAATCGTTGACATAGAAGAGTGCGGCGATCTCGCGCTGACGCGTCGGCAGGTCGTCGAGCAGTGCCTGTATCCCCGCATCTGCGACGATCGGGTCAGAGGCCGGTGGCTCGTCCACCGGGTCGACACGTGTTTCCCGGTCGCGCCGTCGACGCTCGGATCGCAGCCGATCGCGGCTGGCGTTGATCGCGATTCGACGGACCCAGGCCTGCGGGGCGTCGTAGGTGCGGATCACCGACCAGCGGGCATGTGCCTTGATGAACGCGTCCTGCGTCGCGTCGACGGCCGCCTCGTGATCGTTGAGGATCGCATCGAGCGAGCGCAACGTGTCGTCGTGGTGCTCGAGGAAGAAGACCTCGAACTCTGCGTCGAACTCGTTGGCCGGGGTCGGGTCGGAGAGCACCACCGCCCGCGAGAGTACTGCCGCCCGGACTGCAGATCGGGAGGTCGACGTCACATCGACGTTGTTACCGACGGGTAGACATCGCGATTACCCGTGGGTAACTTGTGGTCATGACCGACTTCTCGCTGAACCTCAACGAAGACCAGCTCCAGATCCAGAAGTGGGTCCACGACTTCGCCGAGGGCGTCATCCGCCCGGTCGCGCACGAATGGGACGAGCGCGAAGAATTCCCGTGGCCCGTGGTCGAGGAAGCCGCGCAGATCGGCCTCTACGGCGTCGACTTCCTGCTCAATGCCATGGGCGACCCCACCGGCCTGACGCTGCCCGTGGCCATCGAAGAGCTCTTCTGGGGCGACGCCGGCATCGGCATGGCCATCATGGGCTCGGCTCTCGCTGCCGCGGGCATTGCCGGCAACGGCACGCCCGAGCAGGTCATGGAGTGGGCGCCGCAGTGTTACGGCACCGCCGACAACGTGATGCTCGGTGCGTTCTGCGTGAGCGAGCCCGACGCCGGCTCCGACGTCTCCAGCCTGCGCACCCGTGCGGTCTACGACGAGGCCAAGGACGAGTGGACGCTCAATGGCACCAAGGCGTGGATCACCAACGGCGGCATCGCCGACGTGCACGTGGTGGTCGCCAGCGTCGACCCCGAACTGAAGTCGAAGGGCCAGGCCAGCTTCATCGTTCCGCCCAAGACGCCTGGGCTGTCGATGGGTCAGAAGTACAAGAAGCACGGCATCCGGGCGAGCCACACCTCCGAGGTCGTCCTCGATGACGTCAAGGTGCCCGGCTCGTGCCTGCTCGGCGGCAAGGAGAAGCTCGACGCCAAGCTCGCCCGTGCCCGCGAGAACGTCTCCACCGGCAAGCAGCCGGCGATGGCGACGTTCGAGGCCACTCGCCCGGCCGTCGGCGCCCAGGCGCTCGGCGTTGCCCGTGCGGCCTACGAGTACTCGCTCGAGTACGCCAAGGAGCGCGTGGCGTTCGGCCGGCCGATCATCATGAACCAGGCGATTGCGTTCAAGCTCGCCAACATGGCCACTGAGATCGATGCCAGCCGACTTCTGATCTGGCGTGCTGCCTGGCTCGCCAAGAATGGTCAGTTCAAGAACGGCGAGGGCTCGATGTCGAAGTGGAAGGCGTCGGAGACCGCCGTGCGAGTCACCGAGGAAGCGATCCAGATCCTCGGCGGCTACGGCTACACCCGCGAGTACCCCGTCGAGCGCTGGCACCGCGATGCGAAGATCCACACGATCTTCGAAGGCACGAGCGAGATCCAGCAGCTCGTCATCTCCCGGGCGATCTCCGGCCTGCGTATCGAGTGATTTGGTCGCTCGGCGCTCCGGCGACGAGCTGACGTACTGAGATCGTCGACAACACACTCGGGAATCACCAATGGCGACTCGCGGTGTCGTCGTCGGGCGATGATGCGGTTCCAGGGCACGGCGCGGCGCACTGCGTCCGCAACCGTGGTCGGGTCGAGCTGATCCGGCAGGTCCGTCAACGCGGTGCCCGCGCGGGTGTGGATGGCGGCGTGGTCGAAGTCGTCGGCTCCCTGCGGGATGATCACGTGTGGGACGCCGTGGGCGAGCGCGCCGAACGTGGTGCCCGCTCCGCCGTGATGGACGACGACGGCGGTCTCGGGTAGAGGGTGGCCTGGGGGATGAATCGTTCGACTCGGGCGTTCGGTGGAAAGGGCGCGAGCTCGGTGGGATCCTGGTTGTCGCCGAATCGAGTGAACTTGCTCGTCGGGACCGCCCTCGGCTCGATGGACTGGGTCGCGTCCGGTTCGCGGTTGGCGACGACCAGGGTCGCTGCACCCGACCTGGATCGCACCGCCGCGCCTCCGAGTGCCTCCAGACCCCGGGGAGCAGCGCGGGCTCGCCGTACCGGGCACGGTGATCGAGGGGTGGGACGGCCGCTGCCAGGGTGAGGTGGTTCGCTCGAGCCGCGACTGCATCACCCAGCGTGGTGGTCGTGGTCGATCCTGACGCGCAGGGCGCGCATCAAGCCCCGATCACGGCGACGTGCCGATGATCACCCGACGCAGTCCGGTCGGTCGTCTGGCCGACGGCAAGAAGAGCAACGATTCGCCGGCCCACCGATTGGAGTCGGTCCGCGTCCGTTGCCACTCAACGTGACCATCAACTTCACTCGGCGTTGACTTCTCGGCTGCGTCAAGATACATTCAGGGTCCCTGTCAAGGATCGGAAAGACGTCGGGCGGCGTGCGGATGATCATCACGGCTCCTCAGGAGCAGCGAGAACGGAGCACCAATGATCAACTCAACCACCTCCCAGACCAAGCGCAGCGTCTCCTGGCGCAGCGTCTCCTGGCGCAGCGTCTCCTGGCGGTGACATTCGAGGCCACGGCCTGATTGTTTAAGGTCGGCGCTCCCGGGTCCGATAGACCACGGGGAACGCCAACCGGCGTTCCCGCGTTGGGAGCGCCCCGTGACGAGACGTCAATCAGAGACGAGAAAACTGAAGAACACCGATCAAGCGTCGAGCACCCCGTCGCGTCACTTCGAGTCCTTCGGACCGGAGCGACGAGTCGGGGTGCTTGCTTTCGTGCTGGCCGTCTTTGCGCTCGCGTTGTTCCTGACGCTTCCGGACATCGGGGAGGCGACGCGGCCTTCGCCTCCCGTGGTGGTGCTTCTTCTCGGCGTCGCCTTCGCCATTGCTGAGCTCACCGTCTTCAAGTTCACTTTCCGTAGGGAGTCGATGGGGTTCTCGCTCTCGGAGATCCCGTTGGCGTTCTGTCTCGTGTACCTCGCTCCTGGGCCGGCAGTCGTCGTACGGGTGCTGGGCGGGATCGCCATCGTCTTGTGCTTCCGGCTGCCCCTGTACAAGGTCGCGATGAATGCGGCCTCGTTCGCGTTCGAGGCGGTGCTCGCGTTCGTCGTCTTCCGGGGCGTCATCGCGTACGTGGGTTCCTCCAACACGCAACTCGTGGTTGCTGCGATCGCCGCGACGGCGGTCTGCGCCATCGTGGCCTCGATGATCATGTCGGTGGCCATCTCGCAGTTCGAGGGACGTCTCTGGCATCGCATCGGCAGCGAACTCCGGCTTGCGTGGTGGCTCTTCCTCGTCAACGCCACGCTGGCCGGCATGGTGCTGGGGCTCGACCTGATCTCCCCGTACCTCGTATTGGTCGCGCTGATCCCGCTCGGCCTGCTCTGGTACATCATCCAGGCGTACGGTGCGCTCGACCAACGCCTACGCGACCTCGATGCCGTCCATGCCTTCACCGGTCAGGTTGGCAAGTCGCTCGATCCCGACGAGATCGTCGATGCCGCCGTCCGCCAGACCGCCGAGATCCTGCGGACCGACGGGTCGGCCGTCGTCCTCTTCGACGACCACGGAGGGGCGATTCTGAAGGTGTACGGCATCGTCGGGTTGCATCTGCCCACCGCCGTCGACGACCCTGACTGGCGCGAGCTGATCGGGTCGGATCGGGCGACGCTGGTGTCGGGCAAGCGGCTGGACTCGCTGAAGTCGTCCGGGTCGAGCGTCCACGAGGTCATGGTCGCTCCGATCCAGGACGGATCCGGCATCGTCGGACTCGTCGTCGTGACCGGTCGGCCGCGGGCGGGCAAGCGCTACAGCGGCGAGGACATCCATCAGCTCCAGAACCTCACCGAACAACTCACCGCCTGTCTCCGGCGTGGCATCCTGCACCAACGCATCGAGCGCGAAGCCCGCCATGACGGGCTCACCGGGCTCCCGAACCGCACGTCGTTCGAACGGTCGATCGTGCACGCCGCCGCCCGCGAGGGCGACGGTCAGCCCTTCGTGATCATGCTCGACCTCGACCGGTTCAAGGAAGTGAACGACACGCTCGGTCACCACGCCGGCGACGACCTCCTCATCGTGGTGGGCGACCGACTCGCTGCGCTGATCGACCCCGACGACGTGCTCGCACGACTCGCCAGCGACGAGTTCGCGATCGTGGGCGCTCGCGAGACCAGAGAGCAGATGCTCGAGTTGGCGTGGGCGTGTGTGCACGAAGTCGGCCGGCCGGTCACGCTCGACGGTCTCGAGATCGTCGTCACGGCGAGCGCTGGCCTGGCCATCATCGACGACGAGGTCGAAGAGGGCGCTCCGCTGCGGTACGCCGACATCGCGATGTTCAACGCCAAGTCGCAACGACTCGGTGTCGAGGTCTACAGCGACGAGATCGATCGGCGCACTCCCGCACGTCTCTCGATGCTCGGCGACCTGCGCAGCGCGATCGACAACGGCGACCTGCACTTCAACCTCCAGCCGAAACTCGATCTCACCACCGGCACCGTCGTGGGCGCAGAGGCGCTGGTGCGCTGGACCCATGCGGTCCGCGGGCCGGTCCCTCCGCAGCAGTTCGTGCGGGTGGCAGAGGACACCGGTCTGATCAAACAGCTGACCGACCTGATGCTCGAGCGCGGCGTGAGCACCCTGAAGCAGATCCATCAGCGCGGATACCACCTGGGTCTCTCCGTCAACCTGTCCACGCACGATCTGCTCGACACTCGGCTGGCCGCGCGAGTGGATGATCACCTCCGGGCGAACGACGTCGACCCCGCGATGCTCACACTGGAGATCACCGAGTCGTCACTGTTGATCGATGCTCCGCGCGCGAGGGCGACGATCAACCAGCTCCACGACGTGGGCGTCCATCTGTCGATCGACGATTTCGGCACCGGGTACTCCTCGCTCAGCTACCTTCGTCGCCTGCCGGTCGGCGAACTGAAGGTCGACCAGAGTTTCGTGGCGAACGTCCTGCTCGACGAACAGGACGAGGTGATCGTGCGATCGACCATCGATCTGGGCCACAACCTCGGACTGGTCGTCGTCGCCGAGGGTGTGGAGAACAACGAGGTCCTCGAGCGCCTGCGAGTCTTCGGCTGCGACGTCGCCCAGGGCTTCTGCATCTCGCGGCCGCTGACCCCGAACCACTTCATGTCATGGTTGGCCACCACCAGCCATCCGAGCCGGTTGATCGATCCCCTCGACTTCTCCCGATGGGTCGACGCCGCGGCGGCCGAACCGGCCGAGACGGACCCGCTCGTCGACTGAGTGAGGCACATCGAGTGGGCACGAGGCCGCATCGTCCTCGGGCCACCAGCGCGACCGGGGTCGTTCGGCCCGTGTGTGGAACTCGATGGGGCGGGATACTGGAGACGTGAGCAAACGGCTTCCCCTGCAGCACATCACGATCCACGGTCACGACGTGGGGTTCCGGCGTGATGGATCGGGTGAGCCGATCCTGCTGATCCACGGCCTCGCGGGGAGTTCGCGGACCTGGGACGACGTCATGCCCACCCTCACGGAGTGTCACGACGTGATCGCCCCCGATCTGCTCGGGCACGGCGAGTCGGCAAAGCCGATCGGTGATTATTCCTTGGGGGCGTTTGCCAGCGGACTCCGCGACTTCCTGTCGGTGCTCGACATCCCGAGCGTCACGATCGTGGGGCATTCGTTCGGGGGCGGCGTCGCCATGCAGCTGGCGTACCAACATCCCCACCTCGTCGACCGGTTGGTGCTGGTCGGCAGCGGCGGTCTCGGACGCGAGGTGTCATGGTTGCTGCGCCTCCTGACGCTGCCCGGGGCCGAGTACCTGATGCCGATCGGGTTCCCGAAGCCGATCGTCGATCGTGCGACCGACGTCGGTCGCCAACTCGGACGTCGCAACATCCGTTCGCCGAAGCTCGCCGAGATGTGGCGGGCGTACTCGTCGCTCGCCGGGGCCCAGAACCGGTCGGCGTTCGTGCGCACGATGCGCGGCGTGATCGAGCCGACCGGCCAGATGGTCGACGCCAGCGACCGCCTGTACCTCGCGGCGCACATACCGACCCTCATCGTCTGGGGCGACCAGGACGGCATCATCCCGGTTGCCCATGCACATCACGCTCACGAGCTGATCCCGTCGAGCCGGCTGGAGATCCTCGAGGGCATCGGGCACTTCCCACACGTGGAAGCAGCCGAGGCCTTCTGTGACGTGCTGCTCGACTTCATGGCGACAACGCAGCCGGCGTCAACGCGCCACGAAGCCCTGCGAGACGTGTTGCTCGAGGGCGCCTGACGCGCTCGTTCACCGGCGGCGAAACACGACCGTCGCCGTTCCAGTGCCCTCCTCGGTGTGCAACACGTCGACCTCGGCGTCGGTGAACGCCGTGGTCAGTTCGCCCGTGGGAGCGTGGAACGGTCCGGGTGAGTTGGCCCCGACGGTCGACAGCACCGTGACGATCGCGAGCCCTCCGACTGCGAGGCGATCGACGATCTCTGGATACAGCGCCGGCTGGCGGAACCGTTGGCAGACGATGACGTCGGCTCGGGCCGGATCGTCGGGCAACCCAGCGTCGAGGTCGGTGACCCGCGCGTCGATCATCCCGCCGAGGCCGAGCGTGTTCGCTGCGAGTTCGAGATGCTCGATCGCCACGGACGACACGTCGAGGGCCACGACGTGGAGACCGCGTTCGGCGAGCCAGAGCGCCTGGTGGCCGAGGCCGCAGGCGAGGTCGATGGCGAACCCGGAGCCGGGTACGAGTTCGAGGAGTTCGGGGCGGTCGTCGAACACCTCCGGCGGTCGTGGTTCGGCTGGCGACGAGAACCGGTATCGGTCGTCCCAGCGACTGGCATCGCCCTGCATGCGCTCATGCTCCCAGACGGCACCTCGCATCGGGGCGAATGTGGTGCCGGACGGCGCTCGCGTGGGATCATCGTCGTCGTGACTGACATCGACGAAGGATCCTCGACCCAGACCTCGACCGGTTGGCTGTCGCCCGAGGACCTCGAACTCGTGCGGGCGCACGTTCCGATCGTCTACGTCGATGCCGTCCCGGTGCGCGTCGACTCGCTCGGCAACGTCACCGAGGTCGGGATGCTCCTGCGGGTCGCGTCCGACGGCACGATCAGTCGCATGGTGGTGACCGGTCGGGTGCTGTTCGGTGAGCGGGTTCGCGAGGCGCTGATGCGTCACTGCGAGAAGGACCTCGGACCGTTCGCGCTGCCGCGGGTGCCGGCGAACCCCACGCCGTTCACGGTGGTCGAGTACTTCCCGAACCCGGATCGGTCCGGCTTCTACGACCCCCGCCACCACGCGGTGAGCCTCGCCTACGTCGTGCCCGTCGAAGGCGAGTGCGAGCCCACGCAGGAGGCGCTCGACCTGGCGTGGTTCACACCGGAGGAAGCGGTCAGTTCCGAGGTGATCGCGCAGATGACCAGCGGTCACGACCGGCTGATCCGTCTGGCGCTCGCCCACGTGGGCAAGTTGCCGTAGCGAACGCTGCGATCAGAGGATCGCCAGCAGGACCCAGAGCGTGAGCATGCCGGCGGCGAGCGCGGCGATCAGATTGCGGGTGATCGACGCAACGACGATGCTCGCGCCGATCGCAGCGACCTCCTCGATCTCGACCCCGTCGATCCCGTTGCCACCGGCGATCAGGTTGACGGTCAGCGCTGACAGCACCGCTGGGCCGACGTAGCGCAGTGCCCGAGTGATGTTGGCCGGCAGCGGACGGTCGGCGAGGAACACGATGAGGCCCGCCCGTGACACGTAGGTGATCATGCCGACCGACAGCACGGCTGAGATCGCAGCGAAGGCACTCACGGCGTCACCCGCGACCGTCGGTCAGCTCGGCGGGCCTGTGCGACGTCGGCGACGTATCCGGCGACGACGCCGCTGATCGCTCCGACGAGGATGCCGCCGTTGTTCGGGACCTCGAGGGCGAGCAGGCACACGCCCGCCCCGGTCACGGCGGCGACGACACCCGGCCGGTTGGTGAGCCCGAGGACGACCAGCCCGGCGAACATGATCGCGGGTGCGACATCGAGGCGCCACTCGGTTGGGATCGACGATCCGACCACGAGGCCGAGGCTGACGGTGAGCGTCCATGCCACGAAGTAGAAGAGTCCGGCGGTGAGGTAGAAGCGTCGCCAGTGGTCGCTCGACAGATGGACCCGCACACTCGTGAGCGCGAAGAGCTGATCGATCAGGAGGAACGGTCCGATCCAGCGGAACCATCGTGGCTGATCGCTGAATCGGGGTGAGAGGGCGGCGCTGTACATGACGTGTCGCAGGTTGATGACCGCAGCCGTCGCAACGAGCGTCAGCCATGTCGCCGTGGCGGCCAGGCTGACCGTGGCGAGCTGGGCGGCTCCGGCGAAGACGAAGAGGTTCGTCGACCAGGCGACTGCGGTCGGCATCGCCGACTCGGTGATCGCCACGCCGAGGACGAGCGCGAACGGGATCGCCGGGATGAACAGCGGTACGGCGGCCCGGAGCGCATCGCGGGTGGAGCTCTCTCGTTGCTCGATCGCCGGTCGGCTGGCCATGGACCGATCAGGCTAAGCGTCGGCGTCGGCATCCCGCGTTGGACCCTGGTGCAGGGCGTACCATGCAGTCCTGATGCCAGAAGGCGACACGATCCACCGATCGGCAAGCGCCATGAGAACAGCGCTTGCCGGCAAGCCGATGCTGCGTTTCGATGCGCCTCGGCTCGTTGGGCCGTCGCCGCAGGCGGGGCGCATCATCGAGACCGTCGAGAGTCATGGCAAGCACCTCGTGGTCGAGTGGGACGATGGGCTGGTGCTCGACACGCACATGCGTATGAGCGGGTCGTGGCATCTCTATCGCGCCGGCGACAACTGGCGGCGCCCGTACACGCAGATGCGCGCTGCGATCGAGGTTGCCGACTGGGTCGCGGTATGTTTCAGCGCTCCCGGTGTCGAGACCTACCGGCGTGCCGACAAGCGGCGCCATCCCGGCATGGGCCGGCTCGGGCCCGACTTGTGCAAGGGTGACACCGACCTCGGCGTGGTGGTCAACCTGCTGCTCACGTATCCCGATCCCGATGCCCGTCTCGGTGAGGTGCTGCTCGACCAGCGGGTGATGTGCGGCGTCGGCAACGTGTACCGCTGCGAGGTGCTCTGGGCCACCGAGTTGAGCCCCTATGCAAAGGTCGGCACGATCAGCGAGCACGATGCGATCCGCGTGGTCAACACCGCCGCATCGATGTTGCGGGCCAACCTCCATCACGCCAAGCGGGTCACGGTGCCCGGCGTGAAGGGCGGTCTCGCGGTGTACGGGCGCAACGTGCAGCGCTGCCACCGCTGCGGCGGCACGATCGAGTGTCGCCGCATGGGCGAACACAACCGGATCCTCTACTGGTGCCCCGGTTGCCAGACGCATCTCGATCCGAAGCTCGAGCGATCGAGTGACGACACCCCGATGGATCCCCACCCCGCAGCTCAGCGCTGGATCGCCGACCTCCCCTGGAACCGCGACGCCAGCTGACCGTTACATCTGGGGTCAGACCCCAGATGTAACAGTCAGGCGCGACCGAGGATGCGTTCGACGGCGATCTCGATGACGACGCGGTCGTCGCGTTCCTTGGGCTCGCGGTACCGGGCGGCGTAGCCCTCGACACCGGCGCGCACCCCGTCGGCGTCGGTCACGAGCCGAACCGGGCCTTCGAGGCTGAGCCAGCGACCGCCGTCGACCTGGCAGACGGCCGCCCGCTGCCCTGCCGCCTCCATGCGGCCGGCATTGACCGCCTTCTGCGAGCCGGCCCAGGTGATCACGCGAGCCGCGCGCTGTTCGGCGTCGTAGCTGAACCCGACCGCCACGACGTGCGGGGAGAGATCCTCCCGCAACGTCGTGAGCGTCGCGAGGTGGTACTCACGCAGGAACGTGAGCACCTCGTCGGGGAGTGCTGCCGTGTCGAGCGCCATCGGGTCACGCTACCGAGATGTCACGCCCGGGGTCCGACCCCTGGCGTGATGGTCACTCGGTGGCGATGGCCTCGAGGACGTTCATGTTCGACGCCTTGTACGAGGGGTAGAGCGCGGCGAACAGGCCGGCGATCACGGCCCCGACGAGGATCATCACGATGATCGTCGGGTTGAACGACAGCGTGCTGATCACGTCGTCGGGGACGGCCAGCGACAGCACCACACCCAGGAAGGTGCCCACCACGATGCCGACGAGGGCGCCGAAGATCGACACGATCACCGCCTCCCAGCGCACCGAGCGCCGGGTCTGGCGCTTGTTCATCCCGACCGCCCGCAGCAGCCCGATCTCGCGGGTGCGCTCGAAGACCCCGAGCGCCAGCGTGATCGAGATGCCGAGGATCGCGATGAGGATGGCGAACGCGAGCAGCATCGTGATGATGATCAGCAGCTGGTTGATCTGTGCCTCCTGCGCGTCGAGGAACTCCGCGTTGGTCTGGACGTTGACCTGTGGAAACGGCTCCATGGCGGCCTGGACCGCAGCGTCGCCCACCGCTGGGTCGACCCCGTCGGCCAGCTTCGCGATCACGAAGAAGTCGCGCGCCGGCGCGTCGCTGACCGAGGCCAGCGTGTCGAGGCTGATCAACCAGTTGCCGAAGGTGGCGTCGCCGTAGACGCCGGCGACGGTCAAGGTGCGCTGCACCCCGTTCTGGAACGTGACGTCGACGGTGTCGCCCACACCGACGTCGAGATCGGCCGCTGGGTCCTTGTGCAACAGCAGGTCGTCGAGGCCGACGCCGGAGATCGTCCCGTCCTGGAGATCGGGATCGACGAGGATGTCGAATGCCTCGGGGTTGACTGCTCCGAAGTTCTTGGTGTCGCCGTCGACCTGTCCGCTGATCTGTCGAACTGGTGTGACGGCGTCGAGTTCGGGCACCTCGGCCAAGGTCTCGCTGACCGCCGGCGACAATCCCTGGAAGCTGTCGTCGGTGACGATGTAGTCGGCGGTGATCGCGCTTTCGAGCGTGTCGACCAGGGTTGCCCGCAACGACGAGGCGAACACTGCGGTGCTGCTGACCAGTGCCACACCGATCATCAGCGCCGACGCGCTGGACGACGTGCGGCGCGGCGCCCGGGCCACGTTCTGACGTGCGAGCGCTCCCGGCACCTTGAACAACTTCTCGATCGGCCAGCCGATCACCTTCGTGACCGGTGTGGCGATCGTCGACGACAGGCTCGCGATCCCGAGGAAGAGCAGGAGTGCGCCGCCACCGGCGAGGGCGATGAGCGTGGCGGTCCCGCCGGGTCGGACGAAGAGACCGATCAAGAAGATCGTGAGGCCGACCAGGGTGATCACCACGCCGGCGACGAGGCGCCGGCTGCGCATCGCAGCGAATCCGAGTTCCGGGCGCATCGCCGCCACCGGCGGGATGCGCGATGCCTTCCTCGACGGAACGATCACCGAGGCCATCGTGATGCCGACGCCGACGATCGCCGCGATCAGCAGGGTGCGACCCTGGAGCACGGTCTGGGTGTCGGGGAAGCCGGCGCCGGCAGCGTCGAAGGCGGCGATCAGGCCGCGGGCGACGAGCAGGCCGCCGAACACGCCGAGGATCGTCGAGAGGATCCCGAGGCCGAGGGCCTCGAGGGTGATCATGCGGCGCACCTGCCGTCCGGACGCACCGACGGCGCGCAGCAGCGCGAGCTCACGCAGCCGCTGGCCGATCGTGATCTGGAACACGTTGTTGATGATGAAGGCGCTGACGAACGCGGTGATGAAGGCGAAGATGAGCAGCCCGGTGCCGAACACGTCGACGAACTGGTTGACCTGGTCGGCGGTCTCCTGGGCGACTTGTTCGCCCGTGACGACCTCGGTCTGCGGCGGCAGGATCTCCTCGATCGCTCGCTGCGCCGTGGGAACGTCGGCGCCGTCGGCGAGCTTGATGTCGATTGCATCGACCTTGCCGTCGGTGGTGAAGTGCGCCAGAGCGGTGTCGAGGTCGACGGCGGTCAGTTGGGCACCCCCGAAGCTGTCACCGCTGCCGAGGCCGACGGTGGCCGTGATCGTCCCGCTGAACCTGCCGACATCGGTGAGGTACGACACGGTGTCGCCGACCTCGAAGCTCTGTGCGTCGGCGGTTGCCTTGTCGATTGCGAGTTCGTCGGGACCCGACGGTGGCCTGCCCTCCTTGATGGTGACGCCCTGGATGCCGCTGTCGCCTTCCCAGGACACGCCGAGCGTCGGTCCTCCGGCCGGGGTGATGACGTCGCCGTCGGCGTCGATGAGCTGAGCGAACCGCTGGATGACCGGCTCGACGATCTCGACGCCGTCGATGTTGCGGATGTCGTCGGCGACCGCGACGTCGATCGGCTCCCGGGCGTTGTCGCTGTCGAACTCCTGTGCCGAGCGGACCTCGAGGTCGACGTTCTCGTTGAGTTCGGTGAACAGGTTGTCGAAGGTGGCGCGGAGGCTGTCGGCGAGGACGAACGATCCGACGACGAACGACACGCTGGCGGTGATGGCGAATGCGATCGCAAGCGTGCGACCCCATCGGGCGCGGATGCTCTTGCGAGCGATCAGGGATCCGGCGCTCATGGTCAGTCCCAGTGCTTCAGGTGGTCGATGACCTGGTCGGTCGTGGGGTCGGTCATCTCGCCGGTGATGTGCCCGTCGCCCACGTACACCACACGGTCGGCGTACGACGCCGCGACCGGGTCGTGGGTGACCATCACGATCGTTTGGCCGAACTCCTTCACGGCGTTGCGCATGAAGGAGAGGATCTCTGCCCCGGTGATGGAGTCGAGGTTGCCGGTGGGTTCGTCGGCGAAGATGATCTGGGGCCGCGATGCGAGCGCGCGGGCCACAGCGACACGCTGCTGCTGGCCACCGGACAGCTCGCTCGGACGGTGCTTCAGGCGGTCGCCGAGCCCGACGGTGGACACGACGTGGTCGATCCACTCGGTGTCACCCTTCTCGCCGCCGAGCATCATCGGCAGCCGGATGTTCTCGTCGGCAGTCAGCGTCGGGATGAGGTTGAACGCCTGGAAGATGAAGCCGACCTTGGTTCGCCGCAGCTCGGTCAGCGCCTTGTCGTCGAGCGATGCGAGGTAGGTCTCGCCGATGAACGTGGCGCCCGAGGTGAGGGTGTCGAGACCGGCGAGGCAGTGCAGCAGGGTGGACTTTCCGGAACCCGACGGACCCATGATCGCAGTGAACTTGCCGGTTTCGAACGACACGCTGACGCCGTCGAGCGCATGGACCTGCGCATCGCCGACCCCGTAGGTCTTGCGGGCGTCGATCGCCCCGGCCGCGGCTGTGCCGCCTGGCGCGATGGTGGACTCGGTGGAGGGAGGAGTCGGGGGTGCGGGGGTCGACATGGCATCAGGTCTACCCGTGCGACCTGCCGTCCGCATCCACCGCCAGGGGGAACGTGCGTCACCCGTTCGGGTGAGCGTGCCGAGCGGTCAACGGTCGCCCGGTGTGACCAAACCGGATTCGTAGGCGATCACCACAGCCTGCACCCGGTCTCGCGCGGCGAGCTTGGCGAGGATTCGCCCGACGTGCGTCTTGATCGTCGCTTCGCCGAGGTACAGCTCCGTTGCGATCTCGGTGTTCGAGCGGCCCTTCGCCATCAGGCGGATGACGTCGAGCTCGCGCTCGGTGAGCGAGTCGACGCCGGGATACGAGGCCGGGTCATTGCTCGGCAGGGCCGCGATCTCGTCGATCAGGGCCTGCGTGACCGACGGCGCGAGCAGCGCATCGCCGTTCGCCACGATGCGAATGGCCTGGACCAGTTGTTCCGCCGGCGCATCCTTGAGCATGAAGCCGCTCGCGCCGGCTCGGAGGGCGGCGTGCACGTAGTCGTGGAGGTCGAAGGTGGTCAGGATCATCACGCGGGTGTCGTGGTGACGGTCGCGGATCAGCCGGCAGGCCTCGATGCCGTCCATCGTCGGCATCCGCACGTCCATCAGCACCACATCGGGTTTCGACGCTCGGGCGAGTTCGACCGCCGCAGCGCCGTCTGCGGCCTCGCCGACGATCGTCAGGTCGGGTTCGGCCTGCAGGATCATGCGGAAGCCGACGCGCACCATCTCCTGGTCGTCGACCAGCAGGACCCGGATCACGATGAGGATCCGGCAGCGATCTCCGGCCGCGTGCCTGCGTCGATCGGGGAGTGGTCGACCGGGAGGACGGCGCGAACGCGCCAGCCGCCGCCCGGTCGTGGCCCGGCGTCGACGGTGCCCCCGACCGCTGCGACACGTTCTCGCATGCCGATGATGCCGAACCCGTCCTCGGACGGCAGCGTCGCCGCGCCGCGGCCGTCGTCGCAGACGTCGATCGTCAAGCGGTCGTCGTCGATGCGAAGGTTCACCTCCACCGTCTCCGGGGCACCGGCGTGTCGGCGCACGTTCGTCAACGCCTCCTGCACCAGGCGGTAGCCGGTGATCGAGACGCTCTCGGGAACGCAGGAGATGTCGCCGTCGACCGAAACGTGGACGTCGTGTTCACCGTCGCCCGTGAGCGCGTCGATCCGGGACAGCGATGGCTGCGGATCGAGATCGGGTGCCATCCCGGTCCCATCGGTTCGGAGCACTCCGAGGATCGCTCGCAGTTCGCTCATCGTCTGGCGGCCGGTCGACTCGAGGGCTTCGAGGGCCTCGGCGGCCGTCACCGGATCGGTGGCCAGATTGCGCCGGGCCGCGCCCGCCTGGATCACCATCACGCTGACGGAGTGGGCGACGACGTCGTGGAGGTCTCGGGCGATGCGAGTGCGTTCGGCGGCGACGCGTTGCTCCGCGATCAGCCCCTGTTCGCGCTCGGCTCGCTCGGCTCGCTCGGCGAGGTCGGCGACGTTCTGGCGTCGTCGCCGCAGGTTGTCGCCCAACACGAACGCCGTGATCAGCAGGACGCCGGTGGAGATGAACTCGTCGAGCAGCGACAGCCCGTCGATCCACCCGGCGATGAAGAGGCCGACGACGAGCGTGGCGATCACGGTCATGGTCCGTGTCCGTTGGACACCCGTGGTGTGGGCGCCGATCGAGTACACGGCGATCACCGATCCGATGAATGCGGCGCCGTTCATCCCGACGAGCAACCCGAACACCTCGGCGCTCACGACCACCAGGCCGGCCACGAGTGTGTGGGTCCGTCGCCAGTAGAGCGGCACGGTGCCGAGGAGCACGACGAGGACGGTCCACCACGACGGGTCGACCTCGTTGGGGTCGTTGACGGTCGAGTCGCCCCATGCGTGCGCGGCGAGCGCTCCGATCACCACCAGTGCCGTGAGCAGCCCGTCGGCGCCCCGCGGGTGGGTGCGCAGCCACTGGATCGGATGCGGGTGGTACATGCGCTTCCGACGCTAGCGAGTCGCCGAGTCCCGGTGATCCGTCCACGGGCTGATGTGCCGTACGATCGTCGGCTGATGGCCACTTGCGCCTCGTGCCTGCTCCCACTTCCCGATCGCGCACGATTCTGCCCTGCGTGCGGACAGGAGGTGATCGCTCTTGCGGCGGAGGAGCGCCGGGTGGTCACGGTGGTGTTCGCCGATCTGGTGGGGTACACGGCGCTGTCCGAACATCTCGACCCGGAGCGGGTCAAGCGGTTGATCGATGCGGCGTTCGAGCGCTTGATCGCCGACATCAATTCGTTCGGGGGTCGCGTCGACAAGGTGCTCGGCGACGGAATCGTCGCGCTCTTCGGCGCCCCGGTCGCGCACGAGGACGACGCCGATCGGGCCATTCGGGCGGGCTTGCAGATGCACGAGACCCTGAGCCGATTCGTGCACGACCAGGCCGATCTCGACGAGCCGCTGCAGTTGCGCATCGGGATCAACACCGGTGAGGTCGTGGTCGGATCGGTGTCCGGAACCGCCGACTACACGGCGATGGGCGATGTCGTCAATGTCGCGGCTCGGCTGCAGACCCTGGCACCACCGGGTGGCGTGTTCATCGGCGACTCGACGTCGGTGCTCGCTTCGGACGAGATCCTGCGCGAACTGGTCGATGACGTCGAGGTGCGCGGGCGGTCCCAGACGGAGCGCGTGTGGAGCGTCGTCGGCCGTCAGCGTCGCCTGCCGTTGGCCGGCACCCGCCGCGACCACCCCTTCGTCGGGCGGGCGACTCAGCGGGAACTGCTCTCGTCGTTGATGACGATGGTCGCGGCGGGACGCAGCGCCGTGGTGTCGGTGAGCGGCGAGGCCGGATCGGGCAAGACCCGCCTGGTCGCCGAAGCGCTGGAGGACTTCCCGAGCCGCAACGTCACCGTGTACGCCGGCGTGTGCGCTCCCTACGGAGAGAACAACGTCTGGTCGCCGATCGCCACCGCCCTGTTCCGGCGGCTCGATCTCGCGGGTTCGATGCCGACCGACCAGCTCCGTGAGCTCCTGCGGACCAAGGCGGTCGACATGTACGGCTTCGACGCCGACGATGCCCAGCTCGATCGTTTCGTCGAGGCGACACTCCACCTGATGGGCTATCCGTCGGGGCTCGATCGTGTTGCTCCGGCCCAGTCGCGCGAGATGCTGTTCTCGTACATCGTTGCCGGGATTCGTCGGCGGACGATGTCGGGTCCCGTGGTGCTGTGGATCGATGACCTCCAGTGGGCGGATGTGCTCATCATCGAGTTGCTCCACCGGGTCGCACGCTCGCTCGCCGATCGGCCGGTGCTCGTCATCACGGCGCAACGCGAGGACGCCGACCTCGACTGGCCGCCTGCGGTCGATCACCCGATCACCGTGCGCATGCCGCTCGACCCCCTCGCACGTGACGAGGCGGCGCGTCTCGTCACCTCGGTGTTGGGCGCCGCCACGAGCGATGCGCTCATCGACCAGTTGTACGAACGCAGCGGTGGGAATCCGCTGTTCCTCAGCGAGCTTGCCGAGCTCGCGAAGGGGAGCCCGACGAGCACGGCATTGCCGGGGTCGTTGCGGGCACTGATCGCTGCCCGGCTCGATCGGTTGCCCGCCGCGCAGCGGGCGATCATCGACAACGCCGCAGTGCTCGGCACCGCGGGCCCGGTCGACGCCCTCGAGAAGTTCGCCGTCGAGATGCAGCAGGGGTTCGACTCTGGCGACGTGGAGGCGTTGGCCGACGACGGGCTCATCGAGTTGGACGGGCCGAACTGGCGGTTCCGCAGCGACGTCGTTCGTGAGGTGGCGTACCAGACGCTGACCAAGCTGGTTCGGGCCCAACGCCATGCGGGTACCGCGTCGGTGATGTCGCAGTCGCCGATGATCCCTCTCGACCAGATCGCCCACCACGCGGCGTGCGCGGCGGAGCTCGTCGCCGAGATCGGGTCGGTGCCGGGAGTGGCGCAGAACATCACCGAGCAGGCGGTCGTGTTGCTGCGCGATGCGGCCCAGCGTTCGATCGATGTCGGCGCGTTCAACCAGGCGCGCCGCCACGCCACGAGAGCGCTCGACCTCGGGGTCGACGACGGTGACCTCGCACGCGGACTCCTCCTGCTGCGGGCCCAGGCGCTCGTCGAACGACGGGCCGTCGACCAGGCCCGAGCGGATGCCCTCGATGCACTGGAGGCATCGATCGCGGCGGGCGACCGTCGTCACGAGGCGACGGCGCGCCGGCTGCTCGGCATCCTGCATCAGCGCGACGGGGATCTCCCGGCTGCTCGCCGTGAGCTCGGCGCAAGCGTCGACATCTTCCGCGAACTCGGCGACGACATCGAGCTGTCGGTGTCGCTGCGCGAGCGCGGACTCGCCGAGGTGTTCGGCGGGTCGCTGAAGGACGCCGAATGGCTGCTCGGTGAGGCCGAGGGCTTGTCGCGACGGCTCGAGGATCGACGAGGCCAGGCGTGGGTTCGCCAGCACCAGGCGTGGGTGGCGTTCCTGTCGGGTGACACCGAGCTCGCCGAGCGGCGCCTGCTCACTGCGGCGCAGGAGTTCGACCTGCTCGGCGATGGCGCAGGGCAGGGTTGGGCCTCGGGCCTGCTCGCCTACGTGCGCTTCTACCAGGGGAGGTTCGAGGAGGCCGAGGCGTTGGCGGCGAAGGTGCGAGCGGAGTCCGCCGCGCTCGGCGATCCCTGGGCGCCGGCGATGATGGACTCGTTGGTGGCGTCGATCCGCTTGTGGAGCACCCGGTTCGTCGAGGCCGAGGAGCTGTCGCGCAAGGCGCTGCAGGCCTTCCGTCAGCTCGGCGACCGTTTCGGCACCGTGCAGGCGATGGGGCCGCGTGTCCGAGCGCTGGTGGCACTCGGGCGGGCCCAGGAAGCCGAGCGGGGCATCGAGGAGGTGTTGGCCATGAGCGACGCCTTCGGCAACCTCGCCTTCCCGGCGATGGTTGCGGCGGGTGCTGCGGTCCATCAGGGTCTCGGGGAGCGATCGGTGGCGATCGCCGAGTTGGCGGTCGAACGCACCAACATGATGGGAGCCGACGGCTCCGAATCGTTGATCACACTTGCGCTCGCGCTGTGTCAGGTGGGTCGCCCCGAGGAGGCGCTCGCGATCCTCGACGGCGACGTGCGCGAGTCGCCCTATGCCGCCGCGGTCGAGGTGCTCGCAGCTGCGATGATCGGCGACGCGAACCGCGCGATCGACGCGTCGGCCGAGGTGCTCGCGCTGCCTGCGACGACGTACCTCGACCGGGTGATCGGGGCGGTCGGTGCCAGTGCCGCCGACACGATGGTGGGCGAGCACGGTCGTGCCCGTGAGCGGCTGGACGACGCGGCGCTCGTCGCCCGCGAGGCCGGCGACGTCGTGGCGCGGGCGCTCGTGGCGAGTGCGACCCGGGCGATCGTCGAGCACGGTTCCGTCGGTGCGGGTGACCATCTCGGTCCCGGCTGGGTGAGGGTTGTCGAGGCGCTCGGCGCGGTGTCGGTGCCACCGCCGACCGACGTGGTGGCCGAGCCGGCGTGACCGTGGCCGACGGACGGCACCCGACGGGGTTGATCGTCGGGCGGTTCGACCCCCCGCATCTCGGTCACTCCTACATGATCGACTGGGCGGCGCGCCGGTGCGACCGGTTGGTGGTGTTCGTCAACAGCTCCGACGAGCGCGACACCGCGCCGGGTGGGTTGCGCGCACGGTGGCTCGGCGAGTTGCATCCCCACGTCACGGTGATCGAGGTCCGTCATTCCCTGCGCACCGACTTCGACGATGAGGACCTGTGGCGTCGCTGGATCGAGCTGTTCACCGATCGCTGGCCCCACGAGGAGGGCCCACACGTCGTCTTCTCGTCGGACGACTACGTGGTGGAGCTGGCGTCGCGCTTCGAGGCCGACCACGTGGTGGTCGATGCCGACCGGACGACTGTGCCGATCTCCGCCACGCAGATCCGCGAACGTCCCGCCGATCACCTCGATCGCCTCGCGCCACCGGTGCGCACCTGGGTCGAAGCCAACTGGCTCTGACCCGACCCCGCCCCTCCCACTCACCCAACCCCGATGAATGCCTCGGATGGCGCGCTGAGCGCGCACATCCGGGCAGTATTCGGGGTGTTGCGGCCGATGTGGGGAGGGCGGGTCAGCGGTTGGGCTGCTTGGTCACGCGGAGGTAGGGCTTCACGGGGTTCCAGCCCGCAGGGAACAACTCCTTCGCGTCGTCGTCGGAGAGTGCCGGCACGATGATCACGTCCTCGCCGTCGTTCCAGTTCGCGGGGGTGGCGACCTTGTAGTCGGCGGTCAGCTGGAGGCTGTCGATGACGCGCAGGATCTCGTCGAAGTTGCGCCCGGTCGAGGCGGGGTAGGTGAGCGTCAGCTTGACCTTCTTGTCGGGGCCGATCACGAACACCGAACGAACGGTCAACGTGTCGCTGGCGTTCTCGTGGATCATGTCGTAGAGGTCGGCGACCGTGCGATCGGGATCGCCGATCATCGGGAAGTTGACTGCGGTGCCCTGGGTCTCCTCGATGTCGCCCTCCCACTGGACGTGGCTGTCGACGGGGTCGACCGACAGGCCGATCACCTTGACGTTGCGCTTGTCGAACTCGGGCTTGATCCTGGCGACGTAGCCCAGCTCGGTGGTGCAGACGGGCGTGAAGTCCTTCGGGTGGCTGAACAGCAGGCCCCACGAGTCGCCCAGCCAGTCGTGGAAGCTGATCTCGCCCTGGGTGGTCGGGGCGGTGAAGTCGGGTGCGATGTCGCCGAGACGGACGGCCATGTTGGATCTCCTCGAGTTGAGCCGGCGACACCGGTCCGCGCCGCCGGTGGGCAAGCTACCGCAATACCCGACAAACCCGGTCGGTAATATCGGGAATTGTCCGTCAGCGGGTCGGCGGCGGCGCGGCGGCTGGAGCGAGGGCCGCTGCGCGTGTGAACCACTCGCTGCCGATCGGGCCCGACTCGGCGAGGCACAGCGCGGCGCTTTTCAGACGTCGCGCCGCTCCCGGCGGGAACGCAGCGATCGTGGCGGCGAGTTCCTCTGCCCGTGCTCGCACCGCGCCGTCGTCGACGACCTCGTAGGCGATCCCGAGGCGGTGCAGCTCCGGGCCGGGGATTCGCTCGCCGGCCAGCACGACCTGCATGACGGTCGCCATCGGGTACCGGGCCACGAGCCAGGCGAGGTTCATGGGCGCCTGCATCCCGAGCTGGGCTTCGCCGACCTGGAGCCAGGCGTCACGGCCGGACACGATCAGGTCGCCGGCGAGCGCGAACGCCGCACCGCCGTTGATCGCGTAACGCTCCAGCGCGACGACGATCGGGTGTGGGCAGACGCCGAGCGCCTCGTGTGCCGCCTGTACCGACGCTCCCGAGGTCGCCAGCCAGGCGGGCGGTGGGTCGGCGTTGAACTCGGTGAGGTCGAGCCCCGAACAGAACGCTCCGCCCGTGCCGCACAAGAGCACCGCGTACACGTCGGGGTCGGCGTTGACAGCCGTCACGACGGCCGCGAGTTCGTCGAGCATCGGCGGGATGATCGCGTTCTTGCGGGCGGGACGATTCAGCTCGATGATCGCGACACCGTCGCGGTCGATGCGGTTGACGAGCGGCTCGCGGGTGGGCTCGGTCATCAGTTCCTCGGGAGATCGGAGAACGGCGTCGAGCGGTCGGGGCCCGGTTCGCGTGGCAGCCCGAGCACCCGCTCGCCGAGGGTGTTCTTCTGGATCTCGTCGGTGCCGCCGCCGAGCGACATGCCTCGGCAGTTGAGGACGTGGTACGCCCAGTAGTCGGCGTCGGTGTCGTCGACTTCCCAGGCCGTGGCGGTCGCACCACCGATCTCGTGGGCCAGCTGGGCGCAGTGTCGGCCCTGGATCGTTCGCCAGAGCTTGCCGATCGACGGGTGGAGGCGACGGTTGGTTCCCCACGGCACCAGGTGCTCGCCGACGTAGGCGGTGGCGAGGCCGTCGCGTGTGACTGCGTCGTCGATCCGGCCCCGTTCGGTCGCCCGGCCGATCAGCCCGTTGACGGGCAGCGGCGAGCGTCCGGCCTTCGACTTGTTCTCGTCGTCGGTGAGGTTGCCGCGTCCGAGCGACGTGCGTTCGTGGCCGAGGAGCGCGACCGCGAGGCCCCAGCCGCCGTTGACCTCGCCGACCACCCAGTCGGTGGGCACCCTGGCTTCGTCGAGGAACACCTCGTTGAACTCGGCGGCGCCGGTCATCTGCACGAGCGGGCGGACCGTGACTCCCGGTTGGTGCATCGGGAGGGCGAACATCGTGATGCCGCTGTGTTTGGGGACGTCGAAGTCGGTTCGGGCGAGCAGGATCCCGAGGTCGGCGATGTGTGCCTGTGACGTCCAGACCTTCTGTCCGCTGATCACCCACTCGTCACCGTCGCGGACGGCCCGGGTGGTCAGCCCCGCAAGGTCCGAGCCGGCGCCCGGTTCGGAGTAGAGCTGGCACCAGATCTCGTCGCCGCGCAACGCCGGCGGAATGAAGCGGCGTTGGAGTTCGCCCGAGGCGTGGTCGCGCAGCGTCGGCACCACCATGCCGAGACCGAGACCGAACAGGGCGTCCTCGCCGGGGAGCAGTTCGAGGCTCTCGTCACGGAAGGCCGTCTCGTAGTCCGGGGGCAGCCCGGCACCTCCGAGGCTGGTCGGGTAGGAGATCCCCGCGAGACCGGCGTCGCACAGTGCTCGCCGGTAGGCCTTGCCCCGCGCCACGGTGCCGTCGACGTCCGCCAGCCGCTCCGGCAACGACGTGAAGAAGGCGCGTACCCGGGCACGGAATTCGGTCAACGATTCGGTCGGCTCGTCGTCGACGGTCCTCATCGGTGTTCCCCTCTCTTCCCCGTCGTGACACTACGTGGCCGCACTCGGCGCCGGCAGAGTCCGGGCGCCTACGCTCCGCACATGAGCATCCCGGTGGCGATCCCCGACCTGGAAGCAGCGACCGCCGAGCGGGGGTGGGCATACCTGCTCACCGTGCGCGACGACCTTCGCCCTCACGTCGTGGCGGTGACGCCGGCCTGGGAAACCGAGCGCCTGGTGATGGATGTCGGCCGAGGGACGGCGCGCAACGCCGGCGAACGACCGGCGGTCACGCTCTGTTACCCGCCCGTCGAGCCGGACGGATACAGCCTGATCGTCGACGGAACAGCCGAGGTCGACGGTGAGGGTCGGATCGTGTTCGAACCGTCGGGTGCGGTGTTGCATCGGCCGGCGCCGCCGAGCTTCGAGGGCTCCTCGACCGGCTGCGGCAACGATTGCGAACCGGTCGGCCCGTCGGGGGGTGAGGGGCCGACCGGTTCGGATCTCAGCTCATCGGCGTGAGCTCGACGCGTACCCGATTGAGGGCGCCGCGCGAGACCGAGGCCGTCGCAGTTCGGCGTTGACCGCCGAGCCAGACCGCAACGTCGGGGTCGGCCTCGATGTTGCGCAGCCACTGGGAATCGGAGCGGACGGTGCTCACGTCGAGCGTGTCGCCCAGACGTGTCGCGAGCACCGGAACCTGCCGAGGGAGGCCCGAGGACCGCCCGGTGGTCTCGAGCACGACCGCTCCGGCACCGATCGGCAGCGGATTGCCGACCCCGGCCCGCACGGCCGGCCGGACGACCGAGTTGAGGGTCGCGAAGCCGCGTCGGGTGATGTCGGTGGGGATCGTTGTCATGGTCGCGACAACCTGCTGCCCCGCAGGGGTATTCCGCAGTCGTGTCGGCGGCAGTGCTGAGTTCAGAGCCCGGCGTACCAGTCGTAGCTGCGCTCGGCCCAGTAGTCGGCCGGCCGTTCGCGGGCGTAGCGGATCACGCCGATGCGCTTGAGGCACTTGATGCCGTACTTGTTCGGCGTGGCCAGCCGGAGCGGGGCGCCGTGGTCGAGATCGAGCGGCTGATCGTCGAGGCGGAGTGCCAACATCGTCTGGGGATGCATCGCCGACGGCATGTCCCAGCCGACGTAGTAGAGGCCGTCCGGGGTCTCGAAGCCCACGTAGGGCACGTCGCCGACCTGGTCGGCGTAGCGGGCGTGGAAGTCGGAGAAGCGGGTGCCGCCCCAGTGAGTGATGTTCGACCAGCCCTCGATGCACTTGTGCTCGATGATCATGTCGCGCTGGGGGAGCGCTTCGAAGGTGGAGATGTCGAGCTCGTCGAGCAGTTCGCCGTCGGGACCCTCGACGCGGACGGTCCAGTCGGCGAGGTCGATCTCGTTGCGGATGCCGATGCGCCCGTTGACCTGGATCGGCGTTGCCTTCGACACGGAGAACTCGGGAGCGGATCGTCCTTGGGACAGGTTGCTCCAGAGGGTCTCGTTGCGTTCGAGTTGGTCGCGCAGCGGCTTGGGGATGCCGCCGACATCGGGCTGGTCCTGCAGCCATCGCCAGCCGGCGTACGCGGCGCCGATGCCGACGGCGCCCATCAGGAACGAGCGGCGTGAGCGGCGTTTGAACTCCGACATCGGGATGGTGGGAGCGTCATCGAGCTGGGCTCGGAGCTGCTCCTCGCGGGTGCTGTGCTGCTCGCTCATGCCGAGCCGCCCATCTCCGCGGCGTGGGGTTCGCCTTCGGGCACGGATTCCGAGCGGATCGTCGCGTCATCGACCGGCGACGTGGAGCGTCGCTCGATCACGTAGCCGGTGATCATCGATCGGAAGTTGCCCCAACCGGAGCGGATCACCTGGAGCACGTGGACCACGAAGAACAGCAGCAGTCCGATCGTCATCCAGAAGTGGACGAGGCGGGCGCCCTGGTAGCCGCCGAACAGCAGCGGTAGCGGGTACAGCTGCGTCGGCTTGTAGATCGCGAACCCGCTGACGACGATGATCAGCGCCATCACCAGTACCGCGGTGTAGGAGATGCGCTGGGCGGCGTTGTACTTGCCCTGTGGGGGTGCCTGCTTCTTGAGGTGCAGGTCGTGGAGGACGACGTCCTTCGCCTCTTTGGGTGCATGACGGTCGGGGAGGATGTGTCGCCACTCCTTCGTCGCCAACAGGTAGATCGCGTAGATCGCCCCGTTGATCACGAACAGCCAGCCGAAGGCGAAGTGGAATGCCATGCCGCGGGCGAGGCGCCGTTCGAGTCCGAACGTCTCGTAGATCGAGTCGGGGAAGAAGGCGAACCACTGCCAGCTGCCGATCCCGAGGGCATAGACGTCCTCGGCCCAGTAGATCCGCAGCCCGCTCCAGATCATCACGAACAGCAGCGGGAAGTTGATCCAGTGCAGCCAGCGGATCGCCCGCGGGTGGACCAGCCGGGCGACCGGCTCGTCGGGCGGGACCGGCTCTGGTGTCGAGCTGTCCTCGGTGGTGTCGGTGGTGTCGGTGGTGTCGGTGGTGTCGATCGACATGGTGGAACGGTAAGCCTCTCAGGGTTTCGGTCAACTCTCAGCGGATCCGGTCGCGACGGTCGCGACCGGATCCGCTGAGACAGTGCAGGCGGATCGAGTCAGGCGGGGGCGAGGACGGTGTCGATCACGTGGATCACGCCGTTGGTTGCGAACACGTCGGCTTCGACGATCTCGGCGCCGCCGATCGTGATCGTGTCGCCGTCGACCGTCACGGGCAGTTCGGTGCCCGCGAGGCTGACGAACGGTACGTCGACCATGCCGGCGACCATGCTCGAGTCGTCTGCGGCTTCGACCACGTGGCCCTGCAGCAGAGCGGAGAGGAAGGTCGTGTCGGCGAGTGCGTCTTCGGCGGTCATGCCCATCTCACCGAGGTAGTCCTCGAACGCGGCGTCGTTCGGCGCGAAGATCGTGAACGGGCCGCCCTCGGCCAGGGTGCCTGCGAGTCCGGCCGCCTCGATGGCGGCGACCAGGATCGTGAGGTCGTCCCGGCTCGATGCGACGACGACCACGTCGCCCTCGGCGGCTGCCATCTCCTCGTCGCTCATGTCGTCGGACATCTCCTCGTCGCTCATGTCGTCGGACATCTCCTCGTCGCTCATGTCGTCGGACATCTCGTCGTCGGTGTCGGTCATCTCGTCGTCGGACATGGCATCGGTCGTCTCGGTCATGTCGTCGTCGGCCATGGCCTCGGTGGTGGCCGGGCTCGACGCTGCGTCGTCCGACGAGTTGTCGTCGCTCCCGCAGGCCGCGAGGGCGAGCGCTCCGACGATGGCGAGTGCGGCAGGGGTACGTGTGCGCATTGCGATTCCTCCGTGTGTGAGTGGCTCCCGGGTCGGGAGATGCCGCACCGTAGGGAGGCCGGTTGTGTTCACGCCATGCTCGTCGGCGGTGTTTCGTGACCGGCTCGCACCCGTTTCGGAGCCGGCCCCTCGACGTTTCGTGGACGGACAGATTCGCTGGTGATACGTCCCAGTCGAGGCATTCAGGGCGGGGCCACACCGGGGCGGTGTGTGCCGGAGATCGAGCGACACGAGTCAGAAAGATGCTGTGGACAAACCAGAAATGCTGATATGTCCCGTATCATGATTGCATGTTGCAGGTCGATCTCGTCGGAATCCAAGTGGACCCTCAGACGGGTGCCGCCGTGCTCGTGCTCCGGGAGCACGACGCACCCAACCGTCTGCTGCCGATCGTGGTCGGGGGCGCGGAGGCAGCGTCGATAGCGCTCGCCGCGCAGGGGCAGGTCACGCCCCGACCGATGACGCACGACCTGATGGCGACGCTCGTCGAGGGCTTCGACGGCCATCTCGACGCCGTCGAGGTCGTCGACTTCCAGGAGGGGGCCTTCATCGCCAACCTCGCCGTCAGCGGGCCGACCGGCGACCTCCGAGTCGACACGCGTCCTTCCGACGCAATCGCCCTCGCCGTCCGGCTGCACGCCCCGCTGTTCGTGAGTGAGCACGTGCTGGACGAGGCCGGCTCCTACCCCGAACCCGAGGGTGGGTCGGCACTCGACAACGCCCAGATCGATGCGGAGGTCGACCAGTTCCGAGATTTTCTCGATGAGCTCGCACCGGAGGACTTCCTCCGTGGCACTGCCGACTCGGACGACATCGACGACATCGACATCGACGACGACATCATCGACGCCGAGGTCATCGACGAGCCGCCCGACCCTGACGTCGATCAGGGAGCGTGATCGGTCGTGGACCGCTTCACCGTTCCCACCAAGTACTGGCACCAGCTCGACGATGGTCGCCTCCAGTGCGATCTCTGCCCGCGTGAGTGCAAGCTTCGTGACGGTCAACGCGGCGTCTGCTTCGTGCGAGCCCGCGAGGGCGACGAGGTCGTGCTCACCACCTACGGCCGCTCGAGCGGATTCTGCGTCGACCCCATCGAGAAGAAGCCACTCAACCACTTCCTGCCCGGCTCGTCGGTCTTCTCCTTCGGTACCGCCGGATGCAACCTGGCGTGCCGTTTCTGCCAGAACTGGGACATCTCGAAGTCGAAGGAGATCGACACGCTCGCCGACGAGGCGTCGCCGGAGACCATCGCTCAGACGGCGTTGGACCTCGGCTGTCGCAGTGTGGCGTTCACCTACAACGACCCGACGATCTTCATGGAGTACGCGATCGACGTCGCCGACGCCTGCCACGACCTCGGCGTCAAGACCGTCGCTGTCACCGCTGGGTACATCTCACCCGAACCGCGCACCGAGTTCTACCGCCACCTCGACGCCGCCAACGTCGACCTGAAGGGCTTCACCGAGGACTTCTACAAGCACACCTGCGGTGCCGAACTCGGTGCTGTGCTCGACACACTCGAGTACCTCGCCGACACCGACGTCTGGGTGGAACTCACCACGTTGCTCATCCCGGGGATGAACGACAGCGACCACGAACTCGACGCCATGACCAGGTGGGTCGTGGAACACCTCGGTCCCGACGTACCGATGCACTTCACCGCCTTCCACCCCGACTACCGGATGCTCGACCGTGGCCCGACGCCACCCGCGACCCTCACGAAGGCGCGGCGGATCGCGATGGACAACGGCGTGCGCTACGCCTACACGGGCAACGTGCGCGACCTCGACGGCGGCAGCACCCGCTGTCACGGGTGCGGCGAGGTGGTGATCCAGCGCGACGGCTACGAACTCGGCGGCTACCTGCTGGACGACCGTGGACGCTGCACGGCGTGCGGCACCGAGATGCCTGGCGTGTTCGACGGCCCGGTCGAACACTGGGGGCAACGCCGACAACCGGTCGTGCTGCGCCGAAGCGGATCGACGGGGGGATCTGCATGACCGCGCGACCGAGCCCGCACGACGCACGCGTGCGTCCGCCGGCAGTCGCCGGGTCGTTCTATCCGGGCGCCCCGGACTCGCTTCGAGCAGCGCTTCGCCACGCGTTCACCGACGCAGTGATGCCGGTTGCCGATGCGCCTGTCCCGAAGGCACTGGTCGTGCCTCACGCCGGTTACGTGTACTCGGGTGCGATCGCCGCGAGCGCGTACGCCAGGATCATCCCGGCACGGTCGACGATTCGTCGTGTCGTCCTCCTCGGGCCGAGCCACCGCGTGTATGTCCGCGGCCTCGCCGTGCCGAGCGTCGACGCGTTCGCCACACCGCTCGGCCTGGTGCCGATCGACGCCGGCGGGCGCAGCATCGCCCTCGACCTGCCGGGTGTGCGGGTCGACGACCGAGCCCACGCCGACGAACACAGCCTCGAGGTGCAGCTGCCATTCCTCCAGAGCGTGCTCGACGACTTCGCGCTCCTGCCGTTCTCCGTCGGTGAGGCCACGGCCGATGAGGTCGCCGCTGTGCTCGAAACATGCTGGGGTGGACCCGAGACGCTGGTGGTGATCAGCACCGACCTGTCGCACTACCACCGCCACGACGAAGCGATTCGGCTCGATGCGCGCACCGCTGCGGCCATCGTGGCCTGCCGGCCCGACGCGGTCGACGACGATGACGCGTGCGGCGCGTACCCGCTGCGTGGGCTCCTGCAGGTGGTTTCCGAGCGCGGGCTGTCGGTGGAACAACTGGACGTCCGCAACTCCGGCGACACCGCCGGTGATCATCACCGGGTGGTGGGGTATGGCGCATTCGCGATTGCCTGACGCAGAGTGGGACCGTCCGCTCGGCGCCGCTCATGCCGATCTGCTCCTCGACATCGCCGAGGGGGCAATCGTCGACGGACTCCGTCGCCGTCACCCCGAGGTGCCGCTGCGGGAGGAACTGCCCGATGAGCTGTTGCACCCGACGGGGACGTTCGTCACGCTGCACGTCCACGGCGAGTTGAACGGCTGCATCGGCGCGATCGAGACCGACGAACCCGTCGGCATCTCCGTCGCCCGGCACGCTTGGTCAGCCGCCTTCACCGATCCACGTCTCCCGCCGCTGCGATGGGTCGACTACGACCACCTCGACATCGAGATCTCCCTCCTGTCGCCGCTCTCGCCGATTCCCGCTGCCTCGCGCGGCACTCTGCTCGGCGCGCTCGAGCCTGCGATCGACGGGCTGCTGATCGCTGCTGGCGACAGGACCGCGGTGTTCCTCCCGTCGGTGTGGGAGCAGCTGCCGTCTCCGGAGACGTTCCTGGCGCACTTGTTCCACAAGGCCGGCCTGGACCCCGCGTCGTGGCCCGCCGATCTTCGTGCGTTCGGGTTCACCGCGGAGAAGTTCGGTCGACGCGCCGGCACCACGCGCTGACCACCGCGCCGACGGGACGATCGGCCCTAATGGGTTCGTCGAACCGGCCGTACGGTGACCATGAGGCATACCCCACCCGATGAGGTGAGTGTCGGTGCAATTGAACTACGACGAGTTCCTGATCAACCTGGCGATCGACCTCGTCGCGATCTCGGTGCTGACGTATGCGCTCTACTTCCGGCGTCACCAGCGGCGTGACCTGACCCTCGGCCTCGTGGGGATCAACGTCGGGTTGTTCGCCGTCTCGTCGTTCGCTGCCACGACCTCGATCGGCATCGGATTCGGCATCGGCCTCTTCGCCTTGCTGTCGGTGATCCGTCTGCGGTCGACCGTTGCCTCCCAGGAGGAGATCGGCTACTACTTCGTCGCCCTCGTCATCGGCCTCGTCAACGGGTTGGCGATCGGCGATGGGTGGAATGTCGTGATCACGCTGAACATCGTGTTGCTGGCGGTGATGTTCGTCGCTGACCACCCGCGGGTGCTGTCCCATGCCGAGCGGTGCCTGGTCCTGGTCAAAGGTGTCCCGCGGCCCACCGACGCGCTGAGGGCCAAGATCGAGGACCGGCTCGGCTACGAGGTGACCAGGATGCGCGTGCTGGAGATCGACTACGCACACCGTCGGACGCAGGTCGACGTGCGGTTCCGCACGGATCGCCCGGTGGCGCGCCGCGCCTCGACCAAGGCCGGCCGGCGATCGGAAGCGCCTCCGGCCGAGGCGGAACCGTCGCCAGTCGGGGTGGACGCGTCTCCCATCCAGCTGGACGCGCCGCCGCGGGTGGACGCGTCGCCGCGGGTGGACGCGCCGCCGGAGGAGGTCGATCCGTGATGCTGACCGTCCGTCAACTCGCCGTCGGTCTGGGTGCCGGCCTGTTGGCCGTCTCCTGCGGCGGCGCCGACACCTCCCCGGGTGCGTCCGAGCCGCCGGACTCCGAGACGTCAGACGTCCCGTTCGATACCGCCCCGGCGACGTCGCAGCCGTCGACGTCGGCGGCGCCGGACGCGTCACCGGAAACCACTGAGCCGGAGCCGTTGCCGGCTCCATCCGAGCTGTCGGAGATGCTGTTCGACCAGACGGTCGTGCACGAGATCGCAATGGAGATCAGCGACGAAGATCTCGGTCTGCTCGATCCCCCCTCGGACGATCGGGTGCCGGTGATCCTCACCGTCGACGGTGAGACGGCGGTCGGCGCCGGCGTGCGGCTGAAGCAGGGATTCGCACAGTTTCAGGGGTTGGACGAGAAGCCGGGCTTCAGCATCGAGACCGACGAGTTCGTGGATGGATTGGACCTGTTCGACGTCGACCGGTTCACGCTCGGAAACGCCGCCTGGGACCGCAGCTTCCTGTCCGAGCAACTCGTGTACGAGGTGTATCGAGCTGCGGGCATTCCTGCCGCCCGCACCGCGCTGGCCCGAGTGACCGTCAACGGGGAGACGTTCGGGCTGTACGTGATGCGTGAGACCTACGACGAACGTTGGCTCGAGCAGTACTTCGCCGACCCCGACGGCAACCTCTACGAGTCGGAAGGCGGCGGGCCGGACACGTCACTCGAGCTTCGCACCAACGAACGTCAGGACGACACCAGCGACCTCGCCGCCGTCGCCGACGTGGTCGCCACGGCGTCCGACGCGGACTACCGGGCAGAGATCGAGCAGCTCGTCGACGTCGACGAACTCCTGACCTACTGGGCCGTCGAAGCATTGACGGCCCACTGGGATGGGTACGTGTACGACCTCAGCGCCCCAGGCCGGGTGCCGGCGGCCACTCAGCCACTCGCGAATCCGTGGCCGAACAACTTCTACGCCTATCACGACCCCGAAACCGACAAGTTCGTCCTGATCCCGCACGGCGCAGATCTCGCCCTCGGACTCGGAGCCTGGACCACCTACGACGTCGGTCCGTCGACGCCGGTCCTCTTCCCGCCCAAAGTGGCGGCCACCATCGCTGCGCGACTGTGGGACGATCCGACGTTCCGCGACGAATTGGTGGAGCGCATTCGGTGGGTGCTCGACGAGGTCTGGGACGTACAGGCGCTCAACGATCGCGCCGACCTCCTCGCCGACCTGGTACGTGCCGACGGGTTGACCGGTTCACGCGAGGCGATCACGATGACCCAGTTCGAGGACGCGTTGGCCGACCGAAAGGATTTCCTGACCCGTCGACCCGATGCGGTGCGAGCCGAACTCGCGAGTTGGGCGTCCGGGGAGGTCGGGGGAGCAGGGGGCTGACCCGTGGACCGCCGACGCTTTCTGCGTGTCACCATGTCGGCGGCGATGGTCGCCGCGCTCGAGCCCCTCGCTGTCGCATGTGGCGACGACGGCCCGACGACCCGCACCGAAACCAGCACCACGACCAACCGATCACCGGACATGACGACGACGGACGTCATCGCCGACGCGACGACCACCACGACCACCACGACCACCACGGACACCACGGCCACCACGGAGGCGAGACCGGAGGTGACGCGTTACGGCCCCCTGAGTGCAACCCCCGACGAGAACGATCTGCTGCTGCCGGCGGGGTTCACGTCGCAACTTCTGGCGGTCGGCGGCGAGACCGTGCCGGGCACCTCGTACCGCTGGCACCCCTTCCCGGACGGTGGGGCATGCTTCGCTCTCGACGGCGGCGGCTGGGTCTACGCCAACAACAGTGAGGTCCCCGTCGACGGTGGCGGTGGCGCTGGAGCACTCCGCTTCGACGCCGAGGGTCGCGTCGTGGATGCCTACAGCGTGCTGGAGGGGACCACGTGGAACTGCGCCGGCGGTGCGACGCCGTGGGGCACGTGGCTGTCGTGCGAGGAGATCGAGGCCGGCCAGGTCTGGGAGTGCGATCCGCTGGGTCGTGAGCCGGGCCGGCCTCGTCCGGCGATGGGCCTGTTCCGCCACGAGGCAGTGGCCGCTGATGCCGCGCGCCAGGTGCTCTACCTGAGCGAGGACGAGCCCGATGGCCTCCTGTACCGCTTCCGACCCCGGACCTGGGGCGACCTGTCGGACGGTGATCTGGAGGCGCTCGCCGTCTCCGAAACGGACGGATCGACGAGCTGGGTTCCCGTCGTTGGCCTCGGTGAGCCGGGCCGGACCCCGACGCGCTACGACGCTCCCGGCGCCACGGCGTTTCCGGGTGGCGAGGGCCTCGCGATCGACGGTGACAACCTCTACCTGGCGACCAAGGGCGACAACCGCATCTCCCGCCTCGATCTGGCGCAGTCCCGCCTGACGCTCTACTGGGAGGGCCCACCGATCTGGGGACCGGACAACCTCGCCGTCCAGGCGGCCACCGGCAACCTCTTCGTCTGTGAGGACGGCGACGACATGGAGGTCGTGATCGTGACCCCCGACGGTCACGCCGACCCATTCCTCCGATTCGTCGGCCAAGATGGTTCCGAGGTGACCGGTGCTGCGTTCGACCCGACCGGCACGCACTTCATCGTCAACTCGCAGCGCGCGCCGACGCCCAAGACGTTCGACGAACTGTTCGGTGGCGCAGGGGGTTCGACGCTCGGCCGCACGTACATGATCTCCGGCCCGTTCTGATACGAACTTCTGTGCTGCGGCCCCCCGAGACCGGGGTTTCGCTGTTCTCGTGAACTACCTGCGGACCATGTGCGCAAGTAGTTCACGAGTTCGATGCCAGACGGCAGTGACCGGTACGAGAACCGGCGGTCCTGTCCGATTCGTCGAGGCTGCTACTGGAGGACTTCGAAGCCGACGAACATCCCGTTCTCGTAGTGGTCGGGAAGATTGCAGACCAGCTGGTAGCTACCCGGCTCGAGCGTCACCGTGAGCGCTTCGGTGGTTCCCTTCGTGAATTCGCCGATCTCGTCGATCACCTCGATGTCACTCGCGTCTTCAGGGAAGTGATCGCCCTCGACTGGGATGTCGCCTGGAGCGATGTCGGTCTTGACGATCAAGAACTCATGTCCGATGGTGCCTTCGTTCGCGATCGTGAAGTCGACGGTGCCTGCTTCCGCGGCTGTGGCGTCAACGTTCACCTCCCATTCCTTCACCGAGCCCGTGATGTCGTTCGACGTCGCGGCAGCAGTCGCGACCGGAGATGCGTCTGAGGCGCCATTGGCGTCGTTTCCGTCCGCTCCGCACGCATTCAAGAGCAATACGAGAGCGAGTGTCCCGCCAGTGGTGATGAACACCCGATTCATGTTGTCCCCCCGAATTCATCGAGGACGTCGTGGCGCGTCCGAACTCGACTCAACACCCATTCAGGGCTTCTTCGCGGATTCTCAACGCGACTGCAACGGACCGAGACGGTGTCCGTCGGCGACAGGATGAACGCGGCGAAGGGAAGACTGAGCGCGAGCTGCCGGGGTCGAGGGGAGCGGTACCGAAGCCCGTCGAGGTCGGTGACGTCGGCCCAACGAACACACCCGCCACCCGGCGAGGGCACCGGTTCCGCAACACGCCGAGGTCTGGGGGAGGACCGCAGTCGTCCCTGACTGACGGGTATCGTGCGATCCGCCGCACCGTGGTGCGATGCGGCCAGGCCTCTGTAGCTCAGTGGATAGAGCATCGGTTTCCTAAACCGTGTGTCGCAGGTTCGATCCCTGCCAGGGGCGCTGAAAAGACCTGGTAGATCGTTTGCGGCTCGCAACGATTGACCCGACAACGTCGTTTGGGTAGCACTTGGGTAGCAGAATTCGCCCGATTGCTCCAGGGAACCCATGGCCAACGGCACCGTGTACCGGCGTGACGATCGCAGGAAGCCGTGGGTCGTGCGCGTCTCGTGGCTCGAGGGTGAGCGTCGCCCACAGTCGAAGAAGTCGTACCCGACGAAGAAGGAAGCGCAGGAAGCGCTCGCGACTGCGATCGACGCCCACCGCCGACAGGACTTCGTTGCGCCGACGGATCTGAGAGTCCGCGACTTCGTCGACACGTGGCTGCAGGCACTCGAGACGCAGGGCCGCAAGGTGTCGACCGTGACGGGCTATCGGCAGGCGATGAAGAACTGGGTCCTGCCGCACCTGGGGACGCACAAGCTGCAGGACCTCCACGCCACCGACCTCGACAAGCTCTACGCCGAGCTGTTGAGAGCCGGCGGCGTCGGCGGTCGTCCGCTGTCGATGACGACGGTGCATCACGTGCACACGCTGATGGGCAAGATGCTCCACGACGCAGAACGCAAGGGCCTCGTGGTGCGCAACGTTGCGAGGCTCGCGGACGCTCCGAGCATGGCCGCGGCGCGTGATCGGGCGCCCGAGATGAACGTGTGGTAGCCCGACGAGCTGAGTCGGTTCCTTCGGCACGTCGAGAACTATCGGGCTGGCGCGCTCGTCCATCTTGCTGCGATGACTGGTATGCGTCGTGGGGAACTGGTCGGACGCGGTCGATCTCGCACGCTCGACGGTGACGGTTCGGGTGGCTGCCTCGTTCCTCGGAGGGGTGGAGCGGGTCGAGGTGCCGAAGACGAAGCGGAGTCGGCGCACGATCGACCTCGATCAGCGCACGGCCTCGATTCTGAAGCGACACCGAGCGACACAGCGTGAGGAACTGTTCGATTCTCTGTCATGAGCGGGGTGCGTTGGGCGAGCCACGACTTTCGGGCCGTTCCTGGCGTCATTGGCTGTCGCGTAGAGGAACGTAGTTGATGCCCTCGAGCAGCGCAGAAATGCGCCGGTCGAATCGTCGAAGCCAGTACGCCGACCTGTCCCGCAGTTCGGCCGATGCCAACACGTAGTTGGCCAGAACGAGCGCCCTGCCCATCACGAACGTGTCGATGTCGCTCTGGTCCGCCGCTGGCCACGGAGCGACGCTTCGATAGCCCTCAGCAAAGGCGTTCGCAAGAGCTTGGTAATCAGGATCGCCATGTAAGTAGTAGAGCGTGGTGGCCACATCCTGGATCGGCCAGCCCCACATCAGGTCCTCGAAATCGAACGCAGCGATGCGGGACCGCTGCACCTTGACGTTCCACGGGTGGAAATCCCCATGCAGGAGCTGCATGGGGACGGCTCCGCGCAGTGCCACGATGGCCTCGTCGACTCGAGCCCGAGCTTCACCGAACCGCTCTCGACCCGCACGAGCGAGCTGCGAATCGTCGAGTCGCGCCAGGTGATCGGCTTCCTCGAAAGGAAGGGCGCGGTCGTAGCGCGGGAGCGCTGCGGCGTACGGGGGAACGAAGCCGGCCCCGTGGTTGTGGAGCGCGGCGACGTACGCCCCGCAGTACTCGACATTCTGGGGAGTCAGCCTGTCGCCGAGCAGTGGGCCCGATATCCACGAGAAGACGACGACGTTGCGCCGCTCGGGCACTCCGGGTGCCTCGTCCACCACAACCCGGCTCCCAGAGCGCGTCCGAATCGGCTCCGGAACCAGCAAATCGGTTTCGTTGCTGATCGCCGCCAGCCATGCAACCTCTGCTCTCACAACGTCAGTTGCGTGGCCGACCTCTCCGCCTAGCCCAACCCGCACCACGTACCTGCTGCCGTCGGCGGCATCCGCGCGAAAGACTCCGTTCGTCTCATTGCTGATCAACCGGAGACTCACCAACTCCAGGTCGTAGTGATCGAGTGCGATCATGACCAGCGCCCGCAGTCGGCGGGCTCGCCCCAACTCAGTCAGGTCGTAGTAGTCACGCACCGAACGGACGTTAGGCAACGACGTTTGCGACAGCGAACTCCCGGTGATCTCGCCCGAAAGGTGACCGGTGACCACAGCCATGGACGAAACCAACCCGGGGGCAAGTCGCAGCCCTGAGGCGCCATCGCAACGACATCGACCGTGCGCGGATCGACCCACTCGGGATCCGGCAATGCGATCGCTCGCTGCTCGGCGAGAGCAGCACAGAACGTGCGCTCCGCAACCCGGGCGCCGGTGGAGAGCTCGCGTGGCACTTCGGCCCGAGTCGAGCGCCCGTTGTTCCAGTTGGCAGGGGCACTGCGCCGTAGCGGACAGGTTGAACAATTGCTCAGGCGAGAGAGCGCGACTCAGGAGCTCGCCGTTGTCCGTTGGCTCGCACTAGGCGGAGCGGGCGGCGCCATGACATTGCGTTTGCATGAGGTCGAAGACATCGGGTCATCGGAGTTCGCGGACGTGACAACGTTTCCGTCGGTGAATCCAGACGAGGAATTCGGTGAGGGCGTTGTGATTGCTTCAAGTCACGATCTCGACGGACTTCTTGAAGTCGCATGCGCTCGCGGGGCCAGTCCGAGTCAATGGGTCAACTTTGGCATCATCGGCGAGGAGTACCTCGACTCCCGTCGATAGTGAATTGGCGCTCAAGCCTGGTTCTCTGCAGAGCGATTGATCGGGGCGGAGTGTGTTACCGAGCGGGTTCACCCGATCGGAAGTGCCGTTGGCGCGTGGTCTGGAGTGTCAGCGGACGTCGTTGATCTGAGCGGCTACTCGGCCTTGACTGCTTGGCCGTAGCGCTGGCGAGCGGCCTCACCCGAGGTTCCGACCATGGCACCGATGGACGCCCACGAGTGCCCGTCGTGGCGGGCCTCGACGACCGCATTTCGGAGGACTCGTTCGGTCTCGGCTCGAGCCACGAATGCTTCGCGTACGGTTCGCAGCGCGGTTGCGTCGCGCGGATCGTCGGGCTCGATCTGCTCGAATCGAGCTGCGAGTTCGTCAGCGTTGTCGAGAATCTCTTGTGCGGTTCGGGGCATTGGAATCACCTGAGGTACTTCGGTCGTGCCGTCATGGCGTGGATGATGATCGGGCCGTCGACGCTTTCGATCACACCGATCTCGAGCAGGTTGCCCGAGGTGTCGGCGCCGACGAACATCACGAAGCCGTCGTCCTGGTCGTCGACGAACTTCGGATGGTTGAAGGCGTGGATCATGTCGTCGTCGTGGACGCCGTGTTTGCGAGCATTCGTCGCGATCAGCGGCGTTTCCACGACTCCAAGTTAGCTTGCCACGCCGGAAGACGCAAGCTAACTTGCAGCGATCGCAGCACGTTCTCGAGCGGACACCCGAGCACCGACGTGCCGATCAGAAGCGGGTTCCAGCGGCTGGTCGAAGTGTGGCTATGCGCTGGCGAATCACCGGTCGGGCGTCCCGAGCTTCGCCGGCTATCGGTCGCTCGCGGCGTCGGCGGCTCGGCGGGGTGCGGCCGACTGCGTTGCGGTTGCGAAGCTCGCTGAGGGATCGCGCTTGTCGAGGACTCCCAGGATCGGTTATCGAGGTGCCGGTTGAGTGAGTTCCTCGAGGCGTTCCCAGAGGTGTCGCCCCTCGGCCTCGTCGGACATCACGGTGTCGGGCTCGTCGGACTGCTTGTCGAGAACGAAGAGAGCACCGTCGATCGAGCGCGATGACGTCGAGGAGCAGTGCGTTCGACTGCTCCAGACGTTCGAGCAGCAAGTTGGTGAACAAGAACGGCCCGATCACGTTGGTCGCGAACATCACCTCGTGCCCGCTCGGCAGGACATGCGAACGCCCGACCCGGCGTCAGACGCTCCCCATCAGCTGGCTGCATCCCACTGACGTTCCATCTGTGGGTTCCCAACGAAGTCTGCGGCCAGGTCGGCCAGCGCTCAGATATCACCGTTGATCCGGTGCATGTTCCTTCAGCAGGAGCACGCCGACCCACACGAACCAGACGATGAGGCCGATCCCGAACACGGCTCCGACGGCTTCGAGCGCAGGAATGACGGTGATGAGGCCCGCCGCACCCGCCGCCAGGCCGACAGAGTTCAATGCGCGTGGCAGCACAGCGGTCTTCAGCGCCGCCCAGCTCACCAGCATGATCCAGACACCGCCGACGATTTCGTTGCCGCCGCCCAGCCCGTTCTGCACCGAGTCGAGCGCCGACCACACCGTCTCCGCCCCGGCAGGGTCGGTGTCGTGGAGGTCGCTGACCGTGCCGATCGCGATGTTGGAAACCATGCCGGCTGCGATCACGAGCCCGGCCCAGATGAGCCCGAACGCGCCCGAGGCCTGCGCCATCGCAGGCGACAGTGCCTTCAGGCGGTCACGCAGGGTCAGCACCAATGGCACGAGCACGATCCCGAAAATGATGAAGATCACCACGTTCCAGACGTAGAGCGCTGCCTGGTGGTCGACCACGAACGCCACCGACTCCTCTGGCGTGGGGTCCCCGGTGGTGTAGTCCGTCAGGACGGTCGCGAACATCACGATCCCGAACAAGAACGTCGCCGCGGCAATCAGCGCCGCGATTCCAGCGGCTCTCGGTTTCTCATCCATCATCGTCTCCTCTCCGACGGTGAAGGCACCCGGCTGCGGCTCACTAGGAGTTGAGACGCCGCAACGCCCTCTCCTTCCACTCTGAGCCGGTCACCGATCGGGCCACAGAGCCCATTGTCCCCTCCTCGTGACCTCTGCCCCTGTGTCGCCGACTGACACAACGACAGACTTGATGACCAGGAGGACTCGGCGTGGAGGCAACGACCGCGACCTGGGCGATCGCCCTGACCGGACTTGGGCTCATCTCGCTGCTCACCGCGCTGCAACTCGTGGCGGTCGTGCGCCCTCGGGCGAAGTGGACGATCGACAACGTGTACGGGGGGTCACCCGACGACACCGACCCACAGGCGTACTTCGCGTTCAACCGTGCCAGCGCGTGGGTCGACCCGTTCTTGTGGGCGCCTTTGCAGGTCACGGGAAGTGTCGGCATGTTGTTCGGCGAACGGTGGGGCTTCCTGCTGGCGCTGATGGCCTCGGTACCGTTCTGGTACACCGCGGTCTTCTTCTACTTCTGGGATCGCGACCTCGGCTTTCGTCGCAACACCGCCGGATATTGGGTCGTCACGTGGGGGATGTGGCCGGTGTTCGGTGTCGTCGAGGGTGTCTACTGCTTCGTTCGGCTCGTCGAATGACGAGCAGAGAGAGATCGCCAACCATGAGCGTGTTGTGGGGTGTGATCGTGGTGCTGCTCTCGTTGCTGGCCTGGGGAGGGCAGGCAGTGTCGCTGCTGGCGCCGGCGAGGGCGGTGCGCTGGAAGCTGATGGAGGCCGAAGACGACGTCGAGCCAACCTTCTGGGCCGATGTTCGAGCCGAGGCGCTCTGGGACACACTCACACTCTGGACGATGGTCGTGGCCGGGGTCCTCTTGATCGCCGACGTGCACGCGTGGGCCTACTTCGGACTCGTCGGTGGCGGCATGTACCTCTACTTCGGAGGGCGCGGCATCCTCGCGAGAGCCGCGATGGAGCGCCGGGGCTTGCAGATCGGGTCGCCGCAGAACGTGAGGCTCGGCTACGTCTTCAGCGCCGCGTGGGCAACCATGGCGCTCGTCACGATCGTCGCCGCCATCGTGTCGATCGAGAGCTGACAACCGCCACCCGACCTCCCTACTGCGGTGCCCGACATCTCCGGCGTCGCGACCGCCTCAGACCCGTCCTGGATCCGGCAGTGAAGATTGCATCGGCGAGGCCGGTCGCTCGTCGCACATTTCCGAGCACACGAACGAGCGCCGAGGTGCCGATCTCGGACGGGTTCCGCGCCGCCGAATGCTGTGATTATGGGCGGGGTCGGTGGGTTCCGAGGGCGTACGACTTCGCATGATGCGGCGCCGTGAGCGGGTCGTTCTGAACGGGTCGTCACAGTGTCGCCGTCTGTCCCGGCTCGACGTCGACGTAGCCGTTTGCAGAGCGGACTGTGACGGCGACGTCATTCAGATCCGATGCGGAGATCTCAAGCGACTCGTGCGTGACCCTGGCGGTGAGTTGTTGGCGTCGCCACCGTATGGGATAGGTGAGTGACGCCCATGCGTCGGGAAGCGCAGGTTCAATCACGAGTGTGTCGCCTTCGAAACCGAGGCCGCCGATGCCCTGTACCGCGACCTGGATGGTGCCGCCGCAGGCGGCGGTGTGGATCCCGCCGATGAAGGTGCCGGCGACGACGGCGTGATTGGCGTTGAGGAGGTCGACTCGTGCGGTTGCTCGGAAGTGGTCGAGTGCTTGCTCGGCTCGTCCCAGGCGGGCAGCGACCATTCCGTAGGCGGCGTGGCTGAGCGAGGAGTGGTGCGAGCATCGTGGCTCGTAGTAGTCGTAGTTCGTTGCGGCGGTCTCGTCGTCGAATCGATCTGCGTGGAGCCACATCAACATTGCGACGTCGGCTTGCTTGGAGACCTGCGTCCGGACGGCGATGCCGTTCGGCCAGCCCCAGTACTCCGACGGGTCGATCAGCCGCTCGGCAAGGTCGGTGGGGCGGATGTCTTCGAGGTCGAAGAATCCGGCGAACTGCTCGACGAGTCGGGTGTCGGCGTCGGGTGTCGGGAGGATGAGGTGGTCACGCACGTGTCGCCAACGATCAACTTCGTCTTCAGTCAGTCCGAGCCGGCCGGTCAGCGCAGAGAATTGTTCCGGGTAGCTGGCTGCGAGCCGCTCGTGGGTGTCGACCGCGAACGTCAGCGCGGCGTGCGTCTGGTAGTTCGTGAAGGCGTTGTCGTCGACGTTCTCATGCCACTCGTCTGGGCCGAGCACGCGGATGCAGTGGTACGTCGCTGTCCAGTCGTTGAAGCGGACGAAGGATCGAAGGAATCGTGCGACTTCGAACGCGATCTCGGCGCCATGGTCGACGAGGAAGTCGGTGTCATCGGTGACCTGAACGTAGCGGGCGACGGTGGTGACGACGTCGGGGGCGACGTGCATCTGCCAGACGTTGAAGTGGTTGCGGATCTCGCGGCCGGTGAGCACGTCGGTGAAGAACACGTCGGGGCAGAGTTCGTCGCCGGTCTCGCCAGAGACCCAGGCGTAGTAGGCGCCGTCGTAGCCGAGACGTTGCGCTTTGCGGCGGGCGCCGTCGAGTGTGCGGTGTCGGTAGACGAGCAGCGAACGTGCGATCTCGGGTTCGGTGAACAGCACCGCCGGCAGGTTGTAGATCTCCTGATCCCAGAAAGCTGCTCCTTGGTAGGCCTGGCATGAGAGACCCCGGGCGCCGACCGGGAGCCGGTCGCTGTGGGCCGGGATGCAGATCCGGTTGTGGTAGCTGCTGAACCTGAGCGCAGCGTCATCGAGCGCGTTCCCTTCGATCACGATGTCGTTGCTCGCCCAGTACTCCTGCCACCAGATCATGGACGCAGCGAGTGCATCGTCGAACGATTCCGATCGTGCGATTGCCGTCGCTCGAGCAGCGGGAGTGTCGTGGTCGTTGGATGTGACGACGGCAGCGAGCGACTCGATCGTCACGGGACGGAGCGGGCCGATGCGCACGGTGCGACGGTGCAGACTGCGACGCTCACCGATGATTGGCTCATCGGTGGGCACGGCCACGCTGGTGTACCCGTCGTTGATCGAGACCGTGCATGCCACCGCGACGGTCACGCCGCTCTCCCCCGTTCGACCGCACGCCGTGACCGTGGTGGCGTCGGTTCCGAGGTCGAGGTTGGGAAGATGTGTGCCGTTGAGATCCCAGACGTCGCCGTCGATTCCCGCCTCGACGGTGATGTCGGCGTCGACATCACATGAGATCGTGACGCGTTGTGCGATTTGGTGCAGGTTGACAGAGCTGCTGAAACGCTCTACATCGACGGTGATCACCCCATCGACGACGGGGTGCGTGGTGTGTTGCAGGAACCGGCCGCAACGCAGGTCGAGTGATGTCTCGACGTGGCTCGCCTGTTCGATGCGTAGCCGTCGGTCGCCGATTGACACGGAGACAAACAACGAGTTCGGTGCGGTCGTCAGTTCACGCCATCGGCCGTCGGCGCAGTCGTAGGTGTCGGCGACGACGAGCGAGACGAAGCCGTCGGCTTCCTGCTCGGGCGACGTTGCCCGGTAACCGAGGTAGCCGTTGCCGACCATGAAGTTGGAGCCGACGGCGACGGATCGATCGACGTCCCAGCCAGTCTCGGTCAGGGTCCAACCGTCGTCGCCAACTGCGAGGTGGTCAGTGAAGCGCTGTGCTGCGTTCGGTGTTGTCGCGGTGGGATCTGAGGTGGGCATCGTCGGCCTCGTGAATCAGGTCGGGGTGGCCGAGGACGCACTCGGGGCGAGGTCGACCCATGACGAGTTGTTGGCGGATGATACGAGGCAAGAGTACAGCGCACCTGCGTCGGCGAAGTCCTGCGGCATCTAGGAGAGTCTGCATCGCGTTTCGCGACATCGCCATGACGCGACATCGCCACGACGCGGCCTCCGTCACTCCGCGCAATCTGGAGCGGGGGCGACCGATCGAAGGTGCCGCTCTGCGCTGTTCGAGAGTCTGAATGGCAACGTTGATATGCGTGGGTTTCGAGCGGCTCGGCGCGGCGACGGGTAGAAGAAGTGGCCCGTTGACAGTGCTGTCGAAGTGGCTACACTGGTTGCATGCACGTAGCTACTTCGAGGTCAGAGGTCGGGATCCGCGACCTGAAGAATGGTCTCAGCAAGTACATCGATCGCGTCGAGGCCGGCGAAGAAGTGATCGTGACGGATCGGGGTCGCCCGGTCGCCAAACTCTCTCCACTCGACGCACCGGACGATCGCCTCGCTGATCTTGTCGCCGCTGGCGTGGTTCGGCCACCCGCGAGCGGCACTCGTCATCGCGCTCGTTCCCGAATCAAGCCGAAGGGAAATGTGAGCGATCTCGTTGCTGAGCAACGTCGGTGATCGTCTACGTCGATACCTCAACCCTGATCAAACTCATCGTCGATGAGGAGGGGTCGGACCGAGCCGAACTGATCTGGCAGTCCGCCGATTCGGTTGCCTCGGTCAGCTTGGTCGTGGTCGAAGCGCGCGCTGCGCTCGCTGCAGCCGCACGGGGTCAGCGGCTTTCCACCGCCCAGTTGCAGGTTGCCAAGACCGAGTTGGCTGCGTTCGTCGACGGTCTTCATCTTGTTGAGGTGACCGAGGATCTCGTCGAGAGTGCCGCTCAGCTTGCGGAGACCGAGGCGCTGAGGGGCTACGACGCCGTCCACCTCGCAGCCGCGGTCTTCGTGGGTGCCGTAGTACTCACCAGCGCGGACCGGGCGCTGTGTGAGGCAGCCGAACGGCAGGGCCTGCACATCGCCGACCCGCTGACGACGGCGTGATGGCCTGTTTCGACGGGCCGGGTCGTGGGGTCAGGTGTGGGCAGCGACTCCACCAGACGCTCGCCCCGGTCGGGATCGATGTGCGAGTGGGGTTGCACACCGGTGAGATCGAGCTCCGCGGTGATGACATCGGCGGGATCGGTGTGCACATCGCTGCTCGCGTTTCCGGGCTGGCTGAGACGGGCGAGGTCCTGGTGTCGCGGACGGTCACCGACCTCGTCGCGGGCTCCGGGCTCGAGTTCGACGACCGCGGCGAACACGACCTGAAGGGTGTGCCGGGATCCTGGCAGCTCTACGCAGTCGCCGACTGACGCATCTGCCGCCCGAGGGTCTCGTCGAGCTGCTCCGACCGTCACGTGTGATCGAGGAGTTACTTCACGGCTCCGGCTGCGAGCGGGTTCCCACTCGTTGCTCGCGCCGGATACTGCAGAGCGCGACGTGGTATCGAGTGCGCAGAATGCGCGTCCGCTGCTCACCCCGGACCCGCTCTACAACCGGCTGGGATCGCATCCACGAGGTCACTCGCCGACTGCACAATATGGGCTGGGTAACCGAGCACCGACGTGCCGAACCCGAGTGGCCTCGTCACGTCCACGACCGCGCGAATACTGAGCCGAGTCGACGGCGACGGGACGTGCCGATCCCGGACGGTGCGGCACGCCCGCGGGCGCGTTCTCGGGTGGTTCGACGGGTGTGCGCAAGGGATTCCGAGGTGTCGATCATGGTCAGCGGCTCGACAGCTCCGCGCCGGATCTCGCTGGCGAGATCCAGCCTATTCGGAGGGTGTCACACCGCCCCGAGGTCCGCCGCCGACGACGCGCCCGCGGGAGCGTCACGCACGTTCTCGAGCGGGTCGATCCGAGCGGGAAGTGCCGTTCTTCAGCGGGTGAAGTGGCTCTTGGCGGATGCTGCGATTTGCCGTGTTTGTTTCGAGACCGGCGAGGTCGCCTGTTCTGAAACTCCTCGGCCACTGCAGGAGCAGTTCGAAGCCATCCTCGAGATCGTTCACGGTTCAGCTACGGTTCGCTCGTGGGCAGCATCGAGGAAGCGCAGCAATCCACGATCGCTTCTACAGCCGCTGCTGGCGACTGGCTGACCGGCGCTCAGCGAGTGGCGGTCTGGCGCGAGGTACGCGACGCCGCGGTCAACGAGCTCGACCAGGAACGCAAACGAGCGCTGTCGCCGAATGCCGTCGAAGGCGCCCATGCCGCGAGTGCCGAGCTGCCGGCATCGGCGATGGAGGTTGTCCATCGCGTTGCATCCGACCCGGGACGGTTGACTCGAACGTGGGCGGACGGCCACATCGCCGATCTCGGCGAGGCGACCTACACCGAGCTGGTCGGCGTGACCGCGATGGTCACTGTGGTCGACCGGTTTCATCGAGCGATGGGCTGGCCCGAGGTTCCACTCCCCGACCCTGTCGATGTTGAACCAGCCCGGGTCCGACCGGACGACGTTGGTGACGTTGGCGCTTGGGTCAGCCAGAGAACAGGCCCGACCAGGTCAAACGTGGGCCGAGCACTCAGCCTCGTGCCCGTCACCAATCGGTCGTGGCTCCAACTGGTCGACACGCACTACGCCCACGGCGCCGAGTTCACGAACCTGCGGTGGGAGTTCCCGCTGTCTCGTCCTCAGGCCGAACTCGTGGCGGCCCGTTCGACGGCGCTCAACGAGTGCTTCTATTGAACGGCGTCCCACACCACGCTGCTCCGTGTGAGCAGCGAAGCGAACGGTTTGGCTGTCGACCTCGACGGTGCCCTCGATGCCGAGCACGTTGGCGACGTCGGTATTCCTGCGGGACCTGAACTCCTCGCGTTCACCAACGCGGTCGAACTCGGTCGCGGTGACATCGACGAGACACGCCGAGCGTTGGCCGCCGTGATCGGTGACCAGGGAGCGATCGAGGCTGCGGCGATCATCGCGATCTTCAACGGGCTCGTCCGTGTCGCCGACGGCACCGGCATCCAACTCGACGACGGCGTGTTCAACGCATCGGTCACCGAACGCGATTCGCTCCACATCAACGACTTCGCCGGTGCCGTCAACTCAGCGAACCTCCGGCCCGACCCTGCTGCAGCGCCCAGCCAGGTGCACGAACTCTTCGGCTGAGAGCCAGCATCTCAGTCTCCGGACTGCTCCGCCTTAGGTTGGCGCGGCGGCTGACTTACTTGTCGCCTGCTTCGCCGTGAGGCGCTCGGTATCGGCATCTCTCTGCGCCACGCTCGTCCGATCGGTATCCGGCAGTTCGAGCGCGGCCGCCCGAGCGATATCAACGACCGGGCGGTGCGACGACGATATGGAGAGAGCCAGACGCCCGTAGCGCTCGCGAGACGTGCCGATCAAGAGTGCAGAGTCGCGTGGCCGAACGTCGGCGATAGCGGGCTGTTGGTCGCGTCGTGCTCACCTCGGTATTGGGCCGGGCGCGCTCATTTCGCGTCGAGGAGTCAACCTTCAGGCTGCCGCCCTGGCGGTGGGATACTTCGGGAAGTCGACTGCGGTCGAGCTTCGGTCCGCGGCTGCACGCCGGACAGTGTCGCTTGCCACCGAGCCGACGTGACCATTCCGACGCAACGTCCTTGTCCGCAGCGAATCCTGCCCGGCCATCGAGGTTCTGAGCGACGTCAGAGCAGTCCGTGTTGCCGTGCAGCGTGGACCGCTGGCTTGCGGCCGTCCACGCCCAACTTGCGGTAGATGGCCTTGCAATGCGTCTTCACCGTGTTGAGCGAGACGAACAGCTCACTCGCGATCTCGCGCTGGGAGAGCTGCGAGGGCAGATAGCGCAGGACGGCGAGCTCGCGTTCGGTGATCTCCTCGACGAGTTCGGTCGATGGTTCAGCTCGCACGCCGAGCCTGTGTCGGGCTTCGAGGCGGGCGAGCGTTGCGCCGACGATGCCGGCGTCGGGGCACCGGTCGACGGTCTGCCGTGCTTCACGGAGCAGCTGTGGTCCCGCCGGGTCGTCGTGTTCGCAGGCTGTGTCGCCGATGAGGGCGAGGACGTACCCCAGGGTGAAGGGCTCAGGTGCTCTCCGAGCGAGTTCGAGCGCGTGCTCCGCCGTGGCGGCCCGTTGTTGCGGATCGGAGGTGGTGCACGCCAGCACGGCGTGCGACATGGAGAGCTGCGGTGATTCGGCGACGCCGTGGACCCGAGCGTGTTCCAAGCTCGCCGCCGCGTGGTCAGCTGCCGACGATCGGTTCCCCAACTCCATCTCGACGACGGCAGCGAACCCGGGCGCGATCGTCAACGCATAGTCCGACGGCTCGGACGCGCCGAGTTCGCGGGCGATCGCGATGTACCGCAGCGCTTCGTCGAACATCCCGGCCCACGTGTAGGCGGCGACCAGCCCGATCGCCTGCGTCGACTCGGTCGGGTGATCCATGCGCCGGGCGATCGAGATCGCGTCACCGAGGAGACCTTCGGCGAGGTGCACCATGATTCCGAGCGACGCGGTGAGGTTGGCGTCGGTTTCGTCGTCGCACTCGACGGCGATGTCGTAGTAGTGACGAGCACCCGCGAAGCGGCCCGTCGCAAGGTTGATCCAGCCTCGCACGAGCGCACTTGGCGAGTGGCGTTCGGGGAGGTCGCCGAGCTGGTCGAGCAAACGGAGCACGGTGAAGATCTGTCCGCCGTTGAGCAGCGCAGTGGCGTGGATCGCGATCAGATCGCCGGCCGCGACGAGATCGCCTCCCGCGATGTAGTGCTCGATCGCCGTGTACATGTCGCCGCGATCGTGATGCCACGATGCGGCGGCGAGGTGCAGTTCGGGAAGACGATCGGGGATCTCACGGTCGGCCTCGAGGCGAAGAAGGTCACGCAGGAGGTGGTGATACCGGAACGTGGTGCCCGTCCGGTCGAGCCCGATGAACAGCTGGTTGGCGGCAGCGGTACTCGTCAGCCATTGGCTGCCGTCGGTCGATCCGGTCACGGCGTCAATCAGCGGGCCGGTGAGCTGATCGAGGATCGACGTTTCGATCAGGCGTCGGCGCTCGTCGGGTGGGATCGACGCGAGGAGTTCGTCGGTGAGGTAGTCGACGACGAGCTGATCGTCGCCGCGGAAGCCGGCGATGAATCGGGACGTGTCGTCGACGCCTGCGAGCGACAGTCCGGCGAGGACGAGCCCGGCCGCCCACCCCTCGGTTCGGTCGCACAGCGTGAGCAGCGCCTCGCGATCCAGAGACGAGGTCCCGAGCAGGCCAGCCGCCTCGTCGGCGTCGAACCGGAGATCGGAGGCGCGGATCTCGGTGAGCTGCCCTCGGACGCGGAGTCTGCCGAGCCGGAAGGCCGGGTCGATGCGCGTTGCGATCACGATTTGGACGTGGTCCGGGCAGAGGTCGATGAGTCGTTCGACGCCGTCGTGGATCGCCGTGTTGTCGATGACGTGGTAGTCGTCGATCACGATCACCAGCCGGTTCGAGCCCTCGGCCAGCGCATTGACCAGCGCCGGGACGACCGAGTCGGGCGACCCTCCGGTCGAGACGATGGTCGGCTCGACCACGTTCCTCACGCCCGGTCGAGCGCTTTCGACGGCCCCGACGAGGTACGACCAGAACCTGACGGGATCTGCATCGCTGGCTTCCATCTGGACCCAGACCAGATCGTCGTCACGATCGGCCAGGGTTCCTGCGAGGAGCGTTGACTTGCCCGACCCGGCCGGGGCACTGACGAGCACGAGCCGGTGACGTTCGGCGACCGCTCTGTCCAGCAGTGCGTCCAGGCGGGCGCGCCGAACCAGACCGCCCGGCACCGTCGGCACCAGGAATTTCGTGGCGATCAACTCGCCTGCACCCTGTCCGACCATCACCGTCGAATCTAGCGACGCCGCTCGGATCCGAGTCGGGGGCGAATCACCCGGGTGAGGCGGCCGGGTGAGCGATGACGACTCACCCCGTTCAACGGGATCGTGACCCCATGACCGAACGACCGGGACCCACCCTCTACGAGATCGAGCTCGGTGGCCACGCCTCCGAGCGCGTCCTCCGGCCGGTCATGGACGAGTTCACGGTGGAAATGACCGAGGCGGGCACGACTCGCCTGGTCGGCGACGTCCGCGACTCGTCGCACCTCAACGGGCTCCTGGCTCACTACACCTCGCTCAACATCGAGGTGGTCGCGCTGCGTCGACTCGACCAGCACACCAGTGCCCCATCTCAGCGTGAGATACCGAATCCCAACCTCGAAGGAGAACCGTCATGACCATCAGCACACCCCTGGCGCCGGCCAACCCAACCGCCCACACACCGCGACGCACGTGGAAACTCAGCCGCATCGGCGGCGCCGCCGCACTGCTGGCCGCCGGCACGTTCGGCTACGGCATCGCGATGTTCGCGACGTCACTCGCCGACTACACCGACCCCGATGCGACACCCGCCGAGTCGGTCGACTTTCTCGTCGATCACCAGGGCCAGTTGCTCGCCTGGTACATCGGCATCTTCATCGTGTTCGGCGCCGCCCTCGTCCCCATGGCGCTCGCGCTCCGGCAGCGACTCATCGATGCCACACCGATCCTTGCGAACACAGCGGCGGTGTTCGCCGGCATCTGGGCAGCGTTGATGTTCGCCACGGGCATGATCTCCAACATCGGGATCGAGGCCGTCGCCGACCTCGCCGACACCGACCCCGACCGCGCCGCCACGGTGTCGTCGGCGATCGACGTCGTCACCAACGGCCTCGGTGGCGGCAACGAACTCGTCGGTGGCATCTGGATCGGCCTCGTCTCGATCGCCGGACTGATCACCGCCCGCCTGCCCCGCTGGCTCAACGTCGTGGGCGCAGTGACGGCAGTGGCGGGCTTCGTCACGGTCGTTCCCGCCTTCGAAGCCGTCGAGATGGTGTTCGGGCTCGGCTCGATCGCGTGGTTCATCGGCATCGGCGTCGTGCTGCTGACACATCAGGAACAGCCCGAGACCGTTGACCTCTCGTCGACGGCTGGCGAGATCGAGAGCTCGCCGTGAACGCTGCTCAGGGCGGCAACGACGTTCGACCCGAAAACCGAAGACATCTTCGGACCGGATCACGGGCGCACCCTCGAGCCCCTCACGTACCAATCCAAGGAAGGACACGCACGAAATGATCAACGTCTCAGGAATCACCAAGCGCTACGGCGACCGAGTCGCCGTCGACAACATGTCGTTCGACGTCGCTGCTGGCACCGTCACGGGCTTCGTCGGCCCCAACGGCGCCGGCAAATCGACCGCAATGCGCATGATGGTCGGCCTCACGCGGCCCGACGTCGGCGTAGTCCGTTACGGCGGTGTCGAGTACACCGACCTGTCGCATCCGGCCCGAGTCGTCGGCTCCGTACTCGACGCCCGAGTCATGCACCCCGGGCGCAGCGCCCGCAACCACCTCCGGGCAATGGCCGCGGTGGCCGGGATCCCCGCAACACGGGTCGAAACGGTCCTCGACACCGTCGGCCTCGAAACGGCAGCAAAGCAGCGAGCAGGCGGATTCTCGCTCGGTATGCGCCAACGATTGGCGCTTGCAGGCGCACTGCTCGGTGACCCCGAGGTCTTGCTCCTCGACGAACCAGCCAACGGGCTCGACCCCGACGGGATCCGCTGGCTCCGCACCTATCTCCGCGACTTCGCGGACCGAGGTGGCACCGTTTTCGTGTCGAGCCACCTCATCAGCGAACTCGCGATGTTCGCCGACGATCTCGTGGTCATCGGTGGCGGAAAGCTCCTCGCCGCCAAGTCGCTCGACGAGATCGCCGCACTCAACGATGCGCAGGTCGTCGTCGAGACCGCTGATTCTGCGGAGCTCATCGCTCTGCTCTCCGCCGAGGGCGCTGCTGTGGACACCGTCGGCCGCCATCTGATGATCAGCGGGACCACGAGGACGCACGTTTCCCAGTTGGCCTTCGACAACCGGATCCAGCTCACCGAGCTGACCGACACCGTCAAGTCGCTCGAAGACACCCTGATCGACATGACCGAGGCGTCCGCCGAGTTCGCAGCCGCCTGAACACAGCCCAACTTCCGAACGATCGACGCAAGGAACCAACCAATGACGACCATCACGTACGAACCCACCGACCACGCGCCAGCCGCCGATCAACCGGCGGCACGGACACAGAACGACACGCTCAAGGCGTTGCCAACGACACTCAAGAGCGAATGGATCAAGCTCTCGACCATCCGATCGAACACGGCCATCCTCGCCCTGACCATCGCACTCAACGGAGTGGTTTCGTGGGCCATCGCCAACTTCGTCACCGACGAAGGTGAACTGTTCGTCGACAAGGTCTTCGCGTTCTCGACCCTGTTCACCGCCGTGTTCGCCGCCGTGGCAGGCATCTTGATCTTCAGCTCCGAGGCACAACACGGCACCCTGGGCCCGACCCTCACCGCTCGGCCTGCGCGTCTCGCCATCGCCACCGCGAAGGCCATCACTGCCGCAGCGTTCGGAGCGGTGCTCGGAGCAGCCGGCCTCGCCGCCGGGCTCGCCGGCGCATCAGCCTCCGACATCGAAACCGGCGACGCCTCGAGCATGATCGGTACCAGTCTCTGGGCCGTCCTCTTCGTGTCGCTAGCCTCGGTGCTCGGTCTCGGAATCGGCATGATCGCCCGCCACAGCACCGCTGCCATCTCCGGACTCCTCGTCTGGTGGCTGGTGGTCGAGAACCTGCTCAACGCATTCCTCGATCAACGACTCTCCCGCCTCCTACCGTTCGTCGCTGGCAACGCGCTGCTCCCCCTCGACGACCCCGCCGCCAGCATCGAAACGCTCAGCGCCACGCTCTCCAACGCCGAGAACGCCCTCGTCTTCGGTGGCTACGCGACTCTCGCGCTCACCATCGGAACCGTGCTGCTCTGTAGACGAGACACCAACTAATCAACCAAACAGCGTCAGTCCGCCGGCGCGCAGCGAGACGGATCGTCATAGCGGCAAAAGAGAGCGCCCGATGACGAGAGCGCGCAGACGCCAGGACCATCTACGACATCGGGCCCCCGGGCGCTCAGAATGTTCATGAGCGAGCATCTCGAAGTCGCTCCCATCCGGCACGGGGCGCAGCCGACCCCGAGCAGTATCGGCGACCGCTGCCCGGTCGCGCATTTCCGTGCGGGTAGGCCGAGCACACCAGTGCCGATACTGAGTGGGGCCCGCCCTGTTGACGGCGGTTGTTCCGAGCGGTGTTGACAACAGTTGATAGCCGGAGCAGACTGAAGCCATGAGTCGGAACACCATGAGTTTTGCCCTTCCTGAGGACATGCGCGACTACATCGATGCGCGTGTCAGCGACGGCAGCTACGGCAACACGAGTGAGTACCTGCGCGAGCTGATTCGCCGTGACCAGCACGAACAAGCAGCTCGACGCCTCCGCGATCTCATTGCTGACGGGCTCGCATCGGGCGAAGGTCGCGAAGCCACCGACGACGTGATTGCCGAGCTGCGCGAGCGGGCACTCGACGCTGACGCGTGACGCGCCCGAATCTTCGCCCGCAAGCCGAAGTCGATCTCGTCGAACGCGCGCACTACTACCGCCAGGAGGGCGGCTCCGACCTCGGCGAACGGTTCTTCGATGCAGCGATGACGGCGCTGGATGCGATCGGACGGATGCCCGGCGCCGGATCGCCGCGCATCGGCGAGGTGTGCGGAATCGATGGCCTGCGTGTCCGCCGCATCCCGAATTTCCCGTGCGGCTGGTTCTACTTCGCCAGCGGCGATCGCGTTGACGTCGTCCGCCTGCTCGCTGATGCTCAGGACATCGCCGCCGTCCTCGCTGATAAGGAACAGGAGTAGCGATCGAACGTGCCGTTCTCGTCAGGTCAGGCGGCCGGTCCACGCCTGGGCATACGGCTGCCCTCCAGCGTCGAGTTCGTGTGACTGGGCCTGTCAGCCAGACCCTTCGCCCTCGCCAAGGAACCGATGCGCAGACACGAGCCACGTGTCATCAACCTTCTCCATCTTCACCAGCGATATCCCGTCCGCAACCGCTGGTGTGGTCGCTCGCTCAGGCGTTGAGAAGATGAACTCGTCGCCGCCGCCGACCACGGTAGGTTCGCCGATCGCGTCGACTTCGAAGTTCCCGTAGTACCTGGTGACGTTGCGCTTCGCTGCGGATGCGGTTGCGGATCGTGAGATCCCGTTGCAGCCGACGGCGTGAAGTTGCTCATCGACCAGAACCGTTCGCCGCGTGCGCCTCCTGCCACTCCTGCACGACGACTGAGGCGCTGTCGGCCGAACCTGGTGAGGGCGATCTGGGTAGCGTTTGGGTAGCAAACGCGGCGGAACTACCCGGATTTGGCGTCACTCGCGCGATGAGTTCCGGACCCACTGTCGGCCATGAAACTCATCGCAGCACTTTGATGCCCTGATGCGGTGCCGCGGATTCCCGTCGTCGCCCTGCCGAACGATCCGGAATCAGCGGTGCAGGTGTACGACGGCCACCTCGAGGTCGAGGTGCGAGGAGCCCCGAAAACCGGGGTAGCCCGACACGAGGTAGGGCTACGGAATCGATCAGTTGAGATTGCTGGTGTCGGAGGACCGACGTCAGCAATCTCAACGGCCGCCCGTCTTGGTGGACACCACCGGAGAGCGACCCGACCGATCGACGGACCATGGGTGGTGGACGGTGTCGGGACGTTCGCCCCTGGAGGTGCCGAGCGGCGACCGCGAGACTGGACGCTGAGGACGCAGCGCTGGTCCTGAGGACGCAGCGCTGGTCGCGGGTGGTTCACCGCAGCGACCGCAGTCGGAGCCCTTGACGTATCAGCGGGCGGCCGGCGGTCGCGCACCGGTTGAACGTTGAGTTCGTGGGTGGTCACGGCGACCGGCAGGTCATCGGATCGGAAGGGGTGTACGGAAGATCATGACGACGATGGTGGTACCTCTCGATGGTTCCGCGTTCGCCGAGCGCGCCATTCGGCCGGCGTGTTCGATCGCGGCCCGCCTCGGGCAGGCTCGCGTGCTGCTCGTGAGCTGCGTCCCCGACGACTTCGACGCAGCTCAGCACGAGCTCGACGATCGCGCTCGGCTGTACTCCGAGGTCGTCGACATCGAGACTCGGATCGTCGGCGATGGCGACCCCGCAGAGGTGATCCTCGCGATCGCCGCGACGGAGCCCGATGGGATGCTGTGCATGGCCACCCGGGGAAAGGGCGCTCTTCGGGCCGCGGTGCTGGGCAGCGTCTCCACGAAGATCGTTTGCCGATCGACACAGCCGCTCATCCTCGTTGGCCCACACTGCAGGACCACCCTCTTGCCGGCCGAACGAGGCCGACTCCTCGTGTGCTCGGATGGCTCCGACTTGTCCGACAGCATCGTGCCAGTGGCAGCCACGTGGTGCCAACGACTCCAGCTGGAGCCATGGCTCACCGAAGTGGTGGGGCCGGACGAGGACCCAGAGCCCGCGCATCAGCCTCATCCCAACCGTGAGGAAGAAGCTGCGAAGGAGCGCCTGGCCACACTGGGAGCCCGATTGCACACGCCGACATCGCGGGCGAGAACCAGAGTTCTCCACGGTGCACCGGGTCGCTCGATTCCGTGGCTCGCCGAGCGTCTTCCCGCTGCGCTGATCGCCCTCGCGACGCACGGCCGCGGTGGGCTCACGCGTATCACCATGGGCAGCGTCGCCACCGAAGTCGTGCGCCACGCCCCGTGCCCGGTCCTGATCACACGGCCGACGGACGACCAGGCGTGCGTCGATGAGTGACACCGCACAACTCGAATGAAGGAGACGAAGATGGGTGAGATCATTGTCGGCGTCGACGGTTCGGACGGCTCGCGCACTGCGCTGCGCTGGGCAGCGCGCACGGCCGCCGCCCAAGGAGCCGGGCTCCGGGCGATCGCCGCCTGGCAGTACCCCTCCAGCGCCGTGGCCCCGGGCGGGCCCGCGAAACTGCCCGGGCCAGAGGAGATGGACGAACGGACCTGCGACGACCTCCGCACCGTGGTTCGCGAGGAACTCGACGCTGACGCCGATCGAGTGGACGTCGAGGCCGGGCGCGGCCCCGCCGCGGCTGTGCTTCTGACCGCCGCTGCACGGCCTGGCACGAACATGCTCGTCGTGGGCGCCCGTGGTCTGGGAGGCTTCGCAGGGTTGCTGCTCGGATCGGTGTCACAAGAGTGCGTCGAACACAGCCCGTGCCCGGTCGTCGTACTGCGCGGCGAACCCGACCCATCGGATGGCCCGATCGTGATCGGGCTCGACGGCTCAGAGGGTGCAACCCGTGCGCTGGACTGGGCGATCGATCTCGCCGAAGCAACCGGCGCGCACATCGTTGCGGTCCACGCGCCAATTCTCGGAGCGAACAACGCGATGATGGACGCGGCCCGCCAGGCGCTCGAACAGTGGAGCGCCCCGATCGGAGCGCGCACAGTGCCACACGAGATGCGGATCGAACCGGGCGATGCTCGCACCGCACTCGAGCAGGTGGCCGACGACACCGACGCATCGCTGCTGGTCGTCGGAACCAGAGGGCTCGGTGCCGTACGCGGACTGCTGCTCGGAAGCGTCGCCGGCTACGTCGCTCGATACTCCGAGCGGCCCATCGCCATCGTGCCCCGCCCGACCGGCTGACCAAAGGATTGCCGATGATCCACGACGACGTCACCGCATTGGCGGTGATCGTCGGCGGACAAGTCGTCGTGACCGCGCTCGACGATCGAGAAGCGTCGCGCCATCGGGTGCTGGGTGCCGACGTCGTGCTGCGGTCGTGCACGATCGCCGCCGACGCAACCTGTCAGCTCCTCGGCCAGCCCGCCGATACCGATGCCGCGACCACAGAAGGAGCCCCACGGTCATGACTCGAAGCCTGACGAGCGTTCTCGCAGCAACCGACGGCGGCCCGTCCGGCCGCCTCGCCGTCGTACGTGCCGCATCGATCGCGCGAGAGACAGGCGCTGCTCTGCACGCAGTCCACGTCGTCGACCCTGGCGACGAACCGACCGACCTCGTTAGCGCCGCGGATCGTGACCTGGCCGAGGATGAATTGCGCCGTCATCTCGCCCGGATCCATCCGCGACCGGAGCTCCATGTCGGCTACGGGGCCACGTTCGTCGAGATCGTCCAGCTTGCGCGCTCGCTCGATGTCGACCTCGTCGTCGCCGGGGCCCACCGAAGCCCAGGTGTGCGCCGATTCTTCGTCGGTACGACTGCTGGTCGACTCGCCCGGCACGGCGACCGACCGCTGCTCCTCGTCCGTCGACCGGTACGAGGCCCGTATCACCGGGTCATTGTCGGCGTCGACGCCTCGTCGGCCTCCTCGGACGCCATCGTCACCGCTCGGGCCGTCGCACCGACCGCGACGATCATCCCTGCGATGATCTACCAAGTGGTCGGAGAGTCGAAGCTCCGTCGCGTGGCCGACGACACCGCGATCGCCGAACTCCGAGCCCAAGTCGTACGAGAACGCGGTGGGGAGCTGGCGGACTTCCTCGGCACGTACGCCCCCGACACCGTGACCGACGAACCATTGCTGGAGATCGGAGATCCGAACGAGCGCTTGCCCGAGCTGCCCGACGAGCGCCACTGCGACTTGATCGTGGTGGGCACCCACGGCCGCACCGGGATCCGCTACACCCTGCTCGGAAGCGTCGCTGAACATGTACTGCGCGACAGCGACCGAGATGTCCTGCTCGCGCGGCAAGGCCCAAGCATGCTCCAGCCGACATGAACGCCACAGCCCGGAGTGCCGTCCGAGGTCGTGACCAAGCGCCCCCGACACGCCGGCGTCTCGGCGTAGGTCCCATGGTGCCAGGCGGAGTGGATGGCAGCCGGCCGCCACCGGTGAGCGGCAACTCTGGCGCTGACGAACAACGTTCCAGCCTCGCCTCAAAGGACCGACTCAGAACAGGCGGTCCACCGCTCCGTCGTGTCTTCGACGCACACACACTTTGCCACGCAGAATCACCGACGCCGGTCGCTCACGCTCGCTGCAATGCGGCCCAAGCCGTACGCGAGATCATCCCGGGGACGGCCGAGCAGTCGAAGCTCGTGCCGGCAGTCGATATGCGTGGCGTCCGGGCCGGTCACCGGCAATCGGGAGGTGCCGCGATGGGCGGGGTCGGCGATGGAGGCGGCGTGAGCGACATGCGTGTCCACGAGCCGGCGGCCGGTGGGGTCGGCTCGGTCCGCTAGGAATACGTGTTCATGCGTCTGTTGGTTGCCATCACCTCGGGCTTCGGCCACATCCGACCGTCGGCTCCCATCGCTGCTGCGGCACGGCACCGAGGACACGATGTTCGCTACGTCGTGAGCTCTCGTGATCGCTTGTTGTCTGGGAACTCGCGAGGTTCCGGCGCGATCTCCCCAGCGGAGTTCGCGACGGGGCTCGGCTTTCCGACCGACGTTGTCGAGCCGGCCGACGTCGCCTCGCTGGTCGACCGTCTACCGAAGCCGGAGTCCGACGGTGCCGTGATGTTCCGCCCGTTCTTCGTGCGCGCAGCTGCCGCTGTTCCGTTCATCCGCGCCCTGTGCGATGAGTGGGAACCCGACGTGATCCTGCGCGACACCGCCGGGCTCGATGCCTGGGCGATTGCCGAGCAGACCGACACCCCGCTTGCGACGTTCGACTTCGCCCCGGCACAGTCCGGGATGCTGCATGAGGTGGCGGGAGGCGAGTTCGCTTGGTTCCGCGAGGCGATGAGTCTGCCACCGGAGCCCAGCGGCGCCCGGCAGGCGAGCGAGCTCACCATCGTCGGGGCAGCACCGAGCTGGTTCGACGGGCACAGCATGCCGGCGAACACGCACTTCGTGCAGCCGATGGAGCCCGATCCAGCACCTGGCGAGTCCGTCGAGGCATTGCTCGACGGCGACGACGAGCGCCCGTTGGTGTACGTGACGTTCGGAACGGCGTTCAACGCGCCAGAACTGTTCCAGTTGGTCTTCGACGCCGTCGGCGACCTCGATGTCCGGGTCATCGCCACGATCGGAATGAACAACGAAACCGGCGATCTTTCGATCCCGGACAATGTTCGAACGGTTCCGTTCCTTTCCCAGGGTCTCATCCTCGAGCATGCGGACTTGGTCGTCGCTCATGGCGGCTACGGCTCGCTCACGGGAGCGCTCAAGCGAGGAATTCCCGTATTGAGCTTGCCGCTCGCTCCGCCAGACAACCGGTTCAATGCAGCCCAGTTGGTGAAGCTCGGCGCAGGACTCGCCCTCGGCGAGGACGAGCGAACCCCCGAGGACATTCGACGATCCCTTCGCCGGCTGCTCGACCACCGGGAGTACCGAGACCGCGCCGGTGAGATCGCAGACGAGATCGCTGCGCTCCCACCCATCGATCACGCGGCTGAACTCATCGAACGTCTCGCACGGCCTGCCGACTGAACGGGCCGCACTGTGCTCACTTGCCAACCGTCCCGAACGCCGACTCGGGGCACGCATGTCGCCGCCAGCGAATGAGATCGAGACCCGACGGGGATCCGGCAAGATGCTCGCCGCCGACCCACGCACAACGTCGCTCCGTAGTCCGGTCGACGTGGGTGACGTAGCGCTGCATACCGGCCTCCTCGTGGCGCAACACTTTCGCCGGCATGACCACCCGACTGTGGCGCCACGTCATCGCTGCCGACCGGCGCTCGAGGCAACCAGCGCCTGGCTGCAACGCCGGCCGGTTCACTCTGCCCGAGACGCTGGAGACCCTGCGGCGGTGCGGGGCATGATCGCAGTACTCACCCTGGCGGGCCGTCGGTGACCATGTCCATGAAGCCAGAGATCTGGCTGATCGCCTGCTCGCGATCCTCGGCGGTCATGTTGGCGCCGGCGCCCCCGTACATCGATCCGCTGAGCGGCGCCTCGGTGGCATGCTCTTCGGCGTATGCGACGGCCTCGGCGAGATCGGCAGCAAAGGCTTCGACCACACCGGGTTGGGTCTGCGGCCCGGTGATGCAGAAGTGCAGGGCGTGCGGACGCTGCAGGCCGTTGAAGCGCCAACCGTTGCGCTTCATGTGGTCGTTGACGTGGTAGATGTCGAACTCGTCGGAGCGGAACGCGAAACAGAACGTCGGGTCGCCCATGATCGTCAGCGCCGGGTGCGACTTCACGGCGTCCTGCATGGCGAACGCCGTCTCGAACACCGCCTCGGCCTTACGGCGATAGCCGGGCTCGCCCAAGCGGCGCAGCGCCGCCCAGGTGCCTGCGACGGCACCACCTGAGCGGCTGCCGAGCAAGGCAGCCGACGCGTACAGGCCACCGTTCCACTCCGGCTCGACGTAGTAGTGATGGCGCCGATAGCTGGGGTCGCGCCACAGCAGTACGGACAAACCCTTCGGGCCGTACCCGTATTTGTGGGTGTCGGCGGAGATCGATGTGACACCAGGCAACCGGAAATCGAAGACCGGGATGTCGTAGCCGAGGCGCTGCCCCCACGGCAGGATCCAGCCACCGAGGCAGCCGTCGACGTGCAGGCCGACACCGTGCTCGACGGCGATGTCGGACAGCTCGGAGATCGGGTCGATCGTGCCGTAGGCGTAGTTGCCGGCCGACCCGACGATCACTGCGGTGCGGTCGGTGATCGCGGCACGAACGTCAGCGGCGTCGACGAGCGTCGTGACGGGATCGGTTGGGACGATCACCAGCTCGAGACAGAACAGGTGGGCGCCCTTCAGGAACGCGGGGTGGGCGGTGTCGGGCAGGATCATCTGCGGCTCGGTGATGCCCTTCGAGCGCGCCCAGTCGCGGTAGCCGAGTACGGCGTTGAGGATGCTCTCGGTGCCGCCTGCCCCGATCACGCCGCACACGTTCTGGGTCGGGTCGAACTCGATCACGGCGTGGCCGCCGAGCAGGTCGCTCGTGGCCTGGATGATCTCGTACTCGAAATGACTCATGCTCGGGCAGATGTCACGCTGCAGCGTGTTGACGTGCGAGAAGTACGAAGACGCCTCGTTGAGCACGGCGTAGTGCTCGCGGTCACCCGAGTACATCGTGCCCGAGCACTTGCCGGACTCCCACCGCTGATCCTCGAGGGCGGCGACGTCGCGCAGGCGGTGCAGGATCTCCTCGTCGCTCAACGGCTCGGCGGGGATGCCGTCATTGATGCCCCATTGCTCGGCGTAGGGAAACAGTGGATTGGCCACGAGAGCTCCTTCAAATCGTTTCTGGTCGGGTCGTGCGGGGTGTGTTGAGTGCGCGGAACAGCGGGCGGGTGGCCTTGAAGGCTTGGTCGAAGCGCTCCGACAGTTCGTCGTATCGGGCGGCGTGTGCGGCATCGGGTTCGAAGACGGCGTTCACGGTCGGGATCCGCAACACGTCGTCGACACCGATCAGTCCGAGCCGCTCGAAACCGAGCAGGGCGGTGCCCACCGTGTTGGCGTGACGAGGTTGATTCATCTGATGGATCGGCACCGCCAGCACGTCGGCCATGATCTGCGACCAGACATCCGACTTCGCTCCCCCGCCGTAGAACACGACATGTGAGAACTCACGCTTGACGAACTTCTGGACCGGCCCCCACAACGAACGGAAATTGAGGGCGATCCCCTCGCACACCGCACGCGCCAAGTCGTGACGGTCGGTGTCGAGACCGACGTTGAGGAAGCCGCCACGCATCCGGGGATCGGCCTTGGGGGCGATCGAGCCGCGCAGCCACGGCAGATACATCACGCCGTTGGATCCCGGCTCGGCAACGGCGACCGCCTCGTTGAACGCTGCGTAGGCATCCTGGCGCAACCCGTTCGTGCCGAACGAGTCGTCTCCGTACACGAGATTGCCGAGGAAGTGATCGACACCGACGCCGGCGACACCGTTCTCCGCCGACACCAGGTGGCAGCCACCGATCGGGCTCGGCACCGTGAAGATCGACCTGAACGGGTCGGTCTTGCGCTTCGGGTGGTGGGTGACGATCACGCCGGTCGTGCCGAGCGAGATGCCCGCATGCGATCCCTGGAAGACGCCGGCGGCGACCGCACCGGCCTGCGTGTCGTTGCAGCCGCTCAGCACCACCGTCGATTCACTCAGGCCGAGCGCGGCGGCGACCGCGGGCAAGACCTGACCGAGGTTGGCGCCGACGGGGACCAGTTCGGCCAACTTGTCGCGGTCGATCAGCGACTGCTCGACGAGTTGCGGGTCGTACTCGGTGGCGCCCAGCGACCGGTTGTCGACAGTGAGCGACATGAACGCGGTGCACTGGTTGGCCGTGGCGCGCCCGCTGAACTTCAACGTCAGGTAGTCCATCGGCTCGAGCAGCGTCGCCGTTCGTGCGTAGACGTCGGGCCGGGCATAACGGATCCAGCGCATGTGGGTGAGGGCGATCCCGCCCTCGATCGGGGCCAAGCCGTGCACCCGCAGCCAGCGGGCGATGTCGCCGGGAGTGTCGGGTCGGCTCGGGTACCCGGGCACGTGCTTGATCCGCTTCGGCGAACCGCGCTGGTCCATCCAGATCACCATGTCGGCGAGATGATGGCCGTCGCTGTCGACCGGCACAATCGACGAGTACTGACTGGAGATGATCACGGCAATGACATCGTTCGGTTCGACGCCTGCCGTTGTGCGGGATTCGGCCAGCGCCGTTGCGCACGTGGCAAGCGTTGCCGACCAGATCTCTGCGGGATCCTGCTCGGCCGCCCCTGCCTCCGGGAACAGCGTGGACACCTTGGCCTGCCCTGACCCCACGACCCGCCCGTCGATGCCGACGACAGCAGCCTTGGGTCCGCTGGTACCGAGATCAACGGTAAGCAGGTACGGAGTGGCCATGGATGCCTCGGCGAACACCGTACCAACCGGGCCGTCGCGGCGACCCTCCGCCGCAGCATCGCCACCGTCTTGCCGATCCAGTGGGCATCCGTCATCAGCCGACGAGAGCGCGAGCAGGTTGGACTGCCGGACGGGTCATCGGCTCGGCGTCGCCGCTCCTTGTCGATCGCCATGGCCGCACGGGCGTGGCGGCCGGCGTCATCGAGCGGCGAGTACGGCGGCCTCGACGGGCTCGTAGAGCTGAGCAGCAAGGCTGCGGCCGACTTCCGAGGTCTTCTCGACCACGAGGTAGGCGCCGAAGCCATCGTCGAGATCGAGCCAGGGCACGGTGCCGTACAAGCCTTCGTCGCTGATGCGGCCACTCTCACGGTCCACCCACCAGCCCATGCCATAGCCGAAGTTCGAGCTCTCCGCTGCGTCACCCCCGTACACCTCGGCGATCCGGTCGGCGTGCATACGATCGATCGCCTCACTCGAGACAACTCGTTCGTCACCGCACATCCCGTCGCGGAGTTGCATCAGCATCAACTGCGCGTAGTCGGGCGCGGTCACGTAGGCGCCACCCTCGGGGTTGGGGTTGGCGGTCGGCGGGAGCGTCGATGGATCGGCGTTGAAGTCAGCGGGATACTCGAACCCGGTCGGGAGGTAATACCCCAACGACTCCAGTCCACACGGTGCGGCGATCAACTCGTCCACCAACTGTGCCCAGGTCCGACCGGATGCCACTTCGGCTACTGCGCCGGCGATCGTCCACTGGGCGCCGCCGTAGCGGAACTCGGTGTCAGGCGGGATCACCTCGGCATCGTCGTCGGGCGTCGTGAAGATCTGCTCGGCACAGCCCTGCAACGTGTCGGCCGGGTTGAACTGGCACAGATAGGACTCGTACCCGAAACCGTCTTGCAGCCCGATCAGTCCCGAGCTGTTCGAGATGAGCTGCGCCGGAGTGACCGTCGGGTTGCCAGCACCCCACTCGACAATGTCGGCGACCGGAGCATCCACATCGAGCAGTCCGTCGTCGTCGAGACGCATGAGCACGCTTGCCGAGATCATCTTGCTCGACGACGCGATCAGCGAGATCCGGTCAGCTTCGAACTCACCCCAGTACTCCTCGTGCACGACTCCATCTTCTTGATCCACCACGATCAACCCGGCACCGTTCAACCCCTGCTCGGCCACGAAGGCATCGACGATCGGCCCGATCGCAGAGAAGTCGTAGGGTGCCCGCTCAGCAGCGGCGGTGACTTCCGGTTCCGGATCCGGTGGCGGATCGGTCTCGACGGGTGCAGTGACCAAGGGATCGGTGGTGACCGGCTCGGATGCTGGCGGATCCGTCTCCGCCGCTTGAGGCGTCGAGGTCGTCTGTGCCGACGACGCAGCGGCTGCGTCGTCGGTGCTCTCGCTCCCCGAACAACCTGCCGCCAAGACGGCCGCCACCGTGACAATCGAAATCGCGTACCGAGCACTCATGGATTCAACGTAGACGAGAGCGCCAAATCCGACGAGGGAAGCCGCCGCGAACCGAGGCACCGCTGACAGAACCGCAGCTTCATCACAAGATCAACCGGACCCACTCGGGATCGCACTCGAGCGGCCCGACCGCCACATCGCGGCCCCATATCGAGCACCCCGAATTGCACCCTGACAAGACATAGAAGCATCTGTGAGTGGGTCGAGTCGGGCCGCGCCCGATCGGGCGTACCGATCGTGAACGGTTGCTGCCAACCCAACGGCGACGTGCGTGCGTGCGTTCCCGTGATCCGCTGATGGGTCATGATGGGTGAGATGAAAGAGCTTGTGTACCACCGTCTCCTCCTGCCGGCGATCGATCGTCACCAAGACAAGACGGCGGTGATCGATGGCGGCTTCCGATCGACGTTCACCGAGCATGCCGAGCGCACCGCCCGTGCGGCGAACATGTTGACCGAACTCGGCGTCGGTCGGGCTGACCGGTTCGGTGTCATGGCGCTCAACAGTCACCGTTTCCTCGAGCTGCAGCATGCAGCCTTTCTCGGGGCCGGCGTGATCAATCCGCTCAACCTGCGTCTTGCCGGCAAGGAGCTCAAGTACATCATCGAAGACTCCGGTACGGAAGTGCTCTTCGTCGACGGGTTCTTCGCGCAGATGGTCGCCGACGCGCTCGGTGACGACTCGCCGGTTCGCACCACCGTGTTGCTCGGTGAGGGTGACGTTCCCCACGACCATCGCTACGAGGATCTGCTGGCTGCGGCCTCCCCGGCCATGCCCGAGGAGCCCGAGGAAGACGACCCGGTGGTGCTCATGTACACCGGTGGAACCACCGGCTTGCCCAAGGGGGTGCTGCACACCCAGCGGTCGCAGATGCTGAACCTGTACCACAACGCCATCCACCTCGATCTGCTCGATGACACTGTGTGGCTGACTCAGACGCCCATGTTCCACGGAGCCAGCACCGGCGGCATGATGGGCGTCATTCCGATCGGCGGAGTACACGTCTCGATCCCGGTGTTCGACCCCGGTGCCGTGCTCGACGTGATCGAGGCCGAGGGCGTGACGATGTCGATCATGGTGCCGACGATGATCGGCATGATGTTCGCTCACGAGTCCTATCGGCCTGAGCGTCTCGCCACGATGCGCCAGCTCGCCTATGGCGCGTCGCCGATGCCCGACGCGATCCTCGACCGGTTGCTGTCTGAGCTGCCCGATCTCGAACTGATCCAGGGCTACGGCATGACCGAGTGCTCGGCCACGCTCAGCTTTCTGTTGCCCGAGGACCATGTGCCCGGCAGCGCACGGTTGCGTTCGGTCGGCCGCCCGGTGATGGGTGTCACGATCTCGATCCGCGACGACGACGGCAACGAGGTCCCGACTGGCGAGGTGGGCGAGGTCTGGGCCCGCGGCGGCAACTGGATGCGGGAGTATTGGAACAAGCCCGAGGCGACCGAGGAAGTTTTCGTCGACGGCTGGTACCGCACCGGCGACGCCGGTCGTGTCGACGACGACGGCTACCTGTTCCTGGTCGACCGGGTCAAGGACATGATCGTCACCGGCGGTGAGAACGTCTACTCGGCCGAGGTCGAGAACGCGATCAGCACCCACCCCGGCGTGGCGCAGGTCGCCGTGATCGGCATTCCCGACGAGCGTTGGGGCGAGGCGGTACACGCCATCATCGTCCCGGTTCCGGGTCAAGAGATCACTGTCGAAATGGTCATCGCCCATGCTCGCGAGTCGATCGCCGGCTACAAGTTGCCCAAGAGTGTCGACTTCCGCAGCGAACCCTTGCCGCTGTCGGGCGCAATGAAGGTGCTCAAGCGCGAGCTCAGGGCACCGTATTGGGAAGGCCACGACCGCAGCGTCGGCTGAGAACCACCAAGACTCGCGCCGTCGCATCTTGGCCAGCTGACGGGGAACATGGACCTCGCCGGGTTCGCGCTCCCGACGCGCGTTCGCCCCGGCGCAGCGCATCATCATGGTGGCGACGTCCCTGATCGGACCCGCAGTGGTGGTTGCGGTGCAGTTCAGCAACGCACTCGACATCGAGCGGGTGCGTCTCGAGGCGAACCCCGCCGCCGAGTGTCGTCTGGGCGGACTGCCGACGGCGTCTCGGTCAACCTCGCGATCACCACAGTGGGGCTCACCATGCTGGCCGTGACGGCGCTGCTCCGCCGGCGCATTCCGCGCAACGCCCGCGCTGCCTTGCGGGTCAGCTTCGCCATCACTGACGGCAACGTCGCATCAGAAGCGCTCTTCAGCAAACTCGGAGCCAGGCGCCTGCAATCGTGACGACAAAGGGCGTGTCACCCCTCCGTTCTCGCCACTGCCAAGGCGCCCGTGGTCGCGGCAGTCCATGTCGCTCTGCGGTCGCCAAGCATCCCGAGGCCCACTCTGAACGCCAGCGATCGCACACTTCGCCGAGAGAGGACCCCGCTGACGGCCGAGCGACGCCCGTACGCGGCCGGTGTCTTCACCTGCGTCGGTCGGTCGTCGCGCTTCCGGTGAGCCCGGTCATCGGTCGAGTCACCGTCACGTCGAGGACGGGCTCTCGTCGTCTCCACTGGGGGTGGACTCGGTGGAGTTTCCGTTGACGCCGAGACGGTCATAGATGGTCTGCATCAGCTGGCCGGCGATCATCATTGCCACGACGATCAGGATCACCTCGAGTAGATGGCCGAGCGAGACGTGATCACCGAAGACGACGTCGACGACCTCGAGCATCACGAACTTGCTACCGAAGAGGACCAACCAGATCGCGACCACACCGGCGAACCGCCAGGAGTGCTTCTCGAAGAAGTAGTGGTGAATGCGTTGTTCGAACCTGGCAAGGATGCCGATCATCGTCGTGAGCAACACGGCGGTGAGCACCGAGATCCAGAACGAGTCGATCACGACTTCGTCGGCGAACTCCACGAAGAGATTGAGCACCACGACGTTGACCAACACGTTCAAGGCGGCACCGGCAAACACCTGCTGTCGGCGAGTGACGGTCACCAGACCGACGCCGCGGAGCGACTCGAGTACTCGTGGCGACCGGTCGTCTGCAGCGGCCGTATTCGTTCCGTTCACGTTGGCGTCCTCTTCCTCATCATGATCAGCCGCCGAGCGCTGCGTGGGTGTGACACTACGTGGGGCACGTACTGAATTTCCTGGATGGCAGTCCGGTTCGGGGTTCAGGACGCTTTCAGCGGTGGCGGTGTCCAGATGCTGTCGAGGACTTCGGGTCGCGGATCGTAGAGCCGCATGGTGATGCCGAGTGGCCCGGCGGGGGCGGGGAGCCAGTTGGCGCGGCGAGCGTCGCCGGGTCGCGCCGTACGCGAGAGCGGTCGCGAGCCCAACTGTCACGTCGTCACCCCGTCTGACTTCCTCGGCCCGCGAGTGGGCCGTCGGCGATCCGGGGTCCACCGCGAGATGGAGCGAACGATCCGCATCCAGCCCGATGCCTGACCCCTCCGACGCTTGGTACTTGTGGAGTACCGAGAGGAGGACAAGCAGATGACGACCACCGAGATCCCGAACTCAACTGCGGCATCGCCGTCCGACACCTCATCCGGGTCGATGCGACGGGTGATGACACTTCGCGACTTCCGCCTGCTGTTGGTCGGTACCGCGACATCGCTGCTGGGTGACCAGTTCGCGCTGATCGCGACACCATGGCTGGCGCTGCAGTTGACCGACGACCCGCTTGCACTGGGAATCGTGTTGGCCCTCGAGGGTCTCCCTCGTGCGGCGTTCATGCTCGTCGGCGGCGCGGTCACCGATCGGTTCGCACCGCGGCGTGTGATGATCGTCGCCGACGTCGCCCGCGGCCTGTTGACCGCCGCCATGGCCGTGGCCGTCCTGACCGGTGCGGTGCAGATGTGGATGCTGTTCGGATTCGCGCTCGCGTTCGGGTTGATCGCCGGTTTCGCCGTTCCCGCCGAGAACAGCATCGTGCCGACGCTGGTGCGGCGCGATGACCTGCAGGCCGGGAACGCCGTGATCATGGGGGCGACCCAGATCTCCGCGTTCGTGGGCCCGACCCTGGCCGGAGCGGTGATCGCCGGCTTCTCGACATCGCTGTTCGGTGTCGGACTGGCCTATGCCATCGATGCGACGACGTTCGCCATCTCTGCGACAGCGTTCTGGCTCATCCGCACCCGCCCCCGCCGCGCTGCGGACGGTTCAGCATTCTCGCTGTGGTCCTCGATCCGCGACGGTGTGCGCAACGTGTGGGACGACACGCCGCTGCGCTTCGTGTTCTCGGTCCTGTTCGCGGTCAACCTGTTCGTGGTCGGACCGATCATGGTCGGGATCCCACTCGTTGCGCACCAGCGCCTCCCTCAGGGCGCGGCGGCCTTCGGCGTCTTGATGGGCGCGTTCGCCATCGGGAACCTCGCCGGCTATCTCGTTGCGGGCGCCTCGCCTCCGCCGTCGAGCGCGACGATGCGTGTGATCGTTCTCGGTGTGTTGGCCGCCTTCGGAATGACGATTGCGTCGCTCGGAGTGGCCACCAACCTGTGGATCGACACGGCGCTGCTCGCCGGTCTCGGAGTCGGCAACGGCTACCTGGCCATCAGCCTCTTCACCTGGATCCAGGCCCGAACCCCGCACGACATGCTCGGGCGCACCATGAGCTTGGTGACCTTCTCCAGTCTCGGGCTCGTGTCGATCTCCCAAGCCGGTGCCGGCACGGTCGCCCGGTGGGACCTCGATGCCCTCTTCCTGTGCTCCGGCAGCCTCGTGCTCGTCACCGCCGCGTGGAGTGCGACGAGGCCGGGGCTTCGAGCATTCACCAACAGTTTCACCGCGGCAGATCTGCCGCACGACAAGGAGCCACACTCATGACACCGCTATCGGATCACCCAGTCATCGTCGAACATCTCACGAAGCGGTACGGCGATCACACCGTCGTCGACGATCTCAGCTTCACCGTCGAGCCGGGCAGGGTCACGGGGTTCCTCGGCCCCAACGGCTCGGGCAAGTCCACCACGATGAAGATGATGCTCGATCTCGCCAGAGCCAACGGCGGGCGGGCAACGATCGCCGGCCAGCGTTATCGGGACCTGGCGGATCCGGCCCGCACCGTCGGCGCCATGATCGAGTCCGACGCCTTCCATCCGGGCCGAAGCGGCCGCAACCATCTCCGAATTCTGGCCGACGTCACCGGCATCCCTCGTCACCGAGTCGACGATGTCCTCGCCGAAGTCGGCCTGACCGACGCGGCTCACCGCAACGCGGGTGGCTACTCGCTCGGGATGCGGCAACGTCTGGGCCTCGCAGCTGCACTGCTCGGCGAACCACCGGTGCTGATCCTCGACGAACCCGGCAACGGTCTCGACCCCGAGGGCATCCGGACGCTTCGCGATCGCCTCCGAGCCCAAGCGGCTGGTGGTGGCACGGTGTTCGTGTCGAGTCACCTCCTCGACGAAGTCGAGCACCTCGCCGACGACGTCATCGTCATCAACAAGGGCCGGCTCGTCGCACAGGGCTCGCTGGACGAGCTCCAACGGGCCGCATCGCTGGTGCGCACCGCCGACGCAGGTCGACTCGCCGCCGTGCTCGATCAGGCCGGCGCCGCCACTGAGGCTCACGGGCCCGACAGCCTCATCGTCCGCAACATGCCGACCGCCGAAATCGGTGACCGGGCCTTCGCCGCCGGCGTCGCGCTCCATGAACTGTCACCCCGTGCGGGATCGCTCGAAGAGCTCTTCCTCAGCTGGACCACCACGCAATCTCTCGACCAGGAGGTCACACCGTCATGAACACCATCCGACTCATCCGATCCGAGCTCCGCAAGCTCACCTCGACCAAGATGCCCTGGGCGTTCCTCGCCGTGCTCGCCGTGTTGGCCGGGATCAACGCATTCGCCGTGATCGCCGGAACCGACTTCGACGGCAGCAAGGCGTTCATCGCCACCGAAGCCGACCAACAGTCCCTCATCGCGTTCGCCGCCAACGCACTGGCGATCGCCGGGCTGTTCGGCGCGATCGCCGCTGCACGCGAGTACGGACACCACACCGTCGTTCCGACCTTCCTCGCCGAACCTCGCCGACATCGAGCAGTACTCGCCCAGTTCGGTGCGATCGGTCTGGGCGGAGCGGTGCTCGGACTCGTCGGCGCCGGACTCACCGCTGTCGCCGTCGCCCTGGCCCTTCCGACCACCGACTACGGCTTCCTCGTCTCGGCCGGCACTCTGACCCGCGTGCTCGCTGCCTCGACGCTCGCCGGAGCGGCGGGGGCGATCCTCGGCGCTGGAATCGGAACGCTCGTGCGCAATGTCGGCGGAGCGGTCACCGGTGTCGTACTCGTCCTGCTCATCGCGCCGCCACTCGTGGTGCAACTCGCCAGCGGCACCGCATCATGGATGCCCAGTGTCCTCGCCAACGTCGCGTCCGGTGTGGGCAACGACGTCGGTCCCGCAGCAGCCGTCGCCGCAATCGCGGTCTGGGCGGTCGTTCCCGCTGCTGCTGGCTTGATCGCCGTCGAACGCCGGGACGTCGACTGAGTCGGACCCATTCACAGCGAGTGGATCGAGTGTGCGGCAGCCGGGTCTCCCCCATGCGACGGAGACCCGTTCCCCTCTCCAGGGGGTCCACCGCCCTCGAACCCAGGTCTACTGTGATTCGTAGCCATGCACGCCGTCAGTCAACAGCGCGAGGTCACCTCGCCGGCAACCAGTCCTCGAGGCGCGCTGTTGAGATGGTTCGACTCCGGCGAACCGCACATCGCTCGCGGGCCGTTCACCCGCTGGCCCCGCACGACCGATGGGGTACTCGCCGTCGTCGTGTTCGTCGCATCGTTGGTGGCGGTGGCGGCAAGCGCAGTCAGCGACGGCGAGAACTTCACGATCGACTCGATCGGCGACCGGCCGGCCGGCGCGTTCGTCATGCTGGCGGCCGCCGCCGTTGCTCTGCTGTGGCGGCGCCGGCATCCGGTCGCTGTAGCGGCGCTCGTGATGGTGATCATGGTCGGGTGGGCGATCGCCGGCTACGGCGACGGCCAGGACCTTGCCCTGATTGTCGCGGTGTATTCCGTCGGCCGGTACACCGCAGATCACCGCTACAGCCTCGCCACCGTCGCTGCGGTGGTGACCGTGAGCGTGCTCGACACCATCATCGACAGCAACCAACGCATCGACATCGCCCCCGCCGTCCTCCTGGGCGTGCTCCCGTGGTACGTCGGTCGCCGGGTCCGCGACCGCGGCGACTACGTGGCACTGCTCCAGGAGCGCGCCGAGCGGCTGGAGGCCGACCAACTCGCTCGGGCGCGCCAAGCCGTTGCCGACGAACGGTCGCGCATCGCCCGCGAGCTCCACGACGTCGTCGCCCACCAGGTGTCGATGATGACCGTCCAGGCCGGCGCGGCCAAGACCATCGCCCGCGACGATCTCGACGCTGCCGTCGACGCGATGGGCGACGTCGAACGCGCCGGCCGCCAGGCGCTCGGTGAGCTCCGCCATCTGCTCGGCGTCCTGCGTCCCGACACCTCGGACGGCGACGACCTCGGCCCTCAACCAGGGCTCGCCGGCATCCCCGCCCTGGCGGATGAGCTCACCCGCACCGGTGCCGACGTGTCCCTCACGATGGCGCCTGTCCCCGCGGGCCTCTCCGCCGCCGTCGACCTGTCCGCCTACCGCATCGTCCAGGAATCCCTCACCAACGTCATCAAGCACGCTGGACCGAATCCCACCGTCGATCTCATCGTCGGCGTCGACGACGTCGGACTCGTCATCGACATCGTCAACACGATCACTCCGTCGGGTCGCCACGAGGCGGCAGCGGGACTCCCTGCCTCCGGATACGGCATCGCCGGCATGCGCGAACGCGCTGCGCTGCTCGGCGGCACCCTGACCGCCGAGCCTCAACCACCCAACCGCTTCCGTGTCACCGCCCACATCCCCCTCGAAATGGAGAGGACATGACCATCCGCGTCGCCGTCGTCGACGATCAGGCCCTCGTGCGTCGCGGCTTTGCAATGGTCCTCGAGCACCAGCCCGACATCGATGTCGTCGCCGAAGCGGGCAACGGCCTCGAGGCCATCGACGCCGTCCGCCAACACCGACCCGACGTGGTCCTGATGGACATCCGTATGCCGGAGATGGACGGCCTCGCAGCCACCGCAGCCATCCTCGAACAATCCGACTGGCCCCTCAAGGTCATCATCTTGACCACCTTCGACCCCGACGAGTACGTGTACCGGGCTCTCCAGGCCGGCGCCAGCGGCTTCGTGCTCAAGGACATCCCACCAGAAGAACTCGCCCCCGCTGTGCGCACCGTCGCCGGCGGAGGCGCGCTGCTCGACCCCACCATCACCCGGCGCCTCATCGGACGCTTCGCCCAGACGCTCGCCGCCGACACCGCCACCAGCCGACGGCTCGACACGCTCACCGACCGCGAACGCGAAGTCCTCACCCAACTCGGCACAGGAGCCAGCAACGCCGAGATCTCCGACGCGCTCTACATCGGAGCCGCCACGGTCAAGACCCACGTCTCCAGCATCCTGACCAAACTCGGGCTCCGAGACCGCGCCCAAGCAGTCGTGTTCGCCTACGAGAGCGGTCTCATTGCCCCTGGCCACCACGACATCGGATACTGAGCCAAGCGATCGCAGAGATGCGCGTGAAGGAGCACTTCGGTCTGCGAGTATCGATCGGCCATTGATCGCCGATGCACGCGGTCTATGGCGCCGCGTTCCGCCTGAACAGTCGTGCTCCGCCGATCAGCGATCCGATGCCTGCGACGAGGAGGATCCAGGACCATCCTGAGGTTCCGTCGGTGGCGATCATCAGGCCGGAATAGAGAGCGATCAACGCGACGCCAACGACGACAGTCACCCACTGTGCGATGTTCTCGTTCACCACTTCACCATGCGGAGGTGCGGCGTGAACGGCCAGGGCCCAAGTGCTCTTGTGACCGCAGCTCCTCGACCGGCCACGGCCGGTTGTCGCGCAGGTCGACGACCCAAGGCTCCTCGTGCCCGTCCAATGGTTGGGGGATACTTGCGCGATGCCGGGAACTGGGAGTGACATCGACTCAGCGGAACGAGAGGGCTTCGTCACCGTCAACGGCGTACCGCACTTCTACCGGATGATCGGGCACGGGGAACCGTTCGTGGTCCTCCATGGCGGCCCGGGGATGTGGCACGACGAATTGTTTCCGTTCTTCGGCGACCTGGCGACTGATCACCAGGTGGTCTTCTACGACCAGCGTGGGAACGGGAAGTCCCTCATGGGCGAGATCACAGCCGAGAACTTCACCGTGGACTGGCTGGTGTCGGACCTCGACGAGCTACGTACCGCATGGGGATTCGATCGGATCAGCATCATCGGGCATTCGTGGGGCGGTCTGCTGGCGATGTACTACGCCGCCAAGCACCCCAGCAGAGTTCGGCGCCTGGTGCTCGTCGATGCTGCTCCGGTCAAAACCGAGCTGCTCGCGCGGTCGTACGACGTGCTGATCGAACGGTTAACGGAGCGCGATCGCAACCGTCTCGAAGAGATCTACTCGAGCGACGCATTCGCTGCCGGCGACCCGGCGCTGTTCAACGAAGCGATGCAGATCTCGGAGGGCGCGACGTTCCACGTCGACGAAGCACGCGACGAGTACTTCCGCCTCGTCGGCTTCGACGAGGTCACGGCGAGCAACATGGTCCAGATCTCCGGCCCCGCGCAGACGATCAAGCGGAATATCACCGCTCAACACGAGTTGGGGACCATCGGCTGCCCGACCCTCGTCATGCACGGCGACCACGACTTCATCGTGCGCGACGCACCGAACTTGGCCTGCGATCTCATCGGCGACGCACGGCTCGTCGTCATCCCCGACAGCGGTCACTACCCGTTCATCGAACAGCCCGGCACCTTCACAACAGCACTCAGAGCATTCATCTCCGAAACGAGGCCGAGTGGTTGACGCGCGGTTCTGACGGACGGCGTGCGGTTGGCGACGAGATCGACCTCGGTCGGTAGTCCTCTCGGGCATCGAGCTGTGGCGAGTGGTCCTTTCTCGCCGACGACTCCGCAGTATCCGCCACGGAGAGTGGTGAAGCAATGGAGCGGCTTCATGTACCAACCATGTACCAGCATCACGGTAAACAGTGGTGAACAACGGGACTCACGGTCAATGAGAAATCGGCTGTGAGCAGGGGTAGGGCCCATCTCTCAGGGCCGTCGCAAGGTACTGGACGAGGGCTCACAACCCGAAGGTCGCAGGTTCAAATCCTGCCCCCGCCACTATTGCCCGAGAAATCGGGCACGGAAGCCCAGCGCTGAGCTGGGCTTCCGCCGTTTTCAGGCCCCCGTACGTCGCCGTGTTCGGCGAATATCTCGGGCACGACGGGACTCCATCCGACAACTCGTGACCCACTTGACCGTGTCGCCTCCACAACCAGTCGCCGAAATTCCCCGAACGACGAGAACATCGACGGTTTCGGGCTGATCCCACGTCGATCGGCCCGTGCCATACTTCTGAGGTGAAGCGGTTGCCGGGGTCCGGAACGCGCATCGACGTGCTCGGGCCGCTGGCAGTCTCGATCGACGGGAAGCCCATCGACAGCGGCGGACCCAGGTCGCGGGCCATCCTGGTCACTCTGGCGCACCACCTCGACGAGGTCGTCAGCGTCGACACCCTGTCCGAGGCGCTGTGGCGTGACGAGCCACCGAAGACTGCGCGCAACGTCGTGCAGGTCCAGGTGTCGGGCCTCCGCCGTGCGCTCGGTCCGTCCGTGGACATCCAGACCCGGGGCACGGGCTATGCGCTCTCCTCGGCAGGCATCTCCGTCGATGTCGCCGAGTTCGTACAACTGTCGCACTCCGCCGAAGAACTCCTCGACTCGAACCCGGTCGCCGCGGCAGAGGCCGCAACCCGCGCGTCTGGGATGTGGCGGGGCACTCCAGCGGCCCAGGAACTCGACCTTGCGCCGGTTCGAGTCGGTCTCCAGGCGCTCGCCGAGCTGCGCTTGCGCACCGTGGCGACACTCCTCGACGCGCGACTCCGGTCGGGCCACCACCAGACCTGCTGCGCCGACGCCGCGTCGCTCGCCGACCAACACCCCTTCCGTGAGGACTTCCGAGCGTTGCACCTGCTCGCCCTCTACCGCTCCGGCCGCCAAGCCGAGGCGCTGGCCGCGTACCGGCGCACCCGCGAGCTCCTCGTCGACGAACTCGGCATCGAGCCGGGCCCGGACCTCCGGCTGTTGCAGCGACAGATCCTCGAGCAGGACCCCGCGCTCGACCTGTCGGTCGACGAGACGGCGGGCGATCGCGCCGACGAACCGGCCGACGAGCGACGCGGTGCACCGCTGCGAACCGACAACCTGAGCACTGAGCCAAACGAGTTCGTCGATCGACCCGAGACCACGACGATCCAACACTCGCTGACTCCGGGCCGGCTCGTCACGGTCGTCGGGACCGGTGGAATCGGCAAGAGTCGCTGCATCACCGCCGCTGCCCGCCGCTGCCGAGACACCGGGTCATTCCCCGATGGGGTGTGGTTCGTCGATCTGGCCCCCCTGCCCGATGGATCGACTGCGGTCGCAGCAAGTGTCGCCTCTGCACTCGGTTTGGGGCAGTACCCCGCGTCGACGGCGACCGAGGACGTGCTCAACTACCTCCGCAACCGCCGATCGCTCATCGTGCTCGACAACTGCGAACACGTCGCGGCGGCAGCCGCGACGTTCGCTGAAGCACTGATCGCGGACTCGGCGACGATCACGGTGCTCGCGGCCAGCCGCGTCCGGCTCGGGATCGCGGCCGAGTCGGTGATCGGCCTGAACCCGCTGGGGGACGAGGCAGCCCACCGTCTGCTCGAAGCACGGATCACCGAGGCCGGCGCGGGACCGTTCCACGCGGAGGAGTGCGCCGAGTTGTGCGCGGTGCTCGACAACTACCCACTCGCGATCGAGTTGGCCGCCGCCCGTACCCGGGTGTTCTCCCCGCGGGAGATCGCCGCCCGCATCGATGAACATCCCGCACTGCTCGCGCAGAATTCGGCACCGGGCGGAGACGGCGACCGGCACGCCTCTGGCCGTCCACCGGGCCGCCGCTACGCCGACCTCGCGACGGCGCTCGACTGGTCCCTGCGACAGCTCTCTCCATCCGCGAGAGCGGTCCTCGGCCGAGCGACCGTCTTCGTCGGCAGTTTCGGCCTGGACAGCGCCGAAGCAGTGCTCACCACATCGTCGGACCGGCCGGGCGACGTGATCGCCGGTCTTGCGGAGTTGGTCGAACACCACCTCATCGCCCGCGACCACGGAGCGGCCCGGTTCCGCATCCTCGAACCGATCCGCCAGCATCTCCGCGGCGAAGTCCCGACCGAGGTCCAGGACCGCTACGTCAGCCACTACGCCGCGTTCGCCATCGACGCAGCGGTCGGGTTGCGCGGCTCCGACGAGGCGCAGTGGTGGGACCGTCTACACATCGAGCTCCCCCATGTCCGCGACGTGGTGCGCTGGGCGACCGACCACGGCGACATCGACCTCCTCGATTCGATCATGGGCGAGATGGCCTTCCCCATTGCGATTCTCTCCTGCGTCGAGCCGGGCGAATGGGCGATCGAGTCGCTCCGACGACTCCAGCTCGACCCAGCCGATGCGCCCGGACTGACCGCCGCCGCTGCCGCCCATCTGTCGCTCCACACCCTCACCGACGAGTGCGACCGACTGCTCGACGCCATTTCAGACAACGACGATCCGAGGATGCGCGGTGTTGTCGCCAGTGTCCGGGTCATCAACAACCCGTCGGAGACGCAGTGGACTGAACAGCTCGAACGCGCAGCGGTGCTGAGTGGAGATCCTGCGGTGCTCGCCCTTGCGAAGATGCGTGCGCCGAGCCTCGACATGGTCGAGTTCGCCGACGCCCTCGGCAACCCGACGCTTCGCGTCTTCGCGCGTTGCTTCCTGTCGGTCTTGATGGAGAGCGGCACGACCGACGAGGCCCGAGCCAACAAACAGGATCTCTATCGGATCGCGCTGACGTCGAACAACTCACGCACCATCGCCGAAGGCCTGGGGTTCATGGCGCTGCAACACGGCTGGGACGGTGAACCAGATCGCGCCGGACCACTCCTCGCCGAGATGATCGAGCGGATGGTCCGACTCCGGTCACCGGGCCTCGTCTGGCACGGCGTCGAGATCATCGCCAACTTGCTGGCGATGGTGCGCGTCGAGCCGTACTCCTCGGAGATGCTGTGGTCGGCGGTCACGAACTCTGGCTCGACACCGTACTCTCGGTGGGCCCGTGACCCGACGCTGCCACCGTGGGTCACCGCCCAGCTCAGCGACGACGAGCGCGCCCGAGCAGCCGCCGAGGGCGCCTCGCTCGACATCGACGCTGCGGCGCTCGCTGCTCGGAAGGCGGCCGAACGGATGGCCCCGGTCTGACTGAGGTCTGACTCAGGATGGAGTCTGCAACTCCTCCGCCGATGTCGAGTGCGACGCTCGAGGCTGGGCCCCCTCGGCAAGGTCCGTGCCAGACTGACCGAGATGAGCGCCGCGACCACCTTGGAGTTCAGGGTGCTCGGGCAGCTGGAGGCGCGGCGCGACGGTCAGCCGATCGATCTCGGCGGGCCACGTGGCAGAACGCTGCTCGCGGCGCTCCTCGCCGAGCCGGGCATCGTGTACCCCATCGATCGACTGATCGATGCCGTCTGGGGAACGACCGACACCGATCGACAACGGGCGCTCTGGACCACGATCTCGCGGCTCCGTTCCGCGCTCGAGCCCGATCGACCGAAGCGTTCCGACGGCACGGTCCTGCTCACGCGACCAACTGGCTACCTCTTGAACGTGTCGCCGGAGCGGATCGACGCGTTCCGATTCGAGAGCCTCGTCGAAGCCGGTCGATCGGGTCTCGCGACCAACCCCGAGGTGGCAGCCGCGGTGCTCCGCGACGCACTCGACCTGTGGGGCGGCCCACCGTTCGCCGAGTTCGACCACGCTGCATTCGCCGCGCCCCACGTCGCCCGCCTCGACGAGCTCAAGCTCGTGGCGACGGCGTCGCGGATCGACGCCGACCTTCGATGCGGTCGGGCGTCCGAGCTGGTCCCGGAACTCGAGGCGCTGGTGCACGAGCACCCACTCCGCGAGGAGTTCGTCGCCCCGCTGATGGTGGCGCTCTACCGGTCAGGGAGAAACGCCGACGCGCTCCGGGCCTTCGGTGCTCACCGACGCAACCTGATCGAGCAGGCCGGACTCGATCCGTCACCTGTCCTCGTCGATCTGGAGGCACAGATCCTGGTCGACGATCCGAGACTTCGACCGGTCCGACCGGCGCTCGACGCGACGGTGCGACGCACCGACAACCTCCGGCCCGAACCGAACGAACTGGTCGAACGCCCGGACATCGGCAACGTCGGGTCCAAACTGCAGCCCAACCGGGTCGTCACCGTGCTCGGGCCGGGCGGCATCGGCAAGTCGCGGTGCGCACGTGCCGTTGCGCGACAAGCCCGCGACGGTGGCATCTGGAACGACGGGGTCTGGTACGTCGACCTCACCACGCTCCCCGATGCGGACGGGTCCGGCATCGCCGCCGCAGTCGCCACGGTGATCGGCGCAGGTCACCAGGCCACCGTGCCGTCGGCCGCCGACATCGGCACCTACCTGGAGGGGCGCGATGTCCTGGTCGTTCTCGACAACTGCGAACACGTCCGGGCTGCGGTGGTCGCATTCCTGAACGCGATGTTCGACAACTGCTCGACGGCGGCGGTGTTGGCAACGTCGCGTGTGCGTCTCGGCCTCGCCGGTGAACGCCTGATCGAACTGCCGACCCTGTCGGGCTCGGAGGCGGTCGCTCTGTTCACCGCCCGAACGGCGGAGCTCGGCACGGGACCGTTTCCGGCCGAGGACGTCGAGCAACTGTGCGTCTCGCTCGACAACTATCCGCTCGCGCTCGAACTCGCCGCAGCTCGCACTCGAACACACACCCCGAGCGAGATCGTGACCCGCCTCGATCGCCACCCGTCGCTCGCCCAGCACCAGGTCACAACCGGGACGGCACCGGGTCAACCAGCGGCGCGACACGACAGCCTCGACGCCGCCCTCGCTTGGTCGCTCGACCAACTGGACTCCTCGGCGCTCGCCACACTGCAGCGGTCGACAGTTTTCGCCGACGGCTTCGACCTCGCCGCCGCGGAGGCGGTGCTTCCCGACGGCGACGGCGAGTCAGTTCGTCTTCTCGACGATCTCGGCGTCTTGGTCGAGCATCACCTCGTCGCACGAGATCAATCATCCGCACGATTCGCACTCCTGGAGCCGATCCGCCAGACCGTACTGGCGCGTGCCCCGACGGTCGAGCGGACACGGCGCCGGCACGCCGAGCACTTCCTCCACGCAGCGGCCGACATCGGCGACGGCATTCTCGGCCGCGACGAGGCGCGGTCCTGGGACCAGCTCCGCGCCGAGCGAACGCATCTCCGCGAGGCGGTGCGGTGGGCGAGCGAACACGGCGACGTCGACGCGATCGAGGCGGCGATGCAACGGATGCCGCTCGTGGTCGTCAACGGCGGCGAGTTCGGCCCGAGCGCATGGGCGGACGATGCGTTGATGACCCTCGAGGCCACAACGGACGAGGCGCCGTACATGGCGCTGACCGCAGCCAGCGGACACCTCTCGCAGCTTCAGCTCGACGACTGCGACCGGACACTGGAGGCCCTCGTCGATGCTCCGGACCCGCGGGTGCAGGCGATCAGTGCCTATCTCGCCAGTGTCCGACATCCTTCCGAGATGATCCGGTTTGCCGGTGAAATGGCCGCTCACGCCGAACGCGCCGACGACGACCCGCTTCGGGTGCTCGCCGCCGGACAGGGCCGCCGAGACGATGCGTTCGCCCTCGCCGACGACTACGGCAATCCGACACTGCGGTCCCTCGCCCGATTCTTCTCGTACGTCTCGATGTCGCCGGAAGAACGCCGGCACGGCGCACCCGTGGCGGACGAGTGCTACGTCACGGCGATCGCCTCGAACAACGCGCTCGTCATGAGTCAGGGTTCGGCCCTGCGCGGCAATGCGATCTGTCGAACCGGTAAGGGTCTGGCCCGCGGGGCGCCGCTGATCCTCGATGCACTGGAGATGGTGCTGCGACAGCGATCTCAGCAGATGTGTTGGACGCTCATCGAGTCGATGGCCGGCATGCTCGCCGTCATGCGGCGTGAACCCACGACGTCGGCGCTGCTCTGGGCGGCGGTCGACGCGACCCGCTACACCCCGGCGTCGAGAATCACCCGGTATCCCGAGTATCCGGCGTGGGTCGAGTCGCAGCTCGCGCCGAGCGAACTCGCCGAGGCCCGAGCGCAGGGCTCGCTGCTCGGCCTCGACGCGGCAGCTCGCGAGCTACGCAAGGCCATCGAGCGATTCGTCGATTCGTGATGGGCGACACGGTTCGACGCGCGTACCACGCGTCGACGAGATCCGCCGCCGCCGGCGGCGAGCGCTTCGGAGAACCGTTCGGTCGATGCGAGCGGAATCACGTCGTCGCGGTCGCCGTGGACGAGCAGCGCCGAGACGCCGCCGGCTTGGTCGAGCTGCTCGTACGGGTTGATTCCGCCCAGAGCTCGGGCGCCGAAGTCGACATCCGCAACCAATACCGCAACGAGAGTGACCACACCGCGGGCGTTCGTGGCTCGGGTACCTGCATCGGTCGTGTTCGTCATCGTGCCTTTCCTCCCGGACGTGGCCCGGGTCGTGTCATTGATGGAACGATCGGCCGACTGCTGCCTGGCGACGAAGGTGTCGCCAGGCAGCAGTCCCGGGCCCGAGTCAGCGCTCGAAGCGATAGAGGCTGTTCGTCCCGTCGTCGGACACGTAGATCGCTCGGTCAGGACCGACCGCGACACCCGACAGGGCACCGTTCGGCAGGAAGCCCTGGACCGGTGTCGCCGAGAAGTCGAGTCCGGTGATCACCGGGGCGGTCTCGCCGGTCGCCAGATCGATTGCGGTCACCTGCTGGGCTCCGGTCTCCACCACGAGCAGGCGATCGCCGTCGATCGCCAAGCCCTCGGGCTGGGCCAAGCCCTCGACGACGACCCGTGGACCTGCCCCGTCGACGGCCCAGACGTTGCCGGTCGCCCAGTCACTCACGTAGAGCGTGGTGCCGTCCGACGCCAAGCCGGTCGGCAAGCCGAGCTCACCGATCAGCACGTCCTCGGGATCATCGATGTTGACGACGTTGCTGCCGCCGGCCGCCGCGGCCACGATGCGACCATCGTGGCGGATCGCATTGATCGGCAGTGCGACGGTCCGCACGTCCTGCAGGATCTCTCCGGTGGCCGGGTCCATCAGCTGGACCGATCCGTTGAAGGTGTTCGTCATCACCAGGTTGTCGCCGTCGGCCGACACGGTGGACGCCCCGGCGAAACCGGTACCGGGTGGGGCGAACGAGTCGTAGAACGACGTGGTCGGCATCCCATCGGCGTCGTAGCCGCGCAGGACGAACAACTCGGCGAGCCAGACGGTGCCATCCGGCGTGACCGCCACACCGCCGGGCAGTCCGATGCCGAGGTCGTTGAGTTCGGTCACCCCTTCGTCGTCGATGCGGATGATCTGGTTGTCGTTGCCGGCGATGACGAACAGCCGATCATCGGCGTCGAAGGACATGTTGTCGATCGTTCCGTCGATGTCGAGCAGCATCTCGTGATCGCCTCCTTCGAGATCGAGCTTGAAGACCTGACCGTCGCGGAGGTTGACCACGTGTGCTTCGCCGGCCGAGTTGAACTTCACCGCCGACGACACGCCGAAGCCAGAGGCCACGACCTCGGGTGCGAGCGGTGAGGCATCGACGTCGATGCGCAGCACGTCGCCGGTGAAGAACGACGGTGCGTAGAGCAGACCATCGGGGCCGAAGTCGAACGCGTTGAGCCCGGCCAACGTCTCGTCGAGCGGGATCGGCGGGGCCTCGAGCATCGGATCGAGCTCGTACAAGCCGTCGCCGAGGAAGATCCGCCCCACGAAGAGGCGACCGTCGTCCGACATGGTGATCGGGTTGACGCCGGGCGCCACGAGCTGCGTCTTGAACTCGCCGTCCGGGGTGAGCATGCCGACGTTCCCCTGGAGCAGGTCGGTCCAGTACACGGTGCCGTCGTCGGTCACGTACACGTCGTCGGGTCCGTTGACCCCGCGTTCGGGACCGATGCGATCGAGGACTTCACCGGTCTCGGGGTCGTGCACGGTGATCTCGTTGCCGCTCACGCTGGCGATGTACACGTTCCCGTCGAGCGGCGACACGCTGACGCCGTTGAGCGAGTTGGTGTCCGACGGATTGCCGACGAGCGTGGCGAGCGAGACGTCGAAGGGTTCCTCCGGTGGCGGTGCCGGCTCGGTCGTCGCCGGGGTGGTCTCGGGCGCCTGCGTGGTCGCTGGTGCTTCCGTGGTGGCCGGGGCATCCGTCGTCGTCGCAGTGTCTGTCGGCGCAGCATCGTCATCGTCACTCCCGCACGCGGCGCCGACGAGGGCGAACGCGACGAGCGATCCGATCACGAGTTGTCGCCCGGATCCTCTCGGTCGGCGCATTCGATGTGCGTTGTCGTTCGGAGGAATTCGTACGGGATTCGTGTCCACGGTGGTCGCCCTTTCGCAGTTGTCGAAGACCGCAACCCTGACCGAGACGACTTTCAGTTCACTTACAACTCCGTCGTCCCCGCCGACCAGCGCATGCCGCGCCGCATCTCGCCATCCTGGAACGCTACGCTCGCCGACCGCAGCAGGAAGTCGGGAACCCAACCCGTGTTCCCGATCGCCGGGCCGCTGACGCGATTGCCGAGCACTGCAGTAGGGCTTCGGACTGTGGCGCGGCCGCCGTTCGCCATGGCTGACCTCAATGCGGAGTGCTCTACCGTCGCCTGCGGACGCAGGTCGCTGACCTGGGGATTTGCGACCGGTGAGACGGTGGATGTCTGTCGTGCGGCGTCCACGAGGGCGGCGAATCGGGTGGCGGCCGCGGCGCCCATGCCGGGCAGCAGGTGTTGGTACGGTTCAGCATGCTGGAGGCGTCCACGAGGTCGGAGGGCGAGCTGGCGACTCGCCATCCGCCGTCGAATTCCGGCTCGGCGAACGTCATCGAGTCGTCGTCACGGCGGGCTCCGGGTCAGGGACCGGTTCGGTGCCTGCACCGTCGCTCAGTTGCCAGTGATCCACTGCGGCTGGCACGACGAGCGTGTCACCAGCCGAGTCGTCTCGAGCGGGTTGTCAGCCCTGTCCTCGTGCGGCCGCGTCACCGCGTCGACAGTTGCAGTTCGGTCAGGCCGCGGATCACGAACGTGGGGTGGTACACCGGCTCCTCCACGAGTTCGAGCTGCGGGAAGCGACCGACCAGCCCGGCAAGCGACTGAGCGAGTTCCAGTCGTGCGAGCGGAGCGCCCACACAGAAGTGGATGCCACCACCGAACCCGAGGTGCGCTGGGTCATTGCGACCCACATCGAAGCGGTCGGGCTCGTCGAAGCGTCGCGGATCGCGTTGGCCCGAGCCGAACAGCATCGCGATCTCGTCGCCGACCGCCAGCTCCCGTCCTGCGATCTCCACGCCGGGCTCGAGCACCCATCGCTCGAACAACTGCAGCGGCGCATCCCAGCGCAGCATCTCCTCCACCGCAACGGGGGCATCGACCTCGCCGGACGTGAGGCGGCGCCACTGGGCCGGATGCAGCATCATCGCCCGCATTCCGTTCCCGAGCGTGTTGACCGTCGCCTCGTGCCCGGCCTCGAGCAGCACCATCGTCGTCGACACGATCTGGGCTTCGGTGAGCGTGGCGCCGTCGTCTTCGACCGCGACCAGCTGCGAGACGAGCAGGCCGTCAGGACGACGACGTTTCTCGGCGATGAGGGCGCGGGTGTACTCGATGTATTCGCCTGCCGCTCGGTCGGCAGCGACCTTGGTTGCCTCGTCCGCGGTCAGCTCGTACATCTTCACGATGGCGTGCGACCAGTCGAGGAGCAACTGGGCATCGGCGCGGGGAACGCCGAGCATCGAACAGATCACGGCCACGGAGTACGGCTGGGCGTAGTCGGCCAGCAGATCGAACGTACCGAGGTCGGCGCATCGGTCGAGGTACTCGGTTGCGAACTGTTCGATCTCGGGCGCCAACTTCGCGACGGCCGATGGCGTGAAGACCTTCGACACCAGACGACGGAGCCGGGTGTGGTCCGGGGGTTCGAGGCACAACAGCGACCAGTGTTCGTGCTCGGCGAATCGAGCCCATCGTGGGTCAGGTGCATCACGTCCGAACTCGGCGTGGGTGTACCGATGCAGGTAGGCCCGACCGAGACGACGGTCGCGCAGCGCTGCGGCGATGTCGGCGAAGCGGGTGACCACCCATTGCTTCGTCGGTTCGTTCCAGAAGATCGGGGTGGCCTCCCGGAGTGCGTTCAGTGTCGGGTAGGGGTCGGCCACGAAGCCGGCGTCGGAAACGTCGAATCGCTCGAGCAGTCCACCGTCGTCAGACACCACCCTCAACGTAGCGGTCGGTCAGTCGAACACGCCCGGGGGCTCGGGGGCCGTCGGAGGCCTGGTGTGCTCGGGCGTGTCCTGCCTGAGCGTCAGGTTCTGGGTGGTCGAGGCGATCGGAATTCCTTCCACGGCGAGTCGGTCGAGGATCCGTCGAGTCAGCTCGTCCTTCACCGTTCGTGCTCGGCGAACCGGAACCACGAATCGGGCGGCGAGCTCGAGATAGTCGTCGGTGGCCTTGACGAACACACGGGATTCGACCTCGGTGCGCGCGAGGGGATACCGCTGGATCATCCGGGCGATGGCGTCCTCGGCCTCGGCTGATGACGAGATGCGCTGGGCTTCCTCGGTCATGATCCGCTCGGCGCCGTGCCAGTCGTCGCGATAGTCGATCGGGATCATGACCTCCTCCCAGATGAACTCGAACGACGCGCTGTAGTTGAAGACCGGGTCGGCGAACGTCGCCTTGTTGGCGATCGAGACGATGCGGCCCGTGTACTGACGCCCCCGAACCCACATGTCGTCGTCGAGACCGGATCCGATCTCCATGATCTTGGTCCGCACGGGTGAGATGTCGATCACATCACCTTGCACACCGCCCACGTCCACCCGATCGCCCACGCGGAAGATCGAGCCGGACTGGATGTTGAACCAGCCGGCGAGCGAGCCGATCAGATCCTGGAGACCGATGGCGATCCCGGCAGCCATCAGCCCGAGCACCAACCCGAGCTGCCCTGCGAAGGGCCGCCACAGGATGCCCAGACCGATCAACGTCACCGCAACGACCACGTAGTGAACGATCTTGCGGGCGTAGTACTTGCGGTAGCGGTCGTCGATCCGCCTCGACCAGACCCGCCCGACGACGGTGCCCACGACGATCGCTATCGCAACGATCACCACGGTCGTGACGAGCTTGCCCTCCACCGAGTTGTTGTCGGTGATCAGATCCCACACGAGCGGCACCTGTTCACTCTCCGGTCGTCTGTACGCAGCCGTGCGGATGGATCCACGTCGTCGAGTCAAGACCACCTTTTCTCGATTGGCCAGAGAACCAAGTCCTGACACGGGGTGTCGGCAGGTCAGACTGAGCGGATGCGCCTCCGGTTGAGCTCACTGATGGAGCGGATTCGGATGAGTCTGTTCTTCGTCCCGATGGTGGGGGTGCTCCTCGGCATTGTCGGCGCGTCGGTCACGATCTGGTTCGACAGCCGACTGGATCTGCAGGGCGGCGACGTGCCGTTGGGGGTGACCTCGACGGTGAACAGTGCACGTGCGGTGCTCACCACCGTCGCCGGGGCGACGATCTCGTTCGCGGCGATCGCGTTCTCGATCTCGCTGCTGATCATCCAGCAGGCGTCGAGTCAGTTCTCGCCCCGGGTCGTGCACACCTTGTTCCGAGACCCGTTCAACAAGCGAGTCATGGGACTGGTCATGGGGACCTTCACCTACTGCCTGGTCGTGCTCCGATCGGTGCGAGCCTCCACCGAGGTCGGTGGGGATGCGGTCATCCCGAACCTCTCGGTCGCCATCGCGGTCGTACTCGGCATCGCCACGATCATCTCGATCGTCGCGTTCTTGAACCACAGCGCCCACTCGATGGACGTCAGTCAGGTTCTCGACCGGGTCGAGACCGAGGCGGTCGGTCACGCCCGCCACGCATGGCGCATCGCAGAGTCGGACACGCCGCCCCCGGAATCGCCGGCGGCACCGGATCATCCGGCGCACATCGTCCGGTTCGATCGCGCCGGATGGGTCCAGCAGATCGACACCGACGCGCTCCTCGAGTGCCTCCCCGACCAGACCACTGCGTGGGTGCAGACCTACCCGGGCCGATACGCGATGCGAGGAGCACCGCTGTGCGCCCTGTCGGGGGTGCCCGAGCACATCGAGGCGACCGAGCACGCGATTCTCGAGGCCGTCTCGACCGGGAACACCCGAACGATGCAGCAGGACATCTCGTTCGGTCTCCGCCAGATGGCCGACGTCGGTCTCAAGGCGCTGTCGACGGGGATCAACGATCCGACCACGGCACAGGACTCGATCTTCCACAGCGCGGCGGTGCTCGCCGAGTTGCTCCGCCGCGATCCACCGCCCCGCGAGCACAGCGACGAACGGGTTCGCCGTGTGGTGCTCGTCGAGCAGCCCAGCGGCGACGACCTGGTTCGCCTCGCGTTCGGTGAGCTTCGGCGCGCCGCCGCGACGCAGCCGACCGTGTGCATCTACCTCCTGGAGGCTCTGCACCTTCTCCGAGAAGGGCTCGATGCGTCGGGGCTGCCGTCTCGTACCACCGTCCTCGTCGAAGAGGCACGCCTCGTCGTGGCCGGATGCGAGGCAGCCGACGTGTTGCCGGCCGACCTCGCCGACGTCCGTCGCGCATACGACAAGCGCTTCGCTGGCGATCCGCTTCGGTGACAGCCGGGCAACTCGGGACGCGCGATCCGTACGGAACCGCCAGCAGGCGAACGGGGGAGGGGACGTTGGCCTCTTCCGGCTTCGAGCCGGGCGCCGGACGATGGACAACCAGGAGGACGAGATGAGCGACGAAGGCACTGCCACGGTGGAAACGAGCTTGCGTCTCGGAAACGGATTCGCTCAGGACGAACGCGGCCCGATCGTCGAGGGATGGGAGAGCCTCGATACTCGCCTTCGCTCGTTCGACGCCGGGACCGTCGACATGGAACTCTCGGTCAAGGAGCGGGGCGAAGCGAGTCAGCGCACCGTGCTCGAGGCCTGGATCTCGGGGCAGACGCGCATCGTCGCCACGTCGAGCGAGCCGGACCTCGCTCAGGCGTTGCACGAGGTGCGCGACGAACTCATCCGCCAGTTGACCGACGCAAAGAACCGGACCGAACCGCGGAACAACCCCTCGCTGCGCGTCACCGACGTGCCCGAGAGCTGAGCACTGCCCTCAGGCAAGCCCTCCCAGGGCGTCCGCGACCGAGCCAGGCCAACGAAACACCACGTTGGTGTCGGACCACTCGGGCTCGTGCGCATCGAGGTACGCGGCGAGTTCGTCGTCGCGATCCTCGGTCAGACACAGTCGACGGCGAGCCGAGCGGACGCGTGAGGAGGGGTCAGCGGTTGCTCGGGCGAGCGGTGGGCGCGGCACGTCCCACCGTTCGGCGTCGAGGCCGAGCCCGGCGAGCACTTCGGCGAGGTCGTCGGCGGTCGGCTCGGTCGGACGTTCGAGCCCCCAGAAGTGGCGCCAAGCGTCGTTCCAGGCCGACAGCGGGTGGCGGGGCGGCAGCACGAGCACGACGGCGAGGCGTGCGTGTGCGGTCAGTGCGAGCAGGAACGGCTCGATGTCGGCGACGTTGTAGGCGACGTGGTGGCACACGACGACGTCGGCAACAGGGGTGTCGCCCTCGACGTCGGGCCAACGACCGTGGACGGTCATCGACCTTGCCCCGGTCACGGCGGCGGCGCGGGTGAACTCCGCGAGCATCTCCGGGCTCTCGTCGACACCGATCACCAGCTCGGCGGGCGGCACGAGCGACATCGCCGCGCGTCCGCCGCCACATCCCACGTCGAGCACCGAACCGCCGCGGGCAGGGAGCACCGTGCGAGCGATCTCGGCGGCTCGGACGTTGCGGTCGAGGGTGTCGTCGACCACGAACATCGCCGTGTCGTGCTGCCAGGGTGACACCGGCGCCTGGGCGAGGATCTCCGGAGGGATGGCCCATCGCCCGAGCCCGTCGGCCCATCGGGCCGCCGCCTCGGTGATCGTGATCCCGCGTTCGGCCGGTACGTCCGGGTCGGTGGTTGGTGGCGGCGACACGGGCTGAACGCTAGTTGGCAGCCGGAAGGCCGACCTCGATGAGGAACCGCTCGTGCTGAACTGGCTCGAACGCCAGTCTTTCGACCCTTACCCGCGGCGAGCAACAGCGCGAGGGTGAATCCATGACCAGGTCTGTATCGCCGATTCGCTCGCTCTTCGATCAGGATCTGTCGGTCGACGAGATCGTTGCGCTCGCTGGCGCTGGCGCCAGCCAGCGCGCATCGTTGTATCTCCCGACCCACGCGGCCGGAAGGGACGTTGTACAGGACCCGATCCGCTTTCGTGGGCTGATCAAGCGAGCCACCGAGGAGATCGAGGATCCGGCCGTGCTCGACGCCGCTCGTGAGCTCGCCGACGACCCCGAGTTCTGGGCCCGCGGTTCTGCCGGTCTCGGTGTGCTCGTCGCTGACGAGGGTGTCACGGTGATCCGGCTGTCCGAGCAGGTCGATGAGCTGGCCGTGGTCAGCGATCGCTTCCACCTCAAGCCGTTGCTGGTCGCGCTCATGAACGCGGTGCGTTTCGAGGTGCTGGCGCTCAGTCAGCACGCAGTGCGGCTCGTGGGCGGCTCCGAGTCGGCGGCGACCGAGCTCGATGTTCCGGATCTGCCCTCGGGTCTGCCCGAAGCACTGCAATGGGACGATCGCGAGCGCCAACTCCAGAGTCACTCGGCTGGTCGCACGGTCGGGGGACAGGTGACCGCGGGATTCCACGGTCAGGGTGGGCGAGCCGACTCCAGAGACGCCGACATCCACCGATTCCTCCAGATGGTCGACCGCGCCGTGGCCGATCATCGACAGGGTTCGACGGTCCCACTCGTCCTCGCCGGTGTCGACGAGCTCGTTGCCGCGTACCGAGGGGTCACCCGTTGCCAACACGTGGTGGACGGGCACATCCCCGGCAACCCCGAACAGCTCAGCGCCGACGACCTCGCCGAGCGTGCCCGCCCCCTGGTCCAACCACTGACGTCGGACAAGGAACGACGTGCCCGCGAGTCCTTCCTCGCCCGCACGGCTGCGACCGTCGACACGGTCGAGCAGGCGGTGATCGCCGCGGCAGCAGGCCAGGTCGCGTCGATCTTCGTGCCTGCCGACGAGGCCTGCTGGGGCCGCTACCGAGCGGGTCATGTCGTCCTCGTCGAACACGACGTGCGAGAGCCCGGTGATCACGACCTCACGGACGTCGCAGCAACCGAGACACTCTGTCACGGCGGGGACGTGTTCGTGGTGCCGGTCGATGGCGTTCCCGGTGGCGGCACCGCTGCCGCGACGCTCCGCTACTGATCCGCATCGCGCCTCGGCGTTGTTGCTGTCCGATTGGGCTTCCGGGCGGGAATCGGCGACAATCCCCCGATGCGATCAGCCGTCAGGTACTCCGTCGCGCTCCTGATCGGCAGCGCGGTCGTCGCTTCGTGCTCGGGGACGTCAACCGATGTCGGCGAACCGACCGCCACCCCGACCGTCGAGACCGCCGACTCCACCGTCGAGACCGCCGACCCGGTTGGCGAGAGCACGCCCGTTGGCAACATGGTGGTGACCCCGAACCCGAACAACTCGTTGAGCGCGCTGGTGACGGTCGAATCGCCGGACCCCGTCACGATCGAGCTGACGGCGACGTCCGGTGATCACGTCGTACGGGTGCCACGAACGGCTACGTCATCGGCGTCGATCGACATCCCGCTCGTCGGCCTGCGATCCGAGCGCGACTATGAGCTGACCGCGGAGATGTTCGACGAGAGCGGGGCCGTCATCGGCTCGACGAGTGGGACGTTCACGTCGGGGGCGATCCCGGAACGGTTCGGTGACTACGAGTTCTCGGCCGATCCCGAACGCTCGTCGCCCGGCTACACGATCATCGAGATGCAGCACTGGCGTGATCCCGCATCGATCACGCCACAGCGCCCCTTCGACGAGCCCCAGTACCTGATTGCCGTGGACGACGAGGGGGAGATCGTCTGGTACTACGAGAACGGGCCGATGATCGGCGCCGTCGAACAGACGACCGACGGCACGTTCACGTCGATCTTCTTCCCGACCGGCATGCGCGAGTTCGACATGATGGGCAACGACGTCAACGTCTGGGAGGTTCCACTCGAGAACGCCGAAGGCCCGTCCAGCACCGGCATCACCGACGGGTCCGACTCGCTGTCGGTCGACTCCGACGACGTCCTGCTCGAACTCGTGCACCACGAGGCGAACCGGATGTCGAACGGCAACTACCTGCTGTTGTCCACCGCCCACCACCCACTGACGCCCGAGCAGCGCGCCGCGTTCTGCCCCGACGACACCGAACCGTTCGGGGTGTTCAGCGATGTCGCCGTCGAGTTCGAGCCGAGCGGACGAGTCGTGCGCACGTGGGACCTGTGGGACGCCGTCGACGTCGACGAGGTGCCGGGGGAGGAGATGTGCAACGAACAGTTCGCCGTGAAGGGGAATCGTGACTGGACGCACGCGAACGCGGTCGTCTACGACGAGGCTCGCGATGCGGTGATCTTCTCCACCAGGCACACGAGCCAGGTCATCGCGATGACGCGTACGGACCAGGAGGGCCCGCAGACCGAGGTGCGGTGGATCATCGGTGAGGGTGCCACGATGCCGCTCGACGGCGACGTGCCGCGCTACCAGCACGCGGTCGAAGTGCAGGACGACGGCTCGATCCTCCTCTATGACAACGGCAACGGACGGGAGGGCACCGAACCCGAGGATCCGACGAACCCGACGTACTCCCGCGCCGTGCTGTACGCCGTCGACGACACCTCACCCGACCCGGCCGACTGGTCGGCCACTCAGGTGTGGGAGCATCGAGTCGACGACGCCGACGGTGAACCGCTCTTCGCACCGTTCATCGGCGACGCCGACCGTGTCGCCAACGGCAACGTGCTGATCACTCACGGCGGTGTCGACTTCATGAACCCGCAGAGCAACCTCCACACCAAGATCATCGAGGTCGTCCCCGACGGAGCCGCGGGCGGCGAGGTCGTGTGGGAGTTCCTGGCCGGCAGCGCGTCGCGCCCGACCACGACGTATCGGGCGGAACGCATCGAGTCGTTCTACGTCGGCCCGGACTGGGTGACCGAGGGCTGAATCCGAGGCTGCGCCTCCACCTCGGCCGAGACGATCAGCTGTGTCGAGGACGTGTTCGTGCTCGCGGATCCGATGGGCAGGCCGTGGCGCAGTACCTGCGCGATCATTGCGCCGACCGTGCCGAGAAATGGATCGAGGAGTCGAGATGCCCGAGCTGAAGACGTCAGCGAGCGAACTCGAGAGCGTGGGGTACGAGATCTTCATCGGGCTCCTGTCGATCCTGTCGATCGTGAACCTCGTGCTGATCTACGCGATCGACGACACGAACCTCTCGACGGTGCTCGGCGTGATGAACGTGCTGTTCAGCATCATCTTCCTCCTCGATTTCTCGTATCGCCTATGGACAGCCGAACCGAAGATGCACGATTTCTTCCGCGGGTTCGGCTGGGCCGATCTCCTCGCGAGTCTTCCGGTCGAACAGCTGAAGACCCTCCGGTTTCTTCCGGCTCGTCCGTGTCTTCCGTCCCCTGCGAGAGCTCGGTTTCGGGAAGATCCGTCGGAGCTTGGAGAACGATCGTGCCGGCAGCGCGCTCTTCATCCTGCTGTTCGTCGGCATCCTCGTGCTCGAGTTCGGGAGTCTCCAGATACTCAACGTGGAGCAATCTGCGCCCGGTGCCAACATCACGACCGCGTCGGATGCGCTCTGGTACACGATCGTGACCATCTCGACGGGCGGGTACGGAGACGAGTATCCGGTCACGAACCGTTGGTTCGGAACGATCGTCATCGTCACCGGCGTCGGCATCTTCGGCGCCTTCACCGGCTACCTCGCGAATCTCTTCCTGTCACCGTCGAGGAAGAAGAAACGGGCCGAGCCTCCGGCCGACGCCGACGTGCGCAGCAAGGTCAACGGACTCCGGGAGCTGATCGTCGTGCAGCAGCAACAGCAGCGCGATGCCATGGAGGAGATCGAGCGGCTCCTCCCTGCCGACGAGCCCTCCTGAGTCGGCGGCCGAGACCATCGACGGTTGACGGTCAGTGACCGCTCAGGACGTTCTTCAGCAGGGCGACCGCGAGTTCGGTGACGAACAGCACTCCGCCGTACACCACCGAACGCGCGGTTCCCGCACCGTTCGTGCGCGCGACCTGGAATCCGACGAGCGCGATGAAGAGCGCGAGCGTCCAGCGCACGGCGTCGAGCTCGGCTGTCGCCGGCCAGAGGACGACCGGAATCGTGGCGAGCACGGCGCGCCCAGTGCGCCGGCGAGCTGCGCGATGACGGCGTTGGCGTCGTCGCGGCGGATCCTGCCCTGGGCCACGATCCGAGCCGACACCCGGAACGCGAAGACGTGTGCGAGGGCCAGGCCGATGGTGGTGCCCCAGATGATCCCGAACGCGCGGAGGTGGCCGTCGGACGCCTTCTCGGCCACCGCCGTCAACGCGGCGAGGAGGCAGACGGCGACGTAGAGCGCCATGACCCATGCCTCCTTGCGGGGCTCGACCCGGTTGTCGACGTCTCCGCTCGCATCGACGGGCGACTCGTTCATCAGTCCACGCCGTTGAGTCTGTCGACGACGGCCATCAGGTCGCCGATGTCTGCGTGGTTCACCGCCACGAGGTTGGGCTGCATACCGCGTTCCTCCCGGCACTGCTCGACGCGAGTTCCGAGCACATCGGCGGCGTTGACCAGTTGGGCGTCGGAGACGAGGTTGGTGAATCCGTTCAGCCAGTGGTTGATCTGCAGCAGCGGAGCATCGGGCACTCCGCGATTGGGGGCGCAGGAGAACGACTCGACGGTCGGGAAGTCGTAGGGCGTTTCCTGGACGAAATCGAAGCCGTTCACCAGCCACGGATGGTCGGGTCGTCCGTCACCGCTCTCGAGCATCACCACCAGCCGCTGCCCACGCTGGATCATCTCGGCGAGCGTCGGGAACGGCTCCCCGTCGACCGGTGTGAAGAGGTAGTCCTCGAGGCCGGCCTCGAGGACCGATTCGGCCACATCGGCAGCGTCGACGTGGTCCTCGACGAAGATCGTCAGCACCTCGTCCGGGTTGGTCGCCAGCCACGAGCGGATGTCGGCGAGTGTGTCATCGAACGACGTGGCGCCGGTCTCGCAGAGACCGTGGCACATGTACAGTGCTTCGGGCCCGCCCGCCTCGCCCGGCGCGACGGCATTGATCACCCTGAGTGCGGCGTCGACGGTCTCGGGGCCGAGCTCCTCGTTGGCGATGGCGAGCGCCTCTTCGTAGGAACGTGCCGCGGTGCGAACCTTCCCGCTGCCGGCGTCGTTGCCGTACCAGACGTCGATGAGCAGGGCCCGGACACCGGAATCGAGACTGGGAACGATGTCGAGGCCCTGTTCGCCGAGGAACCAGCCGGGCCTTCCGGCGACCGACATCGAGTTGTGGGTGGCTGCGTACGACACCTCGTCGAACGTCCGGTCGCACAGCTCTTCGTGGCCGTTGCACACCTCACCATCGCCGGCGACGGCGTCCCCGACGGCGCCCGCGATCGTCGAGTCGGGAGGCCGGGCTGCCCAGACGACCGCTCCGACGAGTGCGACCACACCGATGAGCGCGGCGATCGCCAGCGGACCCCACGACCCGCCGTCGTCGGTCGCCGTGGCCGCCCGAGACGCGGCACCGAGCCGTGCGAGTGCCCCCACCCCGGCGACGACCAGCACGATGCCGGCCACGAACGCCAGCAGGGTCACCATGCCGGCCGGTTCGACGATCAGTGCGACACCGGCGGCGATCGACGCGAGCGCCTTCGCCACGACCCAGCGGGGAGTCGTCGGTGTCTCCGCTGCATGTCGGACGATTCCGACGAGGTCCCACTCCGCAGCGCGGCCGGAGCCGACCATGACCAGCAACGCACCGAGACCAGCGACGAGACCGAGAGACCACCAGATCGGCGCGACGAAGAGGTCCCAGACCCCGTTGACGATCGCGTCCGTGCGCTCGTCGCCACCGATCGCGCGCACGGCAGCGCCGCTCAGGACCGCCACGACCGCAAGGACGCCGATGGCGATGATCGCCGACCACCCGACGCGGCGGATCGCTGTCCAGCGGTCGGGGTGGACCAGTACCGCCGCCGCGAACAGCGCGATCGTGAGCAGCGGGAGCAGCCACGCGAGTGTGTCGACGTAGTTCGCGAACCCGATGATGTCGGTTGCGAAGCCCTGGCCGCCGAGGTTCGCGAGCGTCAGTCCGATGTCGGAGAACTCGGGAGCCTGATCGGGCGCCACCGCACCGATCAAGCTCGTGACGACGGCGCCGACGTCGAGGATGCGCAGCACGAGCTGGTCGGAGTTCTCGGTCGTCAACGCCTGGTTGAACTGTGACGCCGCCAGTCTGACCGGGCCCGACAGAGCGTCACTGCCGACGACGCCGATGGCCACCTGCTCCACCAGGGGCTCGATTGCGACGAGGTCGGGATTCAGGGAGATGATCTCGGCGCTGACCTCTCGACCCAGCACGTCGCTGACGTCGTCGCGTTGACGCAGTTCGTCCACCTTGCTCGCGAACGTCGGGGCGTCGAGCACCGTTCGGTTGAGGTAGCCGGCGGGAATCGACAGGACGAGCAGCACCGCCCCGACGACGAGGAACATCCAGGACAGGGTCGTGCGCATCAGGCCGACATACTCGCATCCAGCCGCTCGTGATCGAGTGTCCCCGGGGCTGCGATCACGACCAGTCGGGTGCGGTGCTCCTCCCTGGCAACCCGCTGGGTGTCTCGCATGAGACTCACGCGGCGGCCAACGATCTGCAGGACGTGTCGGCGTTCTGGATCGTCGGAGAGGTGGACGAACCCCTTCGCCCGGAGCACGCCCTCGGGCAGCGAGCTGATGAAGGCCTCGAGGGTCGGTCGGTCGATCGGGCCGGCGCGGTCGTGGCTCCACGTGTCGTAGTCGACGGAGTGCGGCGCGTCGGCGATGGGCGAGTCCGGCGTCGGCCCGAGGTCGCCGAGCACGATGTCGGTGGAGATGTTTCCCTTCGTCGACTCCAGAATCGGCGTGCCGGGCGCGGTCCTGCGCAGCCACGCACGAACCTCGTCGAGCTGCGACTGCTCGACGAGGTCGGTCTTCGTCAGCACCAGCATGTCGGCGCCGCGCAATTGGCCGATCACCGTGTCTCCGACGTACTTGTCGACCGATCGGGAGCGAACCTGTTCAGCATCGGCAAGGACGATCACCCCGCGCAGCTCGAAGCCGAACGGCGCCGCGTAGTTCCCGATCCGGACGGGGTCGCTCACACCGCTCGCCTCGACGATCACGTGGTCGATGTCGTCGGAGCTCGCACGGAGCCCGTCGAGGACGTTGGCGAGACCGTCGCTCGCACTGCAGCACACGCAACCGTTGGTCAGGTTGATCGTGTCGCGGTCCCGGTTGGCGATCAGCTCCGCATCGATTCCGATGTCACCGAAGTCGTTCACGATGACGGCCAGGCGTGCGCCGGCGTTGGCTCGCAACAGCTGATTCAGGAGCGTCGTCTTTCCCGCGCCGAGATAGCCGCCGAGCACGGTGTAGGGAACGGGTGGCTTGCTCATCGCTCAGGGTGTCCGTGGGACCGTGTTCGCCACCGTAGCTTGCACCCCCGAACGGCTGCGTCGTACGGTGGTTCGTGGAGACGGATGGTCACGTCTGGAAGGTGATGTCCGATGAGCACCCCGAAATTCGACGCCGACGACGTCGAGCAGAGCTCCGAATGGAACTGGAAGGCGATCGCTGCCGGTGTCGTGGCCGTGCTGGCGCTGGTCTTCATCCTGCAGAACACCGAGAAGCGTTCGATTCAGTTCCTGTTCTTCGACTGGACCGTCGGGACCTGGGTTGCGCTCCTGGTCACGTTCGTGCTCGGCATGCTCGCCGGCTGGCTCCTCGCGTGGTTCGTGCGTAGCCGCAGGGAGGCGAAGGAGTAGACCCTCGCCTGTGCCCGCGACGGCCTGGCCGAGGATCAGGGGGTCTCGTTCCAGTGCTCCTTCGTCTGGACGAGCCAGAAGACGGCGAACAGCGTGATCTCGGTGGCCTCGAGGACCAGCACCATGTGGTCCCAGCTCGAACCGAACGGCAACATCACGGCGGCGGCAGCCACCATCAGCCCGGCGATGGCGGCGTAGATCCAGAGGTAGGCGCGCGGCGCCGGATCGTTGCGGTGCTGCCAGGCGTTGAGACCGACGGCGATGGCCAGGAAGAGGAACATGGCCACGGCGGCCAGCCCGTGGGCCAGGGTGTCGAAGTCGTCCCAGGTGACGAACATGACGGCGCCGGCGATCAGGAAGGCCATCGCTCCGAGCAGGCCGAGGCGCATCTGCACGGGTCCGACTTCGGCGATCGCCCTCATGTTGCGGGTGGCGATCGTCGCGATCACTGCGGCCACGATCAGCCCGACGATGCCGGCGATGATCAGCGCGGTGATGTTGTTGTCGATGTTCGCGACCACCCAGTCGGCGAGTTCGCCGTCGTCGTTCACCGGCAGCGGCCGGGGTGTCACCGACCAGCACGTTCCCACGTCGGAGGTCGGCACGACCGCGACGATCGGTGCGAGCATGCCTGCGGCGTTGAGTGCGGCGTCCTCCCACGAGGTGCGGCCCTTGATGACGATGAGGCTCAGGCTGACGGCCATCAGGACGCCGACGAAGATCGCCTTGACCGGCGTGTAGTAGTAGGCGGACACCGAGGTCTGCCAGCAGTCGACCTGGGATCGTTCGATGGCGATCGACACCGCGAGCAGCAGCACGGCGACGACCATGCTGATACGGAGGTATCGGTAGGTGGTGATCGCCGCGGAGTCAGCCATCACGCCTCAGCCTCGCACACCTCCGGAACCGCTGCAGCTGGTGCCTGGCACCAGGCGTGACGGTCAGTGATCGCGGGCGAGTTCCTCGACGGCGACGGCGATGGCGAGGATCAGCGGCACCGAACTCGTGTCGTAGATCTCGATGCCGTAGGAGTCGCGCACGCGGAACCACTTCTTGGAGACCTGGGCGACGCGGTCGCCGTCGCATTCGATCTCGTACTCGTGGTCGAGGATGTTGCCGTGGGCCTTCATGTCATCGCCGTGCTCCACGTCGATGTGAAATCGATCCCGCAAGCCGACGAGGGACTTCTTGACCTTCGCTGTACGCCCGCCGAGGTCGATCTTGATCTCGTCACGGACCGACAACTTGTGTTCGCGGATGACGGCCACGCGTTCACGATGGCGGTCTTCGAGCACCCACTCGTTGCGGAGCCGCGCCACCTTGCCGTTGACCTTGTACGCGCGATCGCCGTCGCTGTTCTCGATCCAGTAGTCGTCACCGATCGACAACAGGTCGGTCTGCATCCGGTACCGCTCGTGCTCGTCGTGGTGATGTCGCAGCAGCCCCATCGCGTCATCCTCTCAGATTCGGTCAGTCGTCGGTTGACGGTGTCTTCCAGAGGATCCAGGTGGGGTCGGACCAGACCTCTTCGAACCCTGCAACTCGAGCAGCACCCGGCGTCAGCTCGGGCTGCCAGTACGTGCTGCCGCGCCGCTGCGCGAAGTAGTCGGCGTTCTGGGCGATGCGTTCGAGGTTCTTGGTCTGGAAGGAGCGCCGGTCGGTGAGCAGCGTCATCGTGCGCGCCCTGAAGTACGCGATGATCGAGTCGGACGGCGTCAACTCCGAGACCGCCTCGAAGATCGGGGCGGAGCGAGGGTTCGTCGGACCGGACTGGACCCGACCGGCGGCGTCGAAGTCACGGGCGTCGGTGATCTTGCCGGGCAGGACGACGAGGTGCGCCACGACGATGGCCGCGAGCGGTGCGAGCGCCACGAACCGGCCGAGCATCTGGCGCTGCCTGAACACCGCCGCGCCGAGCGCCACCAGTGCCACCGTTGCGAAGTAGAGCACCCAGGGTGTGATCTGGAACCAGTACCGGTCGACCCGGCGCAGGTGGGTGCCGATCATCAGCGTGCTGACGATCGTGAGCACCAGCAGCGGGAGGTCGAGCGTCGGCCTTCTCCGGACGCCGACCACGGCGCCGGCCGCAGCGACCCCGAGTACGACGATGCCGACGAGCGGGTGGGTGCCGAACCCGAGCTGGTCGGCGAGGATCTCGGGGTACTCACCCAGCCGGTTGTCGATGAACTTGGGCGAGTTCCCGTTGTCCGGCCGCAGCGCGGTGGGCAGCAGCAGTTGGAACAGCGTGGCCATGATCGCGAACGACACATACGGGGTGATCAGCGTGCGCCAGCCGGTGCGGATCGTCGCAGCCATCGATGCCGGGGAACGCGGTCGCTCGGTCGAGGCGACGACGTCGTAGAGCTGCATGACGGCGATGACTGCGAGCAGTGCGATCCCCTCGCGCCGGACATTGAAGGTCAGCGTCACCAGCGCACCGAGCACGACGAGATCGGAACGCGTCGCCGAGAGCAGCGTGGAGCGTGTGCGTACCCGGTCGTACCACCAGATGACCACGGCCACGGCGGCGAGATGGGGGAGTTCGGTGAGCAACTGGTCGGTGTACGCGAGATAGAGCGGTGCGGTCCCGATGACGGCGACGATGGCGAGTGCAGCGAGTCGGCCGATGCGTCGGCGAACGATGCCGTGGAGCAGGACCAGCCACGCCATGAACACGGCGACCTCGACCAGTTTCAGTCGGTCGAAGTCGAGGCCCCACAGGTTGACGAAGGGGGACAGCACCAGCGGCCACACCCATGGGTACATCAAGGGGCTGAACGCGGGGTCGGAGTTGAGCACCGCGAAGCGGTTGTCGGCGATGACGGCGCCGATGTCACCGTCGAAGATGCTGCGCGCCTGACGCAGGTAGAGCGCGAAGTCGTCGCCCTGGGTGTGCCCGTTGCGATGCAGCTGGACTGCGAGCACCCCGGAGCCGATCACGATCACACCGAGCGCGACTGTGCGCAGCCAGCGGGACGAGGTCAACGTGACGGTGCGCACCGTGTGACGATACGCGCCCCGCAGGTTCCGTTGCAGGTCAGTCGTACCAGTCGAGCGTGGTTCGCATCGTGGCTTCGAACTCCTCGAACGACATCGAGGCCTTCACCGACGAGATCAGCTGCGCGTCGTTGCCGACGAACTGGCGGAACGGGGCGTCGGGGTCGAGGCAGGCCGTCACGATCGCATCGGCGACGTCCTGGGGGTCGGGTGTGGGGCCATCGCCCGACAGCACTCCCAGGCTGTCACGGAAGCGGTCGGCGCGTGCCTGGTACTCCGAGCCGTCCCAGCCCGGCACCGGGACGATGTTGTCGTGGAAGCCCGTGTCGAACCGGCCCGGCTCCACCAGCCGAACGCGGATGCCGTAGATGCTGGTCTCGAAGTGGAGCGCCTCGCTGAGGGCCTCGAGCGCGTGCTTGGAGGCTGCATAGACCCCGCCGAACGGAGCGCCCACCACACCGGCGATGCTCGACACGTTGACGATGGTCCCACCGCCACGCTCGCGCCATGCCGGGAGCACCTCACGCACGACACGCATGGGACCCATCACGTTGGTGTCGAACTGCCGAGCCATCAGATCGTCGTTGACCATCTCGACGGCCCCGGTGACCTCGAATCCGGCGTTGTTGACCACGACGTCGAGCTCGGTCGGGTCGCCGATCGCGGCTGCGACCGACGCCGGATCGCACACGTCGAGCGGGCGGATCTCGATCGGCAGACCCTCGGCCCCGGCCGTCGATCGCAACCCCTCGCCTTTCGCCATGTTGCGCATCGTGGCGACGACGTGGTGGCCCTGCCGGGCCAGGCTGAGCGCGGCGAGCTTGCCGAATCCGCTGTTGCTGCCGGTGATCAGGATGCGAGTCATTGCGATTCCTTTCGACGAGGGACAACACGGGTCTGACCCCTGTTGTCCATCGATGTTCTTCCGTTGTCAGTTCGCCGCGACGACCGCGTCGCGGAGTTCGCGTTTGAGGATCTTGCCCGAGGCGTTGCGGGGGAGCTGCTCGGTGACGATCGTGACCGTCGTGGGCACTTTGAAGTTCGCGAGCCGTTCGCCGACGAAGCGCTGCAGTTCGCCGACGTCGAGTGTGGCGCCAGGTTTCACCATCACATGGCAGGCGAGTTCCTCGCCGAGGCGTTCGTGCGGGATGCCGTACACGGCCGCTTCGTACACCGCCGGGTGTTCGTAGATCGCGGCTTCGACCTCGGCGCAGTAGATGTTCTCGCCACCGCGCAGGACCATGTCCTTGGCGCGGTCGCTGACGTACACGAACCCTTCGTCGTCGACGCGACCGATGTCGCCCGAGCGCAGCCAGCCGTCGACGATCGTGTCGGCGGTGGCGTCGGGACGGTTCCAGTAGCCGCGGATCAGCATCGGACCGCGGAACCAGATCTCGCCGGTCTCGCCTCGTGGCAGTTCCTCACCGAGCGGGTCGGTCACCCGGATGTCCATCACCGGCACCGTGCGGCCCGTCGATGTCGGGTGCGCCATGAAGTCGGACCCGGAGATCCCGGGACCGTACGCGTTGGTCTCGGTCATGCCGTAGCCGAGGCTGGGGCGGCCCCTCGCGAAGTTGTCGTCGATGCGCTTCACGAGTTCGGCCGGCATCGGCGCGCCGCCGCCGCCCACCGATCGCAGGCTCGAGGTGTCTCGCTCCGCGAACGTCGGCGCCTCCAGGAGGTCCCAGCTCATCGTCGGCACACCGACGAAGTTGGTGACCCGCTCCCGCTCGATCAGCTCCAGGGCGCGGTCGGGATCCCAGCGGTAGGTCATCACGAGCTTCGAGCCGTTGACGAAGGCCCCGAGCATCACCGGGACGAGGCCCGTGACGTGGAACAGCGGGACGCACAGCATCAGTGCCGGCTGGATCTTCTCCGTCGGCTCGTCGGCGTCGCTCGGTGGGTCGGCGAGGTTGGTGACGGCGTTGCGGGCGGCGAAGGCCATCAGCGAACTCGTCACGGCGCGGTGGGTCGAGACGGCACCCTTGGGGTGGCCGGTGGTGCCGGAGGTGTAGAGGATCGTCGCGTCGTCGTCGGGGTCGATGTCGATGTCCGGCAGCTCGGCGCCGGGTTCGAGCAGCGATTCGAGGTCGACGACGTCGAGCCAGTCGTCATCGCGGGCCTCCGCGCCCTCGCGAACGGTGACCACCCTGGCGGCGACCGAACCCGGCTCGGCCTCCCGCAGCCGGTTCAGGCGGTCGGCATCGGTGACGACGATGGCGGCGCCGCAGTCGTCGAGGGCGAAGACCATTTCGTCGGTCTGCCACCAGGCGTTCATCGGCACCGCGACTGCGCCGACGGCAGTGATCGCCGCGAACGTGGCGATCCACTCGGGGTAGTTGCGCATGGCGATAGCGACCCGGTCGCCCTTCGTCACGCCGAGGTCGTTCACGAGGACGTGGCCGATCTGGCCGATCAGGTCCAGCACTCTCGGCATCGGCCAGCGCTCGTCCTCGAACACGATGAAGTCGTCGGTCCGGGCGGCGGCCGCGGCGAACAGGTACCGCATGTTGGGGGGCGTTCCGGTGAACACCTTGGTCGGCACGCCGAACACGTCGATCTCCTGGATCTCGAACCGTGTGCCGGGCGCACACACCGCGTCGCACGCCTCCTGGAAGCTCATCGTCATGGCGTCACACCTTGTCAGGACGCCGTGGCGGCGGTGGCATCCGAGCGATCGGCGTCGTCGAGCAGTGACCGCCCGAGCCAGAGCGGCACGACCTGGCCGAGCAGGAGCGTGATGCCGCCGATCACGAGCAGGATCCGCATCAGGATCACGCCGTTGTCGAGGTCGTTGTTCGCGTCGAGCGCGAGCTGGCGGGCGTCGTCGACGCTCATGCGGTACTGATCGACCAGTGTGCCGGTGTCGCCGAGATCTTCGCTGATCGACTGGACCGACCCGGCGAGCGCATCGAGCTGCTGCTGCAACTCGTCGGCGGATCCGGTGAAATCGGTCAGGCTGGACGAGGTCGACTCCAACTGGCCCGGGAGCGCTTCGAGGGTGTCGGCGAGTTGCCCGAAGGTGTCGCCGAGGCCGGCGGACGGGTCGTAGTCGGGTGCGAGCGGAAGGTTCGACAGGGCACGGAGCACGGAGTCGATGTCGTCGCCGATGCGCTCCAACCTGCGCACGGTGCTGCCCGCATCCTCCAGTGACGGGCCGATCGTGGTGGCGAGTCCGGCGATGTCGTCGATCGCCTGGGTGCCGGCGTCGAATGATCCCGACACCGCCGTGAGCGTGCCGGCGAGCGCGGTGATGCCGTCCGCGGTCGAGACGAGCACGTCGTCGGCCAGGTCGATCGTGTCGTCGATCGCATCGAGCGATTGGAGGGTCACATCGAGGCTGTCATCGGACGCGGTCGCCAACTGCCCGACGAAGACCCAGCCGACGATCATGCCGAACACGGCGATCAGCATCCCCGCGATCCCGACACCGATCATCAGCCTCCCGGCGAGGCGAGTGTCCCTCGGTGACCGGAACCGCCCTCTCCACCCTGTCATCGCTCGGGATGTGCCGTGCACATCGTGAACAGCGCTCGACTCCATCGGTGCCGAGTCTGACACACCTCGCGCAAATGAGACGCGGGGTCAGACCCCACGTCTCATTCAGTTGCTGTACTGGTGGAGGGCTCCGCCTTCTGCAGCAAGGCGCTCGAGCAGGGGCGACAGGTTCCAGTGGTTGCCGCCGAGCGACTCGCTGTAGCCCTTGATCTTGTCGACGATCTCGGCCAGGCCGACCTGGTCGGCCCAGTACATCGGGCCGCCTCGGTACAGCGGCCAGCCGTAGCCGTTGACCCACACGACGTCGATGTCGCTCCCGCGGATGGCGATGCCCTCGTCGAGGATCTTCGCCCCCTCGTTGACCATCGGATAGAGCAGACGCTCGAGCACTTCCTGGTCGGTGACCTCGCGCTGCTCGATGCCCTTGCCGACGGCGAAGTCCTTGATCAGCTGCTCGACCTCGGGGTCGGGGGTGGACGCGCGGGTGTCAGGGTCGTAGGTGTAGTAGCCCTTGCCGTTCTTCTGTCCGCGGCGACCGTTCTCGCACAGCACCTCGCGGATGGTGGAGCTCGACGACGTCTCCTCCTTCCAGCCGATGTCGAGGCCGGCGAGGTCGCTCATGGCGAACGGCCCCATCGGGAACCCGAAGTCGTAGAGCACCCGGTCGACCTGGGCCGGCGTGGCGCCCTCGAGGATCATCCGTTCGGCCTCGGCGCCGCGCATGAACAACATGCGGTTGCCGACGAACCCGCGGCACACGCCGACCATCACCGGCACCTTGCCGATCTTCTTGCCGATCGCCATCGTGGTGGCGACCACGGTGTCGGACGACTTGTCGCCCCGCACGTTCTCGAGCAGCTTCATCACGTTGGCGGGGGAGAAGAAGTGCATCCCGATCACGCTCTCGGGGCGAGAGGTCACCGAGGCGATCTCGTTGATGTCGAGCGCGGACGTGTTGGACGCCAGGATCGCGCCCGGCTTGCAGATCTCGTCGAGCTCCTTGAAGATCGACTTCTTGAGATCCATGTCCTCGAACACGGCCTCGATCACCATGTCGCAGTCGGCGAAGTCCGCCTTGTCGGTCGAGCCCGTGATCAGGGCCATCCGCTGCTCGACCGCCTCGGGGGGGATCGAACCGCGCGATGCGGACCGTTCGTAGTTCTTGCGGACCACGCCGAGGCCGCGGTCGAGCGCGGCCTGGTCGCGCTCGACGATCGTCACCGGGATGCCGACGTTCGCGAAGTTCATCGCGATGCCGCCGCCCATCGTGCCGGCACCGAGTACGCCGCACTTCTGCACGTCGATCAGCGGTGTGTCCTTGGCGATGTCGGGGATCTTGTTGGCGGCGCGCTCGGCGAAGAACGCATAACGCTGGGCACCCGACTGCGGGCCGGTCATCAGCTCCATGAAGAGCTTGCCCTCCACCTTCAACCCCTCGTCGAACGGCAGGTTGGCAGCTGCCTCGATGCACTGGATGTTGTACTCCGGCGCCAGGAAGCCACGTGTCTTGCGGGCGATCGACTTGCGGAAGTCGGCGAAGAGCTGCTCGTTGCCGCGAGCTTCCAGCACCTTCTCGTCCCGGTCGCGAACCCGTGCGAGCGGGAGGCTGTCCGCGACGGCCTTGTTGGCGAAGGCGATGGCAGCCTCGCGCAGCTCGGCCGGGCCCCCTGTGGTGACATCGTCGATCAGTCCGGCTTCGAGAGCTTCGGCGGTGCCGATGTGGCGACCCGAGGTCATCATCTCCAGCGCCTTGGGCACGCCGACGAGACGGGGGAGGCGCTGGGTGCCGCCGGCGCCGGGAAGCAGGCCAAGGTTGACCTCGGGCAGACCGAACTTCGCCGAGTCGACGGCGACACGGTAATGCGCACACAGCGCAACTTCGAGGCCCCCGCCGAGCGCCGTGCCGTGGATCGCAGCGATCACTGGTACCGCCGCATCTTCCATGGCGGCCTGCACCTCGTGGAGGCCTGCGGCCTGCGGCACGTTGCCGCCGAACTCGCTGATGTCGGCTCCGGCGATGAACGTGCGGCCGTCGCAGATCACGACGATCGCCTTCGCGCCGCCCTCGACCGCCTGGTTGATGCCGTCGAACAACCCTTGGCGCACGTGCCAACTGAGCGCGTTCACCGGCGGATTGTCGACGATCACCAGAGCGATGTCGCCGACGTCGGCGGTGACGGTCTCGAGACGGACGGATTCGGAGATCGCAGTCATGCCGTCAGTCAAGCACTCGACGCCGGCCGCCTCCGATTCGGCAGGACAACACGGGTCTGACCCGTGTTGTCCCGTTCACGGGGCGATTGCGTTGCCGGGGAGGTCGCCGTCGGGGTGGAGGGCGCTCTGGAAGCGGCGCATGCCGGCGAGCCAGCGGTCGCGGTCGGTGGCCTTGCGCTCGACGTAGGTGGCCACTTCGGGGTGGGGGAGGATCAGGAAGCGCTCGTCGCGGATTGCGTCGAGACACATCGCGGCGACGTCGGCCGGATCGAGCACGCCGTCACCGCTCGCCACACCGCCCTCGAACGCGGCAGCGGCGTCGTCCCCGCTCGCTTCCCGCGCCGCCCGGTTGTCGGGGCTGTTCGCCACGATGTTGGTCGCCACCGCCTGGGGGCAGAGCACCGAGACCCGGATGCCCTGGTGATGATGGGAGATCGCCAGCCACTCGGCGAGCGAGATCGCCGCCGCTTTGGTCATCGAGTACGCCATCGAGCCGATCTGCGTGAGCAGTCCTGCCGCCGACGCCGTGTTCAGCAGGTACCCCTCACCGCGGGTGATCATCGACGGCAGGACCGCTCGTGCTGCGTAGATGTGGGCCATGCAGTGCACCTCCCACATCGTCTGGATCGCCTCGTTGGTGTCCTCGAGGCCGGCCGCGGTGACGAAGCCGGCGTTCGACACGAACAGGTCGATCGGGCCGTGGGCATCGAGCGTCGATTCGACCATCTCGACGATCGCCGATTCGTCGCGGACGTCGATCGCGACGGCGGTGCCACCGATCTCGGAGGCCACGCGTTCGGCCTCGGCACCATCGAGGTCGGCGACCACCACATGGCGCGCACCGGCGGCATGAGCAGCGCGGGCGATGGCCTCGCCGATGCCCGAGCCGGCTCCGGTCACGACGACGACACGATCGTTCAGTTCCATCCGCCGCACCGTAGGCGGCCTCGCGGTCAGGGCGAGAGCCGGTGGAGCGGGTGCGGCGCCGAGACCGACACCGTGCACGCTGCACCGACGTCGAGCGGCGGGGCGCCAGGCGATCCGGGTGCGTCGACCTCGACCTCGACACCGTCGGCCCGGCGGACCCCGTAGCGCCACGCCGCACCGAGGTACCGCCGCGTCATCACGGTGTCCGCGCCGCCGGCGATGACCGCGAGATCGTGCGGGCGCGCCATCACGACGTGGTCCCCGTCGGGCAGGAACGACGTCTCGCCGAGGAACTCGGCGACGAAGCGGTCGACCGGCCGCTCGTACACCTCGTCGGGGCGGTCGATCTGGAGCACTCGGCCCGCCGACATCACCGCGATGCGGTCGCCGAGTGCGAGCGCCTCGGCGCGCTCGTGGGTGACGAGGACCGCTGCCGCGTTGCGAGCGCGCAGGGCAGCGACGACATCGGTGCGGACGTCGTCGCGCAGCGTGGAGTCGAGGCTTGCGAAGGGTTCGTCGAGCAGGACGACCGCCGGATCCGGGGCCAACGCTCGGGCGAGCGCGATGCGCTGCTGCTCGCCGCCCGACAGCTCGTGCGGGTAGCGCTTGCCGACCCCTGGGAGCCGGACCAGCTCGAGCACCTCGTCGACCCGTCGGGCACGGGCCCGCCGATCGAGGTGCTTGAGTCCGAAGGCGATGTTCTGCTCGACGCTGCGATGTGGGAACAGGGCGTGGTCCTGGAACACGAGTCCGATGCGCCTGCGCTCGGGAGCGAGCGCAGTCACATCGCTGCCGTCGAGTTCGATCCGGCCGGTCGCGGCGGCGTCGAGGCCGGCGATGATCCGCAGGAGCGTCGACTTCCCGCACCCGCTGGGGCCGACCAGCACCATGAGCTCGCCGTCGGCGACATCGAACGACACGTGGTCGACCACGTTGCGATCGCCGAGACGGCGGCTCACGTCGTCGACCGCCAACGCGACGCCAGGCGCATCGGAAGCTGCGGAGGACGTCATGCGGTCGGCAACGGTATCGGCACGTGCGCCGTCGATGCCTGCCACGCGATCGTTCGCCGCCCGTTCGGACGCATCGGTCTCGACGGTGGTCACGACACGGTCTCCGCGCCGTGTTCGAGTGCCCACAGCAGTGTGGCCACGAGCACCATTCCGACTGCAACGATGGCGAGCGACGGCACCGCCGCCTGGACCCAGAGACTCTCCGACGTCGCCTGCCACACCCAGATCGGCAGGGTTTCGGTGCCGAACGGGCGCAGCAGCAGCGTGATCGGCAACTCCTTCAGTGTGTCGATCGCGACCAGGACGGACGCCGCGATGATGCCGGCAGCGGCGAGCGGGAGTTCGACCCGGATGGCCACTCGGAATCGTCCGGCGCCGAGCGTCCGTGCGCTGGCGATCATCGACGGCGACACCTTGCCGACGCTCGAGTCGATCCCCTGATAGGCGACTGCGAGGAAGCGCACGACCAGCGCATAGATCAGGCCGACCACCGAACCGACGAGCAGCCAGCCGTCGGGAAGCCATCCGGAGCGATCGAGCGCCGCGAGCGTCACCAGCACGCCGATGGCGACGACGGGTCCGGGAACGGCATATCCGAGCGTGGCGAGCCGCGCCATGACGGCGCCGCTCGCACGCTTGCGGTTCAGGCCGATCACGAGGACCACACCGAGCACGAGGCAGGCGATGGTTGCGATCGCCGCGATACGCAGCGAGGACATCAGGTGGAACGGGAGATCGCCCGCCACCGTGGCGGTCTGATCGGTCTGACGGGCCTCGTTGGCCCACGTGGTCAGCCGGAGCACCGGGAGTGCGACAGCGATCGTGAAGACACCCCACCCGGCGATCGTGGCGCTCGCGGCAGCGGGCCCCTTCAGGCGGTGCACCTGCAGCCCGACCCTCGTACCGCTCTGCGTGTAGCGCGCCCGGCCGCGCATCAGCCGCTCGGCAGCGATCAGGAACACGGCGACGCCGATCAACAGCACCGAGAGTTCCGCTGCTGCGTTGCGATCACCGGTGCCGAACCACACCCGCAGCACGCCATCGGCGATCGTCGAGACGTTGAACAGCCGAACGGTGCCCACGTCGGTGAGCACCTCCATGCCGACGAGTGCGGCGCCACCGGCGATCGAGGGGCGCGCCATCGGCAGCACGACCCGCCAGAACGCCTCGGTGCGGCTGCATCCGAGACTGCGAGCGACGTCGACCGCCCGCTGCGACTGCTCGCGGAACGCGGCGCGGGCGAACAGGTACACGTACGGGTACAGCGTGAGGGTCAGCACGAGCGCGCACAGCCAGATCGAGCGCACCTGGCGGGCGCCGAGCGGTTCCTGCAGCGTGTCGAGCCACACGAACCCGAGCACGTAGCCGGGGATCGCGAGCGGGGTCACGAGCAACCAGCCGAGGAGCCGGCGTCCGGGGAACTGATAGGCGGTCACCAGCCAGGCGAGCGAGGTGCCGAGCACGACGGTTCCGGCGAGCACGGTCACCAGGAGGGTGGCGGTGTCGCGGATCATCCCGGGCAGCCGGGTCGCCCACAACTCGCGCCAGACATCGGTGCTCGGCTGGACGATCGACCACACGATCACCAGGATCGGGAGAGCGACGACGAACGCGATCGCGAAGATCACGATCGAACCCGACAGTGTTCGGGCCTGGTGGCGCAGCGTCGCGGCGTCGGTCATCGGATCACTCGTAGCCGGTGGCGCTCAGCACCTCGATCGCCGTCGGCTGGAACTCGCCGAGCTGCGTGACTGCAGCGAGGTCGGCCACGAACTCTCCCCAGCTCGCGATGATCTCGTTCGGCTCGACGTCAGGGTCGGCGGGGAACTCGAAGTTGGCGTCGGCGAATGCCTGCTGGCCGTCGGTGGCGAGCCACTCGACGAGCGCGAGCGCGGCGTCGGGGTTCGGCGCGTTCTTCGTGACAGCGGCCGTGCTCACGTTGACGTGTGCGCCGCGCCCGTCCTGTTCGGGCCACACGATCTCGACGGGGAACTCCGGGTTCTCGGTGAGGAGACGGCCCAGGTAGTACGTATTGGCGAGTGCGACGTCGCACTCGCCGTCGGCGACGGCCTTGTAGATGTCGGTGTCGCTGTTGATGTAGAGCGGGTCGTTGTCGACCCACGACTGCACGATCTCGGTGGCGCGCTCCTCGCCCTCGGCGATGATCAGGCTGGCGACCAGCGACTGGGTGTACGGGTGTGTGCTCGGCCGCAGGCAGATGTTGCCCTTCCACTCGGGGTCGCCGACGCCGGCGTAGGTGGTCGGCGGGTCGTCGACACGCTCGGTGCTGGCGACGATCACCCGGGCACGCCGGCTCAGCGCGAACCAGTCGTTGTCCGCACTGCGGAGCTCTGCGGGGATCGCGTCCGTCAGTGTGGTGCTGTCGACCGAGGCGAGGACCCCGGCGTCGGCCGCGAGCTCGACGTTCGCGGCATCGGCCGTCATCAGGACGTCGGCAGGGGTGTTGGCGCCTTCGGCGACCAGTCGCTCGCGGAGTTCGGGGTCGTTGCCGGTGGTGAAGCGGACCTCGATACCGGTGTCGGCGGTGAACTCGTCGAAGACGGACTCGATGCCGTAGTGGCGCCCGGTGTACACGGTGACGGTGCCCGCATCATCGGTCGACGATGTGGCTTCCGTGGCTCCTTCGGCGTCGTCGGCGCCGCTGTCGCTCCCGCAGGCAGCGATGACCAGCGTCGCTGCCGCGACCACCGCAACGATGCGTGTTGCTTGCTTCTTGCCCATGGTTAAGCAAGCCTAATACTCGCCCGGGCGCCCGCCAACACGGCCCGCGCGTGGAATGATACCCCTGGGGGTATACTTCGATCATGAAGTTCCTCATGTTCATGAACACGACGACCGGTCGCTGGATCCGGGTGATCGGCGGGCTCGCGCTCATCGGAGTCGGGCTGCTCGTCGGCGGGGTGCTCGGGACTGTGCTCGCGGTCTTCGCACTGCTGCCGATCGCCACCGGCGTGTCCGGTGTCTGCCCGATCAACCCGCTGTTCGGCCAGTCGATGAAGGCGTGCTCGGTGCCGGCGTCGCGTCGCACCCCGTCGCCCACCGCCTGACCTTCGCGGCGCGGTCCCGATCTACGCTCGGGCGATGCCCGTCGCCCACTCCCACATCGGTGTGATCGGGGCGATGCCCGAAGAGGTGCAGCGGCTGCACGAAGTGCTCACCGACGAGGCGATCACCGAACGGGTCGGACGGCGCTTCCACCAGGGTCGGCTCGGCGATCAGCGCGTCACGCTCGTGCAGTCGCGCATCGGCAAGGTTGCCGCGGCGATCACCGCCGCGACGATGATCCGCGACTTCGACGTCGATGCGATCGTCTTCACGGGCATTGCGGGAGCGCTCGCCGACGACCTCCGGATCGGGGACATCGTCGTGGCGACCGACCTGATCCAACACGACCTGCAGGGCCCACCGGAGATGTTCGTCCGCGGTGAGATCCCGCTGTCCGGTGTCGTCGAGATCCGAACCGACGAGGCGTTGACCACGCTGGCCACTTCGGCGGCCCAGTCCTTTGTCGACGACATCGACGCGATCGTCGATCCGCAGCGCCGGGCCGAGCTCGGGATCGACCGGCCGCGGGTTCACGTCGGTCAGATCGCCACGGGCGACGAGTTCATCGAGGGCGATCTGAAAGCCATCGTGCGAACCCGCACACCTGGAGCGCTGTGCGTCGACATGGAGGGGGCGGCGGTTGCGCAGGTGTGTCTCGAGCACGGCGACGTGCCGCTGTGCGTGATCCGCTCGATCTCGGATCTGTCGAGCGGTACTGCATCGATCGACTTCCCGGTGTTCCTGGAGACGCTCGCCCAGCACTATTCGGCCGGGATCCTGTCGCGCATGTTCGCCTGAGACTGCGGCAGGGATCCCGGTCCCTGCCGCAGTCCGTGGCGGACCTCAGTCGAGCGGGAAGAGCGCCTTGAGGTCGATCGGGCGCAGCACCCCGGCGATCACGTAGACCGTGCCGTTCGACGCGCTGATCGGGCCACCGACCACGAACGGGTTGAAGTCGTTGCGGTCGCCGTCGCGCAGGATGCTGCTGAAACGCAGCGGGATCGGCTTGATGTCGACACCGGCGACGGTCGGGATCGCCGTGCGTGAGCGGAGCGGGTTGATGTCGTTCTGCGGGCTCACGTGGTACAGCACGGTCGTCGTCAGACCGTCCTTGATCGCCTGGTCGGCCGTGAGCGACACGATCGTGTTCAACACGTCGGCCTCCTTCAGCTTCCACACGGGGGTGTTCGTGAGATCGGCGACCAGCCCGCGGAAGCTGGCGTCGGTCGGAGCGAAGACCGTTGCGCCGTCGAGGCCCGCCACTGCGTCGCCGAGGCCGAGCGCTCCGACGGCGTTGGCCAGGATGTCGAAGTCGTTCCAGCGGTTGTCGGTCGGCGCGCCGCCGTTGTCGTTCAGGCTGCCGGCCACGATGTCGAGGATCGATGGCGCCTGGGCCTGTGCCGGTGCAGCGGACACGCTGCCGCCGACGATGACGGCAGCACCGATGGCGCCGGCCACGAGTGTGCGGATCTTCTTCATGGTTCCTCCTGGGGGGTGGGTGGGTGGCTCGATCTGTTGTCGAGATCACCGTGTACGCCCCCCGGCGGTGCCCCGGATGACGGATCGGATCGATCGCGCAGAAATGTCACACGGCCGCCGACGTCGTCGTCGGCGCCGACGAATCGCTCGCACCGATCGTCAGGTCGTCAGGTCGTTGACACGACCGCACCGCCCTGGTCGGCGGAGGCGTAGATCGCATCGACGAGCTGGTGGGCGGGGAGCGCTTCGCTCATCGGCAGTGGTGAGGAGCGACCGTCGCGGATCGCGGCGAGGAACGCGTTGAGCGGGTTGAACATCGCTCCGCCGGGCACGAGGACCAGGTCGGCCGCTTCGGCCCGGCCGGCTTCGACGCACGCGGCTGCGAGCGCCTCGCCCTGCAGCGAGTGGGTGTCCTCGCCGGTGAACTGCCACACGAGTTCGCCTTCGGGAGTGCCGTCGAGACGAACGTAGAGGTTCTCGCAGAACACCTCGATGTGGCGCAGGCTCGGGCGGTTGACCATGTCGTGCCAGATCGAGGTGAGCGACGCGACGGCGCCGTTGGTGAACTCGAGCCGGGCCACGGCGACGTCGTCGATGCGCGGGTGCCCGTGCACTTCTCTGACCACACCGCTCACTGCGTCGACCGGGCCGGCGAGCCACTGCAGGATGTCGACATCGTGGATCGAGTGCTCGAGCAACGTGCCCCGGCCGCATCTCGCCGGGTCGATGCGCCACGTCGAGCCGTAGTGGCTCTGGATCGGGATGAACTGATCGTCGCGGAACGACACGGCGAGCATCTGTCCGGCCCGCGGGTCGGCGAGCAGTGTGCGGGTGTGGATGAACTGGGGCTCGAATCGCAGGATCAACCCGACCTGGTTGACGACGCCTGCCGCCTCCACGGAGTCGACCATCGATCGTGCGATCGTCGCGTCGGCCGCGAGCGGCTTCTCGCTGAAGACCGCGAGACCCCGTTCGGCGGCGTTGGCCACGAGCCGAGCGTGTTCCGACGTCCACGTGGTGACGAACACCGCGTCGACACGGTCGAGCAACTCGTCCTCGCCGACGACATCGGCACCGACGCGATCGGCGAACGCCTGCGCCCGCTCGGTCGCCGGATCGTGCACTGCGACGATCCGATGGTCGACCGTCGCGTGCTTGAGGAACCAGTTGTGGGTCCGGGCGATGAACCCGGTCCCGTAGAACCCCACTCGAATCGTCATGCCCCCACTGTTGCATCCGGGGTCAGAGCCCGGATGCAGCAGCCACTCAGAGATCCGGCGGGGAGCCCGCCGCTGCGTGTACCGCTGCGAGGTGCTCGGACACCAGCTCGTAGCGTCGCGAGTCGACGACATCGAAGGGTGCCGTCAGGCCGCCGGTGAAGACCATCTGTCCCGCCCGCAGGGTTTCGCCTTCGTCGGCCAGCGACCCTACGAGCCACGCCACCGCGGCGAGTGGGTCACCGAGTGCGTTCGCTCCGGTACCGGAACGGTGTTCGTCTCCGTCGGTGAAGTCGACCCTTTCGGCGGCGGGTGCATCGAGGTGGGTGCGCTGACCGGTGACGATGCGGGCCGCCGACGAGTTGTCGGCGGTGTTGTCGAGCCAACGGAACCCGTAGTCGGGGAATCGTGGATCGACGACCTCGAGCCCCAGCGACCACAGGCCGGCGCTCCGTTCGACCTGCTCGACAGTGACCGCTCCCTCGAGGTCGACGGACGAGTGGAACACCAGCTCGGGTTCGATCTTGGGGTGGATCAGTCGGGTCTCGTCGATGCGGGCGTCGGTGGCGTGATGAGAACTCCAGAGGGTCCCCCAATTCGGTTGCTCGATCCCAAGGGCCTCGCGCATCGCTGCCGACGTCCAACCGAGTTTGTATCCCAACAGTCGTTCACCGTCGGCGACGCGCAGTCGATCACGAGCGCGTGCGATGGTCCGGGCGTCCGCCCACGTGAGCTCGGCGTAGCGTTCGGTGAGCAGCCGTATCGGCTCAGCGGATCGTTCGGCTCTCCGCAACTCAGCGGCGACGGCGCGGCAGCGCTCGTCGGTGAGCGAGCGGTGGCCGCTCACCCGAACACGCTGGTGACGGCGCCGGACGCGATCTCGTGGTCCTGCTCCTCGCTCGCCCCCGACACACCGAGTGATCCGGCCACGTCGGCGTCGACCCGGATCGGTACGCCGCCTCCCACCGTGATCAGGTCGTCGACGTTGCCTGCAACACCGTGCAACAGGGCCGGCGAGTCGTTGAAGGCGGCGGCGAGATCACGTGTCGGCGTGCCTGCGGCAGCTGCGGTCCAGGCCTTCTTCCGGGCGATCTCGATCGAGAACAACGGGCTGTGGTCCATCCGCTCCATCGCGACGGGGTTTCCCGCCGGGTCGGCGACGTGGATCACGACCGCGACGTCCATCGCCTCCGCTATCGAACGGGCCGCAGCGATCAGGTCCCTGGCTCCCTCGGCGGTGATACGCGGCGTCGTGATCGTCCTCATCGCGTGTGCCGTCGGGTCAGTCGGTGCCGTTCATCGCCTCGCCGTAGAGTGCGGCGAGCACGTCGGTCGTGCGTTGGATGTGTGCCGCGGCGACCTCGCACGCCGTGTCGGCGTCACGGGCCAGCGTGGCCTCCATCAGCGCGAGATGCTCGGCCTGGACATCGCGGGGAATGCTCGTGTCGGTCAGGGCGAGGCGTCGGTAGCGCTCGGTGTGATGGTGCAGGATGTCGAGCATCCGGAGCACCCAACGCGACCCGCACGCGGCGGTGGTGGCCTCGTGGAACTGGTGATTGCGGATCTCCCATTCGGCTGCCGACCCTTCGTCGCCCCGTCCCAACGCCTCCTGGGCCTTCGACAGATGGTGGAACGACGCGATGATCCCGGTCTCCCAGTCGTCGCGGCCCGCGGCGATCGACTCGCGCAGCGCGCTGGTCTCCAGGAGGATGCGGGTGTTGCTGAGGTCCTGGAGGTCGGCAATGGAGATCGATGACACTGCGAAACCTCGTTGCCCTCGAGCGGTGACGAGCCCATCGGGCAGCAGCAGCGACAGGGCCTCGCGGATCGTCGACGAACCGACGCCGTAGCGCTTGCGGATGTGCTCGACGGCCAGTTTGGAGCCCGGCTCGAGTTCGCCGGAGATGATGTCGGCTCGGATCGCGTCGACGGTCTCCTCGACGCGGGTCAACGGCATCGAGGTGTTCTGGCCCCGGTAGATGATGTCGCTGTCGAGTGCAGTCATGTCGTTCGTCCTCGCCGTTCGATCGCCAACCGTATCGGCCATCGGTTCGCGTCAACTGAGATACTCGTGGAATCACCGAGATCAGTCAAGAGTCTCCGAGAAAATACATAATCTCCGAAATTTGGCTTGACAGACGAGTTTCGGGGGAGTTGGATGACCCCATCCGAGTGATGGAGGAGACATGACCGACTGGGGGGACGCATCCGTACGGGTCACCGGGGTGCGTCGATCACGGTTCGTCGAGTTCGAGTTCTCACTCGGAGAGGAGCTGGCCGTCGAACTCGTGATGCCGTATCACGAGTTCAGGGCCTTCTGCGACGAGCACCACGCACGGATGTTGCCCGCGGACGGTGAGGCAGCGCTCGAGCTGTTGCACCTCGCCGAGAACGCATCGAGCTGAGCCGGTCGAGCCGGCGCAACAGAGGGGATCACATGAACATCGAGATCAAGTCCGAGAGCTTCACCCCGAGGCGATCGACGTTCAGCCACATCGCTCGCCGCTACGGCGAGGACCGACCGGCCTCGCGCTACGACGAAGCGACACTCGACGTGCAGGCAACCGTCAACTTCCACTACCGACCACTCTGGGCACCGGAGTTCGAGATCTTCGACACGAGCCGGACCGCCGTGGTGATGGACGACTGGTACGCCTTCAGCGACCCTCGGCAGTTCTACTACGCCACCTACAACATCAATCGGGCGAACATGAACGCGGCCGCCGACCGGGCCTTCGAGTTCGTCGACGACCGCGACCTCGTCGCTCGCATCGAGCCCGCATGGCTCGACACGGTGCGTCACTACCTCGTGCCGCTGCGCCACTACGAGTGGGCCGCCGATCTCAACAGCCTGCGTGTCACCGACTACGGCTACGGATCCCGAGTCACCAGCGCAGCGATGTTCGCCGCATGCGATCGCCTCGGCATGGCGCAGCTGCTCACGCGGATCGGGCTCGTGCTCGACGGCAACGACGAAGCCGGCCTCGAACGGGCCCGCGAGGCGTGGCTCGGCGCCGACGACTGGCAGGGCATCCGGCACATGGTCGAGGACAGCCTCGTCGTCACCGACTGGTACGAAACGTTCATCGCCCAGTACCTCGCTGCCGACGGCATCATCCATCCGCTCGTGTACGGCACCTTCGACGACGCAGGGCTCGACCACGGCGCCACGGCGGTGTCGATGATGAGCGAGTTCATGGTCGACTGGATGAAGGACAACGCCCGCTGGGTCGATGCCCTCGTCGAGGTCGCCGCGAAGGAGTCGGCCGCCAATGCCGAGCTGATCAGCGGGTGGTACCGCACCTGGCGCGACCGTGCCGTCGAGGCCGCCGCGCCGCTGGCGACCACGGTGCTCGGCACTTCCGATGCCGTCCAGACCATCCGCGAGGGCCTCGACGCCCGGGCGGCCAACCTCGGCCTCACGGCCTGACCCACCAGAACAGCCAGGAAAGGCCCACCGCCATGACCACCGAGAATCTGCACGCTGCCACCAATGCCGTGTCGATCACGTTCCAGAACACCGAGGACGCCCGGCCGATCGTCGAGGCGATCGAGGCCGACAACCCGCACGCCACCGTGGCGCACTTCCCGGCGATGGTGAAGGTCGACTGCCCGGGCCGGCTCACGATCAACGCCGCCTCGGTCAGCGAGCGCATCGGCCGCGACTGGGACCCCCAGGAGCTCCACCTCTCGATGATCTCGCTGTCGGGGAACATCGACGAAGACGACGACAAGTTCGAACTCGCCTGGAACTGACCGGGCCGGAACAGGAGACGACCATGAGCAAGAAGATCCCTCTCAAGCGCAAGTACGAGCTGATGACCCGCGGCCTCGCCTGGGACACGACGTACCAGGACATGGACGACGTGTACCCCTACGACAAGTTCGAGGGCATCAAGATCCACAACTGGGACGACTGGGTCGACCCGTTCCGACTCACGCAGGACGCGTACTGGAAGTACCAGGCCGAGAAGGAGCGCAAGCTCTATGCGGTCATCGACTCGTACGCGCAGAACAACGGCCAACTCGGCCTGAGTGATGCTCGGTACCTCGGGGCGCTCAAGCTGTTCCTGACCGGCGTGAGCCCGCTCGAGTACCAGGCGCACCGGCACTTCGCGCATCTCGGTCGCAACATCCGTGGCACCGGGGCCCAGGTGGCCGCGCAGATGCAGTCGATCGACGAACTCCGTCACGCCCAGACCCAGATCCACGCGATCAGCCACTACAACAAGTACTTCGACGGCCTGCACGACTTCACCCACATGCACGACCGCGTGTGGTACCTGTCGGTGCCGAAGTCGTTCTTCGACGACGCCGTGTCGGCCGGTCCGTTCGAGTTCTTCACGGCGATCTCGTTCAGCTTCGAGTACGTCCTGACCAATCTGCTGTTCGTGCCGTTCATGTCGGGCGCCGCCTACAACGGCGACCTCGCCACGGTCACCTTCGGCTTCAGCGCCCAGTCCGACGAGTCACGTCACATGACGCTCGGCCTCGAGGTGATCAAGTTCCTCCTCGAGCAGGACGAGGACAACATCCCCATCGTCCAGCACTGGATCGACAAGTGGTTCTGGCGTGGCTACCGGCTGCTCAGCCTCGTCGGGATGATGATGGACTACATGCTCCCCAAGAAGATCATGTCCTGGAAGGACGCCTGGGAGATGTACTTCGAGGAGCAGGGTGGGGCGCTGTTCGACGACCTCGCACGGTACGGCATCCGCCCGCCGCTGCACGCCGACATCGCGATGAAGGAGAAGGATCGCATCAGCCACGAGGTGTGGGCGATCTTCTACCAGTACACCCATGCCGCCGGGTTCCACACCTGGGACATCGACGACGAACACAGCGCCTGGCTGTCGGAGCAGTACCCCGCCACGTTCGACAAGTACTACAAGCCGCGCCTCGACCTGTGGAAGCAGATGGCCGCCGACGGCAACCGCTTCTACAACATGGCGCTGCCGCAGCTGTGCCAGGTGTGCCAGATCCCGATGGGATTCACCGAGCCGGACGATCCGACGACGATCTCGTTCCGCTCACAGGTCTACAACGGTGACCGCTACCACTTCTGCAGCGACGGCTGTCAGTACATCTTCGACCACGAGCCGGAGAAGTACGTCCAGGCCTGGCTGCCGGTGCACCAGATCTTCCAGGGCAACTGCGGTGGGGCCGAGATCCCCGACGTCTTGAACTGGTACCACCTGAATCTGGGAGCGGACAACATGGCCTACGAGGGCTCACCCGAGGAAGCGCTGTGGAACGAATGGATGGCGGGCCGCCGAGTCGGCGCCGCCCAGAGCTGAGGAGCTGATCATGGCTGTTGTTGCACTCGAACCGGGCTACGAGGGCCAGGTCCTCGACGCCGTCGAGAACTTCGGACCGAACCAACTGGTGTACCTCCACTGGGAGAAGCACCTGATGTTCTGCGCGGCGCTCGCGTTCCCGCTGCCGCCGCAGATGCCGTTCGCCGCACTCGTCGGCGAACTGATCCCGGAGTTCTACGGGGCCCACCCGGACTTCGAGAAGATCGACTGGTCGACCGTACGTTGGACCCTCGACGGTGAGGAGTTCGTGCCCGACATGGACGCCTCGCTGGGCGACCAGGGCGTCGGCCACAAGTCGCTGCTGCGCTTCTGGACACCCGGCCTCGACGGCCTCGGCGAGTCCGGCGCCTGACCCGATCCGATGGCCCGCACACTCACCATCGAACCGATCGAGGAGTCGGTCGAGGTCGCCGACGGCCAGACGCTGCTCGATGCCTGCCTGCGTGCCGGCGTCTGGCTCCCCCACGCGTGCGGTCACGGATTGTGTGGCACCTGCAAGGTGCAGGTGCTCGAGGGCGACGTCGACCATGGTGAGGCATCGCCGTTCGCCCTGATGGATTTCGAACGTGAGGACGGATTCACGCTCGCGTGTTCCGCGACCGCGACCTCCGACGTCGTGATCGAGGCCGACGTCGACGAGGAGCCCGACGCCGTCGTGCGTCCCGTGCGGGACTTCACCGGGACCGTGTCGCGGCTCGAGCACCTGACCGCCGACATCCTGGGCATCTGGATCACCCTCGACGAACCGATCGAGTTCCAGGCGGGGCAGTACATCAACCTGTACGTCGACGGCGTCGAGCGGCCACGGGCGTTCTCGATCGCCAGCAGTCCCTCGCGTGAGAAGGAGATCGAACTCCACGTTCGCCTGGTCCCCGGCGGTGAAGCCACCCCCCGCTTGCACAGCGAGCTCGCTGTCGGGGACCAGGTCCGGTTCTCCGGTCCGTACGGGCGCTTCTTCGTGCGCCGTTCAGCGGCCAAGCCGATGCTGTTCCTGGCCGGTGGCTCGGGTTTGTCGAGCCCCAAGTCGATGGTGCTCGACCTGCTCGAGTCGGGCTGCGACCAGGACATCACGCTGGTGCACGGTGTTCGCACGGTGAACGACGTGTACTTCGCCGACGAGTTCCGGGCGCTCGAAACTGCACACGAGAACTTCACCTACGTGCCCGTGCTGAGCGAACACGATGCGGCGCTCGGCGACTGGACCGGCGAGATCGGGTACGTCCACGAGGCCGCCGAACGCTGCTTCGACGGATCGTTCAAGGGCATGTCGGCGTACCTGTGCGGTCCACCGCCCATGATCGAGGCGTGCATCCGCTCGCTGATGAAGGGCCGGTTGTTCGAGCGCGACATCTTCACCGAGAAGTTCGTCACCGCCGCCGACGGCGAATCCAGCCTCGCCCGCAGCCCGCTGTTCAAGAGGCTGTGATGGAGCTCGGGAGCCGCACCCACCGCTGCACCGTCGTCGAGGGCGACGCCACCGTGACGTTCGATGTCCGCGACGGCGGTCGCCTGTTGCACGAGATGATCGCCCATCAGGCAACCGCCATCTCGGTCGGATGCCGCGGAGGTGGTTGCGGGGTGTGTCGGGTCCGGGTCATCGAGGGCAGCTATGCCACCAAACGGATGAGCCGGAGACACGTCTCGGAGGCCGACGAGGCGGCCGGCATCGTGCTCGCCTGCCGCACGGTCCCGACGTCGGACATCACCGTGCGTTGCGAGCCGGCACCGGTTCCGACGTTGTCCTCTGCCTGACCGATCGCGATCGGCAGATCGTCCACCCGACCCGCACGGATCCACCAACCAATCAACACCAACCCAACAAACACCAACCAACCGAGTACACGAGGGGCACACACCATGGCAATCAACGGAGTTCTCCGTCCAGGTTTCATCCAGATCCGAGTCCTCGACATGGACGAGGCGGTCGTCCACTACCGCGATCGTCTCGGGCTGCACGAGGTCGGCACCGGGAGTGACGGACGCGTCTACCTGAAGGGCTGGGACGAGTTCGATCGCCACAGTGTCATCCTCCGCGAGGCCGACGAGGCCGGCATGGACGTGATGGCGTTCAAGGTGCTCGACGAGGCCACGCTCAACGAACTCACCGCGAAGCTCGAGGCGTACAACGTCAGCATCGACCACATCGAGGCCGGCGAGCAGCCCGGCATCGGTCGCCGCGTCGGCTTCGAGATCCCGAGTGGCCACCGCATCGAGTTGTACGCCCAGATGGACCGATCGGACTTCGGCCCCGAGGTGGTCAATCCGAACGTCTGGCAGGCCGAACCCCGTGGCATGGGGTGCACCCGTTTCGACCACGCGCTCCTGTACGGCCCGAACATCGAGGCGGTCTCCGACCTGTTCTGTGACGTGCTCGGGTTCCGGGTCGCCGAACAGGCCGACCTCGGTCCGGGCGGCATCGCCGTGTGGCTCACGTGCGGCATGAAGGCCCACGACATCGCGTTCGTCACCAATCCGGATCCGGGACGATTCCACCACGCCGCGTTCTACCTCGAGACGGTCAACGAGGTCACCCACGCCGGCGACATCATGGCGTACTACGACATCCCGATCGACGTGGGCCCCACCCGTCACGGCATCACCCGCGGGCAGACGATCTACTTCTTCGACCCGTGCGGCAACCGCAACGAGGTGTTCGCCGGTGGCTACACCTACTACCCGGACAACCCCACGCGCAGTTGGACGCCCGACCAGATCGGCAAGGGCATCTTCTACTACGAGCGCGAGCTCAACGACGCGTTCCTCAGCGTCTACACCTGATCGATACCGGCCAGCGTCAGGTTCCCATCCACGACAAGGAGGAGTGAGTCGATGCCATCTCGATCACCCATCGAATTCAAGAACTTCATCGCCGGCGAGTACCGCGTCGGTTCCTCGGGCGCCACGTTCGAGGATCGCTCGCCGCTCGACGGCTCGGTCATCGGCACGGTGCACGAGGCGTCGCAGGTCGATGTCGACGCGTCAGTGGCGGCTGCCCGGGCCGCACTCGTGGGCGAGTGGGGCTCGATGCCGGTCAACGAGCGAAGCGCCATGTTGCACGCCGTGGCGAACGAGATCGATCGTCGCTTCGACGACTTCCTCGCTGCGGAGATGGCCGACACCGGAAAACCGGTGTCGATCGCGAGTCACATCGACATCCCGCGTGGCGCCGCGAACTTCCGAGTGTTCGCCGACGTCATCAAGAGCGAGCCCACGGAGTTCTTCCTCACCGACACCCCCGACGGGGCCGGCGCGTTCAACTACGGGTTGCGCCGTCCGAAGGGGGTGATCGCCGTGGTGTGCCCGTGGAACCTGCCGTTGTTGCTGATGACGTGGAAGGTGGGCCCCGCGCTGGCGTGTGGGAATGCCGTCGTCGTCAAACCATCGGAGGAGACTCCGGCGACGGCAACGCTGCTCGGCGAGGTGATGAACGCCGTGGGTGTGCCCGCCGGCGTGTACAACGTCGTGCACGGTTTCGGCCCGGGGTCGGCCGGCGAGTTCCTCACCAGTCATCCCGATGTCGACGCGATCACGTTCACCGGTGAGACACGCACCGGTCAGGCCATCATGCAGGCTGCGTCGGTGGGCCTGCGCGACGTCTCGCTCGAGATGGGTGGCAAGAACCCCGGCATCGTGTTCGCCGATGCCGATCTCGACGAGGCGGTGGCCGGCACTGTCCGCTCGGCCTTCGCCAACTCGGGTCAGGTGTGCCTCGGCACCGAACGGGTCTACGTCGAACGGCCGATCTTCGACGACTTCGTCTCCCGGCTCGCCGCTGCGGCGGGCGAGATGACGATCGGTGACCCGACCGATCCCGCGACCGAGCTCGGACCGCTGATCAGCCACGAACACCGCGAGAAGGTGCTCGGCTACTACCAGCGGGCCGTCGACGAGGGGGCGACCGTCGTGCTCGGCGGTGGTGTTCCCGATGTCGGCGACGAGTTCGCGAAGGGCGCGTGGGTCGAACCGACGATCTGGACGGGGCTCCCCGACGACGCGAGCGTGATCACCGACGAGATCTTCGGGCCGTGCTGCCACGTGCGGCCGTTCGACTCGGAGGACGAAGTGGTCGCCCTCGCGAACGACACACCGTACGGACTCGCCGCCACCGTGTGGACGAGCGACCTGCGGCGGGCACATCGTGTTGCGGCGAGGCTCGACGTCGGTCTGTGCTGGGTCAACTCGTGGTTCCTGCGCGACCTGCGCACCTCGTTCGGCGGCATGAAGGCCTCCGGCATCGGCCGCGAGGGCGGCGTGCACAGCCTCGAGTTCTACACCGAGGCCAGCAACGTCTGCGTGAAGATGTGACGGGGCGCGACGTGACCACGATCTCCCCCGACCTCGTCACTGCGGCCGCCGACCGCCTGCTCGACGCTCACGACCGCCGAGTCGCCTGCGAACCGGTGGTCGACCTGCTGGACGGAGCGTCGATCGACGACGCCTACGCCGTGCAGGAGGCGAACACCGAACGCTGGCTGGCGGACGGGCGACGCCTCGTGGGTCGCAAGATCGGGCTCACGTCGACCGCCGTCCAGAGCCAGCTCGGTGTCGACCGCCCCGACTACGGCATGCTGTTCGCCGACATGGCCGCCGACGAGGGCGGCGACATCGACATCGGTCGGTTGCTGCAACCTCGTGCAGAAGCGGAGATCGCGTTCGTGATCGGTCGTGATCTGCCCGACCCGGACACCACCGTGGCCGAGGTGCTGCGGGCGATCGAGTTCGCCGTCGCCGCCATCGAGATCGTCGACTCCCGCATCGCCGACTGGCGGATCGGCATCATCGACACCGTTGCCGACAATGCGTCGTCGGGGATGTTCGTGCTCGGGTCCACGCCGGTGGCGCTCGGGTCGTTCGATCCGGTGATGTGCGGGATGGTGATGGAGCGCCGTGGCGAACCGGTGTCGGTCGGCGCGGGTCGGGCATGTCTCGGCAGCCCGATCAGCGCGACGGCCTGGTTGGCGCGCACGATGGCCGCGGGTGGTCGACCGCTGCGCGCGGGCGACACCGTGCTGAGCGGTGCGCTCGGACCGATGGTTCCGGTGCAGCCCGGTGACGTGTTCGAAGCGAGGATCTCCGGGCTGGGCTCGGTGACCGCGGCGTTCTCGGAGGTGGCCTCATGACCAGCGGATCAGCCCAGGTGTCACTCGGCGAACTCGCCGAACGGGCCGACGAGGCGGCCCGCACGGCCACCGCGATCGCTCAGTTCACCAACACCGTCGATCTCGGTGTCGCCGACGCGTACGCCATCCAGGCGCAGTCGATCGGCCGCCGCCGGCAGCGCGGTGAGCGGCTGGTCGGCATCAAGATGGGCCTCACCTCGCGTGCGAAGATGGCCCAGGTCGGCGTCGACGAGGTGATCTGGGGCCGCTTGACCGACGCGATGCGTGTCGCTGACGGCGGCACCGTGTCGCTCGCCGACTACGTGCATCCCCGTGTCGAGCCGGAGATCGCCTTCCTGATGGGTGCCCCGCTGGCCGGCGCGGTCAGCGGAGCCGAGGCCCTCGCTGCGGTTGCCGCGGTCGCTCCCGCTGCCGAGATCATCGACTCGCGATTCGAGAACTTCAGGTTCTCGTTGCCCGACGTGATCGCCGACAACTCGTCGTCGTCGGGGTTCGTCGTCGGTGGCTGGCACGATCCGTCCACCGCGATCGGCAACCTCGGCATGGTCCTCGAACGCAACGGTCGACCCACCGAGATCGGCTCGAGCGCGGCCATCCTCGGCGATCCGATCCGCTCGCTCGTCGAAGCGAGCCGCATGGTCGCCGATGCCGGCCTCACGCTGGAGCCCGGCTGGATCGTGCTCGCGGGGGGCGCGACTGCCGCACTTCCCCTGACGGTCGGCGACTCGATTCGTGTCGTCGTCGAAGCACTCGGCCTCGTGGCATTCCACGTCGCCGCCTGACAGAAAGGCCACCGCATGACCACCCCCACGAAGGCCACGGCTGCCATCGTCGGTCCCGGCAACATCGGTACCGACCTGATGTACAAGCTGTTGCGCTCGCCGCACATCGAACCGCGTTGGATGATCGGCGTCGACCCCGACTCCGAAGGGCTCAAACGGGCCGCGGCGGAAGGGCTCGAGGCGTCCGCCGAGGGCGTCGACTGGATGCTCGCCCGGCCCGAGTTGCCCGACATCGTCTTCGAGGCGACGTCGGCCTACGTCCACGTACGCAATGCCCCGAAGTATCGCAATGCCGGCATCCGTGCGGTCGACTTGACGCCCGCCGCCCGCGGCCCGTTCGTGGTGCCTCCGGCGAACCTGCTGGAGCACATCGACGAGATGAACCTCAACATGGTCACCTGCGGCGGCCAGGCCACGATCCCGATGGTGCACGCCGTGTCGCGGATCGTTCCCGTCGACTACGCCGAGATCGTGGCCACGGTGTCGTCCGCCTCGGCGGGCCCCGGCACGCGCCAGAACATCGACGAGTTCACGCGCACGACCTCGAGGGCGGTGGAGGTGGTGGGCGGTGCTGCGAAGGGCAAGGCGATCATCATCCTCAACCCCGCCGAGCCACCGCTGATGATGCGCGACACGATCTACTGCTCGATCCCGCTCGATGCCGATGTCGATGCCATCGACGCGTCGATCCGTTCGGTCGCCGCCGAGGTCGCCACCTACGTGCCCGGCTACCACCTGGTGGCCGATCCGCAGTTCGACGTGCCGTTCGGAACCACCGGTCGTGGCCGCGTCGCGATCTTCATCGAGGTCGAGGGCGCAGGCGACTTCCTGCCCCCGTACGCCGGGAACCTCGACATCATGACCGCCGCCGCCACGAAGGTCGGCAACGAGATCGCCCAGCGGATCGCGACCAAGGAGGCCGTGTGATGCCCTACTCCGACACCCTCGACGTCCGCGTCACCGACACCTGTCTGCGCGACGGATCACACGCCAAGCATCACCAGTTCACCGAAGACGAGGTGCGCTCGATCGTCCGCGGTCTCGACGACGCCGGCATGCCGGTGATCGAGGTCACCCACGGTGATGGCCTCGGCGGGTCGTCGTACAACTACGGCTTCTCGCTCGTGGACGAGCAGGTGCTGATGAAGGCCGCCGTCGACGAGGCCCGCAACGCGAAGATCGCCGCACTGATGCTGCCCGGGCTCGGTGTGAAGGACGACATCTCTGCTGCCCACGACATCGGCGTGTCGGTGATCCGGATCGCCACGCACTGCACCGAGGCCGACATCTCCGAGCAGCACTTCACGATGGCGCGCGAACTCGGGCTGGAGACCGTCGGCTTCCTGATGATGGCCCACACTGTCGAGCCCGAGGTGCTGGCAGCCCAGGCGCGCATCATGGCCGACGCCGGCTGCCAGTGCGTCTACGTCGTGGATTCCGCCGGAGCGATGATTCTCGACGACGTGACCGACCGGGTGTCGGCAGTGGTCGCCGAGTTGGGCGACGACGCGCAGGTCGGCTTCCACGGCCACGAGAACCTGTCGCTGTCGCTGGCGAACACGATCCTGGCGATTCGCGCCGGTGCCGTCCAGGTCGACGGTTCGACGCGTCGCTTCGGCGCTGGTTCGGGCAACACCAGCTGCGAGGCGCTCGCTGCGGTGACCGAACGGTTGGGCATCCGCACCGGTCTCGACGTGCTGAAGATGATCGACGTGGCCGAGGATGTCGTGCGCCCGGTGATGGAGAGCGAGTGTGTACTCGACCGGCTCGCGATCACGATGGGCTACGCCGGCGTGTACTCGAGCTTCCTCAAGCACGCGTTCCGTGCAGCGGAGCGCTACGACGTGTCCGGTGCCGAGATCCTGATGGAGTGTGGTCGACGCCATCTCGTCGGCGGCCAGGAGGACCAGATCATCCAGATCGCCTCGACGCTCGCGACGGCACGCTGATGCCGCTCGTACACATCCAGATGGCCGAAGGCCGCTCCGCAGAGCAGAAGCGTGCGGTGATGACCGCGATCACCGATGCGATGGTCGAGCAGCTCGGCGCGTCGCGTGACTCGGTCCGCGTGTGGATCACCGAGTTCCCCGACACCGACTTCATGGCCGGCGGCGAAGTCCTCGCCGACAAACGAGCCCGCCTCGCCGGCGAGACCTGACGGCCGCTCGACGCACCGTTACATCTGGGGTCAGACCCCAGATGTAACGGTCACTCGTAGATCAGGCAGCCGTCGTCGAGGTCGGCGACCGGCAGGGTGTCCTTCTCGGTCATGTAGTCCTGCGTGTGCTGCCACTCGGGCTTGTCGCCTCGTTTGGGCATCAGGTGCTGGCTGCGCATCAGGTACCCGGGGTTGAAGTTCTCCGGATCGATCCACGAGCCGAGCTCCATGTCGGCATCCTCCGGGCGCAGCTGGGGGGTGACCTTGTGCACGCCCAGTTCGTCCATGTGGTGCAGCAGGCGGCACACCCAGTCGCCGATCAGGTCGGCGCGCAGGGTCCAGCTCGCCCGGAAGTAGCCGAACACCCACACCATGTTGGGTACGCCGGTGAACATCATCCCGCGGTACGTGATCGTGTCGGCGTAGTTGACCGGTACGCCGTCGACGGTGAACTGGATGTCGCCGAGCACGCTGAGGTCGAAGCCCGTCGCGGTGATGATGATGTCGGCGCTCAGTTGCTCACCGGACTTGGTGAGGATGCCCTTGTCGTTGAACGTCTCGATCTCGTCGGTCACCACCGAAGCCTTGCCGCTGCTGATCCCCTTGAACAGGTCGCCGTCGGGCACCATGGCGATCCGCTGCCGCCACGGCAGATACCTCGGAGTGAAGTGGGTCTCCACGTCGTAGCCCTCGGGGAGTTCGGCGCGGACGAGGTTGATCAGTTCGTCTCGGACCAACTCCGGATGCTCGAACGACATCCGGGCGATCTCGTCACCGTCCTTGAGCGCCTTCCGGCGAACGATCTCGTGGGTCCACTCCTCGGGGATGTCGAGGTCGCGGAGCATGTCGGCGACCTCGTTGACGTTGGGTCGGGAGAAGAAGTACGTCGGTGAGCGCTGGAGCATCGTGACGTGCTCGCACTCGTCGGCGATCGCCGGGACGAGGGTCGCGGCCGTGGCTCCGGAACCGATCACGAGCACCTGCTTGTCGGAGAGGTCGATGTCGCTCGGCCACGTCTGCGGGTGCACGATCTCGCCGTCGAAGTCCTCCATCCCCGGCCAGTCGGGTGTGTACCCCTTCTCGTGGCGGTAGTAGCCCTGGCACATCCAGAGGAAGTTCGTCGTGAACGTGATCGGGGTCGACTCGCCGGTGTCCGGGTCGGTGCGGGTCCCGTGCAGCGTCCACGTGTTGTCCTCACTCGACCACTCGGCCGACGAGATCGCGTGGTGATAGCGGATGTGGCGCCCGAGGTCGTTCTCCTCGATCACCTCGCCCATGTACGACAGGATCTCGGCCGCAGTGGCGATCGGTGGACCGACCCACGGCTTGAAGCGGTACCCGAACGTGTAGAGGTCGCTGTCGGAGCGGATGCCGGGGTACGTGTGGGTCAGCCAGGTGCCACCGAAGCTGGCGAACTTCTCCAGCACGACGAACGACTTGTCCGGGTACTGCTCCTGGAGGTGATAGGCCGCGCCGACGCCGGAGATGCCGGCACCGACGATCAGCACGTCGAAGCGTTCGGTGGCCGCGCCCGTCGACGCAGTGGTGGTGTTCTCGGTCTGGGTCATCAACGACCATGCTTGCCGACCGACCCGCCATTCCTGTTACCGCAGGGCGGCCGCGCCCACGACCGATGTCGAGCGTCGATCGCCACATCGGCGATGCTGTACCCGTGAGGATCGACTGTGCTGCCTATGTCGACGGGTGCCGGCGCGACTTCGACCCCGACACGATGACGATCGACGATCCCGTCGTCGGCGACGGTTTCGTGTGGCTCGGCCTGCGCATGCCCGACGAGGCGGAGTTGCAGCGGGGCCTCGACTCGCTCGACATCACGGGTGTCTCGGCACTGGAGGTGCTCACGCCCCACCGTCGCCCGGTGCTCACCGTGGAGGGCGCCACCGTGCAGATCGTGCTGCGCACCGCCGCCTACGAGGATCGCAACGAGACGATCGCGCTCGGCGAGATGACGCTGCTGATGACCCCACGGGCGGTGATCTCGATCCGGCACGGGCAGGCGAGCCAGTTGGCGTCGGTGCGCGCGTCGCTCGAAGGCGATCCCGATCGGCTCCGTCTCGGGCCGCCCGCGGTGGTGGCTGCGGTGATCGGTCTGGTGATCGACGACTACGGGCCCGCGCTCGACGGTTTCGAGAACGACGTCATCGAGGTCGAGCGTGACGTGTTCTCCGAGACGCATCGTCAGCCGGTGCAGCGTCTCTACAAGCTCAAGCGGGAGGTGCGTCGGATGCTGGTGGCGATCGACTCCCTCGACGATCCGCTCGCGCGGCTCATCCGCGTGCGGGGCCGGCAGATTGATCCTGGCGTGCTCGCCGACCTCAACGAGGCGGAGGACCAGCTCGATCGGGCAGTGACCCGGGCGCACTCGCTGTCGGGTCTGCTCGACGCTGCCCTGACCGCCAGCCTCACGCAGATCACGGTGCGCCAGAACGACGACATGCGCAAGATCTCCGCCTGGGTCGCGATGGCTGCGGTTCCGACGATGGTCGCCGGCATCTACGGCATGAACTTCGACAACATGCCGGAACTGCAGTGGGCGATCGGCTACCCCCTCGTGCTCAGCCTCACGGCGATCGCCGTCGCGTTGCTCTACCGCCAGTTCAAGAAGTCCGGCTGGCTCTGACCGTTACATCTGGGGTCTGACCCCAGATGTAACGGTCACACGATCGTGGAGTTGCCGCGGGCGATCAGCTTGCCGAGGGCCCACTGCGAGCCCCGAGGGGAGAGACGCGCTGCGGCGTCGAAGAGGTGGGCGTCGGGCCCGATGAGTGCCCGCCGCTTGTTCTTCTCGACCGCGCCGAGGATCAGTTTCGCCGCCTTCTCGGGGGTGGTCCGGGTGAGCTTCTCGAAGTCGACGGCCGCCTGCTCGGCATCGACGGCCTCCTCGTGCTCGGCGAATTCGAATCGGGCGTTGCGGGCGATGTTGGTGCGGATGCCGCCGGGATGGATCGTGGTGGCGGACACGCCGCACCGCTCGATGTCGAGTTCGGTCCGCAACGCATCGGTGAAGCCCCGAACAGCGAACTTGGCCGCGTTGTACGCCGACTGGCTCGGGATGCCGAGCAGCCCGAAGACGCTGGAGATGTTGACCACGTGGCCGTCGCCCGACGCCCTGAGGTGGGGGAGGAACGCGAGCGTGCCGTTGACGACACCCCAGAAGTTGATGTCCATCAGCCAGCGGAAACTGTCGTAGCTCATCGCGGTCACGTTCGCCGACAGCGCCACGCCGGCATTGTTGAAGACCAGATTGACCTGGCCGAACTCGGCGGCCACATCGGTGGCCCACGACTCGACGGCGTCGCGATCGGCGACGTCGACGTGCGCTGCGCTCACCTTGACCGGCGCGGTCAGTGCGATCTGCTCGACCAGGACCACGGTCTCGGCGAGCCCGTCGTCGTCGACATCGGACAACGCGACGTGGCACCCCTTGGACGCCAGTTCGATGGCGAGCGCGCGTCCGATCCCGGACCCGCTCCCGGTGATCGCGGCCACCTTTCCCCCGAAGTGCTTCATCGGGCCACCCTACGCCGAGCACCACGCCGACGCCGGGCCCGCAGTCAGGCGGCGGGTTGCCAGCCGGGGCGGCGGAAGACGTAGCCGAAACGATCGCGCCAGGTCGTGGCTCGGCGAACGTCGCGGGCGATGTCGGCGAACTCGTGATAGGCGATGTGGATCGGGTTGTAGGTGTGGATGTTCTTGGTGAGCCCGTACTTGATCCGACGCACTTCCGGCTCGAACGTGCCGAACAGCTTGTCCCACAGGATGAGGATCCCCCCGTAGTTCTTGTCGAGGTACTGCGGGTTGGCGCCATGGTGCACGCGGTGATGCGAGGGCGTGTTGAACACCGCCTCGACCGGCGCCGGCAGCCTGTCGATCGCCTCGGTGTGGATCCAGTACTGGTACAGCAGGTTGATCTGGCCTGCTTTGATCACGTGGTGCGCCGGGATGCCGAACAGCGGCATCGGCAGGAACACCCACGACGTGAGGAAGCCGGACCAGGGCTGCCGCAGTGCGGTCGACAGGTTGTACCGCTCGGACGAGTGATGGCTCACGTGGTTCGCCCAGAACAGCCGGACCTCGTGCATCCACCGGTGATCCCAGTAGTAGAGGAAGTCCCAGGCGAGCAGCGCCACCGGCAGCGACCACCTGGTGGCGCCGAGGTCGGCGATTCGCCGTTTGAACACGAAGCGGTTCATCGCGGCGATGCCGCCCGCGAGTGCCAGGTTCACCGCGACGTTCCCGACGAGCATCTCCAGGCTCGCCGTGGTGTCGCGTCGTTCGTAGCCGACCGGCACGAGCGGATCGGCGGGCAGGGCGGGGTCGGACAGCTCCTCCGGGGTCGCGTCGTCGAGGTCGCCGAACTCGCGCAGGTCGCGGCGCGCCAGCACGCGCGATTCCCACAGCATCGTGCCGACGAACGCCGGAAGCGACAGCAGGTCGACCGTGTCGATCGGCCGGGAGTTGAGCGTCTTCACCCGACCAGTGTGGCACCGTTCGTTTGCGTCGCGCTTTCGGTGGGACGGTCCACCGAGAATGCCACGCAGACGGGGAGTGGGCGCCGGCGGGTAGGTTCGCATCGTGAGCGAGACCCGTACGTTTCCCCAATCGCGATTCGCCCCGCCGCCGGGCGCCACCGAGATCCTGCTGGTGCGTCACGGCGAGTCGGCACCTCACGTGGAGGGTGAGTCGTTCCCGCTCGTGGGCGGCCACGGTGACCCGCCGCTCGCGTCCGCAGGCGTCGAGCAGGCGAAACTCGCAGCGCAGCGGCTGATCGACACGGGCGAACGCATCGCCGCCGTGTACGTCACGACGTTGCAGCGCACGGTGCAGACCGCCGCCCCGCTCGTCGCACGGCTCGGGCTCACGCCGATCGTGGCAGCCGATCTCCGTGAGGTGTTTCTGGGCGACTGGGAGGGCGGCGAGTTCCGCAAGCGCATCGCCGACGGCGATCCGATCGCGCAGTTGATGTACGTCGAGCAGCGATGGGATGTCATCCCGGGTGGCGAACCGGCCCATCAGTTCCGCAATCGGGTCCAACGCGGCATCGAGCGCATCGCTGCCGCACACCCGGACGAACTGGTCGTCGCCGTGGTGCACGGAGGAGTGATCGGCGAGGTGATCAACATCGCCACCGGCTCGAGCGGCTTCGCGTTCACCGGTGCCGACAACGCATCGATCTCGCACGTCGTGGTCGAGAGCGATCGCTGGGTGGTTCGGTGCTGGAACGACACCTCCCACCTGTCCCCGACCTTCAGTACCGCGGCCACCCCGCTGATCTGACCGGGCGGCGGGCGCCGACCCGCCGTCTCACCCTGCCTCGTCGCGGGCGGGCCGCCAGAAGGCGGCCAACAGCGCCGCACCGCCACCGATGCCCCCGATCGTGGCGATCAGCAGTCCGGTCGTGCCCGTCAGGTCGTCGACGAGGTCGAACGCGTCATCGAGCGACCAGGCCCCCGGGCCGAGAGCGCCGATCGCCAGGCCGACGATGCCGAGCGTCATCACGTACTCCCATCCTTCGCCCGGGCGGAAGATGAAGAATCCGTTGCCGCGGTGGTTGATTGCCCATGCCACGAACATCACGCCGACGACGCCGGCCGCGCCGAACGGTGTGAGCAGGCCGAGGATGAGCACGATGCCTGCTCCGATCTCGGTGACGCTGGCCAGCCAGGCGTGGAGCTTCGCCGGATGCATGCCCATCGATCCGAACCAGGAGGCCGTTCCGTCGATGTTCGGCCGAATGTGGTTGATGCCATGAGCGAGCATCACCGCGCCGGCCCCGCAGCGCAGCAGGAGGAGCGCGAAGTCGATGGCGTCGGCGTCGGTCACGCCCCTCAGCTTGACAGGTGGGCGGACATCAGGAGGGAACGATGGCGTCGCTCATCGCGGCGGACGTCGCAGCGTCGACCGCGACGACGGCGGCCGCTCGCAGAGCTATCAGTTCCTCTCGCCGACCGGGCGCCAGGTCGTCGAGGGTGGCGACATCGTCGTGCTCGCACGCCCGGATGACGTCCAGTGTGACGCCGAGCGGTCCCTGACCGTGGAGCAGGGCGCGGACGACCTCGTCCGACACGGGTAGCTCGTCGAGCAGCTCCCCGATCGCCGTCTGATACAGCGAGTCCGTCGTCGACAGCAGCGCCACGGTGATGCCGCTGCCCTGATGCTCGGTGCCGGCGAGCAGGTCGGCGGCCATGCGTGCGCGCACCGCCCCACGGCGGATGTGGCTGTCGTCGTCGATCGTGTCGGTGGACGTGGCGATCAGCTCGGCGAGGCAGCGGAGCTTCTCCGGGCCGAGCAGACCCATCGCCCGCTCGAGCGAACCGACGCTGCAGTCGAGTCCGAACGCATCGGCGTTGACGGCCGCGAGCAAGCGGAAGGCGAGCGAGGAATCGCCCGCGATGATCGTCTCGAGTCGGTCGACGTCGAACGCGCCGTCGCCCAGGGTTCGATGGAGCGCCGCCGCCGACTGCGTCCCGGTCGGTCTCGCAGGACGTCGCAGCAGTTCGGGTTCGGCGATGAAGTACCCCTGGAAGAGATCGAACCCGTGCTCGACGCACCGCTTGAAGTCGGCGACCGACTCGACCTTCTCCGCCACGACGAGGATGCCCGGCGAGCGTTCGCGAGCCACCATGATCAGGCGGTCGATCTCGGCGTCGTGGGCGGTGGTCAGCTCGATCTTGACGATGCTCGCCAGGGGGAGCAGGCACGACCGTTCGAGGTCACCCAACCGACCCACGTTGTCGAGGGCGAAGTGGTATCCGTCGTAGCGGGCCTGTTGCAGTGCGGTCACGGTCGCGTCGTCGAACGGCTCTGCCTCGCGAACCTCGATGATCACGCCCTCGGGCGGCATCGCTCGGTGCAGGCCGTGGACGACGAGGCTCGCGCTGGCGTTGATCATGCCGAAGCGGTCGCCGACGACGCGTTCCATGCCCCACTGGAGGAGCACGCGCTCCATCACGCCCCGGGTCGCGAGGTCGGGGTCGTCGAACATGGTCGATCGATCGGGTCCGCTCCGGTAGAGCAGTTCGTAGCCGAAGACCTCTCGGTCGACGTCGACCAGGGGTTGGCGTCCGAGGTACACCTCGGCGGTCATGCGGCCGTCCACGTCACCACGCATGTGACTGCTCTGGGTGACCCAATTCGGCCCACTCGACGTTCCTGCCTGCCCGCGCCGCCTCCGGTGTGTGCGGCGTCTGTGGTTTCCATCGGCCGGCCGGTCGTCCAACTGAAGTGATTCGGCGATCGATTCCGATGCTGGGTGGCCGCCGTGGATCGGTGGCGGCATCTGCACGGTCCCGCCTGCTCGGGTTCCGGAGCCACTGCGCGATCGGCGCAGCGCGTAGCCTGCGTGCATGTCCTGTCGCATCCTGGTGCTCAACGGCCCGAACCTCAATCTGCTCGGCACCCGCGAGACCGACGTGTACGGCACGGCCACGCTCGACTCGATCATCGTCGACATCCGCACGGCTGCCGCCGGACACGGTGTCGAGGTCTACGACGTCCAGTCGAACAGCGAGGGCGACCTGATCGACGCGCTCCAGGAGGCTCGCACCCGCGCCGACGGCGTGATCTTCAACCCCGGCGCCTACACGCACTACAGCATCGCATTGCGCGACGCGATCGCCTCGATCTCGGTGCCGGTCGTCGAGACGCACCTGTCGAACGTCCACGCACGCGAGGAGTTCCGCCACACGTCCGTGGTCAGCGCAGTGTGTCTCGGAGTGGTCGCCGGGTTCGGCGCCGACAGCTACCTCATCGCATTCGAGGCGCTGCGGCGCCATCTCGCACACCAGAGCTCGCCGACAGCGCGCGCTGACTGAGCGCACCTCGGGCAACTGCGCCGCACGGCACCCCCGCGGGCTCTGGAGCACTGCCTGCCCGGGCCGACACTGCCCCCGTGAGTTCCGCTGTCTCCGATCCGCCGCGCATCGACGCCCCTGTCGCGACGTCGCTGCCGCGCGACTCGGCGTGGTCGCGGGCCGGTGCGATCGCGGTGGTCCTGGCCGGTGCGCCATCGACGAGGGCGATCCGGTTCTCGGTGCGTGTCGCCCTCCTGGTCGCGGGCTCCGTGACGGTTGCCGTCGGCCACCGGATCGTGCACGGGACGGTGACCCGCACCAGAGCGCGATCGGTGACCTACGCCGCCGCCCTCGCGTCTGCCATCTGAGTCAGCTCATCGACCAGGCGCGGAGTTGCCCGCGGAACGGACTCTCGGGAGCGTCGGCGGGCGCCTGGGACGGGTCGTAGTAGGGGGTGTCGCCGACGATGGTGACCCGCTCGACCCGCCGACGGCTCGGCCAGTAGTCGGAGACCGCGTAGTGCTGGCACGACCGGTTGTCCCAGAACGCGATCGAGTTCACCTGCCACGTGAAGCGGACCTGGTACTCGGGGAACTGGGCCTGGGCGTAGAGGATCTGCAACAGCTCGGTGCTCTCGTCGGGGTCCATGCCGACGATCTCCTGTGTGAACGCCCTGTTGACGTAGATGCCCTTGCGGCCGGTCTCTGGATGCGTACGGATCACCGGGTGCTCCGGGTTGGGGTACTGCGCTTCCATCTCGGCGATCTCCTCGTCGGTGGCGCCGCGGTTGCGCAGGCCGATGCGGAAGTGGGCGAAATCGTGCCGGGCGACCCGGCCTTCGGTGCGTTCCTTGATGCGCTGAGGGAGCCCGTCGTACGCGGCGTACATGTCGGCGAAGAGCGTGTCGCCACCGACGGCCGGAGCTTCGACGCAGCGCAGGATCGATCCGAGCGACGGCTGGAGCCGCCACGTCACGTCGGAATGCCATCCGTTCTCCCGCCCCGGGTGGTCGGCGTCGTGGGTGATGGCCAACACCTCGGGGTAGTCGGGCTTGTTGGTCGCGAAGGGGTGGATTTCGAGTTCGCCGAAGCGGCGGGCGAACGCGAGATGCTGGTCGGTGGTGATGTCCTGGTCGCGGAAGAACAGCACCTTGTGGTCGAGCAGCGCCTGACGGATCAGACCGATCGCGTCGTCACTCAGGTTCTCCCGGAGATCGATCCCGTCGATCTGGGCGCCGATCGTCGGTGACTTCGGTGTGATCGTGATCTCGGACGTCGATCCCGACGCGCGGTCGATGATGGTCATGTCGGCTCCCCTCGTGGCGTTCCCCGCTCCGAGTGTTGCAGCCATGTCGCACCGGGGGTGTACCGGGCGGCCGGCGTGGCACACTGTTGCGATGGCAAGCAACGATCTGCACTTCGGCACCGAGCGCGACGGTGACCACCCCGACCGCGACGACGAGTGGGCGCAGATGCGGGCCAAGTACATGCTTCCCCCGGGTGAACGGCCGGCATCGTCGGCGCGCGGGGTGCATCACCAGGCGCTGATCTCGTCCGACGTCGAGCGGACGATCGACTTCTACCAAGGGCTGTTGGAGTTCCCGCTGACCGAGCTGTTCCAGAATCGTGACTACGTGGGATCGACCCACTTCTTCTTCGACATCGGCAACGGCAACGCGCTGGCGTTCTTCGACTTCCCCGGCCTCGGCCTCGGCGAGTACGCCGAAGTCCTCGGCGGTCACCACCACCTCGCGATCTCGATGGAGCGCGCGAACTGGGAGCGCATCAAGGCCAAGCTCGACGCGGCGGGTGTGGCGATTCATCTCGAGGGCGACACGTCGATGTACTTCATGGGGCCCGACGGTGAACGCATCGAACTGATCGCCGATCCGCTCGGCGAGATGTACGGCATGACCGTCCTCTGACGACCGGGCCGTCCCCGGGCCCCTTGACGGTCTGACAGACTGCCGGTCTTCCGAGATCGACAGGAGTAGAGATGGCCGAGCACGTCACGTCCACGAACGCGACCGATGAGCGGCGTCGTGCCGACGCGGCCACCGTCACGAAGGAGTTGATCTTCCATCGCGTCCTGCTGCCCTCCGCGAGGCGCAATGCGGACCGGCCGTGCACGACCGATGCGGCAACCGGAGTCACCCACACCTACGCCGAGCACTTCGACGAGGTTGCCCGGGCGATCGGCGGGCTGCGTGGCCTCGGCATCGGGCGAGGTGACCGCTTCGCCCTGATGATGGCGAACTCTCCGGAGTACCTCGCGCTGTTCCACGCGGCGCTGCTCGGCGGCGGCGTGGTGAACCCGCTCAACCTGCGCTTCGCCCCGAAGGAACTCGCCTACGTGTTGAAGGACTCCGGCAGCACGGTGTGTTTCGTCGATCAGCACTTCGCCGGGGTGATCGACTCGGTGAAGGAGGAGGCCGGTGTCGAGCACGTGATCCTGGTCGGCGACGGCGATGGCCCTCACACGATGACCTACGCCGACTTCCTGGCGTCGGCCGGTCCGGTGATCCCCGACGAGGGCGAGGAGTCCGACCCCGTCGTGCTGATGTACACCGGCGGTACCACCGGGCTGCCCAAGGGCGTGCTGTCGAACCAACGCGGCCAGATGATGAACCTGTACCACTGCCTGATCGGGTTGCCGTACGGGCGCGGGGAGACCTTCCTGCTCCAGACCCCGATGTTCCACGCGGCGTCGACGCTGTCGATGACCTCGATGCCGGCCGTCGGCGGCCACATCGTGACGGTGCCGATGTTCGAGCCGGCTGCGGTGATGCGTGCCGTTCGTGAGTACCAACCGCATTTCACCGTGATGGTGCCGACGATGATCGGAATGACGCTGTCGCATCCGGAGTTCACCGCCGACGCGCTCGCGCCACTGCAGCACATCGGGTACGGAGCATCGCCGATGCCCCAGGTGCTGCTCGAGCAGCTCGCTTCGTTGTATCCGGCTCTCGACCTGTGGCAGGTCTACGGCATGACGGAGGCGTCACCGATCCTGACGATCCTGCGACCGGAGGATCACCGTGCCGGCGGTCAGCTGCTGCGGTCGGCGGGTTCGGCAGCGACAGGTGTCGTGTTGTCGATCCGCGATGTGGACAACACCGAGCTTCCGGTCGGCGTGCCCGGCGAGGTGTGCGCTCAGGGCGGCAACTACATGGTCGAGTACTGGAACAAGCCGGAGGCGACCGCCGACGCGTTCGCCGGCGGTTGGTACCACTCGGGAGACGCCGGCTACCTCGATGCCGAGGGGTACCTCTACCTGGTCGACCGGGTGAAGGACATGATCGTGACCGGCGGCGAGAACGTCTATTCGGCCGAGGTCGAGAACGCGATCGCCGGCCATCCGGCGGTGCTGCAGGTGGCGGTGATCGGCGTGCCGAGCGACGATTGGGGCGAGGCCGTGCATGCCATCGTCGTGTTGCGCGAGGGCGCCGAGGTGACCGAGGTGGAGATCATCGATCACGCCCGGGAGTCGATCGCCGGCTACAAGGTGCCCAAGGCCGTGACGTTCCGCGCCGATCCGTTGCCGCTGTCGGGGGCGATGAAGGTGCTCAAACGAGAGCTGCGGGCGCCCTACTGGGAAGGCCACGACCGCAACGTCGGCTGATCCCACCGAAATCTGCCCGGATGTACGCGCGTCGCGCCACGATCCAGGCAGATTTCGGAATGGGTGGGAGTGCTCAGGGGGCGATCAGCTGGACGTCGAGGTCGAGGGCGACCTTGTCCGCGATCATCACCTTGTTGCCGCCGAGCGGGACGTTGAACTCGATCCCGAACTCCTTGCGGGAGAGGGTGCCCGTGGCGCTGAAGCCGGCGCGCGTCGACTGGTCCATCGGGAACACCGAGGTGCCGAAGAACTCGACGTCGAGCTCCACTTGCCTGGTGATGCCGTTGATCGTCAGATCACCGGTCATCGTGTACTCCTCGTCCTCACCGGTGATGCCGGTCGAGACGAAGGTCATCGTCGGGTTCGTCTCGGCATTGAAGAAGTCCGACGAGGCGAGGTGCGCGTCGCGATCGGTGTTGCCCGTGGTGACGGTGCCCATCTGGATCTCGGCGGAGACCGAGCTGGTCGCGAGGTCGTCGCCGACGACCAGCTGGGCCGACACGCCGTCGAATCGACCGCGGACCTTCGACAGGCCGAGGTGGCGAACGACGAAGCCGACCGTCGTGTGCGCCGGGTCGGCGACCCAGGTGCCGGCGGCGAGCGGAAGTGTGGTGGTGGAGAGGGTGTTTGTCATGACAACTAAAGTATCACGCAATAGTTGTGATCACAACAAAAACGATCGAACCCCGGACGCGACACCGGCCCCGCCGGAGGGGGTTCGGCGGGACCGGTGTCGTCGGAGGCCGCTCGTGGCGTCATCTCGGTGCCGGAGGGGGGTCGGACCGGAGCGTCGACGAGCGACTCGAATGAGGAGAGTTGAGTGGATCGGTCGTCGTCAGCCCGCCAATCTGACACGAGGTGCCGTGAAGCGATGGAGCGGTGGATAGCCGATCGCCGTCGTCCGGGCGATGACGACCTCCATGAGTTCGTTGGCGATCCCGCGTCGCCGGAACGGAGCCAGGACGGCGACGGCGGTGGCACCGTCGTTGTCGACTGCGGCGACGGCGACGAGCCGACCTCCCGCCACCACACCGAGCCGCAGCATCCGCGGGGCGGCGAGCTGCTCGATCAGCGCCGGAAACGGGGTGCGTCCCGACCCACGGCCGGAGCAGGCACGCTCGGCTCGCAACTGCCCGAGGAACTCGTCGAGCTGTCCGTGGAGACTCGGGTGGTCGACGGCGGTGATGCGGAGCGGCGCCGGGTCCATGCAGCACAGTGTGAACGGGGCGCGTGTCGGCGATGTTTCGGGAACATCAGCCGTTCGTGACGAGCTGGTCGGTACGTGCCAGGGGGTTCAGCGGAGACGGGGTGGCTTCCCGGAACCGTGTTCGGCGTTCCGCGTCAGCAACAACGCGGGAGTCGTGGATGTGTGCTGACGCGGAACGATTCCGGTGTCAGGCCGAGCGCATGGTCTCGACCAGGGGCGCGAACTGCTCGAGGGCCGTCAGCACGTCGTCACGGGGCCCCTGGGGCAGGCCGAACACCGCTCGGCTCACGCCCTTGGCGGCCAACTCGGTCAGTTTCGCCTCGTCCGGCGGTGCGCCGAACACGCCGAGTTCGATCGTTGCGGGATCCCGGCCGATGCGCTCGCAGGCTGCCCGCACTTCGCTGAACTTGTCGACCGCGTGGCGCCCGCCGATCGGCATCCAGCCGTCACAGAACTCCGCGATGTCCGCCGCCGTGCGTGGACCGGCGTCGCCGCCGAGGATCACCGGCGGATGGGGCGTCTGCACGGGCTTCGGCCACGACCAGCTCGGTTCGATCGTGACGTGTGTGCCGTCGTACGAGGCCTCGTCCTGTGTCCACAGCGCCTTCATCGCGAGGATGTTGTCGCGCAGGATCGCCCGTCGTTCGGTGTACGCCGTGCCGTGTTGGGCCATCTCCTCCTTGTTCCAGCCGTACCCGATGCCGAACAGGAATCGTCCGCCCGACAAGGCGTCCACGCTGGCGACCTCCTTGGCGGTGTGGATCGGATCGCGCTGCGCGACCAGGCAGATGCCGGTGGCCAACTTGAGCGTGGACGTCACCGCCGCGCAGGCGCCGAGCGCGACGAACGGATCGAACGTGCGCCAGTAGAACTCCGGAAGTGGCGGCGCACCCTCGCGGCCGCCCCATGGCGTGGCACGTCGTGTCGGGATGTGCGAATGCTCCGGGAACCACAGCGACTCGAAGCCGTGGGCCTCGGTTTCTCGTGCGAGTTCGATCGCTCCGATCGTCTGGTCGGTTGGGAAGATCTCGACGCCGATGTGCATGCCGTCGACCGTAACCCGTCGGAAGTTCCCGATTTGGAGCGAAAGGGACCATGGTCCCTAGGGTCTGGGAGGCTCACAGTGCGATGCTGCGGGCCACTCACGACGATTGGAGATCATGACGTGACCGTCATCGAGAAGCCTGCCGCCCCGCGCGCGCCCGAACCCGAACAGTCCGACGGCGGCCGCACGCTCGGCAGCCTGATCTTCTTCGGCATGACCGCACTGTTGATCGCGCTGGTGGCATCGTTGCTGGTCATCGGCATCGTGGGGCTGCTCGACGACGACAACGGCACGAGTGCCGGCGGCGGTGCGGCAGCGACCACGATCGACGTGTCGTTGTCGGAGTTCGCCATCGACGGCGAACTCGTCGCCGGGGTCGGTGACGTCAACCTGTCGGTCGACAACTCCGGATCCCAGCAGCACAACCTCGTCGTCGAGCAGACCGGTGCGGAGACACCGATCCTCAACGGCGGCGAATCGGCCGAACTGGCACTCGGTTCGCTCGATGCCGGGAGCTACACGTTGTTCTGCAGCGTGCCCGGCCACCGCGAGTCCGGCATGGAGACGGCGCTGATCGTCAGCACCGACGCTCCGACCGGCGAGGCGGCAGCCGGCGGCGAGCACAACACCCACCAGAACGCCGACGGCAGCTACGACGCCGACGCAATGGACGCCGTGATGGTCGAGTCGATGCTGAAGTTCCCGGCCGAGACCGAGGGCAAGGGCAACCAGATCCTCGAACCCGAGATCCTCGCCGACGGCACCAAGAAGTTCATCCTCGAAGCCTCGCTCATCGACTGGGAGGTCGCCCCGGGCGAGTTCGTCGAGGCCTGGGCCTACAACGGGCAGGTCCCGGGGCCGCAGATCATCGTCGACGTCGGCGACGAGGTGCAGGTGCAGCTCACCAACAACACCCCGCTCGGCACCGACATCCACTGGCACGGCATCCAGACGCCGAACGACCAGGACGGTGTGTCACCCTTCACGCAGGACCCGATCCGTGTGGGCGAGACCTACACCTACGAGTTCACCGCCGAGCGTGAGTCGATCGGTATGTACCACGCCCACCTGCACTCGCAGATCTCGGTGCTCAACGGCATGTTCGCCGCCTTCCGCATCGGCGAGCGCCCGTACCCCCGCGGCCAGACGATCAGTGGCGTGACGATCCCCGAGGACTTCGAGCCCGACGTCGAGCTGCCGATGGTGCTCAACGACGCCGGCACGATCGGGCTCACCCTCAACGGCAAGAGCTTCCCGGCGACCGAGCCCCTCGTACTCAACACGGGCGACTGGGTCGCCGTCGACTACTACAACGAGGGCCTCACCGCCCACCCGATGCACCAGCACCAGTTCCCACAGTTGGTGTACGCCAAGGACGGCATCCCGCTCGACAACCCGTACTGGGCCGACACCGTGAACGTCGCTCCGGGCGAGCGCTACTCGGTGATCTTCCAGGCCGGCGATCCCGGCGTGTGGGTCTGGCACTGCCACATCCTCACCCACGTCGAGCGTGAATCGGGCATGTTCGGCATGGTCACCGCGCTCGTCGTCGCCGACGAAGAGACGAGCTGATCCGACCGCTGCTCGCGACGTGGCCGGCACGTCGCGAGCAGCGCAAGGTTCGGTTCGCCGTTCAGCGAACGTTCACCTGACACGGGGGGAACACGCCGGGTTCGTCCCCGGTTGAAGTGGGGCATGTCCACCGACGTCTCGCCCGACGAGGTGCTCCGACGATTCCGTGAGGTGCGCTCGCGCACGGACCGGCTCGCTGCGCCGCTGAGTGCCGAGGACCAGGTCGTGCAGTCGATGCCCGACACCAGTCCGACCAAGTGGCACCGGGCGCACACCACGTGGTTCTTCGCGGAGTTCGTGCTCGGCGCCGACGGCACCAGCGAGCGGGTCTGGGACCGCCCGGAGTACCGCTTCCTCTACAACAGCTACTACGACGCCGTGGGGGCCCGACACCCACGACCTCAACGTGGGCTCGTCACGCGGCCCTCGATCGCCGAAGTCGCCGACTACTGCGCCCACGTCGACAAAGCGATCGAGGAGGCTGTCACCGACGGGTTGTCGCCGGCGCTGGTCGACACCCTGCTGCTGGGAACGCATCACGAGGAGCAACACCAGGAGCTGTTGCTGATCGACATCAAACACGTGCTGTCGCTGAACCCGGCGATCGGACCCGCGTACGCGGATGTCGTCGCGCCGCCGTCGGGCGACCCCGGGCCGATGGGATGGGTCGGCTTCGACGGGGGAGTCGTGTCGATCGGTCGCGACTGCGGTGCGACCGATGCGGTGGCCGGCTTCTCGTTCGACAACGAGGGGCCCTCTCACGAGGTGCGCCTCTACGATTTCGCCCTCGCCGACCGGTTGGTGACGGCCGGGGAGTGGCTCGAGTTCATCGACGACGGGGGCTACCAACGGCCGGAGCTGTGGAAGTCCGATGGGTGGCACCGAGCGCAGGCTGAGTGCTGGGAGGCTCCGCTGTACTGGCGACGTCATCCCGACGATCCGAGCCGTTGGTGGGTGCACACACTCACCGGCCTGCGATCGCTCGACCCGTTCGAGCCCGTCGTGCACGTGTCGCACTACGAAGCCGATGCGTTCGCCACCTGGGCGGGCGCCCGTCTCCCCACCGAGTTCGAGTGGGAGCACGCAGCGTCGGGTCGGCCGGTCGAGGGCGCGTTCCTCGATGACGGCGATCCGACGTTCACGTTCCATCCGACCGCTGCAGGCGCATCCACGGGTGACCTGCGCCAGCTGTTCGGCGACTGCTGGGAATGGACCTCGTCCGCGTACCAGCCGTACCCCGGATTCCGGATCGCCGATGGCGCGATCGGTGAGTACAACGGCAAGTTCATGTCCGGCCAGCAGGTGCTGCGCGGCGGCGGCGCCTTGACCCCGCCGGGCCACACCAGCGCCACGTACCGGAACTTCTTCCACCCCCACACCCGCTGGCATCTGGCGGGCGTGCGTCTCGCCATCGACGCCTGAGGATCGCCGACGTCCTCCCCCCGGGCGACTGGCTGCTCGTCGGCCTGGACCTGATCAAGCAGATCGACCGGATCATCGACGCCGACGCCGACGCCGATCGAGGCGGCGTCACCGATGCGTTCATTCACAACGCACTGCGCGCGTTCAACCGCGATCTCGATGCCGAGGCCCGATTCGGCGACACCGAGTTCCTCACCGATGCCGCCGGCGACTTCGCGCTCGCACTCGCCCGCCGCCGCTGACGACCCGACGTACGCCCGGGGCGCTGCTCGTGCCCACGCACCGTGGTCGGTTTCTCAAGTTCTTCTCAGATCTGCCGATACCTGTCATGTCAGAAAGCGTCGGCGCTCACGAGCGGCGGTGCGCATCCCGACCACACAAGCAGGTTCGTCGCCATGACCGATCAGACTCCGCAGCCCCCGATCGACCAGTCGCCGCTCGGCCCCAGCTCCCCTCTGCCTCCACCACCTCTGCCATCGATCCGTCCGGCCGAGGAGTGGGCGCGCGATCTTCTCGAGCCGGATGCGTCGGGCCAGTCGGCGGCGGCCGCTGCAGCGGCCGCAGCAGCCACGACGGCCGCGGTGCCTGCTCCTCCGGCCCCGGCGGCAGCCGCACCTGCGCCTGAGGTCCAGGCCCCTCGCACCGAGGCGCCCGGCACCGAGGCGCCCGGCCCCGAGGCCCCGCTCGACGCGGCAGCCGCCCCGGTACCGGCACCCACTCCGGTCGAAGAGCCGACTGCCACGGTCTCGGCCGAGGCCGAACCCGTCTCGTCGGGACCGCGCCGGTCACTCCTCGTGGCGCTCGCTGCGGTGGTCGCGGTCGCAGGTCTCGTCGGGGTGCTGCTCGTCGTGACCGGAGACGGGAACGCCTCGGATTCGGCCGACTCCCAAGGAGCTGCGGAGATGCCGCTCGCCACGCCGGCCACCACGGTCGCGCCGGCCACGACTGCTGCGCCGGCCACGACTGCTGCGCCGACGACGACTGCTGCACCGACGACGACTGCTGCACCGACGACGACTGCTGCACCGACGACGACTGCTGCACCGACGACGGTCAGCCCTGCCCCGAGCTATCTCACGCTGCCGGACGGATCCCCGGCGCCGATCGTCGCGATCTTCGACGGCCCGACGATCCGGGTCGTCGGCTGGGTGCCCAGTGAGGAGAAGGCAGCCCAACTCGAAGCGCTCGCACTCGCCAACAGCACCGATCCGAATGCCACCGTCGAATCCCAGCTGCAGATCGATCCCGCGGTCCCACTCGGCATCGGGACCCGGGTGATCGAGATGAACTCGCCCCGGTTCCCGGCCGGAAGTTCCGAGGTCACGCCCGAGCACGGCCTCCAGCTCGATCGGGTCGCCTCGATCCTCTCGGCGCTGCCCCACATCACCGTGACGGTCGTCGGCCATGCCGACCAGCTCGGCGACGCCGACACCAACTACGTGCTCTCGGAAGCCCGAGCGGTGTCGGTGGTCCGGTACCTCGTCGGCAAGGGGATCGACCCGGCTCGCCTCTCGGCCCGTGCGGTCGGCGAGCAGGACCTGCTCTCCGAAGACGAGTCGGAGGCGTCGCTGGCGCTCAACCGTCGTACCGAGTTCGTCTTCTACGGCCTCCTCGCCGACTGAGCGGACGTTCTCGACGGGTCAGCGGAGGCCCAGACGGGCGAGTTGCTCGTCGGGAGCCTCCACGGCCGCCAACGCGGTGCGGAGGAGGTCGGCCATCTCGCCCTCCGCCGTCGACTCACCCCGCCGGTTCTCCTGTTCGTCGGGGTCGACGGTCAGGTCGTAGAGATGGTGGCGGCCCAGGTTGCGGCCACCACCCGCCCAGAAGGGCAGGGTGTCGCCTGCGGCGAACGGCTGGCGGATCACGGGCACCTCTGAGCCGGGCATGTAGTCGAGCGTCGCTCGGTGGTCCGGCTTCGGGAACGGCATGAAGTCCTCCAGGCCGCGGTGGCTCGGCATCGTCGACCACCTGTTCGACCACATCGACAGCGGCATGTTCGCGTCGATCGGCGCCCTCGCGTACTTGCGCCGTCCGTCGGTGACCTGGACCCAGTTGCCGTAGATGCCACCGATCGCCCAGTCGCGGATCGATGCTGCCTCCCCGGTGAGCAGCGGCACGAGCGATCGGCCGTGGGTGTGGTGGTTCGGTGCCACGCCGAATGCATCGGCGATCGTGGCATTGATGTCGACGTTCGTCGTCAGTGCGTCGACCGTGGCCGCCGGGGCGCGACCCGTCGCTCCTGTGGGCCAGTGGATCATCAGTGGTGTGTGACCGAGCGGCTCGAACTGGGGGATCGCCGGCTTGCCCCAGATGTCGTTGACGGAGTCGTCGCCCGGCGCGCCGGTTGCCCGTCGATCACCGAGATAGTGGCCGTGGTCGGTGCAGACGATGACCGCCGTGGAGTCCCAGAGGCCCTGTGCGTCGAGTTCGTCGAGGATCGTCCCGAAGTGGTGGTCGATCATCGACAGCTTCGCGCCGTAGTTGTTCCGGATCTGGCGGGCCTGTGCGTCGGTGATCGCCCCCTTGGTGGTGCCACCGACGATGTACGGCGGCCAGATCAGGCGAGCCTCGTCGGGATCGATCGGGTCGCTGTCGTACATCGACGCCCACGGCTCCGGTGTGTCGAACGGCTCGTGCGGGTCGAACTCGTCGACGAACAGCATCCATCGATCATGGGCAGTCGATGCGTGACGCAGCCACGATGCTGCCGAGGCCATCGTGCGAGGGCCGGGGAAGTCCCCCTCGGCCCGGAACCAGGTGCGGCTGTCGTCGTAGTGGCGGTGGCCGAACGAGGTGTCGGCGATGCCGAGCTGATCGCGCAGGAACCAACCGCCGTCGGCGGCGTTCGTGATCAATGGCCGCCCGTCGGCGGTGAGCGTCGGCGCGCCGATCGCGCTCGGGTCTCGGTAGGTCTTCCACGGGTCGCCCTCGTGGCCGCGCAGGTAGTCCCAGCCGCTGAAGTCGGTGTGGTAGTTCTCGCCCCCGGTCTCGAACAGGTGCGGATGGTCGGACACGAGCATCGTGGCGACGTCGGCGCGTCGCAGCGTCGCGGTGATCGACTCCTCCCACAGCTCGATCGAACCCCACGGCCTCCACAGGAAGTCGAGCGCACCGACGAGGATGTCGTGACGGGCCGGCATGCACGGCAGCGACCCGGTGACGTGGTTCGTGAACTGCGTCGATCGCGCTGCGAACCGATCGAGGTTCGGCGTCGAGAACTCGATGCCGCCGTACGCCCCGAGCATGTGTCGATTGAGCGAGTCGAGCAGCACCACGACGACGTTGTTCGGCCGGTCGGATCCGTGCGACGGTTGCATCGTCGAAGCGTAGGCCGCGTCGTCCGATGGCCCTGCGACGGAGTCTCCGCCCTGGGGCAACGGTGACTGCTGGCCTGCGGCCGGGTTCAGCCGTCGCCGGCCGGGTACGACTCGATGGCGAGCACGTCGGCCCGGACGAGGTCGAGCGTGTGGTCCTCGAGGCAACCCGTGATGCGCGTACGACCGGTGCGTCCCAGCGCACGGTCGAACTCGATCTCGACGTGTTCGCCGTCGAGTTGGATGATTGCGGTCAGTTCGCCGGCGCCGGGAAGTCGCGAGCGGCACGCGCCCCAGAGATCCTCGGCCACGATGGCCACGGGTCGTGACTGGCGTCGCTGGTCGATGTCGAGGACGATCGACGTGGTGCCGGCGGCGGTCACCTCCCTCGGCCGGGTCTGGGTGAGTTCGCGCAGGACGCCGACCGCTGCGAGCGAGACGAACGCGGTGAGGGCGACGACGGCCACGGTCACCGCGCGGTGACGAGCCGTCGTGCGGACGAGCGGACCCGGTTCGGTGGGGATCAATCCGCTCCCGAGGGGCACGTCGGGTGCGAGGCGTCGTGCCGTTCGGGGGTCGAGCGTGGCCGCCGCGAACACCCCGGCGATCCGCTCGACGAGATAGGCGGCCAGCGACAACAGGACGCCCGCACCGAGCAGGACGGGGATGAAGACGCCGAGCCGCTCGGGTGGTCGCGTGAGCCACTGGAAGCGGCGGTTCGCGACCGCGTGGTTCGTCGACCGGAGCGTGTCGAGTGTGTCGGCCTCGTCGTGACGTTGTCGCTGGCGTTCGAGCGACTCGAGCCGCTGTTCGATCCGGTGGAGCTGGCGGAACAGCACCATCGACACCAGCACGATCAGTGCCGAGACCATGACCAGCGCCGAGATGACGGCGCGATTCCACTCCCACCGGGCGAGGTCGATCACGACGTACGCGCCGGACACGGCGAGGATGACCGCAGCGAGCGCGAACCCGATCGAACGAGCGATCCGTGCGGCGCTCATGGCTCCACCATCGAGGTGGGCGAGTGTTCCGGTTCCATCTCGATCACCTCGACCTCACCGGTGCGCCCGTCGATCATCAGCCGGCTCCCGTCGGGAAATCGTCGGAGTGCGTCGGGAACACCGACGACCGTCGGGAGGTTCGCCTCCCGAGCGAGGATCGCCAGGTGCGACAGGGTGCTCCCGGTCTCCGACACGAGTCCGCCGAGCCGATCGAGCACCGTGGCGAGCTGTGGTTCGAGGTGGCGGGTCACGAGGATGGCCCCCTCCGGTGGCGTGCCATGGTGCGCGCGGTGGAACGCGACCCCCACCGCGCGGCCGCCGCCGGCCGCGATCCCGGCGGCCTGCCCGGGAGGTCGGGTGTGCGAGGAGACGCTCGCCGAACGCACGTCACCGGCGACCGTCAGACGGAACGAGACGGGGAGGGGTGGGCCCGGCTCGCGAGCGGCTCGCTCGGCGAGGTCGCTCGGCGGCGGGCCTCCACCGGCAACCTCGACGAGTTCGGAGAGCCCGAGGTCCCCGACGGCCCCGACGTCGGGAAGCGTCCCGTCCCCGACGAGGCGCCGCCCGAGTTCGTCGGCCGCTCTGCCCAGGAGCTCCTGCAGCCAGCGCGCCCTGACGCGCAGGGCCTCACGCTGATCGAGCTGATCGAGCGTGGCGGCCGGGCCGGACGGTGCCGGCGACTCCGCGGGAAGTGCATCGGGCCCGCCGAGGCTCGGAGGTGTCAGCGCGAGCACGATCGGTGAACGCGACACGATCTCGTCGTCGTCCCAGCCCGCGGTCCGGGCGTCGTGCAGCTCCCGGAGGGCCACGGCCGCTCCGGACGGTGCACCCTGTCCGATCATCAGCATCCCGGCGAGGACCTCGTAGGAGTGGACGGTGGCGAGCTCGCGGCGCGCCCGGTCGAGGAGGTCGACCAGCTCATCGGTCGTGAGCGTGTCGAGTCGAGGGATCGCGGCGAGGTCCCGGTCGACCGTGGCCACCAGATCCCGCGCCAGCCCGGGCATGGCCACACGGAGCCGACCCACCCGCCATGCCGTGGCCAGGCGCCGGAGGATCGCGGTCGGATCGATCCGACGGCGCAGCGATGTGCGCGCCTCGACGACCCCGATGAGTTCCAGGTCGGCCGCCGCCCAGCCCCCGACCGTGGTCACCACGGGTGAACGGTCGAGCGAAGCGCTCGACACGGCGCCGGCGGTGCGCAGCGCCCGGGTGATGCCCTCGCGCAGCGGTGGGATCCACAGGTCGTCCTCGAGCGGCCCGAGTGGGGCCGGAAACGTCTCGGCGAGCGGTCCCGGCCCGAGGACCACGGAGTCCCGCTGGTCATCGGTGGCAGCGATCGCAGTGACCGGCCGGCTCTGCAGCAACCAGAGCCGGTCGTCCGGGTCGACGAGCCATTCGATGTCCTGGGGGGCACCGAAGACCCGTTCGGCCTTGCGGGCCATCCGCGTGAGGGCCCGCCGCAGCGCGCGGTCGAGCTGCGGGGACTGACCGTGGATCGTCGCCTGCTCGGTCCGTCCGTGGCGCGTGAGGACGTAGTGATCGGCGACGGCTACGCCGCCCACCAACGCCTCCGGGCCGGAGGGGACGACCTCGACGACGACGTGGCGGGTGTTGCCGGTGACCGGATCGACGCCGAACATCACACCACCGCAGCGGGCCGCGAGTTGTCGCTGCACGAGCACCGCCATCGACCCCGCGGCACCGGAGGCGTCGCGCACGGCGGTTGCGGACTCGATCACCGCGCGCACCGCGTCGACGAAGTCGTCCCACCCGGCGACGCCGAGCACGGAGGTGAACCGGCCGGCCATCGACGAGTCGCCGGTGTCCTCGATGGCGGACGACGAGCGCACCACGAACTCCGCCGGTGGCTCGCCGCACAGCTCGTCGAACGCCCGACGGACCTCGTCGGCCACCCGATGATCATCGATCCCGGCGGCGACCCCGGCGGTGGTGATCACGAATCCGGGCACGGTGGGGAATCCCGCGGCCGCGGCACGAGCGAGGTTCGCGGCCTTCGCCCCCGTCGACGCGACGTGCTGCGCATCGGTATCCGAGAGCGTCACGACGAAGCAGCCCTCCACGTGGTCCACGGTACGTGTCGGAGCGTGGGCGGGCTCGGGCCGATGGACCCTGATGCCGCACGACGGTCCGGTGTCAGGCTGGACGTGTGGAGATCGCGAACGGTATCGACGCGGCCTCGTCACCCGGGCGCAGGCGCGTGCGGTGGCCCCACGTGGCCGGCGTGTTGGCCCTCGTCGTCCTCGTCGCGCTGGCTGCGCCCGCGCTCGTCTACCGGCGTCAGATCGTCTCGTACCTCGCGCATCGCAAGGGTGGTCCGTCGGTCACCTGGCCGTACGTCGCGCACGATCCGCCGCCCACGTTCCATCTGGCCGTGGCGGGTGACGTCGGCGACGGCGGGGATCGCATCGATGCCACCGGGGCCGCTGCCGCACGGATCGCGGCCGGCGAACCGTACGACGTGCTGCTCTTCCTCGGCGACAACGTGTACCCCGACGGAGACCCGGCCGAGCTCCCCGACACGGTGTTCGAGCCGTTCGCCGACGTCCTCGACGGCGGCGCCGAGTTGCTGGCGATCCTCGGCAACCACGACGTGGGCAGCGGGTACGGCGACGAGCAGATCGCGGCGCTGGGCATGCCGGGTCGGTACTGGGCCCGCGAGTTCGGTGACGTCCTGATCATCGGGCTCGACTCCAACGAGATGGAGGATCCGGCGCAGCTGCGATTCCTCGACGACACCCTCGCCTCGACCGATGCCACCTGGAGGATCATCGCCGTGCATCATCCTCCCTACTCGGCGGGCTACCAGGGGTCGAGTCTCGAGGTGCGCGACACGCTGGCGCCCTACGTCGATCGTGGCGACGTCCAGCTCGTGATCTCGGGGCACGATCACGACTACCAGCGCAGTGTGCCGATCGAGGGGACGACCTACGTCGTGTCGGGCGCGGGATCCGGCACCCGACGCACCGGCGAGGACGACTTCACCGCGGTCGCGTACTCGTGGCACCACTTCCTGGACATCGCGATCACCGACGACCAGCTGGTCCTGCGCGCGGTCGGCCAGGACGGGTCGGTGTTCGACGAGGTCGTGCTCGACGCCGTCCCCAGGGCCGGTGACGACCGGTCATCGTGAGCGGTGTTCGGTGCCTTCACCGGCGGTGATGAAGAGTGCGGTCGCCATGGCGTCGACGTCGGCGGTGTGCCATGTGCCGGGCGGATTGACGGCGTACTCCCCGGTGGTGAGCGTGACCGTGGCGGTCGAGCCGTCGGCGTGCTCCTGGTGGAGCGTGATCTCCCCGTCGGTGCAGAGCACGACCTCGCTGCCGACCGGATGCATCTCCCACGAGTCCCACGACTCGGTGAACGTGTGCATCGTCACCAGACGACCTTCGGCGCCGTCGTCGGCGTGCCGAGCGGAGTAGCCGCCGTACCACTCCATGCCGCCGGTGAACTCCGGCTCGATCTCGGCGGTGGCGCCGAGGCCGAGGTGGATCGGGTGCACCGCGATCTTCGATGTCGTCATGGCGCAAGTCTCGCGAACGGTGCGCGCGTTGTCAGCCGAGAACGGGTTCGGGCCGCTGTCGGTCGATCGCGCGCCAGGTCCCCTCGACCCTGACCGAGGCCGTGCCCTGGCCGACACCGATCATCGAGTCGTTCTCGATCAGGACACCTCCGCACTCGGGAAGTCCCCACAGCAGGCTGTCGGGAAGCGACCATCGACGTTCGGAGCCGGGTGACCAGTGGGGGATCGCAACACCGGCCACGAGATCGAGGCCATCGGCCAGCCCGCCTGACCGATCGGGCGTCGCCGTGCGCGCACACAGCACCATCGCTCCGGCCGAAGCTCCCGACATCACCGTGCCCGCCGCCCACATCGCGACCAGCCGCTCGGCGATCGTCGAGGTGGCGCCGTTCGGGCGGTCGGTGAGGACGTCGAGCAGACCACCCGGCGAGCCGCCCGGGAGCACGACGAGCCCGACCTCGTCGTGAAGGGCGGCGAGCGCTGCTGCGTGACCGTCACGCGGATCGGGAACCACCTCGACGGCGGCGCCCAGGCGGCGGTAGTGGGCGACCGTGCGCGCTGACGCACCGGCGTAGTCGCTGCCCGGACGCGCCGCTCCGGCGAGCACGACGACGGTGCCGCTGCAGCGATCGAGCACGGCGCGATCCATCTCGTCGCACGGCGCCGTCAGCTCCCGTCCGCCCTGGAGGCAGATCGGACCAGGACTCATGGCGCCGGCTTCCAGCGAGCAGCGGTGAGCACGGCCCCGCCGAGGGCCAGCCACGACGAGCGGACTCCGCCCCCGTCGTCGACCGTGACGAGATCGATCGGTTCACCGCCGGGCGCATCGACGGGTGCGCGGTGCTCCATCTCGGCAACGCCGCGACGTGGCGCATCGATCGGCAGGCCCTCCTCGACGATCGCCCACTGCGCGGCGTTGTTGACGTGGCCGAGCGGGTCGATGTCGACACGGCGGAGCTCCCACGGCCGTCGATCGGCGTCGTCGGGTGGGTCCGGGAGCTGGAGCCGAGACGACACCCGCCGCCCGCCGGCGGCCTCGCCGTAGGCCGACACGAAGTCGTCGCCCAGGCCCGTCGGTCGGCCCGATGACGGGTCGACGCGGATCCACAGGCTGACCGCTTCGATCGACGCGCCACGATCGCCGGAGATCGACGTCCGCCGCTCGGCCCAACTGCGACCGGTGCCCGCGCAGAACGTCGACAGCTCGAGGTGCTCGTCGAGCCCGGCCGCTCGCCGCACGTCGATCATCGTGCGACGCACGACCCAACCGAAGGCATCGTCGAGCTTCGCATCGGTGGCGTCGTCGGTGGCGATGTCCTGCAGGTAGCGGGCGATCGCGTCGAGCCGGAGCCGTGCCCGGGCGTCGACGTCACCGAGTCGAACCGGGCGTGTGCGGCTCACGACGCGCCCGACCCCGGGGCGCTCGACGAACTCGCTGGCGGGGAGGAGGGCCATGTCGCCCCCGAAGGTATCGGCCCCACCCGTCGGCGCCGCGCCTTGCCGCGTAGGGTCGGCGAATGGCGTACGAGACGGTGAACGGGTACTGCTGGCCGCAATCGGTGGCGCCGGGGGAACGCGTGGCGCTGCACCTCTCCTCGGCAGGCGGTCGGCCGGTGTCGGTCGAGGTCGCACGCGTGGGCATGGCTCGCGACGTGGTGTTCGAGCAGGCTGCGGTTCCGGCCGACGACCATCCGACACCGACCGATGCACCCGAGCACGGCTGCAACTGGCCGGCGGCATGCGAGATCGCGGTCGATGCCGACTGGCGCTCCGGCTACTACGAGGTGCTCCTGACGATCGACGTCGACGGCAAGATGCGCACGAGTCGGGCGTTCTTCGTGGTGCGGCCGGACCTTGCCGCAACCAACGCGAAGATCCTGTGGGCGATCGACACCAACACCTGGCACGCGTACAACGACTTCGGCGGTCGCAACCTCTACACCGGCGCGACCCAGGCGTCGCTGCGCCGGCCGATGGCGCCGGGTTACCTGTACAAGCCGCCGGGCGCCGGCCAGCGGGTCACCTCGATCCACCCGCCGGATCCACAGTCGGCGAGCCATGTCGGCTACCTGAGGATGAACCACCTGTCGCCCTACGGTGGCTCGGCCGGTTGGCCGAACTGGAGCCTGCCGTTCATCGACTGGGCCGAGCGCGAGGGCTACGCGATCGACGTCGTCACCAACGCCGACCTCGAGGAGCACCCCGGTCTGCTCGGACCCGGCTCGCCGTACTCGCTGTACCTGTCGATCGGCCACGACGAGTACTGGTCAGCGCCGATGCGCGACACCGTCGAGGCCTTCACCGCCCGTGGCGGTCACGCCGTGTTCTTCTCCGGCAACACCGCGTTCTGGCAGGTGCGGCTGGAGGACCCGACCGGGCCCGACGGTGACGGACCTGCGTCGACGATGGTCGGCTACAAGGGCTTCTTCAAGCAGGACCCGGTGTTCGGCACCGACCGGCAGGCCGAGCTGACCACCATCTGGTCCGACCACCTGCTGGAGCGACCTGAGAACCACATGACCGGAGTCAGCTTCAGCCGCGGCGGGTACCACCGCATCGGCAAACGGGCCACGAAGGGCGCCGGTGGCTACACGCTGCACCGGCCCGAGCACTGGATCTTCGACGGCACCGGCCTCGACTACGGCGACCTCCTCGGGTCGGCGGCGACGATCGTCGGCTACGAGTGCGACGGCTGCGACTTCACCTACCGCGACGGGCTGCCGTACCCGACCGGCGTCGACGGCACGCCGAGCAACTTCGAGATCCTCGGCACCGCTCCTGCCGCGCACTTCAGTCGCACCACCGCGTCACGACCGCCGGCACCGCACGAGCCGGCCGAGGACGAGTTCATCGCATCGCGCCTGTTCGACACGCGCGACCCGTCGGCGGTCGAACGGATCACCCACGGCCACGCCGTGCTCGGCGCGTTCGTGACACCCGGCGGCGGCACGGTGATCACCTCGGGGTGTACCGACTGGATCTGGGGTCTCGCCGAACGCGACCGCGACGTCGAGCAGATCACGCGCAACATCTTCGACCGCCTCGGCTCCACGAGGAACGAGGGCGAGTGATGATGACGGTGCGGCCACCCGACCGTCACAAGATCTCGTATCTCGAGGACAGCCGCCGCTGGGAGCAGATCGCACGACGACGCGACGACATCGTGATCTCGACGCCGCCGAAGTCGGGGACGACGTGGATGCAGGGCATCGTGACGGCACTGCTCTGGCCGGCCGGTGATTCGCCGGACGCCTTCTCCGCTCTCAGCCCCTGGGTGGACTTCCGTCTTCCGTCGATCGACGAGCTGAGCGAGCGGATCGAGGCGCAGGACCATCGGCGCTTCCTCAAGACCCACACCTCTGCCGCCGGCTATCCCGTCGATCTCGAGGGCAAGAACATCGTGGTGTACCGGGACGGGCGCGATGCCCTCGTGTCGTGGAGCAACCACCGCGAGAAGATGCGGCCCGAGGTCGTCGAGATGCTGAACGAGGCGGCCGCCGGTGACGGCGTCGAACCGCTGCCGCCCGTCTGGAACGGCGACATGGACCAGCTGTTCGACGAGTGGGCCCGAGACTGTTCGCCCGTCGATCATCTGGCCGGTTGGTGGCCGCTGCGACACGAGGCCTACGTGTGCTTCGTCCACTACAACGACTTGAGCGCCGACCTCGAGGGGGAGATGCGGCGGATCGCCGACTTCCTCGAGCTCGACATCCCCGAGGAGCGGTGGCCGGACGTCGTGGAACGATGCCGGATCGACTCGATGCGGTCCGAGGCCCACAGCGCCGGGTTGCACGAGCTCGGCTTCGAGGGCGGTGCAGCCTCGTTCTTCCACAAGGGCACCAACGGCCGCTGGGAAGGCGTGTTGACCGACGAGCAGCTCACTCGCTACGCCGACATGGTGTCCGAGTTGCCTGTCGACGCCGCCGAGTGGCTCGAACACGGCTCGCTCACCCTCGGCCACCGACCCTGACGGACAACACGGGTCAGACCCGTGTTGTCCGTCAGGCTTCGTTGCGGATGACCTTGATGCCGCTGGGGTCGACGAGCGAGTCGAACTTCAGGCGGTTGTGGCTGTGGCCGACGTGGTGGAGCCCGAACGCCGACTGCAATGCGGTGTACTGACCCATCGCGTCGAGCGCGTTGTTGACCGACTGCTTGGCGAGCGTCAGGCCGAACATCGGGCGACGCGCAATGTGGGCAGCCATCTCCAGCGTGGCCGACTCCAACTCGTCGAGCGGCACGACCTTGTTGACCATGCCGTGCATCAACGCCTCCTGCGCGGTGATCGCCCGGCCGGTGAACAGCATCTCCTTGGCGAGGCGTGCGCCGGCCTCGTAAGGGTGTGTGAAGTACTCGTGGCCGTTGACGCCGAACGCCACGACCGGGTCGGAGAACGTCGCCTCCTCCGAGCAGATGACCAGATCCATCGGCCACACCAGCATCAAACCGCCCGCGATCACCTTGCCCTGCACCGAGGCGATCGTCGGCTTCGCGATGTTGCGCCACCGCCAGCACATGCCGACGTACATCTCGGCCTCGCGAGCCATGTATCCCTCGGCGCCGTCGGCGTCGAAGTGGCACTGCGTGCCGATCGTGTTGAGGTCGTCCATGTCGGGATCGAGGTCGGCGAGGTCGTGGCCCGACGAGAAGTGCTTGCCGTCGGCGGCCAACACGATGCAGCGGATCTCGTCGTCGCGTGCGGCGACGTCGAACGCCTCGTTGACCTCGGAGATCATCAGGTAGTTCTGAGCGTTCGCCATCTCGGCGCGCGCCAGGGTGATACGTGCCACCCGCTCGGCGGGAATGTCGTAGCGGACGTGCTGCCAGTCGGTCATGTTGATCTCCTCCGGTTCAACCGTTGGGGGCGAGGGTCTCGAGCAGGTTCCAGTCGAGATCGAGCGGGCCTGCGGTGGAGACCGGCTGGACGCACACGTGGTCGGCACCTGCGTCGTAGTGGGCTCGGATGCCGGCGCGAACCCGGTCCTCGTCGCCCCACACGATCACGTGGTCGACGAAGCGATGCGCGCGCTGCTCGATCTCGTCCTCGGTGAAGCCGATCCGCTTCCAGTTGTTGCGGTAGTTGGGCAAGCCGGCGTACCGGTCGATCTGAACGTTCGCGGCCGTGCGGGCGGCTTCAGCGTCGGTCGACAGGATCACCTTCTGCTCGACGCACAGCAGCTTGTCGGGCCCGATCGCCGCCCGGGCCTCTGCAGTGTGCTCCGGGGTGACGAAGTACGGGTGGGCCCCGTCGGTGGCGGTGGCCGACAACTCGAGCATCTTCGGCCCGAGCGCGGCGAGCAGCCGGATCGGCGGATCGGTGGGCGGCACGGCCATGTACGGCGACGCGTCCATCGCTTCGAGGTAGGCGCGCATCTGCGTGAGCGGTTTCGAGTAGTCGAGCTTGCGGAGTCCCGCCACCATCGGTTCGTGGCTGACACCGAGGCCGAGCACGAACCGCCCGTCGGTCTGCTCGGCCAGTGTGTTGGCGGCCTGCATCATCGGGCCGGGGTGCCGCGAGAAGATGCTGGCGATACCGGTGGCGAACTGCAGCGTCTCGGTCTGTGAGCCGAGCCAGGCCAGATGGGCGAAGGGATCGCGGCCGACGGTGTCGGGAACCCACAGCGTCGAGTAGCCGAGTGACTCGATCCGTCCGGCGGCCTCTGCCGCCTGTCCGGCGGTCATCGCATCGGTGAAGTACCAGACCCCCAGGTTGGACGGGCCGGTCAGTCGTTCTCGCGCGCTCATCCGACCGAATGTAGGTGGCCGCCCGTGCTGGGGCGTCAGTCGGGGAGCATCGGGAGCTGGATCCCCGGATCGCCGCGCATGGTGGTGGCCCGCTGGAGTGCGCTGCGACCGAAGCGGTCACGAATCGCGTCGAGCACCGTGTCGAGCTGTTCGGACTCGCACTTCTCGAACGGCAGGACCAGCTGGACGGCGTCGACATCGCTGAGGTTGCCGACCGACACGCCGAGGAGGGAGATCCCGCGGGCCTCGACCATCGGCCAGGCGCCATCGAGGATCGCCACCGCCGTGGCATGCACGGTGGAGGTGCCCGCAGTCGGGTCGGGGAGCGAGTGCGAACGCGTCGCCCGCGTGAAGTCGTCGAAGCGGAAACGGAGCGTGACGGTCCGACCGACGCGACCGGCCTTCCGCATCCGGCCGGCGATCCGATCGACGAGGCGCCACAGCACGACGTCGATCTCCTCGCGTGACCGCCGCCGGCGCCCGAGGGCCTGCTGCGACCCGATCGACCCTCGGCGCTTCCCGGTGGTGACCCGCCGGGCGTCGCGATTGTGGGAGAGCGCGTGGAGCTGGTGCCCCATGGCGCTCCCGACGATCGCCGTGAGCGCCTCGGGCGACATCGCAGCAACGTCCGCGACGGTGTGGATGCCCCGTTCGTGCAACTTCGCCGCCGTGATCGCCCCGACGCCCCACAGTCGTTGCACCGGGAGCGGGTGCAGGAAGTCGAGTTCGCCGTCGGGTTCGACCACCAGGAGCCCGTCGGGCTTGCCGACGGCGCTCGCCACCTTCGCGAGGAACTTGGTGCGGGCGACGCCGACGCTGATCGGGAGCCCGACCTCGTCGGCCACCCGGGCGCGCAACCGTGTGGCGATCTCGACCGGCGTCCCGGCGATCCGCCAGAGCCCGCCGACGTCGATGAATGCCTCGTCGATCGACATCGGCTCGACGACGGGGGAGATGTCGCGGAAGATGTCGAACACCGCTCGGCTGGCCGCGGTGTAGGCGTCGAAGCGCGCGGGAACCTCGATCAGGTTCGGGCACAGCCGTCGCGCTGAGCCGCCCGACATCGCCGTGCGGACCCCGAACGCCTTGGCCTCGTAGCTCGCGGCGAGCACGACGCCGCCTCCGACCGCGACCGGCTTGCCGCGCAGCGACGGATCGTCGCGTTGCTCGACGGAGGCGTAGAACGAGTCGAGGTCGGCATGCAGGATCGTGGCGAGAGATCGAGGCGCGTCCGACATCGAACACATGTTCGCACGATCGAGGTGCAGATGCAACGGCGTCCGGCATCCCCCGCATGTTTGCGTGCGGATCTGGGTGGACCGTCCCACCCGAAGTGCAACGCAAACGAGCGGGTGGGCACACGAACATGTTTGCGTGCGGATCTGGGTGGACCGTCCCACCCGAAGTGCAACGCAAACGAGCGGGGGACGCAGCGCGAAGGGTGGGGGTCAGTTGCGGGGTGGGCGGTGCAGGAACCAGTCGCCGGACGGGATCGGTGTGAGCGTCAGGCCCGTGCCGGAGGTGTAGGCCCAGGCGTCGATGCCGAGCTCGGTCCGTACCGTCACGCGGGAGTACTCCCCCTCGACGACCCCTTCGATGTCGTCGAGGACGTCGAGGGCCCGTTCGACCGATGCATCGAGCAGTGCGCAGGTGTGCCCGATCACCGTGCCGTTCCGACCGAACAGGGCGGCCGGGTAGTCGAGGCCGGTGTCGAACAGTTGGCCGGGGACCGAGTCGGCCATCCCGTCGTCGACGACGAACGGTGCGAGGTGGTGCCACCGCACGTCGCCGGGCCGCAGCGTGCCGTACACGAAGACATGACGGATCACGACGGCAACCAGCGCGATGAGCGACGCGGCCTCCTGTGGGTCGCGTCGCTCATCGCGGTGGGGTCAGCCCTTGGCTTCGATGAAGGCGTCGGAGTAGTTGATCTCGAAGTCGCCGGTGTCGACGATCAGCTCGAGGCTCTCCTCGCCGCTGGTGATCACGGTCGGATCCTCGAGGAACGCCAACAGGTCCTCGTCGAGGAACGGCTTGGCCGCCTCGTTCGGGGTCGTGTAGTAGTTCCAGTTCGCCAGTGCCGCGCCCTGCTCGCCGTCCATCAACCAGTTGATGAACGTGTGCGCCGTGCACGGATGTGGGGCGTCGAACGGGATCGCCATGTTGTCGATCCAGCGCGTACCGCCCTCCTCGGGCACGAAGTACACGTAGCGGTCGGTGCCCTCGTCGGTCTCCAGGATCTGGGTGAACATGTCACCGGAGAACCCGTGAGCGATCGCCGTCTCGCCGGAGGTCAGCAGTTCGTCGGCCGAATCGGTGTTGAACGCCGCGAGGTTGCCGCTCGCCGACGACACGAGGTCGCGGGCCTGGTCCAACTCCTCCTGGCTCGTCGTGTTGAGCGAGTAGCCGAGGTACTTGAGCGCGGCGCCGAGGGTCTCGCGAGGGTCGTTGAGCAGCGAGATCTGGCCGCCGAACTGGTCGGCGAACTCCGGATCGAACACGATGCTCCAGCTCCGCGGGAAGTCGGTGCCGACCACTTCGGTGTCGACGGCGAGGCCGGTGGTGCCGGCCTGGTAGGGCACCGAGTACGTGTTGTCCGGGTCGTAGGGGAGGCCTTGGAACTCGGTGGCGAGGTTGGCCAGGTTCGGGATCGCGTCCTGGTTGAGCGGCTGGATGAACTCGCCGGCGGTCATGATCGACACCATGTAGTCGGAGGGCACGATCACGTCGTAGCCGGAGTTGCCCGCCTGGATCTGCGGCAGCATCGCCTCGTTCGAGTCGTACACGTCCATCGTGGCGCTGATGCCGTACTCGTCGGCGAACTCCTGCAGCTGGTCGGGGTCGATGTACTCGGCCCAGTTGAAGAGCGCCAGGTCGCCGTCGACCTCGTCGACGGCGCACTCGGCCGTGTCCATGTCGCCACCGGAATCGCCGCCGCTCGTGCCGGACACGTCGGTCCCCGACGTGTCGCCGCCGGAGCTGCTGCTGTCGTCGTCGCTGCCGCACGCGCTCGCGACGAGCGCAAGGCTGAGCGGGATGGCCGCGAGCTGGATCGCTCGTCGTCGTGTGGTTCTCATTTGGGTTTCTCCCCTTACTGGTTGATGGTGTTCACGCTGGGTTGCTCGCCTGCCGGCACCGCTGGCGCCGCCGGTGCGTTGTCGCCGCGCCGCTGGAGCAACACCGACAACAGTACGAGCAGAATCGATGCGGCGAGCATCACCACCGAGACGGCATTGATCAGCGGTGTGACGCCACGGCGGATGAGGCCGAACACGTAGACCGGCAGGGTGGTCGATCCGGGTCCGGCAGCGAACTGCGTCACGACCACGTCGTCGAGCGAGAGCGTCAGGGCGAGCAGGGCGCCACCGGCAACGCCCGGGGCGATCAGCGGAAGCGTCACGTGGCGGAACGTCTTCCACCGCGTGGCGTACAGGTCGAGCGCGGCCTCTTCGAGTCGATCGTCCATGCCGTTCAATCGGGCCCGCACCACGACCGAGACGAAGCTGATGCAGAAGGCGATGTGGCTCAACGTGATCGTGGTCAGGCCCTTGCCGGCCTGCGTTCCGAACAGGCCGTTCACGATGTCGAGGCCCTGTGAGAAGAACAGCAGCATCATGACGGCCATCGTGACGTCGGGGATGATGATCGGGAGGTACAGGAGCGCGTCGAACACGCGCTGGCCGCGGAACTTGAACCGCTCGAGGGCGAGCGCGGCCATCGTGCCGAGCACCACGGACACGACGGTCGTGATGAACGCGACTCGGAGCGAGACCCAGATCGCATCCTGGATCGGTTCGTTGTCGGCGAAGTCGCGGTACCAACCGAGGGTGAAGCCACCCCACGTCCCGACGTTGCGGTTGTCGCTGAAGGAGAAGACGAACAGCAGGATGATCGGCGCGTAGAAGAAGAGGTAGACGGCGACGGCGTTCGCCGACAGGAGCCACTTCGTCTTGCCGCGCGGCCGGGCGGTGCTGTCGCTCACAGCGTCCGCCCTCCCTTGCGGAAGTACAGGATCGTGGCGAACAGCATGATCACCGTCAGGGTGAACGACAGCGATGCGCCGACCGGCCAGTTCCTCGCGGTGAGGAACTGCGTCACGATGTACGAGCCGAGCAGGGTCGACTTGGCGCCGCCGAGGATCTCCGGGGTCACGTAGGCGCCGAGGCTCGGGATGAACACGAGGATCGAGCCGGCGATCACGCCAGGCATCGACAGTGGCAGCAACACGCGTCGGAACGTCTGCCAACCCGACGCGTAGAGATCACGGCTGGCTTCGACGAGGCCGAGGTCGATGCGCTCGATCGCGGCGTAGAGCGGCAGGATCATGAACGGGAGGAAGCCGTACACCAGGCCGAGCACGACGGCGGTCGGCGTGAACAGGATCCGGGTGTCACCGAGACCGACAGCGGAGGTTGCCGTCGACAGCGGCCCATCGGTGCCGAGGATGACCCGCCATGCGAAGTTCCGCACCAGGAAGTTCGACCAGAAGGGGATCATCACGAACACCAACATGATGTTGCGGATCGTCGGTGTGCGGGTGGCGAGGAAGTAGGCGAACGGGTACGCCACGACCAGGCAGATGACGGTGGTGAGGATCGCCAACCACAACGACCGGAACAGGATGTCGCGCAGGAGCGGCTCGGTGAGCTTGCGGTAGGCGTCGAGGTTCCAGCCCGACAACTCGGTGTCGCCGAACCGGTTCCTCGTGCCGAACGAGTAGATCGCAACGATCACCAGGGGGATCGCGAAGAAGAGCACCAGATAGCCGTAGGCGGGCAGCGCGATCAGGAACCCGCGGCGGGACTCGGCCTTCGCTGCGGCTCGTTCGAACTCGGGTGTCGCCGCTGCGACCTCGACGATCGGCTCGTCGTCGACCGCCTCGGGCGGTGGAGCGGGTGCCTCAGCGATCGTCATCGCGTCACTCCGACACCACGGCGACGGCTCGATCGTCCCACGAGACGACGACGTCCTCTCCGACGTCGAGCCGGTGGCTGTCGGGCCGGTTCTCCTCGCGCACGTCGAGCTCCATCCAGTCGAGGCCGACGCGGTAGACGATCGCGTTGCCGAGGTAGGTGATCGAGCGGATCACCCCGTCGACCGACGACCGACCGGCCGTCGCGGCATCCCGCGGCTCGATCGTGGCGCGTTCGGGTCGCAGGATCACCGCAACCTGTGTGCCCACCGCGAGCCCGCTCTCGAGTGGGATCCGGGCGCCGTTGAGCAGACACACGGTGGTCGCGTCCTGCACCGTGCCCTCCAGCAGGTTGGTCTGGCCGATGAAGTCCGCGACGAAGCGGTTGGCGGGCCGTTCGTAGATCGCCTCGGGGGGATCGACCTGGAGCAGCTGGCCGCGATCCATCACGGCGATGCGGTCGCTCATCGTGAGCGCTTCCTCCTGGTCGTGGGTGACGAACACGAAGGTGATGCCGAGCTCGCGTTGCAGGCTCTTGAGCTCGCTCTGCATCTCCTGTCGGAGCTTCAGGTCGAGGGCCCCGAGCGGTTCGTCGAGCAGGAGCACCTTGGGCCGGTTGACGAGCGCTCGTGCGAGGGCGATGCGTTGCTGCTGGCCGCCCGAGAGCTGGGTCGGCCGCCGCTTGCCCATGTGGGTCAGGCGCACCATGGCGAGCGCCTCGTCGACCCGGGAGGCGATCTCCTGCTTCTTCACCTTCTTCATCTTCAGGCCGAACCCGACGTTGTCGTTGATGTCGAGGTGCGGGAACAGCGCGTAGTTCTGGAAGACGGTGTTGACCGGTCGCTTGTTGGGCGGCAGCGTGCCGACCTCCTGGCCGAAGATGGTGAGGCTGCCCTCGGTCGGGAACTCGAGGCCGGCGATCATCCGCAGCGTGGTGGTCTTCCCGCAACCGGACGGCCCCAGGAGGGCGAAGAACTCGCCGTTGGCGATGTCGAGTGAGATGTCGTCGACGGCCACGACGTCGCCGAAGCGCTTCGTGATGCCCCGGATGCCGACCGCGGACTCACCCGGTCGGTCGTCGCTCACCGGAGGTTCCGTCTCAGCCGTGTCGGTCACCGTCGTTCCCATCAGTCCTCGTATGGTCCAGTGCGAGGTGTCGAACGTAGTCGCGCCAGCACTCGGCGTTGGTCGCAGATGCGATAGCGAAGTCAACACCTTCGATGTCGGCGCGTGCAAGTGGCTGTGTTGCGACAATGTGAAAACCGGTTCCGATCGATCACGAGCGATCTTGATCACGCTGCCCTCACCAGCAATGATGACCCACGTCACGATCCGGACACGGACCTTCAGAGGGAGAACAACATGGGTGCGAGCACGCTCGGCAACGCCAACTTCATCGGCGGGCAATGGCGTCAAGCGGTGAGCGGAGCCACCGACGAGGTGCTCAACCCGGCGACGGGGGAAGTGCTCGGTGAGGTTCCTGCGAGCGATGCGGCCGACGTCGACGCAGCCGTCGCTGCTGCGAGCGATGCGTTCCCAGCCTGGGCTGCACTGACGCCGCGCGAGCGCAGCGAGACGCTGCATCGCGTCGCCGACGTGATCGACGAGAACATCGACGAACTGTCGCGCATCGAGTGCGAGAACGTCGGCAAGCCGGTCGGCATCGTCGAGTTCGAGATGGACCTCACCAAGGACAACTGGCGGTTCTTCGCCTCCGCCTGTCGGTTCCTCGAGGGCAAGGCCGCGGGGGAATACATGGAGGGCTACACCTCGATGGTGCGCCGCGATCCGCTGGGCGTCATCGGCTCGATCACGCCGTGGAACTACCCGCTGAACATGGCGACCTGGAAGTTGGGGCCGGCGCTCGCCGCGGGGAACACGATCGTGCTCAAGCCGTCGGAGTTGACGCCGTACTCGGTACTGCGCCTCGCCGAGCTGACTGCCGACATCCTGCCGGCGGGCGTCTTCAACGTGGTGTGTGGTCAGGGCGCAGTGGCCGGCGCAGCGCTGAGCGAACATCCGGGGATCGCGATGGTCTCGATCACGGGCAGCGTCGGCGCCGGCAAGGCGGTGGCGCGGGCCTCGGCCGACACGCTCAAGCGGGTACACCTCGAGCTCGGCGGCAAGGCACCGGTGATCATCTTCGACGACGCCGACATCGAGGCGGCCGTCGAGATGCTGAAGGGGATGGCCTTCTACAACTCGGGCCAGGACTGCACGGCACCGTGCCGCGTGATCGCCGGCAGCAGTGTGCACGACGACTTCGTCAACCAGCTGACCGACGCGGTGGCCAGCATCAACGTCGGCGATCCGATGTCGGAGGAGACCGAGATGGGGCCGGTGATCTCCGACACGCATCGGGGACGCGTGGCCGGGTACGTCGACCGTGCGCGGGAGGCCGGTGCCGAGGTCACCGTCGGCGGGTCGGCTCGGTCGGGTGCCGGGTTCTTCTACGAGCCCACGGTCGTCGTCGGCCCGGGGCAGTCGTCGGAGATCATCCAGCGCGAGGTGTTCGGACCGGTCGTCACCGTCCAGTCGGCTGCCGACGAGGAGACGGCGCTCGCGATGGCGAACGACGTCGACTACGGGCTCGCCGCCAGCGTGTGGACCAGCGACGTCGGCCGTGCGATGCGGATGAGCAGGGCGCTGCAGTTCGGTGCGGTGTGGGTCAACGACCACATCCCGATCGTGTCGGAGATGCCGCACGGTGGTTTCAAGCAGTCCGGCTACGGCAAGGACATGTCGATGTACGCCGTCGAGGCCTACACCGAGGTCAAGCACGTCATGATCAAGCACTGACCATCACGTCCGGGGCCATCACGTCTGGGGCCAGACCCCAGACGTGACACGTCACGCGAGGCCGAGGTTGCGGGCCATCGTGGCGGCGGCGTCGACGAAGAGTTGCTCGTCGTCGTGGACGAAGTTGCGGGTCTGGCCGAAGAGCTCGAACGTCAGCAGTCCGAACAGCTGCGTCCACGCGAGCAGGAGCACGAGGAGCGTGTCGTCGCCGACGGCTCCGAGGGCGAGTTCGTCGCGCAATGCCTCGAACGACTCGGCGGTCGTGGTGCTGATCGAAGTGCCCGGCGCCGGTGGGCCGAGGAGCCCGTCGGTGGCTGCGTCGCGGACGATCGTCACCAGTGCCCGCGAGACGCGAGTGCCCGGCACGACCGTGTCGTCGGGCGCGGCGTAGCCAGGGATCGGCGTGCCGTACAGCAGCGCGTAGTCGTGCGGGTGGGCGAAGGCCCAGCCGCGGATCGCCGCGGCTGTCGTCACCCAGCGTTCGGCCGGAGGTGACCCGGCACTGGCGGCGACGGCGGCTTCTGCGTGTTCGCCGAGCGAGTCGTAGGCCTCGACGATCAGCGCCGTGAGCAACTCGTCGCGACTGGCGAAGTACCGGTACATCGCGGAGGAGACCATGCCGAGGTCCCGAGCGACGGCGCGCAGCGAGAGGTCGGCTGCGCCGTGTTCTGCGAGGTGGGCGCTCGCCGTGGCGAGGATCGCCCCCCGCACCTCGGCGTGGGCGCGGGCGCGGGCGCCCGCTGGACGCGGCGGCGGGGTCGACGAGTGCGGCGTGGCCATGGCGGCAGTCTTTCAGATCTGTGCTCCGAAATGTGAGCAGTGCTCTTGACTTCTGATCGAAGGTGAGTACAGTGATCTGAAACGAGAGCACTGCTCACAGAGTTCCATGGAGGATCCGATGTCCACTTCTTCGACCGCAGCCCCCCGATACATCGAACCCGACGGCTTCAGCCGGAAGGTCTTCAACCCCCTCGTCGCCCGCCTGACGAGACGGGGGATCAGCGTGTGGGGATCGCGTGTCCTCGAGGTCCCGGGCCGCACGACCGGCGAGATCCGGTCGACGCCGGTCAACGTGCTGACCATCGGTGATCGTCGGTACCTGGTGGCACCGCGCGGCGTCACGCACTGGGTCCGCAACGTTCGAGCCGCTGGATCGTGCGACCTGCGCGTCGGTCGGCGCCACGAACACGTCGGCCTCGTCGAGCTGGCCGACGCCGACAAGCCGGAGATCCTCCGTGCCTACCTGCGTCGGTGGAAGTGGGAGGTCGGTCAGTTCTTCGACGGCGTCGGTCCCGGGGCCAGCGACGCCGAGCTGCTCGCTGCCGCTCCCAAGCACCCGGTGTTCGAGATCGTCGCCTGACCCGCTGCCGTCAGGCTCCTGCGGTCACCTTGCGCCGCATCAGCCGCGGCGGCAGCGGGATCCGATCGGAGAACTTCGCAGCGAGCGGCCCGATGATCGCCGTGATCAGCACGTAGCACGCGGCGAAGGCGCCGAGCTCCGGGCCGTCGAGCAGGCTGGAGCCGAGCGCGGCGATCACGATCGAGAACTCGCCGCGCGCCACCAGCACGGTGCCGGCGCGCATGCGTCCCTTCGGCCCGACGCCGGTGCGGCCGGCCGCATACCACCCGGTCGCGACCTTGGTGAGCACGGTGACGAGCGCGAGCAGCAACGCGGGAACGGCGACGCCGACGAGATCGGCGGGGTCGATCTGGAAGGAGAAGAACAGGAAGAACGTCGCCGCGAAGAGGTCGCGCAACGGCGAGATCAGCGTGTTCGCTCGCAGCTCGGCCTGCCCCGACAGCGCCAGCCCGACGAGGAAGGCGCCGATCGCCCCGGACACCTCCAGTTCCTGGGCGAATCCGGCGACGAGCAGCGTGATGCCGAACACCGTGAGGAGGAACGCCTCGTCGGAGCCGCCGACGACGAGATCGCTGAGGCGGCGGCCGTAGCGCAGCGCAGCGAGCAGGATCACGGTCACGGCGATCAGGGCGATCGCAACACTCGTCGCCAGCGCGGTGGCGCTGCCGCCGACGATCAGCGCCGCCACCACCGGAAGGTAGACGGCCATTGCGAGGTCTTCGATCACCAACAGGTTGAGCACCGCAGGCGTCTCGCGAAAGCCGAGTCGACCCAGGTCGGAGAGGACCTTCGACACCACACCGGACGACGTGATCCAGGTGATGCCGCCGAGCAGCACCGCAGCCAGCGGGTCCCACCCGAGCAGGAACCCCGCAGCGACACCGGGGGTGGCATTGAGCAGCATGTCGACCACCCCGGGGGCGATCCCGGACCGCAAGCCGTTGCGCAACTCGCTCTCCGAGTACTCGAGGCCGAGCGCGAACAGCAGGAGCAGCACGCCGATCTCGGCGGCGATCTCGAAGAACTCGAGTGTCACGTCCAACTGGACGACGCCACCCTCTCCCATCGCCAGGCCGGCGAGCAGGTAGAGCGGGACCGCGGTGAGACCGAACCGGCCGGCGAGCCTCGAGAGCAGTGCGAGACCGAGGATGAGCGCGCCGATCTCGATGAAGGCCAGTGCGGCGTCGCTGGAGCCAGCAGCGAGGAGCACGACGTTCAGCGCCGGATCAGCTCACGCATCATCGCGAGGCCATCGGTCGTTCCGACGGCAACCACCACGTCGCCGGCGAGGAGACCGAACTCGGGTCCGGGCGCCGGGATCGACTGGCCCTCTCGGATCACGGCGACGATCGAGGATCCGGTCTTGGTGCGGTACATCCCGTCGCCGATCGTCGCCCCCGACGCCGGCGAGACCGGGGTGAGCTCGATCCACTCGATCGCCAGCCCTTCGATCTCCTGTTGGACGGCGGCGACGGCCTCGGTGACCCGGCTCGCCCCGAGCAGTTCCGACACCGTTCTGGTGTCCGCTGCGGAGAGGGTGAGGAGCGACGAGGCCGCATCGGGATCGTCGGAGTCGTAGACGAGGATCTCACGACGGCCGTCGTGGAAGACGAGCACACCGACGTCGGTGCCGTCGTCCGTGGTGAACTCGTGGCGTACTCCGACGCCAGGAAGCTTGGTCTCTCGCACGTCGGCCATCCGTCCAGTCTGGCAGCGACCGAAGGCGGAGGCACCCCGAGCCGTCGGTGCTCGACGTGGTGGGCAGAGCACCAGGTTCGGTCACCCGCTCCACCGCTACTCTGCGGGCATGAGCCCCAACGACCCCACGATCGACACGCCGGTCGACGTCAAGCCGCGTTCGCGCGACGTCACCGACGGCATGCAGAAGGCGCCGTCGCGGGCGATGCTGCGAGCCGTCGGGATGGGCGACGGCGACTGGGACAAGCCCCAGGTGGCGATCGCGTCATCGTGGAACGAGGTCACGCCGTGCAACATGACCCTGCGCAAGCTCGCCGAGCACGCGAAGGTCGGCGTGCGCGAGGCCGGCGGCTTCCCGCTCGAGTTCGGCACGATCACCGTCAGTGACGGCATCTCGATGGGCCATGAAGGCATGCGCGCCTCGCTCGTGTCGCGTGAGGTGATCTGTGACTCCGTCGAGACCGTGATGCACGCGGAACGATTCGACGGCTTCGTCGGGCTCGCCGGCTGCGACAAGTCGATCCCGGCGATGTTGATGGCTGCGGCCCGCCTCGACCTGCCGAGCGTCTTCGTCTACAACGGCTCGACGATGCCGGGCGAGTACAACGGCACGGCGCTCGACATCACGAGCGTGTTCGAGGCGGTCGGTGCGTGTGCCGCCGGGACGATCAGCGAGGACGAGCTGCACGAGATCGAGTCGCACGCATGCCCCGGTGAGGGAGCCTGTGGCGGGATGTTCACGGCCAACACGATGAGTTCCATCGCCGAGGCCCTGGGCATGAGCCTGCCGGGTACGGCATCGCCGCCGGCGATCGATGATCGCCGGGAGGGCGACGCCGAACGCGCCGGTGCTGCGGTGGTCAACATGCTCCGCCTCGGCATCACGCCGCGTCAGATCATGACGAAGCAGGCGTTCGAGAACGCGATCGCGTTGACGTCGGCGCTCGGCGGGTCGACCAACGCGGTGCTCCACCTCCTGGCGCTCGCCAACGAGGCGCACGTGGCGCTCGACCTCGACGACTTCAACCGCATCGCCGACAAGGTGCCGCACATCGCCGACATGAAGCCGGGCGGCAAGTTCCACATGAGTGATCTCGATCGCGTCGGCGGCGTGCCGGTCGTGTTGAAGCTGTTGCTCGATGCAGGTCTGCTGCACGGTGACGTGATGACCGTGACCGGCAAGACGATGGCCGAGAACCTCGCCGAGATCGATCCGCCCGCGGCCGACGGGGTCGTCGTCCATCCGCTGGATGCGCCGATCCACGAAGCGGGTGGCATCAACATCCTCACCGGCACGCTCGCTCCGAAGGGTGCGGTCGTGAAGGTGGCGGGGCTGTCGGATGCCCAGATGCACTTCGAGGGTCCCGCCCGTGTGTTCGACGACGAGTCGTTCGCGATGGAGGCGATCCTGGCCGGGTCGATCCAGCCCGGCACCGTGATCGTGATCCGCTACGAGGGCCCGAAGGGTGGGCCGGGGATGCGAGAGATGCTCGCGATCACCGGGGCGCTGAAGGGCGCGGGACGAGGATCGGACTGTGCGCTGATCACCGACGGCCGCTTCTCCGGGGGCACGTGGGGATTCTGCATCGGGCATGTCGCCCCCGAAGCCGCCGACGGCGGCCCGATCGCCTACGTCCGCGATGGCGACACGATCCGCATCGACGTACCGACCAAGTCGCTCGACCTGCTGGTCGACACCGCCGAGCTGGCGAACCGGATGGACGGCTGGCAGCCGAACCCGCCCCGCTACACGACGGGCGTGCTCGGCAAGTACGCCAAGCTCGTCCAGGGCGCCGAGACCGGCGCCATCACCAACACCCTCTGAGACAACACGGGTCAGACCCGTGTTGTCCGTGTTGTCTCAGTCGACGAGGGCCTGGTGGACCAGCTGGTTGAGCTGGGAGCGGAGCGGATACGTGCTCGACGGGAGGAGCTGGGTGAGGAACAGCGCCACGATCTCCTGCACGGGGTCGACCCAGAAGATCGTGCTCGCTGCGCCACCCCACGAGTACTCGCCCTCGGATCGCAGCACCTTGTTCGCCGCGGCGTCGAGGACCACCGAGAAGCCCAGCCCGAAACCCACCCCGTCGAAGCTCGTCTCGGCGAACAGTGGACGGCCGAACGATTCGAGATCGGCGTTGCCCGGCAGGTGGTTGCGGGTCATGTAGTCGACCGTGCGGCTGCCGAGGAGCCGGACCCCGTCGAGTTCGCCCCGGTTGAGCAACATGTGGGCGAAGCGCAGGTAGTCGTACGCGGTGCCCACCAGTCCACCGCCGCCACCGAGCATCGCCGGCGGCTTGTTGGAGGCGCGTCCGAGTCCAGCGGGCGCCGGCACCGCCTCACCGGTCGACGGACTGCGGACGTAGAGCGTGGCGAAACGGTCCATCGACTCGTCGGGGACGAAGAAGTCGGTGTCGGTCATGCCGAGCGGCTCGAAGATCCGGGTACGGAAGAACTCGTCGAGCGCCATGCCCGACACCACCTCGACGAGTCGGCCCAGCACGTCGGTCGACACCCCGTAGTTCCATTCGCTGCCGGGTTGGAACGCGAGCGGCATCTGCGCCCACATCTCACAACACTCGGCGAGGGTGGCGCCGGGAGGATTGCCCCATTCGAACCCGCCCCGCCGGTAGATCGCATCGGTGACATGTGTGTTGTGGAATCCGTACGTGAGGCCCGACGTGTGGGTGAGCAGATGCCACACGCGGATCGGTTCGACCTGCGGCTCGGTCACCGGCGCCATGAACGACCCGGAGCGGTACACCCTCGTGTCGGCGAACTCCGGCAACCACTTGGAGATCGGCGACTTGAGCTCGAGCAGCCCCTCCTCGTAGAGCATCATCGTGGCGACCGACGTGATCGGCTTGGTCATCGAGAACATCCGCACGACCGTGTCGTCGGTGAACAGCGCACCGCTCGCGATGTCGCGGTGACCCGCAGTCGACGAGTGCACGAGCTGGCCCCTGCGGCTCACGGCGACATGCCAACCGGCCAGCTTCTTCTGGTCGACGTATCCTTGGAAATGGCGGTCGATTCGGGCGAGCCGGTCAGGTGAGAAGCCGACGTCAGCCGGGTCGATTTCGATCTTCAGTGCGGTCATCGGGCGAGCTTGCCGCATCGCTCGCTTCGCGGACGAGCCGACCGTCCCCGTGCGATCGACGGTCGCGATCTACGGTGACCCCATGACCGACATGCCACCGCCATCCGACCCGAGCAGCGTTCCGCCGCCGGCGGCATCGTCACCTCCGCCCGCGGCATCACCTCCGCCGATGGCGGCTCCGGCAACGGGAGCCCTCGGCCCGGTCGGAAAGCCCCGTTCGGCGTTTCTCGTGATCCTGTTGACGATCGTCACGTTCGGTATCTGGACGATCGTCTGGTCGTACCAGAACGGCGAAGAGCTCAAGCAGCACGCCCGCACCGGGTTGGGCGGCGTCGCGTACCTGTTCATCACGCTGCTCCTGTCGCCGGTGACGATGTTCCTGATGGCGTCGGAGGTCGAGCAGCTCTACCGCCGTGAGGGCAAGGAACCGCCGATCACCACCATCTGGGGTTTGTGGTTCCTGCTCCCGATCATCGGCAACTTCATCTGGTACCTGCGCATCCAGCGCTCGATCAACGACTACTGGACCGATCACGGATCGACCGTCTCGCCCGGTCTCTGAGCCGGCGTCTTCAGGTCTGAGGGGCGGTGCGCGGCACGTCGGTGCGGCGCCGCTCGATCAGCATGAACACGGCTCGCCATCCGATGATGAAGAATCCGAGGAACAGCGTCGCCACGATGATGAAGGACGTCGCGGTGCCGTCGTCGAACACGAAGTGACGCAGGAGCATCCCGCCTGCCACGACGATTGCCCAGACGGCGAATCCCGTTCGCAGGTCGGTTGGCCGATGCCACGCGCGGAGTGCGAGCCAGGCGATGGCCAGCGCGATGAGAAACGGTGCCGCGGTGCCGAGAAGGCCGCCGATCCCGGGGTCTTCGTCGTGATTGCGGCGCCCGACGGCGACGAACAGCACGACGAAGAAGGTGTCGAGGCCCGCTGCGAGCGGCGCCCGCCGATCCATCAGGACCTCACCCCTCGGCCGCGAAGCCACCGATGGTGCCGCGGTAGAACACCAGCGGTTGGGGTGGCAGGCCGTCGTGGTCGGCGTCGGCGTCGAGCGAGGTGACGCGACCGAGCACGAAGTAGTGGTCGCCCATCTCGTAGACGTGCTCGATCTCGCAGTCGATCCAGGCGACCGCTCGTTCGAGCACGGGAGCGCCTGACGGCGCGGCGTGCCACTCGACGCCGTCGAAACGGGTGGTCTCGGTTCCGCTCTTGGCGAACTTCCAGCAGAGGTCGCTCTGCTTGTCGCTCAGGACGTTGACGCAGAAGCTGCCGGCGTCGGCCATCAGGGCCCAGGTCTCGGAGTCGACCTGGGGGAGGAAGCCGACCAGTGGCGGGTCGAGCGACACGGACGTGAACGATCCGATCGTGAAGCCGTGGGGACGATCGCCCTCGGCCATTCCGGTGATCACCGTGACGCCGGTGGGGAAGTGGCCGAGCACGGTGCGGAAGTGCTTCGAATCGAAGGCAACGGCGTTGGCGTCTGGGAGTGGCGGCTGATCGCTCATCGACCTCCACTGTACGCTCCAACCCGATGGCCGACCCCACGCCGCCCGATGTGACGGAGCTCGCCGAGGCCAAGCGGGAGCTGCGTCGGCGGATGCGCGATGTGCGCCGCTCGGTCGATGATCGCGCAGGACGGTCCGAGCGGATCTGGGCGGTGGTGACCGCCTCGACCAGCGCCGCAACGGCGCGGCGGGTCCTCGCGTTCCGCTCGCTCGCCGGCGAACCGGATGTCACCGCGTTCGAGGCCAGGTGCCTGGCGCGCGGGGTGGATTTCGCCGTCCCCGAGGACGACGTCGATCCGGCGTGGCCCGACGTGGTGATCGTGCCGGGCCTCGCGTTCACACCGGGTGGACAACGGCTCGGCCAGGGCGGCGGCTGGTACGACCGGTTCCTGGTCGGCGTCCGCGGCGACTGCGAGATCGTCGGAGTGTGCTTCCGCGAGCAGCTCGTCGACGAGCTTCCGACCGAGCCACACGACGTGGCGGTCGATCGCGTCGTGACCGACTCGGGGTTGGTGGTCTGACGGTGGGTGCGTTCGATCTCGATGATCTGGCGCGTGCGACCGCCATCGTTCGCCGTCACGTGCCACCGACGCCGCAGTACGAGTGGCCGCTGCTCAACCAGGTCGCCGGGAGCGCGGTGGTGGTCAAGCACGAGAACCACACGCCGGTCGGCGCCTTCAAGGTGCGCGGTGGCCTGGTCTATCTGGACCGGTTGGTGAGCGAACGTCCCGAGGTCGCCGGCGTGGTCAGTGCCACACGCGGCAACCACGGCCAGAGCCTGGCATTCGCCGGCCGTGTGCACGCGCGCTCGGTCACGATCTTCGTGCCGCACGGCAACAGCGTCGAGAAGAACGCGGCGATGCGAGCGCTCGGCGCGGAGGTGGTCGAGTTCGGCAGCGATTTCCAGGAGGCTCGCGAGCGTTCGATCGAGGTGGCGTCCGAACGCGGTCTCGAAGCGGTGCCGCCGTTCCATCCCGACCTCGTGCTCGGCGTGGCCACCTACGCCCGTGAGTTGTTCGACGCGGCGGGGGCACTCGACACGGTGTACGTCCCGGTCGGGATGGGTTCGGGGATCAATGCGCTGATCGGGGTGCGCGACCTGCTCGGCCTGCACACGGAGATCGTCGGCGTCGTGAGCGAACGCGCGCCGTCGACGCTGCTGTCGTTCGAGCGCGGCGAGGTGGTGGCGACCGAGTCGGCGGCGACCTTCGTCGACGGAGTCGCGACACGCTCACCGGATCCCGTCTCGATCGCAGGGATCATCGGGGGCGCCGCTCGGGTCATCGCCGTGTCCGACGACGCCACGGCCGAGGCGATGCGGATCGTCTTCCGCACCACCCACAACGTGGCGGAGTCCGCCGGGGCGATCGGGCTCGCCGGGTTGTTGTCGGAGTCGGTCGACCGCCGCGGCCGGCGCAGCGCGTTCGTACTCTGCGGCGGCAACGTCGACACGGCACAGTTCCATGCGGTGCTCGGTGGGTCCACCCCGGTGGTCTAGACGTCTGGCGTTGGCCGAGCCGGCCCGCGAGCACCGGCGCGCTCACCCAGACCCGCGTCGGAGCGACTCGGCGAGATCGTCGAGGGCGGGATCGTGCACCGAACCGGCGCGAGTGGCGATCACGAGTTGGCGGGTGGTGAGCTTGCGGACTCGTCGCAGTGGTCGGTCGCCGTGTTCGGCCTGCGATGTCGGCAGCACCGTCCAGCCGACGCCCAACCGCACCATCTCGCGCAGCACGTCGGGCTGATGGCTCTCGGCGATCACGTCGAGCGGGGCGCCGAGCAGCCGCAGCTGCTCGACGACGAGCGTGCGAGTGTGTGAGCCGGCCGGAAACAGCACCCACGGCCCCCAGGTCGTCGGTGGCCCGGGTCGGCGGTCGGGCGGACCGTAGACAGCGAGGTCCTCGGTGAGGAGTGCGACGGCGTCGATGCCGCTCACGGGCGTCGGTGGGTCCACGCACACGACGAGGTCGAGTTCCCCGGCGACGAGCAGTTCGAGGAGTTCGGCCGACGGGGCGACGCGCAGGCGCAGGTCGACGTCGGGGTGCTCCGACCGGTAGCGACGCAGTTGGTCCGGGTGGTGGACGACGGCGGCGGCGTCGATCATGCCCAATCGGAGCGTGCCGCTGTGCCCCGTGCGCAGGCGGTCCGCCCAGTCGGCCAGGTCGTGGGTGAGCCCGAGCACCTGGCGTGCGTGTGCGACGACGGGAGATGCACCCGGTCGGACGGTTCGCCGGCGGCCGTCACGGTCGAACAGTGCCACACCGACGCGACGTTCCAGTTCGGCCAGGCCCTGTGACAGGGCCGACGCGCTGACACCGACGCGGGCGGCGGCCACGGCCCAGGTCGGCTCCTCGGCCACCGCGACGAGATATTCGAATTGCCGGATCGACAGGTCGGGAAGCGGCTGCACCCGTGCAGAATACTTCAGTCTTGCTTCACAGAAGACGTCTGAACTGAATCATCGCTTACGATTGTTGAAATGACCGCACGACAGATCGCTCCCGCCACCGGCAAACTCGGTGTCCTCACGCCCGGCATGGGTGCCGTGGCGTCCACCTTCATCGCCGGTGTCATCGCTGCCCGCAAGGGGCTGAACCCACCGATCGGCTCGATCAGCCAGATGGCGCACATCCGCCTCGGCACCAAGGAGGAGAACCGCAACCCGATGATCCGCGAGTTCGTGCCCCTGGCCGGCCTCGACGACATCGTGTTCGGCGGCTGGGATCCGATCTCACCGAACGCGCTCGAAGCGGCTCGCACCGCCGGCGTGCTCAACGGTGAGGACCTCGCCACGATCTCGAGCGAGCTCGAAGCGATCGTCCCGATGGAGGCCGTGTTCGACCAACGCTGGGTGTCACGTCTGGAAGGCGTCCGCGTCAAGGACATCGCCAACAAGTGGGACCAGGCGATGGCCGTCATGGACGACATCGCCAACTTCAAGGCGACCAACGGCTGTGACCGCCTCGTGATGGTGTGGTGCGGCTCGACCGAGGCCTACCAGGAAGCCTCCGACGTGCACGCGACCGTCGAGGCGTTCGAGCAGGGCCTGCGCGACAACGACCCGAACATCTCCCCGAGCCAGATCTACGTGTACGCCGCGCTGCAGTCCGACGTGCCGTACGCGAACGGGGCGCCGAACCTCTCGGTCGACCTGCCCTGCATGATCGAGCTGTCGAAGACTCGCAACGTCCCGATCGCCGGCAAGGACTTCAAGACCGGCCAGACGTGGATGAAGACGCTCCTCGCCCCTGGCATCAAGGCGCGCATGCTCGGCCTGCGTGGTTGGTACTCGACGAACATCCTCGGCAACCGTGACGGCGAGGTGCTCGATGATCCGGAGAACTTCAAGAGCAAGGAGGTCTCCAAGCTCGGTGTGCTCGACGGCATCCTGCAGCCCGAGGTGTATCCCGACCTCTACGGCAACATCGATCACGTCGTGCGGATCAACTACTACCCGCCCCGTGGCGACAACAAGGAGGGCTGGGACAACATCGACATCTTCGGTTGGCTCGGGTACCCGATGCAGATCAAGGTCGACTTCTTGTGCCGCGACTCGATCCTGGCCGCACCGATCGTGCTCGACCTCGCACTCTTCATGGACCTCGCCCACCGGGCCGGTGAGTCGGGTGTGCAGGAGTGGCTCAGCTTCTATCTCAAGGCGCCGCAGGCTGCCGGCGAGAGCGCTGCGGAGAGCGATCTCTTCATCCAGCAGACCAAGCTGAAGAACACCCTGCGCGAGTGGATGGGCGAGCAGCCCGTCACCCACTCCGAAGCCGGCTGACGCCCCTCACCCCGACCCCGATCCCATCCCGTTTGCGTCGGGTTCTCGGTGGGCCGCCCCACCGGAATCCCGACACAAACGGAACGGTCGGGGTGCATCCCATACAGTCGTCGGCATGACGGCTGTGGTGATGGACGGCAATGCCCTACGCGACGAGATCGTCGCCGACATCCGGCAACGGATCGATGCGGCGGGGTCGCCGCCGATCTGTCTCGCCACGGTGCTGGTGGGCGACGACGGTCCGAGCCAGCGCTACGTGAAGATGAAGCACGCCAAGGCGGCGGAGGCGGGACTCGTCTCGAAGCACGTCGACCTGCCGGCCACCGCCTCGCAGGACGACGTCGAAGGAGCGGTCAGGGAACTCGCCGCTTCGGCCGACGTCCACGGCATTCTCGTGCAACTCCCGCTGCCCGATGGCCTCGACCCCGAACCCGTGCTCGATCTCATCCCGCCCGAGAAGGACGTCGACGGGCTGACCGAACGATCGATGGGCCGACTGCTGCGCGGGCGCCCCGGACTGGTCGGCTGCACGCCGCTCGGCGTGATGCGCCTCCTCGAGCGCTACGACATCGAGACGAGCGGGAAGCGGGCGGTGGTCATCGGCCGCTCGACCCTTGTCGGGCTTCCCCTGTCGCTGCTGCTCGCCCGCAAGGGTGTCGACGCCACGGTGACGATGGCGCATTCACGCACCGCCGACATGGCCGACGTCGTGCGTCAGGCCGACATCGTCGTCGGTGCTGCCGGCCAGGCGCGCATGATCACCGCCGACATGGTCAAGCCCGGAGCGACCGTGATCGATGTGGGCGTGTCACGCACCGAGGCCGGGATCGTCGGCGACGTCGACTACGCGCCGGTGGCCGAAGTGGCCGGCCACATCACGCCGATGCCGGGCGGCACGGGACCGATGACGATCGCCTGTCTGCTGGAGAACACGCTCACCGCGGCTCGGCTCCAGGGTGTGTTCACCGACTGAACGACGAACATCCTCGGGCGACGCCGACGTCCGGGTGACACGTCGACGATGAACACCCGGGCGCATTGCCACTCATGAGTTGCCGATCAGGTGACGATGAGGACTATGATGATCGACGTGTCTACGACCACGATCTTCCCGAGCCTGCTCGTAGTACTCATCCAGTAGCGCGTCCAGCTGTCTGCTGTACGCGCTCACGACCTCCCACACGGGAGGTCGTTTGCTTTTTCGGCACCCTCACCCGGGAATCCGAACCGACTCCACCGACCACCACCCGAAGATCCCCACCCGAAGATCCCCACAGGAAGCACCACCAGGAAGCAGCACGATCATGGCTGAACGAATCACCGGCGCCGAGGCGCTGATCCGAGCACTCGAACACGAAGACGTCGAACTGATCTTCGGCTACCCCGGCGGGTGCATCCTGCCGGCGTACGACCCGTTGATGGACAGCTCCATCCGCCACGTCCTCGTGCGCCACGAGCAGGGCGCCGGCCACATGGCCGAGGGCTATGCACACGTGTCGGGCAAGCCAGGCATCGCGATGGTCACGTCGGGTCCGGCAGCGACCAACCTCGTCACACCACTGATGGACGCCTACATGGACTCCGTGCCGATGGTGGCCATCACCGGACAGGTCCCGACCGCGGCGATCGGCAGCGACGCGTTCCAGGAGTGCGACACGGTCGGCATCACGCGTTCGTGTACCAAGCACAACGAGCTCGTCATGTCGGCGCAGGACATCCCGATGGCTGTCCGCCAGGCATTCCACATCGCCACCACCGGGCGTCCGGGCCCGACGCTCATCGACGTGCCGAAGGACTGTCTCCAGAACGACATGGAGTGGTACTGGCCGACCGACCAGGAAGTGCTCGACTCGCTGCCCGGCTACCGCCCGAACGTCAAGGGTCATCCGCGCATGATCAAGGAGGCGGCCCGCCTCATCATGGCCTCGGAGCGACCGGTGATCTATGCCGGAGGCGGCATCCTCAAGGCCCGGGCCGCCGAGCCGTTGCGTGAACTCGCCGAACTGATCGACAGCTACGTCGTCACCACCCTGATGGCCCGCGGCGCGTTCCCCGACAATCACCCTCTGTGCCTCGGCATGCCCGGAATGCACGGCAATGCCACGGCGGTCACGGCCCTGCAGAAGGCCGACCTGCTGATCACACTCGGTGCCCGGTTCGACGACCGCATCACCGGCAAGGTCGACGCGTTCGCACCGGCGGCCAAGGTGATCCACGTCGACATCGATCCGGCCGAACAGGGCAAGGTCCGGCGCCCCGACGTGCCGATCGTCGGCGATGCCAAGTACGTGATCGAGGAGATCATCTCCGAGATCAAAGCGATGATCGCCGCCGGCGCAGTTCAGGCGGACACGTCCGCGTGGAAGAGCAAGGTGTCGGGATGGCGCGAGCAGTTCCCGATGACCTACGAGCAGTCCGAGCCGGGCGAGGCCCTCAAGCCGCAGTACTGCATCGAGGAATTGAACCGCCTCGCCTCGCCGCACACGATCGTGGCGTCCGGTGTGGGCCAGCACCAGATGTACACCTCGCAGTTCTTCGAGTTCGACGAGCCGTACACCTGGGTCAACTCGGGCGGGCTCGGCACGATGGGCTTCTCGATCCCGGCGGCGATCGGCGCCAAGGCGGCTCGGCCCGACTGTGACGTGTGGGCGGTCGACGGCGACGGCTGTTTCCAGATGACCGCGCAGGAGCTGGTGACCTCCACGATCGATGGTCTGCCGATCAAGGTCGCGCTGTTGAACAACAGCCACCTCGGCATGGTCCGTCAGTGGCAGGAGATGTTCTACGACGAGCGCTACTCCGAGGTGTACCTCAACGCCAAGGTCCCCGACTTCGTGATGTGGGCCGAGTCGATGGGATGCGTCGGCATCCTCGTCGAGTCGCCGGAGGAGGTCGGCCCTGCCATCGAGAAGGCGAACTCGATCACCGACCGCTCGGTCGTCATCGAGTTCCGCACCGATGCATCGGAGAAGGTCTTCCCGATGGTTCCTGCCGGTCACAGCAACGACGACCTGATCCTGCACCCCACCCAGCAGGACCGAGCGGAAGGCCTGCGCTCATGACCACCATCAACCAGTACGGGGGCCAGACGCTCAACCACCACATCCTGTCGGTCCTCGTCCAGAACCGACCCGGTGTCCTGGCCCGGGTCGCCGGCCTCTTCGCTCGGCGTGGCTACAACATCTTCTCGTTGGCGGTCGCTCCGGCCGAGGACGAGGGCATGAGCCGGATCACGATCGTCGTCGACGTCGAGTCGACGCCGCTCGAGCAGATCACCAAGCAGCTGTTCAAGCTGATCGACGTGGTGAAGATCTCCGAGCTCGATCCACGCCGATCGGTCGAGCGTGAGCTGCTCATCGCAACGGTCAAGGCCCCGGACGAGCAGCGCGCCAAGGTCGTCGAACTCACCAACATCTTCGAGGGCAAGATCATCGCCGTCGCCGAGTCGGTGCTGACGGTCAGCCTGGAGGGTCACCCCGACAAGCTCGACGATTTTGAGGATTTGCTCGACGGATATGGCATCGTTGAGCTCCAGCGCACGGGTCGCGTGGCGCTTCCGAAACTCGATCGTGGCGCACGCTTGCGCGCCGTGAACCAAACCCCCACACCGAACACTGGAAAGGCTGGCTGAGATGGCCGTCACCGTCTACTACGCAGAGGACGCGGATCCTTCGATCATCCGCAACAAGAAGGTTGCCGTCGTCGGCTACGGGTCGCAGGGCCATGCGCATGCGCTGAACCTGAAGGAATCGGGCGTCGATGTCGTCGTCGGGCTGCGTCCGGAGTCGTCGTCGGCCGCCAAGGCCGAGGCCGCCGGCCTGACGGTGATGACGATCGCAGAGGCGGCGGAATGGGCCGATGTGATCATGCTCCTCGCGCCCGACACCGAACAGAAGGCGATCTACGACGAGCACATCGCCAAGCACATGACCGACGGCAAGGCGCTCGCCTTCGCCCACGGGTTCAACATCCGCTTCGATCGCATCCAGCCACCGGCCGGCTGCGACGTGATCATGATCGCCCCGAAGGGTCCCGGCCACCTCGTGCGCCGCACCTACACCGAGGGTGGTGGCGTTCCCGCCCTGATCGCCGTCGCCCAGGACGCGACCGGTCAGGCCCGTGACATCGCGATGTCGTACGCCGACGCGATCGGCGGCACCCGCGCCGGTGTGATCGAGACGACCTTCGCGGAGGAGACCGAGACCGACCTGTTCGGTGAGCAGGCGGTGCTCTGTGGTGGCCTCACCGCGCTGGTCCGGGCCGGCTTCGAGACGCTCACCGAGGCGGGCTACGCCCCCGAGATGGCCTACTTCGAGTGCCTCCACGAGGTGAAGCTGATCGTCGACCTGATGTACGAAGAGGGCATCGCCGGGATGCGCTACTCGATCTCCGACACCGCGGAGTACGGCGACCTCACCCGTGGCTCGCGGGTCGTCAACGAGGCGACCAAGGCCGAGATGAAGAAGATCCTCGAGGAGATCCAGAGCGGCCAATTCGCCGCCGAGTGGATCGCCGAGTCGGAGGCCGGCCGCCCGAACTACACGCGCATGCAGGAAGAGGGCAAGGCGCACCCGATCGAGGAGACCGGCGGCGAACTGCGCGACATGATGCCGTTCATCCGCGCCGGCAAGCAGAAGGTCTCCGACATCTCCGGCGGCTGACCCGATCGAACCCTCGAAGCGATGAGCGAGCAGCCCGAATCCCGGCTTCTGGCTCATCGCTCGCACGAATCTGCCTCCGGCGATGAGCGAATGGACCAGATGTGGGCTTTTCGCTCATCGCTCTGGGAGGGATGTGTGCGATGACGGCGATCTCGATCAGCTTCGCGGTCGTGTTCGCGGTCGCCGCGGGCGCGAACTGGTGGAGTCGCTGGACCGACGATCGTCGGACCGAACTGTGGAGCAAGCCGCTCGCGCTGATCGCGCTGATCGGCGTCGCGGTGACGCTCGATCCGGTCGATCCCGCGATGCGGGTGTGGTTCGTGGTCGCGCTCGCGTGCTCGCTCGCGGGCGACGTGCTCCTGCTCGACGGGGACCGCCGGTTCGTGCCCGGCCTGGTGGCGTTCCTGCTGGCGCATGTTGCCTACACGGTGGGCCTGGTTGTCGCGCCCGACTGGTCGTGGGTCGGCTTCGGTGTGGGTGTCGTTCTGACGGTGGCGCTCGCATCGACGGTGGGGCGGCGGATCGTCCGGGCGGCGCGTGGTTCCGAACCCGTGCTCGGCCCGGCGGTGTCTGCGTACCTCGTCGCGATCTCGTTGATGTTCTGCGCCGCCGTGGCGTCCGGGAACTGGTGGGCGATCGTCGGTGCGGGCCTCTTCGTCGCCTCCGACTCCGTGCTCGGCTGGCGCCAGTTCGTCGGCTCGGCGAGCTGGATGCCCGTCACGGTGATGGTCACCTATCACCTCGGTCAGGCCGGCCTCGTCGCCAGCCTCCTCTGACCTCCGCCCCATCGCCGGGGGAGCGACGCGCGGGAAACCCGACTTGTCGGGTCGGGAATAGACGGGTAGCGTCTCGGCCCTATGAGTGACTCCTGGGGTTTCGAGACCAAGCAAGTGCACGTCGGCGGTGAGCCGGATCCGACCACCGGTGCCAGGGCGGTGCCGATCTACCAGACGACGTCGTACCAGTTCCGCGACACCGACCACGCGGCGAACCTGTTCGGACTCGCCGAAATCGGCAACATCTACACCCGCATCATGAACCCGACGCAGGCTGCGCTCGAAGCGCGGGTCAATGCGCTCGAGGGCGGCTGCACCACGGCGGTCGGCCTGCCGGGAACGCTGGCCGTGGCGTCCGGCCAGGCCGCCGAGACGCTGGCATTCATGACCCTGTGTGAGTCGGGCGACCATGTCGTCGCCTCACCGTCGCTGTACGGCGGCACCTACAACCTCCTGCACTACACGTTGCCGAAGTTCGGCATCGAGGTCACCTTCGTCGACGACCCCGACGATCTCTCGCAGTGGGAAGCGGCGATCAAGCCGAACACGAAGGTGCTGTACGGCGAGGTCATTCCGAACCCGAAGAACGACGTGCTCGACATCGAGGGCATCGCCGGCGTCGCCCATGCGAACGGCATCCCGCTGATGGTCGACAACACCGTGCCGACGCCGTACCTGATCCGCCCGCTCGAATGGGGCGCTGACATCGTGATCCACAGCCTCACCAAGTTCATGGGCGGCCACGGCACGTCGGTCGCCGGCGCGATCGTCGACGGCGGCACGTTCGACTACGCCGCCTCGGGTCGGTTCCCGAACTTCACCGAGCCCGACCCGAGCTACCACGGCCTCGCGTACTTCCCGGCGCTCGGCCACGGTGCGTTCATTCTCAAGGCGCGCGTCCAGATGCTGCGCGACCTGGGGCTCGCGATCTCGCCGTTCAACGCGTTCTTGATCCTCCAGGGTCTCGAGACGCTCAGCCTGCGGATGGAGCGTCACTTCGCCAATGCGCAGAAGGTCGCCGAGTATCTCGATGCCCACGACCAGGTCGAGTCGGTCAACTACTCCGGTCTCGCATCGAGCCCCTGGCACGAGCGGGCCACCAAACTCGGCGGCGGCCGCGGCTACGGCTCGGTGCTCGCCTTCGAGATCAAGGGCGGCCACGAAGCCGGCAAGAAGTTCGTCGAGGGTGCCGAACTTCACAGCCACGTCGCCAACATCGGCGACGTGCGCAGCCTGGTGATCCACCCGGCGAGCACCACCCACAGCCAACTCACGCCCGAAGAGCAGCTGGCGTCGGCGGTCGGTCCCGGCCTGATCCGCCTGAGCGTCGGCATCGAGTCGGTCGACGACATCATCGCCGACCTCGACCAGGCGTTCGCAGCCGCTGCCAGCTGAGTCGGCCCGGGCCCCCTGCCGAGACCGTGCGTGAGAGAGGGTGGATCAACTCGTCTGGATGATGGCGATCACCATCGTGGTCAGGAAGAACCCGATCACCGCGAGCACGTTGACGACGTCGAGGATCGGGTCGACGCGACGCCACCAGCTGGGCCCCGGTGCCACCCGGTCGAGGGCGACCTGGCGGACGTGATGGGTCCAGCGGAGCAGGCGGTACGCCTTGGCGACCTTGTAGCGGTCGCTGAAGGTCCCCCAGCGACGGTTCCAGCCCGTGCGCGGTTCGAGGACGGCGTCGTGGGAGCGCGCCAGTGGGTAGGCGAAGCCCAGGGCGACCCACCCGACCACCAGCCGGATCAGCAGGGCGAGCACGACGAGGGCGAACGCCGAGAACAGGCCGGAGACCACCGTGTCCGGCGAGCTCAGGCGGACCTGGAACTCGTTGTCGACCCGCTCGATCGCGTGCACGATCGTGGCGACTACCGACCCGCCGAAGAACATCCACCAGAAGGACTTCTTGACGAACCACACGACCAGGAGCCGCCGTGCGTCCTTTCGTCCGGGTCCGAGGCAGGCGACGGGATCGATGCGGAGGCCGGCGCCGGGGACCGGCCGTTCGGCGGACGCCCGGATGTCGGTGCCGGGGAGATCGGCGGTGTCGCTCACCGGCTCGGGGGCATCGGCCGTTGCCGTCATGGCTCGTCGGGGCGTTGGTCGCGGAGGAAGTCCTCGAACTCGGCGCCGAGGTCGTCGGCGGTCGGGATCTGCGCCTCGGCGCGGCGATCGAACTCGGCTTCGAGCAGCGCCAGGTACATCTGGAGTTGCTCGTCGTTGGCGACCAGCTCGTCGTGCACGTCGCGCCAGCCGTCGATCTGATCGCGGAGATCGGCCGTGTTGGGCACGTCGAGCACGTGGCTGAGGTGCCGGACGAGCGCCTGCACGGCCTGGGGGTGCTCGGCGTTCATCAGGTAGTGCGGGATGCCGACCCGCAGCGAGATCGACGGGATGTCCCGAGCCTCGAGTTCGGCCTGGAGCACGCCGACCACACCGGTGACGCCCTGATACGACGGGGCGACCAGACCGAGCCGCCGGGCCAGTTCGGCGTTGGCCGTGCTGCCGGTGACCGGTGGCGTTCGGGTGTGGGGGATCGCTTCGGCGCCGGAGCCGACGGTGACGATGGCTTCGCAGCCGAGCGCCTGGGCGACGATGTCGATCGCTCCTGTGTACGTGCGCCACGCCATGTGGGGCTCGACACCGATCAGCGCCACGACGTCGCGGTGCCCAGGGTTGCGCTGGAGGACGAACTCGTTCGACGGCCAGACGATCTCGCGGACGTCGTCGTCGATCGACACGTGCGGACGCTGCTGGGTGAAGTCGTAGAAGGGATCGGGATCGATCTGGCCGACGGTCACCGCGTGCTCGGCGCTGACGAAGGCGTTGACCGCTTGGGTGGCTGCGCCACCGACGTCGAACCATCCTTCGAGCCCGACGAGCATCACCGGGCGGTCGAGCGCGCCGATGTCGCCGGTGCCGAACTCGAGGACGTCGGTCGGATCCACGCCAGGAGTCTGCCAGCGAAATGTGACCCTGGGGTCAGACCCCGCGTCTCATGTCAGCTTCGAGACGACGTGGTCGATGCAGTGCGTGAGCGCCTCGACGTCGGCGGGATCGATCGCCGGGAACATGCCGATGCGAAGCTGGTTGCGCCCGAGCTTGCGGTACGAGTCGGTGTCGACGATGCCGTTGGCCCGCAACACCTTGCTGACCGCCGTGGCGTCGATCGACTCGTCGAGGTCGATCGTGCCGACGACGTTCGACCGTTTGGCCGGATCGCCCACGAACGGCGTGGCGAAGCTGCTCGCCCCGGCCCAGCCGTAGAGCGTCGCGGCCGACTCGGCGCTGCGGCCGGCGGCGAAGGGCATCCCGCCGTTGTCGTTCATCCACTGGATCTGGGCATCGAGCAGCAGCAGCGTGGCGAGCGCCGGCGTGTTGTAGGTCTGGTTCAGCCTGGAGTTGTCGAGCGCGATCTTCAGGTCGAGCGATGCAGGTCGCCAGCGGTCGCTGGTGCCGATCGACTCCACGCGGTCGAGTGCGGCCGGCGAACACGCAGCGAGCCACAGTCCGCCGTCGGAGGCGAAGCTCTTCTGCGGTGCGAAGTAGTACACGTCGACCTCGGCGGGGTCCCAGGTGAGCCCGCCGGCGGCCGATGTGGCATCGACGGCGACGAGGGCGTCATCGGCGGTCGTGCCGGCCGGTCGCCGGAGATCCATCGCCACGCCGGTCGACGTCTCGTTGTGGGTGAGCGCGTAGACGTCGATGCCGGCCTCGGCCACCGCGTCCGGGTGGCTGCCGGTGTCGGAGCGGATCGCGGTCGGCTCGCCGAGATGGGGCGCGGCGGCAGCGGCTTCTGCGAACTTCGACGAGAACTCGCCGAACACGAGGTGCTGGCTGCGCCGCTCGATGAGCCCGAAGGTGGCGACGTCCCAGAACACGGTCGAGCCGCCGTTGCCGAGGACGATCTCCCACCCGTCCGGGAGCCCGAACAACGCCGTCAGCCCGGAGCGCACGCTGCCGACCAGGTTCTTGACCGGTGGCTGGCGGTGCGACGTGCCGAGCACCGTGCGCTGCGCGGCGACGATCTGGTCGACCTGTTCCGGCCGGACCTTCGATGGACCGCACCCGAAGCGCCCATCGGCGGGCAGCAGGTCGGTGGGGATCACGATGGTGGTGGGGTCCGAACTCACGGCCTCAAGCATGGCGCGTGCACCCCGCGATCCCACGGTGCGAATCGTCGTTGGGATGGGGTGGTCGCTGTGGCAGGCTTGCATCCGTGAACCGCACCTCCCAACGACTCGCTGCCATCGCCCCCTCCGCCACCCTGGCCGTCGACGCCAAGGCCAAGGCACTCAAGGCCGCTGGTGAGAACGTGATCGGGTTCGGAGCGGGTGAGCCCGACTTCCCGACGCCCGCGCACATCGTCGAGGCCGCTGTCGAAGCCTGCCGCGACCCGAAGAATCACAAGTACTCGCCCGCCGGGGGCCTACCGGAGTTGAAGCAGGCGATCGTCACCAAGACCATGCGCGACTCGTCGTTCGAGTGCGCGCCGTCGCAGGTGCTCGTCACCAACGGTGGCAAGCACGCCGTCTACACCGCCTTCGCCGCACTCTGCGATCCCGGCGACGAAGTGATCTGCCCGGCACCGTATTGGACCACCTATCCGGAGGCGATCACGCTCGCCGGCGGCGTCCCCGTGGTCATCGACACCGATGCAGCCAGTGGGTTCCAGGTCACGATCGAGCAGCTCGACGCGGCGTACACCCCCCGCACGAAGGTGCTGCTGTTCGTGAGCCCGGACAATCCGTCGGGCTCGGTGTGCCCGCCCGACATGGTGAAGGCCATCGGCGAGTGGGCGGTCGATCACGGTGTCTGGGTGATCACCGACGAGATCTACGAGCACCTCACCTACGGCGACAACGTGTTCGCCTCGATGCCGACGCTCGTGCCGGAACTGGCCAACCAGTGCATCGTCGTCAACGGCGTCGCCAAGACCTATGCGATGACCGGCTGGCGCGTCGGCTGGATGATCGGTCCCGACGACATCATCAAGGCGTCGACCAACTTCCAGAGCCACGCCACCTCGAACGTCGCCAACGTCTCACAGCGCGCTGCGCTCGCGGCCGTGTCGGGCTCGCTCGACGACGTGGTCATGATGCGCACAGCGTTTGCCCGCCGGGCGCAGACGATGTGGACCAAACTCAACGCGATCGATGGCGTCACCTGCCTCGAACCGCAGGGGGCGTTCTACGCCTATCCCGACCTGACCGGCCTCCTCGACCGGCCGATCGACGGTGTCACGGCGACCAACACGCTCGAGCTCGCCGACCTCGTGCTCGACAAGGCGAAGGTGGCGTTCGTGCCGGGCGAGGCGTTCGGCCTCGGCGGCTACGGCCGGTTCTCGTTCGCCCTCGGCGACGACGACCTGGCCGAGGGCATCGATCGTCTCGCCGCCCTCGTCGACAGCTGACGCGCCGACGTCGGCTATGCGCCGCACACGATGCGGATGAGTTCGATGGCGTTCCCGCCGAGCACTCGATCGATCTCGTCGGCACCGAGCCCACGCGCCGCGAGACCATCATCGAGCTCGTCGAACTGCCGGTAATCGGTGAGCACCGGTCGAAAGTTGGCGTCGAGGTCGGTGCCGATCGCCACATGATCGACACCCACCAGCTCGACCAGTCTGACGACCTCGTCGATGAAGTCGTCGAGCGTCTCCGACACCACGCCCGACGGCCATGCCCCGATCAACCCGCCGGCATCGCTGACGACGCGAGCGTGCTCATCGGTCACCAGCCGCGCGTGGTCGCCTCCTGGCCCGGTGAGGTGGGAGTGGGAGATCATCACGGGGTGGCGAGAGACCGCCACGGCGTCGATGGTCGTTTCGAACGACGCATGCGCCAGATCGACGATCATGCCGACATCGTTCATGACGGCGACGAGCTCGCGACCGGCCGTGGAGAGCCCGTGATGGAGTGGCGGCTCGGTTTGGAGGTCGCCGTATCGGTTCTGGCGGTAGTGGACGATGGTGATCGAGCGCACGCCGCGGGCGTGCGCTTCACGCACGCGTTCGAAGGCGTCGGCATCGGGGCCGTCCTCGACGAAGTCCGCCCCTTCGCAGGTGATCAGCAGGCCGGTGGCGCCGGCGCGGTGCAGACGCTCGACGTCGTCAGCACCCGAAACGATCGTCGCGCCAACCTGGCCCGCGATGTCGACGATCGCATCGAGCTGTCGCTGATGGTCGGCACGGGCCTCCCCCGGGGCGAACGGCCGAGCGGCGGCGAATCGGTTCTCGACGAGCTGCAGGACGCGAAGATCCGCGACGGTCGCGAAGCTCACCGCTGTCATCCCGGCGTCCTGCGCTCGTCGGAACCCAGCGACTGCGTCGTCGCGGCCGAGGACGGCTCGCGCCGGATCCGAGTCGGGTATCCCGGCGAGAAAGCACCGGCCGGGGTGGGCGTGCACATCGACGCGCGGCGACCGGGTTCGAGTCATCGGATCTCGACCTCGCACTCGATCTCGACCGGAATCGAGAAGGGAAGCTCGGCCAGGCCGACCGCGCTGCGGGCGTGGGCCCCCACCTCGGTGCCGAACACCTCGATGATCAGGTCAGAGAACCCGTTGATCACGCCCGGCAGGCTCACGAAGCCGGGCGCCGCGTTGACCATGCCGAACACTCGGGTCCAACCGGTGATTCGATCGAGGTCGCCGATCGCTCGCTCGAGCGATCCGAGGATCCCCAGCGCGGTGAGGCGTGCAGCGTGATTCCCCTGTTCGGCGGTCAGGTCGGTGCCGACCTTGCCGAGGGGCCGGGCGAGGGAACCATCGGGTTCTTGTGGTCCGTGTCCGGAAACCACCGCCCGATTGCCGCGCACGATCACCGGACTGAACGGCAGCACCACGCCGGGCGGAGCCGGCATCGGCGGCGGGAGAACAAACCCCAATTCGAACAGTCGGTCGGCGATGGCGCTCACGTTCGGATCGTACAGAACCCTGCCGGGCCGGGATCCGAGGCGGGGAGCGATCGCGTCGGCAGACATGTCCGAAGGTGCCGTACTGCTGAGCCGGCGCCGTGCATGTCACCGACCGACGCGCCGGGGACGATCCGTCGCATCCGGTTGCGGGCCGCTGCGGTGGTCAGGTCCCGGATCGAGAGTGTCGCGTTCGTCATCTCGGGCACCGGCTCGTTCGCCGACGAGCACGGCAACGTCACCCAGACCCAACCCGGGTGCCGGCTCCAGGCTCCGGCGGGTTGGCTGCATCGCACCCTGGCCGGTACCGCGGCTCGGATCGTGATCGGCACGAACCTGCCCTACGGAGAGTGGACGATGCCGATCGACAAGGACCCTGCGGACCGGCCCGTCGAACTGGCGATCTGAACGCCGCACGAGCACCATCGCCGGTGCGATGTCAGTTCGAAGCCAGCAGTAGGAGGTCGCGACGGGCGTAGCGGTTGTGCCAGAACTCCTCCTCGAACACGGTGTGGAGGCAGTGCAGGTACGGCTCGTCGCCGTTCTCGAGGATGTCGACGCTCCGAGTGAACTCGCTCGGGTCGATCGAGTCGAGATGCTCCCTGAACCGATCGACGCGGTCTCGGCGCACGGCCAGCGCCTCGGCGAACGTGGGCGTCAGGCTCTGGTCGAGGCCCGGCCACGGGAAGTCGACCGATCCGCTGTTCGGGAGGCCGATCGGGTCGAACGACCCACCGAGGATCGGCACGGTGAACCATTTGTCCATCGCGAAGACGACGTGGCGGAGCGTCTGGACGAACGACCACTCGCCGCCGACCGATTCGTGCAGCCTCGGCTCGGGGAGCGACTCGGCCCGTGCGAGCGTGGTGGACCACTCGGCCTCCAGCGCCGCCCACGTGGCGCGCATCTCGGCCGGATCGACCGGGCTCAGCATCGAGCGCAGCGGGTACCAGGGGTCGCGCTCGTTGACGAAGTCGGTGACGTCGACGCCGTTGATCACCAATCGGTCGATCGTGGCATCGACGTCGACGCTCACGAGGATGGCATGGTCGACCTGCGCGCCGGTGAGGTCGACGTCTCGGAAGCGGGCTCCGGTGAGGTCCGCTCCCCAGAACACGGCTCCGGTGAGATCGCCCTCGAACTCCTCGGCCATGGCCCCTCCTGTCGTGTCAGCCGGCGGCTTCGACGGCGGCTTCGTGCTCCGGCAGCGGTTCGACGTGCACGAAGCGAACGGCGAGGAGATCGACGATCACCACGACTGCGGCGCCGACGACGATGATCAGCAGCGGGATGACGACGTCCTCGCGTGGGAGCGTCATCGTGGTGGTGTTGGTGCCGTTCGGCCACGGCCACAACACCCGCGTCGAGCCGAGCATCAGGCCGATCATCGCAGCGAGGACCCAGCGGTGGTAGCGCTCCAGCAGCCAGTTGAGCAGGGTCGAGAAGAGTGCGAGGCCGACGACGCACCCGATCATGAACGCGATCAGCGCCGTGAAGTCGCGGTCGTTCACCGCGCCGAGCACTTCGGTGTACATGCCGAGCATCACGAGGATGAACGACCCGGAGATCCCCGGCAGGATCATGGCGCAGATGGCGATCGCCCCGGCGAGGAAGAAGACCCACCAGGGCTTGGTGACGATCTCGGCGGCGGTGTCGGCGACCTCGGTGTCGGAGCGCAGGCCGAGCAACAGGAACATCGTGCCGCCGATGCCCAGCATCAGCGCGACGGCGACCCCGTCGATCTTGTCGAGCATGCGCAACGCCACCCAGATCGAGCCGAGGATCAGACCGAAGAACAGTGCCGACATCCGGATCGGCTGTTCGTGCAGCAGCGTCTCGATCACCGACGACAGCGCCACGACCGCTGCGAGGACGCCGGCGAGCAACGTCAGCAGCCACACCCACTCGATGCGCTTCAGCGTGTCGATGGCACCGGCGACGTCGCGGGTGAGCAGCTGCTTGAGCGCATGGGCTCCCTGGCTGATGTTGCGGATCAGCTGGTCGTAGATGCCGAGAACCAGGGCGACCGTGCCGCCGGAAACGCCCGGAACGATGTCGGCAGAGCCCATCGTGAAACCGCGGACGACCTGGGCGACGGGCGTGGGAATTCGCACGCAGCGAGGCTAGCGACCCTGCCCCCTCGTCCGCCGTCGCACGTCACGCTCGGTGTCCGACATCGAGCGTCATGCCCCAGATGTCACGCCGGCCCGAACCACTCCTCGTAGGTGGGGACCGACGTGACACCCGCACACGCCATGGCGATCAGCGGGACGGCCGCCATCGCACCGGAACCCTCCCCGAGGCGCATGTCGAGGTCGAGCAGCGGTCGCTTGCCGAGGCGCTCGAGGAGCTTGCGGTGTCCGGGTTCGGTGGAGCAGTGCCCGACCATGCAGTGGTCGAGCGCAGCCGGGTTCACCATCGCGAGTGGGAGCACGGCAGAGGTGACGACGTAGCCGTCGAGGACCACCGGGATCGAGCGGTGGCGCGCCGCCACCGTCGCTGCCGCGATCGCCACGAGTTCGGAACCGCCCACTTCGCGCAGGATCTCGATCGGGTCGGTGATCCCGGCGATCCTGCGCACCGACTCCTGCACCGCCGATCGCTTGCGGGCCAGGCCCTCGTCGTCGACGCCCGTGCCGCGCCCGACCCACGCGGCGGTCTCGCCGCCGGCCAACGACGCTGCGATCGCCGCGGAGGGGGTGGTGTTGCCGATCCCGATTTCGCCGAGCACCAGCAGGTCGCAGTCGAGCGCGTCGACGGCGCCGAACGCGATCCCGACGATCTCGTCGAACCGGTCGTGGGAGAGGGCCGCCTCGTAGCGGATGTCCCCGGTCGGCCGACCGATGCCGACGTCGATCGCCGACACGCTGGCACCCGCGATCTTGGCGAACGCGGCGATCGTGGATCGCCCTTGGCGGTACGCGTCGAACAGCGCCTGGGTGATGCCGGTGGGGTAGGCGCTCACCTTGGTCGCTGCGGCGACACCGTGGTCGCCGGCGAAGATCAGCGCGGCGGGCCGGTGGACCGCCGGGGTGGTGGTGTGCTGCCATCCGGCCACCCATGCCGCGATCTCGTCGAGCCAGGCGAGCGCACCGCTGGGTCGCAGCAGGTTGGCAGCCCGTTCGTGGACCGCATCGGCGGCCGCAGGATCGTGTCCAGGCAGCGGGGCGAGACGGGCACGGAGCAGGTCTGACGACATGGCAGGTCGCTCAGTAGTCGATGCCGCGCATCGCGCGGATGCCCTGCTGATAGGCGTGCTTGACCTCGCGCATCTCGGTGACGGTGTCGGCGATCTCGATCAGCTCCGGCGCCGCGTCGCGGCCGGTGATGATCACGTTGACGTGACGGGGCCGGTTGGAGATCGCCTCGACGAGGTCGGCGACGTCGATCCAGCCGAACGAGGGGAGATACGTCAACTCGTCGAAGATCACGAGCTGGTGCTCACCGGCGCGCAGCAACTCGGCCGCCTTGGCCCATCCCTGCGCGGCGTGTGCCCGATCGTTGGTGAGGTCGTCGGAGTCCCACGTGAAGCCGTCGCCGAACGCGAACCAGTCGACGCCGAGCTCGCGTCCCACCTTCTCCTCGCCGACCTTCCAGTCACCCGACTTGATGAACTGCACGACGGCGACGTTCCAGCCCCGCGCCACGGCTCGGATCATCATGCCGAACGCCGAGGACGACTTGCCCTTGCCGTTGCCGGTGTTGACGACGACGAGCGAGTCGGCGCTGCGCAATCCGTCGGGGCGGGGATCTTCGGTGGGGACGGTGTCGCTCGTGGGTTCGTGGTCGGTCATGGGATTGGGGAGCGTACGCAGGCAGCACTACGATGTCGAACTGTCGCAGACGCAGCGAAGTCCGGTGAGAACCCGGCGCTGTCCCGCAACGGTGGTCTCCCGACGACGCAGCGATGCGCCCGAGGGGAGCGAGCCCGGTCGCCTGCCCTGTGACGCGACCATCACCCTCGAGGCAAGGGACGGCTCGCCGGTCGGTCTCCGACCTGCACCCATCTTGTCCTCCAACTCTTTGGAGGCATCCATGAACACCCACCCACGTCGGTTCCGCCGACGTCTGCTCGGTGTTGTCGTCGGGCTCGCCGTCGTCACGGCTGCATGCGGATCCGACGACACGGCCGGGGACGCCCCGCCGGCGACATCCTCGCCATCGGTCGCCGAAGCAACGATCCCCGCCGACGTCGAGCTCCGGGTCGTGTCGCTCAGCCCGACGCACACCGAGATGATGTTCGCCATCGGCGCGGGCGATCAGCTGGTCGCCGTCGACGAGTTCTCCGACTACCCCGTCGAGGCGCAGGAGCTGCCCAACGACCTGTCGGCGTTCGACAACAACGTCGAGGCGATCGCCTCCTTCGAGCCCGATCTCGTCCTGATCGGTGGCGACTTCAACGGCCTCGGCCCACAGCTCGACACGCTCGACATCGGCTGGTGGGACGGCCCGGCCGCGACGACGATCGATGACACGTACCGCCAGATCGAAGAACTCGGGGAGGCGACAGGCCACGAGATTGAGGCCGCTGCGCTCGTCGCCACGATGCAGGCCGACATCGACGACATCGTCGCCAACACACCGGCCCCGGCGGAGCCGTTGACGATCTTCCACGAACTCGACGACACCCTGTTCAGCCTCGACTCGACCACGCTGTTCGGTGAGCTCTACTCGCTGCTCGGTCTCCGGAACATCGCCGACTCCGTGGAAGGTGACAGCGGTGGGTATCCGCAGCTCAGTGCGGAGTTCGTCGTGTCAGCCGACCCCGACATCATCTTCCTCGCCGACACGAAGTGCTGCGGTCAGTCGCTCGACACGGTCGCTGCCCGACCCGGCTGGGCCGATCTGGCGGCGGTGCAGAGCGGCAACGTCGTCGAACTCGACGACGACGTCGCGTCGCGCTGGGGCCCGCGGATCGTCGAGTTCCTGCAGTCGGCGTCCGACGCCGTCACGGCGGCGACCGGCTGATGGTCGCCGCGTCCGCCGACGTGACGGCGGTGGATGCCGCCGCGTCGCGGGCGCGCGCCACGTGGTCCGGCAACGGCCGGTGGTACCTCGCCGGGACGCTGATCCTGCTGGTGTCCATCGTCGTCGGCGCGTCGATCGGCCCGGCCGGGCCGGCGTCGTGGAGGGTGCCGCTCGCACTGCTCGACCATCTGCCGCTCGTCTCCGTCGACTCCGGGGTGACGAACGCCGAATGGAACATCGTGTGGCGGATCCGGATGCCGCGGGTGATCCTCGCCGCGCTGGTCGGCGGCATGTTGTCGGTGGCCGGCGCCAGCTACCAGGGTGTGTTCCGGAACCCCCTCGTCGACCCGTATCTCCTCGGTGCGGCCGCTGGTGCCGGCCTCGGTGCCACGTTGGCACTCACCACGGGGCGTGCCGCCACGATGTCGTGGCCGATCGATCCGGTGCCGACGTCCGCGTTCGTCGTCGCCGTGTTGACGGTCGGCCTGACCTACCTGGTCGGGGCCTCGTTCCGCGGGTCGCCGACCGGCTCCAACCAGAGTGGTGTCACGTTGGTGCTCGCCGGCGTCGCGGTCGTTGCGTTCGTGACCGCGGTCCAGACGTTCATCCTCCAGCGCAACCAGGACGTGGTGCGCGAGGTGTTCCAGTGGATCCTCGGCCGGCTCTCGGGCGCGACATGGTCGGACATCAGGCTGATCCTTCCGTACGTCGCGCTCAGTTGCGTGGTGCTGATGCTCCATCGGCGGCACCTCGACGTCCTGCGCGTCGGTGACGACGAGGCGGCGGCTCTGGGCGTGTCGGTCAGGAGGACGAGGTTCGTCATCGTCGTCGCCGCGACGCTCGGAACGGCGGCGGTCGTGTCGGTCAGCGGACTGATCGCGTTCGTCGGCCTCGTGATCCCCCACGCGATCCGGCTCGTCGCTGGAGCCGGGTACCGGCGGCTGATCCCGCTGTCGCTGCTGTTCGGTGCGGCCTTCCTGATCCTCGCCGACATTCCGGGGCGGATGCTGTCGAACCCGGCCGAGACGCCGATCGGGGTCGTCACCGCCTTCCTCGGCGCTCCGTTCTTCGTGTACCTGTTGCGCACCCGGCGGATCGTCTGATGAGCACGCTCCAGTTCGACGGCGTCACCGTGTCGTACGGCAAGCGGATGGCGGTCGCCCCGTTCACCGACCGGGTCGGGTCGGGCGAGTGGGTCGGCATCATCGGACCGAACGGCGCCGGCAAGTCGTCGCTCCTGCGGGCGGCGGCCGGTCTGGTCCCGTCGTCGGGCACGATCAGCGTCGATGGTGCGCCGCTCGCGGCGATGGCCGACCGGGAGCGAGCGAGCTGCGTGGCGTACGTCGCGCAGAACCCGCTGATCCCCGACGACATGACCGCCTTCGACTACGTGCTGCTCGGGCGCACCCCGTACGTGGGGTACTTCGGGACGGAGTCGTCAGACGATCGCGAGGTGGTGACCGAGGTGATCGACCGTCTGCGGCTCGGGCCGTTCGCCGATCGGATGCTCGGGGCGATGAGCGGGGGCGAGCGTCAACGGGTGGTGATCGCTCGGGCGATCGCCCAGGAGGCACCGGTACTGCTGCTCGACGAGCCGACGTCGGCGCTCGACATCGGCCACCAACAGCAGGCGCTCGAACTCGTGACCGAACTGCGCGAGCAGCAGGCGATCACCGTGGTGTCGGCGATGCACGATCTCACGCTGGCCGGCACGTACACCGATCGTCTCGTGCTGCTCGACGGCGGCGCCGTGGTGGCGTCCGGCGAGGCGCAGGAGGTGCTGACGGCAGACCGTCTCGGCGAGGTGTTCCACGTGTGCGTCACCGTCGAGGTCGACCCCGACGACGGCACCGTGATCGTGGTGCCTCGCCGCGGTTTTCCCGCCCCCTGACGGTCCCTCTCCCGTTTGTGTACGGATTCGGGTGGGGCGTCCCACCGGAAGTGCAGCGCAAACGTGGTTGGGCTGGTGGGTTTACGCTGGCGGGATGAGCGAGTCGCCGTATCCGATCTTCCCGGGCGTCGAGGCGTTCGATGCCGTGCGAACTCCCGAGGCCGAGCGGGCGCATCGCAAGCGGATGTGTGCGCTCGGGTACCGGATCTTCGGAGCGATGCGCTGGGGCCAGCTCGGCGACGGACACATCTCCGCCCGTGACCCGATCCTGACCGACCACTTCTGGTTGCTCGACTGGGGGATCCCGTTCGCGAAGGCGACCGTCGCCGGCCTCGTGCTCGTCGGTCCGGACGGTCGGGTGGTCGACGCCGAGGGCAACCCCACCGGCGCGGTCAACACGGCGGGCTACAACATCCACGCCCCGGTGCTCGCCGCGCGTCCCGATGCGGTGAGCGCCGCGCACACCCACACGCAATGGGGCACCCCGTGGTCGGCCAACGTGCAACCGTTCCGGGCGATCAGCCAGGAGTCGTGTGCGTTCGTGTTCGACCAGTCGCTCTTCGACGACGAGGAGGTCGAAGTGCTGTCGTACGACGGTGGCAAGCGCATCGCGGCCGCCCTCGGCGACACCAAGCTGTGCATCCTCCGCAACCACGGCCTGCTGACGGCCGGCGGGTCGGTCGAGGAGGCCGTGGGTTGGTTCGTGATGGCCGAACGGGTGGCCGAGGTGCACGTCAAGGCACCGGACGGAATCGCCATCAGCGACGCGGCTGCGGCGGTCGCGGCGGAAACGCTCGCCTCACCGTCGACCGGCTGGCGCCTGTTCCAGTGGCTCCTGCGCAGCGTCGTCGACGACCTGAGCGTCGTCGACTGACTCGTGCCCGGCGCGCGCTGGGCCCTCGATGCGGAGATGCTCGACCGCAAGGGTGGTGAGCACGATCACGTCGATCAGCACGATGAGCCACACGCCGTGGATGTCGGCACCCAGGATCATCAGGAGCGCGACTGCAGCGATCGCCGTCAGCCGCTCCGTGGCGACCTGCCGGAACGACCGGTAGACGCCCGCCGCCATTCCGCCGAAGAAGAGCGCGAATCCGGCCGCGATCATGAACCGGAACGCGGCGGGCGTGGACTCGGTCGGGTGCAGCGCCATCTCCTCGAATCCGACGGCGGCGAGGATGATGCCGGCGACGATCGGTGGGCGCGGTGGCGCTCAGCCGAAGACCACCACGCCCACCACGCCCAGGAGCACCAGCGCGCTCGCGAGGTACTCGGCCCGGGTGTGGCGCTCGTGGAGCACACGGGCGGAGATGACGAAGGCGATCACGATCTCGATCTGGCCGAGGGTGCGGACCTTTGCCGCGTTGGTCAGCGTGACGGCGACCGCCCAGCCGATCGATCCGCAGAGGCTGAGGATTCCAACCGGCAGCGCGAACCGCCACGAGCGCACGACGCGGGGGAGCTCGGCACGGTCGCTCACGAAGAGCTGGGTCGAGTTGACGAGCGCCTGGATGCCGAGCATCACGGTGAGTGTCAGCAACGCGCGATTCCAGGTGGGACCCTCGAGCGAGGTGGAGGCGCCGCGGATGCCGACCGCCGCGATCGCGAACCCGGCCGCGGCGAGGATGCCCATGATCGCAGCGGGGTCGCGGGCGTTGCCGAGGATGTCGAACAGGCGTGATGGTGCCGCGAGCCAGGCGACGCCGGCCATGCACACGAACGCGGCGACCCAGCCGAGCGGTTCGAGCGGTTCTCCGAGGGCGACCGCAGCGACGACCGCAACGAGGATCACCTCGGTCTTCGCGTACACGGTGCCGATCGCGAAGTCGCGCAGATCGAAGGCCCGCAGCAGCGCGAGCGTCCCGAGGATCTGCGCGATGCCGGCACCGGCGATGACCGGCCAGAACCGCCACGGGACCGCCGGAATCTCCTCGCCGACGATGCCGAAGGTGACGACTGCGAGGACCAGTGCAAGCGGGAATCCGTAGGCGTAGCGGACGAACCCGGCCCCGTTGACCGACAGCACCGATCGCAGCTGGTGCTGCCGCGAGGTACGCAGGATCTGGAACGTCGCCGCAGCGAGGGTGATGGGAATCCACATGGTGCGCCCGCAGTGTGACAGCTGGGGCAGACCCCGGATGTGACGGTCAGGCGGGAGGGCGGCCGGTGCAGTACTCGTCGAACTCGACGAGGTACGCGTCGATCCATGTGGCGATTGCCGCCCGGATCTCGAGGTCGAACGCGAGCGAGTCGTGTTCGCCGGAGAGGTGCTCGTTGACCTGAGGGATCGTCAGGTCGCCGGTCGCCACGATCAGGCGCATGTTCTCGAACCAGGTGCGCACCATCGCGAGTCCCCGTACCCCGCCGCCCCGGCCCGGGGAGGCCGCCATCAGACCGATGAACGTGTCACGCAGTACCCCCATGTCGATCCGGGTGACCCAGTCGATCGAGTTCTTGAGCAGCGGGCTGAACGAACCGTTGTACTCGGGGCTGGCGATCAGCAGACCGCCGGAGTCGCGCAGGAGTGCGGCGAGTTCGTGCGCCGTCGCCGGCACGCCGTGCTCGTCCTCGTGGTCGCCGTGGTAGATCGGCATGTCGTGGTCGCCGAGGCTCACGAGCAGGTGGTCACGGTCGCGCCGCGCCAGCTCGTCGGCGATCGCCCGGGCGAGGAGGCTGTTGACCGAGGCGCGGCGGGTGCTGCCCGCCGTGATCAGGATCCGATGGCTGGTCATCAGGACGGGGAGGGCTCGAACCAGTGGTCGCCGTTGAGCAGGATGTCGTCGGCGTCGGCGGGTCCCCACGACCCACGGAAGTAGGGAACGACCTCGCCGGGATCGTCGAGCGCCGGCTGCACGACCCGCCACGTGCCCTCGACGATGTCCTGGCGGGCGAAGCGTCGCAGCGACCCGATCAGCGCGTCACCGAGCAGGCGCTCGTAGGCGTCCTGGCGCTCACCGAGCGCCGCCGCGAAGTCGACATCGACGTCGACCTCCTGACTGTCGAGATCGGGGCCGGGCGTCTTGGCCTGGAGTGCGAACGTCACGCCGTCGTTCTTGCCGAGCCGCAGCCGGATCAGGTTGCGGCCCGGCGGAGGTCCGCCCGACTCGTCGAACAGCATCCGCGGTGGCTCGCGCAACTCGAGCACTGCCTCGGTGGCGTTCTGTGGCATCGCCTTGCCCACCCGGATGTACCACGGCACGCCGGCCCAGCGCCACGAGTCGATCTCCAGGCGCACCGCCGCGAACGTCTCGACGTTGGAGTTGGGGTCGACGCCGGGCTCGTCGCGGTAGCCGACGTACTGACCGCGCACGAGTGCATCGGGTTCGATCGGCCGCATCGCGGCAATCACCTTGGCCTTCTCGTCCTGCAGGAAGCCGGAGTCGGCGCCGGCCGGCGGCTCCATCGCGAGGAGCGACACCACCTGCAGCACGTGGTTCTGGAGCACGTCGCGGATCGCGCCGACACCCTCGTAGAACGAACCGCGACCCTCCACGTCGAGCGTCTCCGACATCGTGACCTGCACGCTGCGGACGTAGTTGCGGTTCCACACCGGCTCCAACAGGGTGTTGGCGAAGCGGAACACGAGGAGGTCCTCCACGGCCTCCTTGCCCAGGTAGTGGTCGATGCGGAAGATGTGATCCTCCGAGAACACCTCGTGGAGGGTCTTGTTGAGGTCGATCGCCGACTGCAGGTCGCGGCCGAACGGCTTCTCCACCACGATCCTGCCGCGGTGGTGCAGGTCGACCGATGCCAGCTTGGTGGCCACCATCGGGAACATGCTCGGCGGGATCGCCATGTAGAACACGGCGACCAACGAGTTGTGGCGGTCGAGCGTCGCCCGCAGCTCGTTCCATGTCGCCTCGTCGGCATAGTCGCCCTGCACGAGGTCGAGACGCTCGCACAGCGAATCGACCACCGCCGGGTCGGGATCGTCGATGTGCTCACTGATCGACTCCCGGGCATGACGGCGGAAGTCGTCGTCGGTCCACTCGCTGCGCGCCACACCGATGACCGGCACGCAGAGGACCCCCGACCGCTCGAGGCGGTAGAGCGCGGGGAACAACTTCCGGACCGCGAGGTCGCCGGTCGCGCCGAACAGCACCAGCGCGTCGGCGTCGGGCTGGGTGGTCTGCATCCGGCTGGAGTCGAGGTGGCCGGAGATCATCGTGGGGTCGGTGTGATCGCTCATCGCGTCTGGTCCTTCCGCTCGACGTGGCCGCCGAATCCGGCCCGCATCGCCGACAGCACCTGGTCGGCGACGTCCGAGCGTCCGCGTGACGAGAAACGCTGGAAGAGTGCAGCCGACAGCACGGGCACTGGCACGCCCTCGTCGATTGCCGCGTTGATCGTCCACCGCCCCTCGCCGGAGTCGCTGACCACACCGGCGTACGCGCTGAGCTCGGGGTCGGCGTGGAAGGCCTCGGCGGTGAGATCGAGCAGCCAGGAACTGATCACCGACCCGCGGCGCCACACCTCGGTGATCCTGGCGAGGTCGAGGTCGTACCGGTAGTAGGGCGCCGCGTCGAGCGGGGCGGTCTCGGCGTCGACCGCATGATCGACGGCGCCGATGTCAGCCTTGGCGAGGACGTTGAGGCCTTCGGCGTATGCGGCCATCAACCCGTACTCGATGCCGTTGTGGACCATCTTCACGAAGTGGCCGGCACCGCTCGGGCCGCAGTGCAGCCAGCCGTGCTCCTCCGACGCCTCGGTGCCGATGCGTCCGGGCGTGCGCTCGGACGTGCCGATGCCAGGGGCGAGTGTCTCGAAGATCGGTGCGAGCCGTTCGACGGCGGCATCGGGTCCGCCGATCATCAGGCAGTAGCCGCGTTCGAGGCCGAAGACGCCGCCGCTCGTGCCGACGTCGAGGTAGTTGATCGACGATTCGGCCAGGGCGGCGGACCGGTCGACGTCGTGGCGGTACCAGGAGTTGCCACCGTCGATGATCGTGTCGTCCGGGTCGAGCAGGGGACCGAGGGCGTCGACCGTGGCGCCGACGAACGCCGCAGGCACCATGATCCAGATCGCTCGCGGCGGTGCCAGCGCATCGACCATCTCGTCGAGCGAACGGGCGCCCACCACGCCGAGTTCGGTTTCGAGCGCTGCGATCGCCTCCTCGTCGACGTCGTGGACGACGCAGTCGTGCCCGTCGCGTTGGAGCCGTCGCACCATGTTGGCGCCCATCCGGCCGAGTCCGATCATCCCGAGTTGCATGGTCACAGACTGCCACGGAGCCGGCGTGTCTACGCTCGGGAGATGGGTCCTTCTGCCCGGACTGCCGCACCGGATGCCTGGATCGCCGTCGCGATGGCCGAACACCGACGCCTGCTCGACCGGTTGGAGGAACGACTGGCTGCCGGAACGCTCGACGCATCTGCTCCGTCGCTGCTTCCCGACTGGACGGTCGGTCACGTGATCACGCACGTCACCCACAGCGGCGACGGCCACCTCCGGATGCTCGATGCTGCAGCGGCGGGCGAAGTGGGTCGGCAGTATCCGGGTGGTCGGGAGCAACGCAACAGCGGCATCGAGCGGGGCGCGTCCCGGACGGCGGCCGAGCAGGTCGACGGCCTTCGGTGGTCGATCGCTGCGCTCGAGGCCCGATGGGCGGCGATGCCGGACTGGAGCGGCACCGGCGCCTCGATGGGCGGCGACGTCTCGATCGCCGACCTGCCGTTCCTGCGCATTCGCGAGGTGGCGATCCATCACGCAGACCTCGGCCTGGGGTACACGTTCGACGACCTGCCCGACGTGTACGTGCGTGAGGAGTTGCGGCGGATGGCGATGCTGTGGGCGGCACGCCAGCCGATGGGCATGACGGCGCTGCCGCCGTCTGCGCTCGCCCTTGCGCCGGCGCAGAGGTTGGCGTGGTTGATGGGCCGCGCAGCGATCGAGGGTCTCGATCCGGCGGCGATCTACTGACCGTTCAGGACGGCCAGGCGGCGACGAGTTGCTCGGCGAGTTCGTCGCGTCGGGCCTCGGTGACGGGTTGTTCCTTCAGGTGGCCGAACACGGCCGGTCCTTTCCGGTCGCCCGGTTGATCCGCCATTCTCGGCACGACGTGGAAGTGGACGTGGGCGAACCCGTCGGCTTCGGCGAACAGCATCACGTAGGTCTTGATGCAACCGGTCACGGTGTGCAACGCACGGCTCGCATCGCGTAGCAGTCGCCCGAGCTCGACCGCTTCGTCGTCGGTCAGTTCGTCGATCGACTGGAGGTGCCGCAGCGGCGTGATGATCAGCCACCCCTCGAGGCTCGAGTTGAAGTCCAGCGCCACGCGCCAGCCGCCTCGCCGAACGAAGCGTTCGCGCAGCGGCGCGTCGTCGCGTCCCATCCGGCAGGCGTAGCAGTCCCCGTCGACGTCCATACACCAGCTTCGCAGGGCAAGGCGGTGCGCACGGACGGCCCTTCCCGGTCCTCGCTCGTTGGGGGAGTGTCGTACCGCCGGCGTCGGTCTGCCGCTCTCTCCCAGGGACGAATACATGTACGACAAGAGTTGCCTTTATCGTACGGGTGTGCTACCATGACTCCATGGAGTCAGGCGGCGCCATCACCTTCGAGGACGATCTCGACACGGTGCTGAACGAGACCGCCGGCCACCTGAACGCCTTGCACGGCCGATTGGTCGATGCCTGTGTGGTGATGCTCGCCGACCGCACCGCGTGGGCCGGGCCGGGGGTGGAACGCCCCGAGTTGTACCTCGCCTGGAAAGTCGGGCTGTCCGCCGCCCGAGCGAAACAGATCGTCGAGATCGCCGAACGCGCCCGTGAACTCCCGGTGACCGTCGACGCGTTGCGGCGCGGTGAGTTGGCGATCGACCAGGTCGTCGCCGTGGTGCGGCGGGCGCCGTGGTGGGCGGATCGTGAAGTGTGCGAGCTGGCCCGCAACGCCACCGTGCACCAGCTGCGCACCGCGCTCGGCAAGTATCCGTTCCCCGACTACCCCAACCCGAACGACCCAGCAGACACCGACAACAGCGGTGACGACGACAGCGAACCGGATGCGGCGAACACCGACACCGAGTCGTGTGTCGATCCTGTCGCTGACCCGCCCGCCGAGCCGTCACCGGTGCCGCGGGTGCAGGACCGGGTGTGGTTCGGAGTCGGCGCCGACGGCCGGTTCCGGCTGAACCTCGAGTGCGACGAAACCACCGGCATGATCATCACCAACGCACTGCGCGAGTCACGCGACCGACTGTTCCACGACGGCCACCCCGACCTCGACTGGATCGACACGATCCGTGACATCGCGGAACGATCATTGGACGCCGTCGCCGACCTCGCCCGCCGCGACCGGTTCCGGATCCACATCCACCTCGACACCGACGGCACCGCCACCAACGACCGAGGCCGACGCCTCCCCGACGCCATCGCCCGCCACATCGGATGCGACGGACTGATCACCCCCACCTTCATCCACGATGCGATACCGATCTCGATCGGACGCTCCGGGCGCATCATCCCCGAACGCACCCGCCGCCTCGTCATCCTGCGCGACCAGCACTGCCGAGTGCCCGGCTGCACCCACAGCCACGTGTTGGAAGTACACCACATCATCCACTGGCAACACGGTGGCCCCACCGACACCTGGAACCTCATCGCCTTGTGCCCACACCACCACCGCCTGCACCACCAAGGCCAACTCGGCATCGCAGGCAACGCCGACGAGAACACCGTCGCCTTCACCGACACCAACGGCCAACGCCTTCGTCCGACCGGGGCGAGACCCGTGCCCCCGCGGGGCACCACCACCCCCCACCGGGGTCTACCAACACCCCCTCGGCGAACGCCTCGACACCCAATGGCTCCACTTCAACCCACCACCCGAACACCGAGCCACCTGGCAACCCCCCGAACACCGACAGCACACCGCCTGACGCGGGGTCGGCCGGAGTCAACCCCCTCGGTCGGTGCGCACGGCGTTGCGTTCCTCGGTCAGTTCGTCCATGCCGGGCACCGAGCGGATGCGGCCGAGGTACCCGGCGAGCAGGGGCACCGAGGTCTCGATCCAGTGGTCGAGCCGCAACACCTTCCGGGTGCGTGCAGCGGTGTCGTCCTCTGCCTCGACAGCCGCAAGTCGTCGATCGAGTTCGGTCCACGTCGAGCGGGGAACGCCGTCGAGACCAGCTCGTCGCCGTTGCCCCCGATCGCCGGCGACCACCCGCAGCGCGGCGATCGTGATCAGGTCGTAGGTGATCGAGGGGATCCGTGCATCCGGCAGCGAGGCAGCATCGACCGGGGCGATGTGGTCGGTCGCGAGCGCGACGGCACGTGACACCAGCGCCCGGGTCGCCGAACCGACGCCGCCCGCTGTCAGCGTCACGTTGACGCCGAAGCCGATCAGCCCGCCGAACTGTCGGCGACGGGCCTCCTCGGCGGCGGCCTCCATCACCAGTTCGGCCTGTTCGGTGCGGCTCGCATCGGCGACGAGGTCGGTGAATCGTGTGACGTACTCGAGGCCCGGCCGCAGCCCGATGTCGGTGCCGAGGTCGGTGACGATCCGTGTGGTGTAGGCGCCGAGCACCGTCCCGGTCGCCGCCTGGGCCTCGTCGTGGCGCAGGAGCGCTCCCACCAGATCGACGAGGTCGTCGTACGAACCCAGTTCCGCCTCGAGCCCGTCGTCGATCACGATCACCGGGTACGTCCCTTCCTGGCGGATCGCCGGGGCCAAGGTGTCGATGTAGCCGGCCAGCGACACGGCCATCCCGAGCGCCATGCCCGGTTGGAGGCCGCCATCGAGCGGTCCGTTCGTCAACTCCACGAGCGTGCCGATCACGTGGTACCCGTCGTCGAGCCGGTCGGAGTCGGCGGCGACGGCGGTGTGCAGGCCGCTGATCGTGAACTGCGTGACGATGTCACCGTCGAGACGCTCCCAGCTCGCAAGGCCGAACACCACGGCGGGATCCATCAGCAGGTCGAGGCACGCGGAGGGGTCGCCGACGAGCGACGCCAGCACCGACGACAACGACGACGCGAAACCGTCGAGGTCGGCGGTCGCCGCAGGGCCGTGCGGCCACATCATCGATCGGGCGATCGCCGACAGGAACGGCACCGGAAAGGGGGCTCGTCGAGTCAGATGGCCGAGCAGTGGATGATCGGATGCAACGGCGGCGAGACGCGCGGCGAACGCCGGGTCGCGAGCGACGCGTGCGGCGAGTTCGATCGCGAGGACGTCGAGATCGGCGCCGTACCGATCGAGGAACCATGTCTGCCACCCCTCGTCCGACCGGTCTGGGATCGCACGACGGTCCATCCACTCCAGGTGGTCGATGAGTTCGTCGGAGCTCAGCGCGCTCAGCTGCGTCCACACCGAGGTGCTCGCGGCCGCCGATCGACGTTCCGCCTGCCGGATCCCGAGTGAGGCGAATTCCGAGCGCTCCCAGGAGATCATCGCCTCGCTGCGCTCGATCTGCCGCAACGTCGGCATCCAGAGGTCCTCGAGGTTGCGTCGGGCCAGCCTCACCGTCCGCATCGCCTCGGCGGCGGCGGCATCGTCGGACCGGATCGAGCGGAGACGCTCGATCGCCTCCGCAGTGCGATGCGCGAGCGAGCGCACCCGACGAGGGTCGTAGCCGGTGTCCACGCCGTCAGCCGGCGAGCCCGAGCCGAGCGGCGGCGACAGCGTCGAGTTCGGCGGCCTGCTGCTCGAACCGATGGGCGTGCCAGCGCAGGTCGTCGGCGGCGCCGTGGAGCTGCTGCTGGTTGGTGCGCAGTATCGAACGGCACAGGTCCGGCCGCGGCCCTCGCCACGTGTGGTTGTCGGCGTGGGTCTCGAGGGACATGATCGTCAGGTTCTCGATCGCGGTCGCGAGGTCACGGAGGTGTCCGGCTCGTCGGCGCAGGTCGTTCGCTCGGGCGGTGGCGTCCATCGCCGGGCAGTGGGCGCCGGAACGACCGCAGCGGAACGTTCAGAGACTCGACAGCTGCACGGTGCGATCGGCGATGACCGCCGCCTCGTCGGGATCGTGGGTCACGAGCAGGGTGGTCACGCCGGTGAGCAGCTGACCGAGGTCGATCGCGAGTCGGTCGTGCAGCTCGCGGTCGAGGCCGGTCAACGGCTCGTCGAGCAGCACCACCGCCGGTTCGGCGGCGAGCGTGCGGGCGAGCGCGACCCGCTTGGCCTCGCCACCGGACAACTCGGTCACACGGCGTGGTCCGAACCCGGCGAGGCCGACACGATCGAGCCAGACCGAGCCGCGCTCGTCGCGACGAGCCCTCGACTCGCCCGCCATCTTCGGCCCGAAGGTCACGTTGTCGAGCGTCGACAGGTGAGGGAACAGCTGATTGTCCTGGAACACCATCCCGATGCCGCGCCGATGGGTGGGGACGTGGGTGACCGCCACGCCTCCGACCGCAACGGTGCCGGCGTCCGGTACGACGAGACCGGCGATCACACGCAGCAGCGTGCTCTTGCCGCTGCCCGACGGCCCGAGCAGCGCGACGATCTCCCCGCCGGCGATGTGCAGCGACACGCCGTCGAGCACCTTCGTGTCGCCGAAGGAGACGTACACGTCTCGCACGTCGAGATCAGCGACACGGGGGTGCCCCGCAACGGGAACGGTCACGGCTCGACCCTCCGACCGGCCTGCAGCTGCTCGACGACGATCACGAGCACGACGGTGGTGACCGCGAGCAGCGTGGCCAGCACGTACCCCTGGGCCTGCAGGGTCGTCCCCGTCCGGCCGAGCAGTTGCTCGATCGCGATCGGGAGGGTCTCGCCGCCCGATCGTGACAGGAAGCTCGTCGCACCGAACTCCCCGAGGGAGATCGCCGCGGCGAGCGCGGCACCGACGCCGAGGGGTCGCCAGAGATACGGCACCACCGTGCTCCGCCACGCCCGCACCGGCGCCGCTCCGAGCGTGGCGGCGGCGGCGGTCATCTCCGGATCGACCGATCGGAGCACGCCCACACACGTACGCACCACGAACGGCACGGCGACCAGGGCATGGCCGACCGGCACGAGCCACCACGATGCGCGCCAGTCGGCCGGAGGCGCGTCGAACGTGATCAACATCCCGAGGCCGATCGTGACCGCCGAGGTACCGAGCGGGAGCATCAGTCCACCGTCGATCAACCGACCGTGGCGCTGAGCCGCCGTGATCGCGAGGCTGGCGACACCGCCGATCACCACGGCGAACAGCGTCGCCCAGGCCATCGTCGACAGTGAGTTCGCGATGGCATCGACCGGATCGACGCCGACCCGGATCCCGGGCCGCACCTCGGTCCGGCCGAGCTGGGTCCATGCACTCGTCGACCAACCCGACGGCGTCGAGAACGAGCGCACCACCAGGGCCGACAGCGGCACGAGCGCAACCAGCGCGGCCCCACCCGCAGCGACCGCGACGAACGCCCGCTCGCCTCGGCTCCGAGCACGCCGTCGTACCGCCTCCGGCCGCAGTGCGAGCGCCCGGCTGTGGCGACGCTGGGCGAGCGTCGACCACACGAGCGCCACCGCGAGCACCGCCAGCTGGAGCAGCGCCAGGACCGCAGCGCCGCCGATGTCGCCGAGCTGGGTGGCGCGCCGCCACACCTCCACCTCGATCGTGCGCGTGCCGGGCGCGGCGAGGATGCGGATCACACCGAACGAGGTGAAGGTGAACAGGAACACGATCGTCGCCGCCGCCGTGATCGCCGGCCGGATCAGCGGGAGCGAGATCTGCGTGAACACGCGCCAGCGTGACGCGCCGAGCGTGGCGGCCGCGTGCTCCATGTCGGTCGGCAGGTGCTCCCACAGGGCGCCGACGACCCGGACGACGACGGCGAGGTTGAACGCCACGTGCGCGCCGATCACCGCCCACACGGTGCGATCGAGCGAGTCGGGGAGCAGAGCGAGGAACGCAGCGCCCATCACCACGGTCGGCAGGACGAACGTGGCCGTCAGCAGGCCGATCAGCACGCTGCGTCCGCGGAACTCGAACCGGGCCACGACGTACGCGGGCAGCAGGCCCACGCAGATCGTCACGATCGTCGACACGACCGCCTGCCACAGGGTGAACCAGACCACGTCCCAGGTCTGCGAACGCCGCAGGGTCTCGCTGAGCGCCTGGCCGGTGACCGCCTCGGCGAGAAGTGTCCCGAACGGCCAGGCGTAGAAGACCACGAGCGCCGCGACCGGACCGATCGCCAGCGCGGCGATCAGCCGGCGCGGCAGGCGGTTCACCCGAGCACCAGCTCCGTCCACTCGTCGATCCACGTCGAGCGGTTGGCGTCGATCACCGCCGGGTCGAGCGTGCGGGGCTGGTCGGGGATCACGGCGAAGTCGACGAACTCCTGCGGCAGGGTCACCGCGGGGTTGCTCGGATACACGAACAGGTTGAGTGGCACCTCGCGCTGGAACTCGTCGCCGATCAGGAAGTCGACGAGCAGCCGGGCGGCCTCGGGCGAGTCGGTGCCGCGCAGCACGCCGGCGAACTCGACCTGACGGAAGCAGGTGTCCTCGACGACACCGGTCGGGGCATCGTCACGCGGTGGATCGGCGAAGATCACCTCGGCGGGTGGACTCGAGCCGTAGCTGACCACCATCGGTGTGGGGCCTCCGCCCGCCCAGCTGAAGCGTTCGTAATAGGCCTCGGTCCAACCCTCGACGACCTCGACACCGTTCTCGCCGAGCGCCCTCCAGTAGTCCTGCCAGCCTTCGAGGCCGTATTCGTGGATCGTGGCGAGCAGGAACGCGAGCCCGGGCGACGACGTCGCTGGATTCTGCACGACGAGCATGCCGGCATAGGCCGGGTCGATCAGGTCGGCGAGCGTGCTCGGCGGGTCGAGGTCGCGCTCGGCGAACCAGCCGATGTCGTAGTTGACGCACACGTCGCCGTAATCGACCGGCGTCGCCTCGCCGTTGGGCGTGAGCGCCGTGAACTCCTCGGGCACCGGGATCGATCCGTCGGTGATCCCGGTGGCGACGTGGGGCTCGAACACGCCGTCGGCGATCGCCCGCGACACCAGCGTGTTGTCGATGCCCCACATCACGTCACCCTCGGGGTTGCCGGCTGTGAGCGACGCCTTCGAGAGCATCGTGCCGGTGTCGCCGGCGACGAGGATGTCGACGCCGATGCCGGTCTGTTCGGTGAACGACGCCAGGGCATCGTTGAGCGACGTGTCGGCTTCGGGGAACGAGTCGTACACAACGAGGGTGATCGTGTCGCCGGAGGGGTCAGCGGTGTCAGCGGGATCAGTGGAGTCGGTCGGCGCGACGGCGGGCGGGTCGCCGACCGCGACCTCGTCGGTGGTGCCGGATCCCGAGTCGGATCCATCGCTCGCGCAGGCGGCGAGTGTCACGACCACGACGGTCATCGCCGTCCAGCGCCTCGACATCGACCGGTCGGTTCGTGGTGCTGCAGTCATGACTCGGTCGGCTCGTCGGCGGGGACGTCGAAGATCGTGAGTGTCCCACCCGACAGCGACACCTCGACGTCGACGGGGCCGGACGCCTGAGGCACCTCGTTGCTCACGCCGAAGCCCACCAGCGGTGCGAGATCGACACGATCGAGTTCCCATCGTGTGTTGCGCAGGGTGACGTGGGTGCACGGTCCGTGGAGCGCCAGCAGCGACAGCGTCGAGCCGGGCACGAGGCGGAGGACGGCAGATCCCGGGCCCTGCACGACCCGGACGTGCTGGCCGTCCCACCACGCATCGAGGACCGGCACGCTCGTCACGGCCAGTGCCCCCAGCGCGCCGATCCCGGCGATGGTGTGGTCGAGACGGTCGCCGCCGCCGATCAGCGTGATCCGATCTGGGTCGAAGGTGGCCGCCAGCGCCAACGCGAGCTCGGTGTCGGTGCTGTCCTTGTCGGTCGGGTGGCGGTCGATCGAGGCGTTGCGCGCCGCCCATGCGAGCCCGTCGTCCGACACCGAGTCGAGGTCGCCGACGAGGTGTCGTGGCTCGAGGCCGATGGCGAGCGCGTGGTCGAGGCCACCGTCGACGGCCATCAGCATCGCAGACGGTGGGATCCGGTCGGCGACGGCCGGTTCGATCGGGGAAGCCCCGGTGACGATGACGATGTGTTGGTTCACGTTTTCCTCCGCCGGCATTATCCGGATCAGGTTCTCGGGTCGGCGACGGCGGTCACCCTCTCAGCCCGCCGTTCCAGCGAGCTCCCCTGTGTGGGCGGAGTCAGCCTACCGCCGGTCGGTGTCAGACGAATGTCTGCAGGCACAAGGCGATGGCCGACACGCCGAGCATGGCGATGATCGCGAGGTCGAAGCCGCGGCCCGACACCGAGTTGCGCAGCCGGGTGCCGACCGGAATCGACGCGAACACCGGGATGCAGGCGAGCAGCGTCGCGGGAACGCGACCGGCGAGTTGACCCGTGCTGATCAGCACGACGAGCTGCGCCAGACCGGTGATGAAGAAGAGCGATGTCACCGAGAGGATGTGGGCACTGCGGGGGAGTCGGTAGCTGTGGATCCACGACCCGAGGATCGGCCCGGAGATCCCGACCGCGCCCTGGAAGACACCGGCGACCCCACCGACGACCGGTGCGAGCTGCTTCGATCGAGTGGGGGTCGTGCGCAGCTCGGGGTGGGCGAAGAACAGCACGATGTAGGTGAGGATCGCCACGATCACGGCGATGACGAGTGGCGTTTCCGGCACGTTGACCAACAGCAGCGTGCCGGCGACGGCGCCGATCACCCCGACGATCGCGAGGGTCGGCAGGTCGCGCGTGTCGGGGTAGCTGTGACGCTCCCTCGCTGCCAGCGTTGCGTTGGCGAGCACGTTCGGGAACGCGATCACGACGATCGCTGTCTCCACGTCGATGAACAGTGAGGCGATCGGAATCGCGATGAGGGGCAACCCCATCCCGGTGACCGCCTTGGCGATCGCTCCGATGACGACGGCGACGAGGACGATGGCGAGTTCGGTCGCCGTCACCGGGCGTGGCTCCCGACATCCCTCACGGGTTCGGGCCGATGGCGATCGGACGTTCGGGGTCGGCCGACCAGCCCGACCACGATCCGACGTACACGCGCGGCAGTCCGAGCCCGATGTGCTCCATCGCGAGCGCGTTGTGGCATGCGGTGACGCCGGACCCGCAATAGACGATCGGATGGTCGTCGCCCGCCGCCACGGCGAAGCGGTCGACGAGTTCCGCGCCGGTTCGGAATCGTCCGTGGTCGTCGAGGTTGTCGGGGTACGGCAGATTGATCGCACCGGGGACGTGGCCGGCGACCGGATCGATCGGTTCGTTGTCGCCGGCGTATCGGGAACGATCGCGGCTGTCGATCACGACGCCACCCGCTCGAATGTGGTCGGCAACGATGTGGGCATCGGCCACAGCGGTCGACGGCCACGGACGCGTCGTGCGTTCGACGGCGTCGACGTCGACGTCGCCGGCCTCGACCGGCTGGTCCCATGCGGCGAGCCCGCCGTCGAGCAATGCCGCTGGTTGGCCGATGACCCGCAGCATCCAGACGAGCCGAGCAGCGAGTCCACCGCCTCCCCGACGGTCGTAGGCCACGACGGTGTCGTCGTCGGCGATGCCGATCGCACCGAGGCGTCGTGCGAAGTCCTCCGGCGACGGCAGTGGGTGTCGGCCGGCGGTCGCCGTCGGGGGGTCGGCGAGCACGTGGTCGAGGGAGACGAACCTGGCCGCCGGGACGTGGCCGCTTCGATGGTCGGCGCCGGGGTCACCGCCGCCCATCGTCGAGCCGACCTCGCACACGACCACCCGACCGACATCCGTTTCGAGCCGCCGGTGGAGCCAGTCGACCGTGACGATCGGCGGCACGGACTGCGGGCCGGCCTGCGCTCCGGAGGTGGTCGACGACGATGTCACGGCGCCACTCTGCCACGCACCGACCTGCTGCAGGCATCCGACGATGTGCGACGATGATCCCATGAGCGACACCTTCACGGCACTCGTCCTCCGAGAGACCGACAACGGTCCTGTCGGGGCGCTGGAGCAACTGACCGATGCCGATCTGCCGGACGGCGACGTCACGATCGACGTCGACTACTCCTCGCTCAACTACAAGGACGGCATGGCGCTCACCGGCAAGGGCCGGATCGTGCGCAGCTACCCGATGGTGCCCGGCATCGACCTCACCGGCACGGTCGTGGCGAGCGATTCACCCGACTTCGCCGTCGGCGACGCCGTGATCTCGACCGGTTGGACCGTCGGCGAGCGATTCTGGGGCGGGTACACCCAGCGGCAGCGTGTGCGCTCCGAGTGGTTGGTGAAGCGCCCGGACGACATGAGTGCACTCACGGCGATGTCGATCGGCACGGCCGGCCTCACGGCGATGCTCTGCGTGATGGCGATCGAGGACGCGCACGTGATGCCAGGCGAGGGGCCGGTGCTCGTGACAGGAGCGGCGGGTGGGGTCGGATCGGTTGCGGTGGCATTGCTCGCCGGGCTCGGCTTCGAGGTCACCGCCGTCACCGGCCGCCCCGAGACGCAGGACTACCTCGCCGGGCTCGGGGCCACGGCGTTCCTCACCCGCGAGGAGATGACCGAGCCGGCCAAGCCGCTCGAGTCGGAGCGGTGGTCGGCAGCGGTGGACACCGTGGGTTCGAAGATGCTCGCCAAGCTGCTCGCCCAGATGAAGTACGGCGGTGTCGTGGCGGCCTGTGGACTCGCCGGCGGTGCCGACCTGCCGACCACCGTGATGCCGTTCATCCTGCGCAACGTGAGGCTGCAGGGAGTCGAGTCGGTGATGACGCCGACGCCGGTTCGTGACCGGGCGTGGGCGCGCCTCGGGCGCGACCTCCCCTCGGATCTCGTGGATTCGATGACCGAGATCGTCCCGCTCAGCGAGCTCCTCGACCGTGGCCCGACGATCCTCGACGGCCAGGTCCGTGGCCGATGGGTCGTCGACCCCAGCGTCTGATGTAGTCCGCTACGCGGCCGGCTCCTCGACGGGGGCGCGGTCCTTGTAGTCGGCCCATTCCCATTCGCTGCCGTACTCGTCGAGCAGGTCGAGGAACGGCATCGGCGGGAGCGCTTCGGGGCCGACCACGCCGGGACGGTGCCAGATTCCCTTCGCGATCAGTTCGATGGCGACGGCGGGCATCACCGCGGTCTGCCACACGACGGCCTGGTGGCCGAACTCGCGCATCGACCAGGCGTTGTCGACCACGTGGTACACGTACACCTCACGCGGCTCGCCGTCCTTGCCGAGGCCGGTGACCCACGTGCCGGCGCACGTGCGACCGGTCATCATCTCGCCGAGCGTTGCGGGGTCGGGCAGGGTCGCTGCCACGACGTCGCGAGGTGACACCTCGACCCCGTTGACCTCGATCGTCTCGGTCGAGTGCAGGTCGAGCTTGCGGAGCGTCTTGAGGACGTCGATGAACTCCTCGCCGAGCCCGTACTTGAACGTCACGCGCTGTGTGTCGATCCACCGGGGGATCAGGATGACCTCCTCGTGCTCGACGTTGACGCACTGCAGCGGTCCGATTCCCTCGGGGAAGGTGAAGATCTCCGGTTCGGAGAACGGCTCGGTCGTGAACCAGCCCCGCTCACGTTCGTAGATCACCGGCGGGTTGAGACACTCCTCGATCGTCGTCCAGATCGAGAACGTCGGTGCGAAGTCGTAGCCGTCGACCACGAGGTCGGCGCCGTCACGGACCCCGATCTCGTGGATCTCGCTGAACAGCTCCTCGGCGGCGTAGCGGGCGGCCACGTCGGAGAAACCGGGCTCGACGCCCATGCCACACAACGCCATCAGGCCGCGGGCCTTCCACGTGGGCGACTCGGCGAACTGCCCGTCGCCGAGCCGGATCCCGGTCTTCTCGTACGGCTTGGTCGGGGTGTGGCACCGACAGGTTCATCGCCATGTCGACGTAGTTGCACCCCGCGGCGAACGCACCGTCGAAGATCGGCGGGTTGAAGCGAGGATCGCAGGCGTTGAGGACCACGTCGGCGCGCATCGAGCGCGCGAGTTCGGCGACGGAATCCTCCGAGGACGCATCGATGTGCGTGGCGACGATGCGCCGGCCCTCGTCGTTGCCGCTCGCGGTCTCGACCGCCGCTTCGGCCTTGGCGACGTCGATGTCGGCCACCGTGATGTGGGTGTAGACCTCCCTCGTCGAGGCGATCGCCACGAACGCCGAACCCACGCCACCTGCACCGACCACGAGAACTCGCATGGGCTGGCAATGTACTGCGCCGATGACATCCGAGAGCAGCCTGCCCGACGGCGCGCCCGGCCGTTGCTGGGTACGATCCGCTCCATGGACGACGCCCATCTGCGGTCGCGGTCGCTCTGGCTCGACCAACTCGACGGACCGATCCGGCGCCGCCGGCCGCTGACCGGGCCGACCGACGTCGACGTCGCGATCGTCGGAGCGGGCTACACCGGCCTGTGGACGGCCTATTCGCTGTTGCAGGCCGATCCGTCGATCCGGGTGCTCGTGATCGAACGCGAGGTGGTCGGCTTCGGAGCCTCGGGCCGCAACGGCGGGTGGTGCGTCGGGGAACTGGCCGGTGGACTGCACGGCGCAGTTGCCGCTGCCGGTCCCGAAGCGGGTGTCGCCATGACGCGAGCGATCATGGACACCGTCGACGAGGTGGGTCGCACCGTCGCCGACGAGGGCATCGACTGCGGATTCGTTCGAGGGGGCGTGATCCGAGTTGCCCGGACCGTTCCGCAGGCGGACCGCCAGCGCGCCGAGGTCGACGCCCATCGACGCCACGGTTTCGGCGACGACGTGCTCCGGCTGCTCGACGCCGATGAGGCGATCGGCCACATGGCGGCGTCCGACGTCCTCAGCGGCGTGCTCTACGCCCCCGCGGCTCGCGTGCAGCCTGCACGACTCGCCAGGGGGCTGGCCGACGCCGTCGAGCGGCTCGGCGGCACGATCGTCGAGGGCACGACGGTCCGCGAGATCATCGGTCGGACGGCGACGTCGTCGGCTCGGGTGATGACCGACCTCGGCGTCGTCCGCGCCGACGTCGTGGTTCGCGCCACGGAGGCGTACACCAGGGATCTCGTCGGCCATCGCCGCACCATGGTCCCGCTCTACTCGCTGATGGTCGCCACCGAGCCGTTGCCCGCAGACGTGTGGGACGGCATCGGCCTACGCGGGAGGGAGACCTTCGCGGACGACCGCCGCATGGTGATCTACGGGCAGCGGACGACCGACGATCGGATCGCGTTCGGCGGGCGCGGTGCGCCGTACCGGTACGGGTCCGGCATCGACGCAGCAACGGAGGCGTCGTCAGGCGTCCACGAAGGGATCGTTGCCACGCTTCGTGACCTGTTGCCGGCGATCCGAGACGCTCGCATCACCCACCGCTGGGGCGGGGTGCTCGCCGTCCCGCGCGATTGGCGGCCCTCGGTCGGCCTCGACCGGTCGACCGGTCTCGCGTGGGCGGGCGGATACGTCGGTGAGGGAGTCGCAGCCACCAACCTGGCGGGCCGCACGCTCGCCGACCTCATCGTCGGGAACGACTCCGACCTCGTGTCCCTCCCCTGGGTGGGGCACCGGTCACGGCGCTGGGAGCCCGAGCCGCTGCGCTGGACGGCGATCAACGGCGCACTCCGCGTCGCCGGTCTGGTCGACGACGTCGAGCAACGCACGCAACGAACCTCACGTCTCGCTTCCGTCCTCGACCGCATCGTGGGATGATGAGCCGATGAACGCCGACAACCTGTCGCACGTGTGGTTCAAGGTCACCGACCTCGAGGTCGCCTCGGGTGAGGGATCGTGGGTGACCACCACGTCCGGAGATCGCTACCTCGACTTCAGTGGGGGGATCGCCGTCACGTCGACCGGCCACAGCCATCCGCAGGTGACCACGGCGATCGCGGAGCAGGCGACGCGCTTCGTCCACGCTCAGGCAAACGTGTACACCCACGACCTGATGCAGCCCCTCGCGGCGAAGCTCGCCGAGATCTCACCGCCGGGCATCGACACGTTCTTCTACGCGAACTCCGGCGCCGAGATCACCGAGGCGGCGGTGAAGTTGGCCAAGCAGGCGACGGGCCGTCCGAACATCATCGTGTTCCAGGGCAGCTTCCACGGCCGCACGCACCAGGCGATGGCGATGACCACGTCGAAGACCGTGTACCGAGCGGGCCATGCGCCGCTCCCGTCGGGAATCTTCATCGCCCCCTACCCGAACGTCCGCGCCGACGACGTGCAGGCGGAGGTGGCGCGCGCGATCGCCGGGTTCGACGAACTGCTCACCAGCGTGACGGCGCCGTCGGAGACCGCAGCGGTGATCATCGAGCCGGTGCTCGGCGAGGGCGGCTACATCGCTGCACCTGCCGGCTTCCTCGAGGCGATCGACCGTCGCTGCAAGGAGCACGGGATGCTCTTCATCGCCGACGAGGTCCAGTCCGGGTTCGGGCGTACGGGCAAGATGTTCGCGATCGAGCACTACGACGTGCAGCCCGACATCGTCTGCATGGCGAAGGGCATCGCTTCCGGGTTCCCCTTCTCGGCACTCGGCACGAGGCGCGAACTCGACGATCGGTGGCCCACCGGATCGCATGGCGGCACCTACGGCGGCAACCCGATGGGGTGTGCAGCGGCGCTCGCGACGATCGAGGTGCTCACGGCCGACGGCTTCATGGCTGCGGTCAACGACCGTGGCCGTCAGCTCGCCGACGGGTTGCGCCGGCTGCAGGAGCATCACGAGTCGATCGTGCAGGTTCGTGCGCTCGGGCTGATGATCGCAGCCCAGTTCGACACATCGGCGCGGACTTCGGCGATCGTCTCGCACTGCCTGCGCGAGGGCAAGCTGATCACGATGACCGCCGGAGCGGCAGGGACCACACTGCGGTTCATGCCGCCGTTGACCGTCACCGCCGACGAGATCGACCTGGCGCTCACCGTGCTCGACAAAGCCCTGATCGACGCGACCTGATCGGCGCTGGTCAGCCGGCCAGGTCGGGACGCGGGCACGCCGCCGGCCATCCGTTGCGGTCCGCCATGATCTCCGAGATCAGTCGAGCCAGCTGCAGCGTGGTGCGGTCGTGGAGGAACGGGCCGACGATCTGGACGCCGATCGGGAGGCCATCGGTGCTCGTTCCGACCGGGACGACCGTGGCCGGGAGCAAGCCGACGCCGGCGGGAGCGATCCACTTCCACAGGTCGAGGTAGGGGCGCTCGACGCCGTCGATGTCGACGGTGCGCTCGAACTGCGGCATCGAGTGGTCGTGGACGAGCGCGGGGCGTGGATGCACCGGGAGGAGGATGGCGTCGACGCCCTCGAAGAACTCGGCCCAGCGTTCTCGGATCTGCAGGCGCCGCTCGTTGTTCGACAACCAGTCGCGGTGCCGCGCCGCGGACGCCCGCTTGATCCACGCCATCGCGTCGTCGCCGGTCGCGGCGGCGTACTCGTCGAGGCGGTCTTTCGGGACGCCGCCGGAGAGGGCTGCAAAGAGCAGATCGCCGTAGACCGTGAACGCCTTCGACAGCGTGAAGCTCGGACGGGCCTCGGTGTCGATGCGGCCACCGGCGTCAGCGAGCGCGCCGACGGTGTCATCGAGCACGCGCCGGGTGTCGCGGTCGACCGGTGCCTCGGTGTCGTCGATCCAGGCGGCGATGCGGAAGTCGGTGAGCGCCTGCGCCCGGCTCGGCGGAAGCTCGAGAGACCACGCCGGTGTCATCCAACGGTCGGGTCCGGCGAGGACGTCGAGGCCGACCTCGAGGTCGTCGACGGTGCGCGCCAGTGGGCCGACGACGGCCAGGTCGGCCTGGGTGAGGGTGCCCGGCATGCCGGGGATCTGGCCGTGGCCGGGCACGACGCCGTAGCTCGGTTTGTGACCCATGACGCCGCTGTAGTGCGCGGGCACGCGGATCGATCCGCCGATGTCGCTGCCGACCTCGAGTGGTGTGAAGCCCATTGCGAGCGCCGCGGTCGACCCGCCGGACGATCCGCCGGGGGTGCGGCTCGGATCGTGCGGGTTGTTCGTGGTGCCGTAGACGTCGTTGAAGCTCTGGATGTCGTCGGCGAACAGGGGCAGGTTGGTCTTGGCGAACGGGATCGCCCCGGACGCTCGAAGCTCGGCGACCGGCCACGCGTCCTGCGGTGGTACGTACCGAGCCAGGTCCGGCGATCCGGAGGTGGTGATGCACCCCTCGGTCTGGAAGGAGTCCTTGATCGTCAGCGGCACGCCGTGCAACACCCCGAGGGGTTCGCCGGCAACGACCGACTCGTCCGCAGCGCGGGCGGTCGCTCGAGCTCGGTCGAGGTCCCACTGCACCACGGCGTTGACCGGGCCGTCGAGTGCCTCGATGCGGGTGGTGAGGTGGTCGAGGACCTCGACGCTCGAGAGCTGTCGTTGCCGAATCGCCGCGGCGATCTCGGTGGCGGACATCCAGTGCAGGTCGCTCATCATCAGGAGCTTGCCAGCTCGTCACCGGCCTCCCCGACGCGGTCGGGGTGGTTCAGTTGTCGGCGACGTACACGAGTGCCACGTCGACCCCGCTCGTCGGCGCACCGCGGGTGATCACCGGGGCGATCGTGTCGCTGATCATCAGGAGATCGCCGCCGGCATCGACCCGCGCGGCTACGGCATACGTGTGGTTGTCGACGATGTCACCGAGGTCGTATGCGAGCTCGAACGCGATGGGGAACTCGGTGAGCTCGAACGTCTGCGTCGAGAGCACGGTGGCGGGAGCATCGGCGATGCTCACGTCCTGCAGGCTGACAGTGAGGACGGCTGATGGCGGGAGTTCGGCCACCGGTGGTGCCTCGGGCGGTGCCATCACGGAGCCGGTCACCATCGTGTCGGCCGCGGTGTCGTCGCTGCTGCATGCCGCGAACACGATGGCTGCCACCGCAAGAGCGACGAACAGCTTCATGCGCGCCGACGTTAGCTCCGGCGAAGGCGCACCCAGCGGTCAGTCAGCGTGGTCGGGAAGACCGTCGAGTGCCAGGGCGGCGTTGGTGTACCGACCGTCGTCGGTGACCTCGAGACCGAACCATTCGGGCGCCTCGAACGCCTCGAGCGCCTCGGTCGACTCGAACTCGACCTCGGCGAGGACGAGCCCGTGCTGTGCGCCGCTGAACACGTCGAGTTCGATCACCCGGCCGGCGTCGGCGATCCGGTGGCGGGTCTTGGCGATCCGCTTGCCATCCGTGTGCGGCCAGGCGGCATCGAAGTCGTTGCGGTCGATCGCCCACTCCAGCTCCGTGCGCTCGGCGCCTCTGCCCGCCTTGAACGTCAGCGTGCAGCCCTCGGCTCCGGCGTCGCGGACCCGAACCGACGACTGCGTGCCGGTGGCGAGGTACCCCTGGCGGATCTCGACTCGATCGGACAGGTCGAGACCCGGTGGGATCGCCTCGACGAGGAACTTTCGTTCGCGCTCGATCGTCGTGCGCGGACCGGCAGGTGCCTCGGGATCAGCGCCGGTTCGTGCAGTGGCGTCGGCGGGCGTGGTGGCGTCGGCGAGCGCAGCGATGCCGCCGACCGGACGCTCGGGGCCCCACCGCACGGCGAGGCGCCAGTAGCCGCGAATACGTCGGCGGAATGCGTCGGGTGACTCGACGTAGATCGTCGCCCCGGCGCGGAATGCCGCGTCGCGGAGCACATCTTGTTGTTCGCGTGCCAGGCGTCGCGCGTCCTCGACCGCGTCGGTGCCTCCGAAACGACTCGGTTCGACGTCGAGCTGTGCGACCAGCACGGCGAGGTCGTGATCATCGCCGAGCGCCTCGGCGAGCGCGTCGAGTTGATCGACCATCGGGCCGATCACCGTCGGGGCGGCGTTGCGGAGCAACCGAGTCTGATACCAGAGGTACTTCACCGACTTGCGCCACTCGTGCATGCGGCGGTCGGTGGGTTGGTCGAACGCGGTGCGGAACCAGTGTCGACCATCGGCGTAGGTCGCAGCGAGACCGTCTCCCAGGGGCGCCCAGCGGTCGGGAACCCGCCACTCCTGGGAGCGATCGCGCGCCTCGACGAGCAGGGCTCGGGCGGCCACGACCCGCTCGTCGTCGTCTTCGATCGATGCGGTCGCCGCGGCGGACAACGTCGCCTGGTGGTCGCGTACCGATCGCAGCCGGGCGAGTGTGCTGTCCGAGTGTGCCGACGATGCGGCGAGCAGGGTGTCGAAGGTCGCGAGCAGGGCGTGCGCGTCGCGTGTCGCCGACAGTTCGTTGGCGGCGCCGCGGACGAGACGGTCGACTGCGCGGAAGTCGCGGCCGAGCGACGGGCGGACGAGCCGGGCGAGGCCTCTGGTCTCCTTGCAGCGTTTCCGCACGTCGTGGATCACGGCCTCCACGTCGCCCCCGGTGCCGGCAATCACCTCGTCGAGGCGGTCGATCGCGTCACCGAGCCGTTCCTGCGCGACTCGGCGGACCTCGTGTGATGCCGAGGCGGCCGGATCGATCACATAGCCCATGTCACCAGTGAACCCGATCCGCGCCCCGAACGATCGCACGGACCGACCCGAGGGACGATCGACTCTGGTCGATCACGTCGGCGTCGCGTACCGTCCGGGGGGTGGCGACTCAGGTGGTTGTGTGCCCGGCCTGCCGGACGAAGAATCGGGTGCCGGTCTCGGCATCGGGTTCGCCTCGGTGCGCGAGCTGTCACGTCGACCTTCCCTGGCTCGTCGAGGCCGGCGATGCCGACTTCGCCGCTGCGGTCGACACCAAGCGGCTGGTCCTCGTCGACCTGTGGGCGCCCTGGTGCGGGCCCTGTCGCATGGTGGCGCCGATCCTGGAGAAGCTCGCCGTGGAGTTCGCTGCCGATCTCAAGGTCGTGAAGGTCAACGTCGACGAGTCGCCGAGCACGGCGCAGCGCCATCAGGCGCGCAGCATCCCGATGCTGCTGTTCATGCGTGGGGGTGACGTGGTGGAGACCGTGGTCGGCGCGCAGCCCGAGCACGTGTTGAGGGCCCGCATCGAGGCGCTCGCATGATCGCCGCCGATGGCGCGACCGCGCGGTTCCACTACACCGTGTTCGCCTCCGGGCTGCACGATGCGGCCGCTGTCGACCAGCTCACCACTCCGGTTCGCGGCGTGCTCGACCAGCTCGACGGCCGGCTCGTCGACGGTGTCGACGGTGTCGATGGTGGCGATGGTGGCGATGTCCCCGTGTTGTACGTGATCGCCACCGGTGGAACCGAGCGATCGGTGCTCGACGCGATCGCCGAACGCCGGGTGACGCACGGCGACGAGGTGGTGACGCTGGTCGCTCATCGTGCGCACAACTCGCTGCCGGCGGCCCTCGAGACGCTCGCCGCGATCCACCAGCACGGTGGCCGCGGCCGGATCGTGTTCGTCACCGGCGACGCCGCCGCCGACGCTCGCCGGCTCGACGAGGGCGTCTCCGACGCCGAGGCCATTCGGAGGTTCCGGTCGACCCGTCTCGGCGTCGTCGGCGGTCCGTCGTCCTGGCTCGTGGCGAGCAGCCCCGCCGCGGAGGTCGTCCGGCGCCGCTGGGGTCCCGAGTTGGTCACCGTGGATCCGACCAGGATGATCGAGCTCACGCGGATACCGGTGGTCCCCACGGGCGCGCTCGCCGAGCGGTTCACGACGGTCGCCGATCCGACCCGTACCACGGTGGACGCGCGTGCGGTCAGCGATGCGATGGGCGTGCGTTCCGCGCTCGGCGACGTGCTCGACGACCATGCGCTCGACGCCGTCACCGTGCGTTGCTTCGATCTCCTCGGCGACCCCGGTACGTCGGGTTGCCTGGCGCTCGCAAGTCTGAACGACGACGGCATCGTCGCCGGCTGCGAGGGCGATGTCCCGTCGACGCTCGCGATGTTGCTCGTGCGTCACCTCCTCGATCAGCCGTCGTGGATGGCGAACCCCGCGACCGTCGAGGTCGACGAGAACCGGCTGGTGCTCGCGCACTGCACGGTGGCGCCGTCGATGCTCGACGGGTTCGCGCTCGACACACACTTCGAGTCCGGCAAGGGTGTCGGCATCAGCGGACACTTCGCGTCGCAGCCGGTCACGCTGCTGCGCCTCGGTGGCAGCGATCTCGACGAGTGCTGGATCGTGGAGGGGGACATCGTCGACACCGGCGACGATCCCGACCTCTGCCGCACGCAGGTCACGGTCGCGCTGTCGAGCGGTCACGTGCGCGAGTTGCTCGAGCGGCCGTTGGGCAACCACATCGTCCTCGCATCGGGTCATCACGAGGAGCGACTGCGCCGTTGGTGGACGCTCGCTGTCGCCGACTGAGCGTCACTCGGTCGTCGGCCGCCGGTGGAACGCGGCGAGGACGTCCGCGAACCACTCGATCGACTCACGCGTGATCGGGTCGACGACGAGTTGGACGTGGACCGCCCCTGCGTCCTCGAACTCACGGAGTCGATCGGCGAGTTGCTCGGGTGTGCCGGTGATCGGCCGCACCGTGTCGAAGTCGTCGTAGTCACCCATCTGGCGGCCGAGCCCACCTTCGAGTTGGACCAGGACCGCTGCGGTCGCTGCGACCTTCCCGGTCCTGCCGGCAGCGTCGATCAGCGCGTCGACGCGTTCCTTCTCGTGCCGGAACCCCTGGACCGTGTTGCCGTACTGGCTCCACCACATGTTCCAGGCCTCGACGTGGGGCAGGGTGATGTCGAGCATCCGAGCGCCGATCGAGCCGACCATCAGCGCGGGCCCAGCGTTCCTCGCCCGCGGGTGCAGCACGCAACGCTCGAGGTCGTACCAGTCGCCGTGGAAGTCGATCTCGCCCTCGCGGAGCAGTGTCCGCACGATCGTGAACGCCTCCTCGAACCGGCTGACGCGGTGGTCGTAGGCGAAGCCGAACGCGTCGTACTCGCGACGGTTCCACCCGGCACCCAGCCCGAGGATCAGACGTCCGCCGGAGATCGCGTCGACCGTCGTCGCCTGCTTGGCCAGCATCGCCGGTGCGTGGAAGCCGGTCGATGCCACCAGCGGTCCGATCTCGATCGTCGAGGTCGACGCAGCGATCGCCGCCAGCGACGTCCACACCTCCCATGGTCCGCGATCGCCGACCTCGAGTTCGTACAGCAGGTGGTCGCCGAGCCAGAGCGAGTCGAAGCCGACCGCCTCGGCGGTCTTCGCCATGGCGATCAGCTCCGGGAACGGAACCTCCCACTCGACCTCGGGGAGTTGGACACCGATCTTCATGCGACGTTCGGGCACCTTCCGAGGCTAGTCAAGTCGCCTGGTCGAATCGGCAGGTCCCCCACTTCGGGTGAACTCGCGAATCCGCGCTCAAGTTCCCGGTCCGGTGTGCCGATACAGCGCTACGTTCTGTTCGCGGTCGACCATCGCCCGCGAGTTCCGCCAGCAACACGGTTTTCGTCGAATTCGAGGGAGTGGTCATGGTCCGTAGCAGATGGAGCCGCCCGGTGGCCGCGCTGATCGCCGCCGCCGCCGTGATAGCCGGGTGCAGCAGCGACGACGACTCTTCGCCTGCAACCACCGCAGCGACGCCGACCACCGAGGAGGCGAGCGCTCCGACCACCGAGGCCGGCCTCACGGGCGAGGGCCTCGATCTCGCGCTGCTGGCTCCGTCTCCCGGCCTCCTGGCCACGCTCTTCCAGGGTCAGGTGCGCGGCGCCGACTTCGCCGTCGAGGACGTCAACGACGGTGGGGGAGTGCTCGACGGGCCGCTGTCGGTCAGCACCTCGGCTGCGGAGCCCGGCGCCGAGCCGGCGGAGAACGTCGACGCGGCGGTCGACGGGGGAGCCCAGGCGCTGATCGGCCCGGCCGGCTCGTCCGGTGGTATCGAGGTGCGCGACGAGGTGGTTGCGCTCGACTCGACGATCTGTTCTGCCTCGGCGACCGTGCCGAGCCTGACGCTGGGCCAGGATCCGCTCGCACTGTTCCGCACCGCCGTGCCCGATGACGTCACTGCCGCCTATCTGGCCGGCCAGATCATCAACCGACGTGACGAGACCGCTCCGGACGCACCGTGGAAGGTGGCGATCGTCGCCCGTGGCGATGCCTACGGTCAGTCGGTCGGCAACACGATGGCGGCCGTTCTGCAGTCGGCCGGTCTGGTGCCGACGGTCGTCGACTACAACCCCCGACGGGTCCAGTTCGCCGGCACGGCCGAGGAGGTCGTGGCGCTCGCTCCCGACGTCTCGATCCTGGTCACGTACGAGGAAGGTGCCAACCTCCTGTCGGCGCTGGTCACCGCGGGCCTCGACCCGGCCACGATGATCGGCCTCGACGCGTTCTTCGCCCCGCGCATCGCGGACCTGGCCACCGCCGGAACCGAGGCGACCGCCGTCGACGGGTTCCAGATGCTCGGAACCATGGGGACGCGAGCCTTCCTCGAACGGCTCTACGACGCCGACCCGAACGGTCAGATCGCCAACGCGCCGCAGGCCTACGACTGTGCCATCGTGCTCTCGCTGGCCACCGCCGTGCTCGATGCGGGTGACGCCGACACGCTCGCCGAGGCGGCGATCGATGTCACCGGTGGCGGTGTGCCCTGCACGACCTACGCCGACTGTCTCGACAACCTCGATGCCGGCGACGACATCGACTACGACGGCGTGAGCGGTCAGATCGCACTCGACGACAACGGCGACCCCACGTTCGCCCGCTTCACGTCAGCCCGTCTCGAGGGTGGCGAGATCACCGACATCGAGAGCGCCGACGTCGACATCACCGTGCTGCGGCGCCAGTACGAGGCGTACGCCGCTGCATCGCTGAACACCCAGATCCAGATCGCCTTGAGCTTCCTCGGTTTCTACGACGGCCCGATCGACGGGCTCGACAGCCCGGAACTGACTGCGGCGATCGCTGCATTCCAGACCTCCGTCGGTCTCCCGCCCACGGGCGTGTGGGACGCGGCGACCGACGCAGCGATGCGCGAGGCACTGGGTGACCAGGCCGCCGCGCTGATGCAGAGCACGATGGAGGTGCAGATCCTGCTGACCGAGCTCGGGTTCTACGACGGACCGATCGACGGCATCTGGACCCAGGAGCTCACCGACTCGGTCAAGGCGCTGCAGCGTGAACTCGGCGTGCCGGAGACCGGCGTGATCGACACCGCCACCCTGCAGGCGATCTACGATCTCGGTGCGGCGAGCGGGGCACCGCCGACCACCACCGTGCCGCCGGCGACCACGGAGCCGCCCGTGACGACGGTCCCACCGACGACGGCGCCCCCCGCCACGACCGTGCCGCCGGCCACGACGACCCCGCCGACGACCACGACGCCGCCTGAGCCGGCCGGCACCCTCCTGGAGGAGCTCCAGAACGCCGGCACGTACGGAACGCTCGTGCAGATCGTCGAGGCCGCTGAACCATCGTTGCCCGACATCTTCGACTATCCAGCGACGTTCACCGCAGTGGCGCCCCAGGATTCGGCGTTCGTCGACCCGGCGTTCGTCGACTCGCTCCTCGCCGATGCCGATGCGGCCGCTGACTTCGTGCTCCAGCTGATCATCGATGGGACGATTCCGCTGGCCGACATGGCCGACGTCGAGTACGCGGAGTACGGCAACGAGTTGCCGGTCGTACGAGACCCGTCCGGATCGGTGACGATCGGCGGTGCGCCGGTCGTCGACGTCGATCGCCCGGCGAGCAACGGGATCATCCAGGGAGTCAGCACCCTTCCCGTGCTCACTCCCTGACCGGAGCACGTAGTCTCGCGGTCATGTCCCGACAGGCGGCCGCCGTGTTCGATCTCGATCGGACCCTGATCACCTCGTCGTCAGCGACCGTGTTCCGCAAGCACCTCGCGGAGCACGGCCTCGGCGGCGGGCACGACCTTCCGCTGGTCGACGTGTTCACTCGGTTCTACGAGCAGTTCGGCGAGACCTGGTTGTTGATGCAGCCGGCGCGTCTGTCGAGCCGGGCTGCGGCGGGTTGGAGCGTCGAAACGGTTGCCGCGGCCATGCAGGCCGCAGCCGAGGAGCTCGCCACGATGTTGCTTCCGGGAGCCGCGAAGGCGATCGAGGAGCACCGGGCCGCGGGTCGGCGCCTCGTGATGGCGACGACCTCGCCGATGGTGTTCGTGAAGCCGTTCGCCGACCGACTCGGCTTCGACGACACGGTCGCCACCCGATGGGAGCGCACCGCCGACGGCGAGGAGTTCACCGGTCGGATGGACGGGCCCTTCGTCTGGGGACGCACGAAGGCAGATGCCGTCGCCACCTGGGCCGGAGACCACGGGATCGCACTGTCGGAGAGCTGGGCCTACAGCGACAGCTACTTCGACGCACCGTTGCTCGCATCGGTCGGCCACCCGGTCGTCGTCAACCCCGACCTGCAGTTGCGGGTGACCGCCACGATCCGGGGCTGGCCGGTGACACACTTCGATCGCTCCGAGGGCGTCGCCAAGATCGCCGGACGCGAGCTGCAGGAGTGGGGGCGGCCGTTCGTGCGACCCCAGATCCTGGCGCCGAATGCGCGAATCGAGTTCGACGGCATCGAACACATCCCGTCGTCCGGTCCGGCGATCCTGGTGTTCAATCACCGGTCGTACTTCGATCCCACCGTGATGGCGCTGGTGATCGCGAAGGCGGGACGGAACGTCCGCGGACTCGGGAAGAAGGAGGTGTTCGACGTCCCGATCGTCGGTCGGATCATGAAGGCGTCCGGTGGGATCCGGGTCGATCGCGGCACCGGGTCGGACGAGCCGCTCGAGGCCGCGATCGCCGCCGTCGAGGCGGGTGAGCTGCTGATGATCGCACCCGAGGGCACGATTCCACGGGGTCCGGCCTTCTTCGATCCGGTGCTCAAGGGTCGTTGGGGTGCCGCTCGCATCGCTGCTGCAACCGGTGCGCCGGTGATCCCGGTCGGGCTCTGGGGGACCGAGAAGGTCTGGCCCCGCAGCGCTCGGCTCCCGAAGTTCTCGATCAGCGATCGTCCGCTGGTCACCGCCACGATCGGGCCGCCGGTGCCGCTGAAGTACCGCAACCCCGATGCCGACACGAAGAAGATCATGAAGGCGATCAGCGCGCTGCTCCCGCTGGAGGCGCGCAAGCGCCGCACACCGACCCCTGAGGAGTTGGCGATGACCTATCCGCCGGGGTATGACGGTGATCCGGAGGCCGAACTGAGCCGCCGCCCGGGCACCGACACCTGACGCCCCACCTGACGCCGCCCGCAACTCCCGACTGCGACACATCCGAGGACCCCATGGCCGAGACCCGAGAACGTGAACAACGCTTCAACGACCGCATGTCCGACCACGAGGCGCTCATGTGGAACATCGAGAAGGATCCGTGGCTCAACCCGAGCGGCGCGGCGATCACGATCCTGAAGGGATCGATCGACGAGGAACACTTCCGCCGCACCCTGCGTCGCGCCGTCGCCAAGATGCCCCGTCTCTACGAGCGGGTGGTTCCGGGGCTCGGCCGTCTCGCCCCGCCGGCGTGGGTGCCCGACCCGGAATTCGACATCGAGTACCACATGCGCCGGTTGCGCCTGCCGAAGCCCGGCACCGACCGGCAGCTCTTCGACCTCGCCGCCCAGCTGTACCAGGAGCCGCTCGATCGGACCCGCCCGTTGTGGCGGTTCGTCGTCATCGACGGCCTGAAGGGCGGGCGGTCGGCGATCTGGTCGATCGTGCACCACGCGGTCGCCGACGGGATCGGCCAGCTCCGCATGGCCGAGATGTACCAGCAGCTCGACCCGGACGACCCCCCACCGGACGACATCGATCTCGAGGGAATCGTCGAGGCGGCGGTCGAAGCGCACCACGCCAAGCAGCTCGGTGGCGATCTCACCGACGGGTTCGCGGCGACGGTCGGGCAGTCGCTCGCTCACCTGGTTCGGCGCGAGTTGGGTGTGGTGCGACGAGTGGCCGGCGAAGTCGTGATCTGGCCTGCCGACCCTCAGCGCGCTCGCGACACGATCGATGACGCGGTCGGTGCCTTGACGTCGACGCTGGGCGCGCTGACCGGTTCGGGCAACGAGGTCGCCGGCGGTTCACCGTTGTGGAAGGAGCGGTCGCGTCATCGGCACCTCGAACACCTCACGGTCCCGCTCGACGAGCTCAAGGTGGCCGCGAAGGGCCTCGGGGTGACGGTCAACGACGTGTTCCTCGCCGGCCTGACCGAAGGAGCGGTCCGGTATCACGCCGAACGCGGCGTCGAGGTCGACGCGTTCAACACGAGCTTCGTGCTCAGTACCCGGCACGACAGTGCGATCGGTGGCAACTCGTTCACGCCGGTGCCCGTGCAGGTGCCGGGCGCACCGATGCCGCTCGACGAGCGGATCGCCGACATTCACGACCGCCTGGCTGCGAAGCGCGAATCGATGTCGACCGGCGGTGGCATGGGCGCCCTGTCGGGTGTGGCCAACCTGCTGCCGACCTCGGTGGTGACGAGCGCCGCCCGTGCGGCGGCGGCGAAGATCGACTTCGCCACGTCGAACCTGCGCGGCGCTCCGTTTGCGCTGTACGTGTCCGGAGCGAGAGTGCTGAGGATCATCTCGATGGGTCCAGTGGCCGGAACCGCCTGCAACGCAACGGCGCTGTCGTACGAGAACAGCTTCGACATCGGCCTGTTCATCGACCCGGTCGCCATCGAGGCGCCGGGCGACTTCCGCGACGCCATCGAGTCGGCGTTCGCCGACATCCTCGCGCTCTGACGGCGGTGGCCGTTGGCACGGGTGCAACAACTCCGGAGGCCCGCCCCGGTCGGTGAGTCCCCGCTCGTCGCGGCCGATGTCGAGATCCCGGTTCCCGCTCCCGGCGAGATCGTCATCGACGTTGCGGCGTGCGGCGTGTGTCGAACCGATCTTCAACTCGTCGAGGGAGACCTTCCGGCCAAACGGCTGCCGATCGTGCCCGGTCACCAGGTGGTCGGTCGCGTGCGGGCGATCGGTGACGGAGTCGACCGGTGGGCGGCGGGTGATCGGGTGGGCGTCGCCTGGCTGGCCGGCTCGTGCGGGACGTGTTCGGCGTGTCGCTCGGGCACCGAGAACCTGTGCGCCGACGCCGAATTCACCGGCTGGGACCGTGACGGCGGGTACGCCGAACAGATGACGGCACGAGCGGACTTCGCGTTCGCGATCCCCGACGGGTTCGGCGACACCGACGCGGCACCATTGCTGTGCGGCGGGGTGATCGGGTACCGATCACTGAAGATCTCCGGGATCCGTCCCGGTGGTCGGCTGGGCCTCTACGGCTTCGGGGCTTCCGCGCTGCTCGCACTGCAGGTCGCGGTCCACTGGGGCTGCGAGGTGTACGTCGCAACCCGCTCGGAGCCCGAGCGCCGGCGGGCGCTCGATCTCGGCGCGGTGTGGGCCGGCGGTTACGACGACGCACCGCCCTTCCCGCTCGACGCGGCGGTGACGTTCGCACCTGTCGGGTCGGTCGTGGTCGCGGCGCTCCGGGCGATCGGGCCGGGCGCCACGGTCGCGATCAATGCGATCCATCTCGACGAGATCCCGTCGTTCGACTACGACCTGTTGTGGCGCGAGCGTGGGCTGCGCAGCGTCGCCAACTTCACCCGTCGCGACGCCGAGGAGTTCCTGGCGCTCGCCGTGGCGATTCCGATCCGGACGGTGATCGAGGTCCATCCGCTGGCCGACGCAAACGCCGCACTCGCCGCGCTGGCGAGCGGCGACGTCGGCGGCGCGGCCGTGCTCGTCTGCTGATCGCCAGAGCGCGGCTCCACATCTAGAGTTCTCCGCATGCAGGTGAGCGAGCTGTGGCGATATCCGGTCAAGTCGATGGTCGGCGAGACCGTCGAGACGATCCGACTCGACGAACTCGGTGTCGTCGGTGACCGCACGTGGGCGGTGCGCGACCTCGAACGCGGAGGGATCCGCGGGGCGAAGAAGATCGGGGCGCTCATGCAACTCGCCGCCCGTGACCTGGGTGACGGTGAGGTCGAGATCTCGTTGCCCGACGGTTCGGTCGTGCGAACCAGCGACCCCGACGCCGACGAGCGGGTGAGCGCCGCTGTCGACCATCAGATCAGCCTCGAGTCGTTGCGCCCCGCCGACGACCTCGACCACTATCGGCGTGGTGCTCCGGACTCCGAGGACATCGAGGCGGAGATGCGAGGCATCTTCGGACGCGAGGCCGACGAGCCGTTCCCCGACTTCTCGGTCTTCCCGCCGATCATCGCCGAGTTCGAGTCGCCTCCCGGCACGTACTACGACGCGTTTCCTCTGATGGTGATGTCGACGGCCGCGCTCGCGGCGCTGGCGCGTGCACTTCCGGAGTCGAACGTCGATGTACGCCGGTTCCGGCCATCGCTCGTGATCGACACCGGTGACGACGGCGCCGAGGCATCGACGCCCGGCCACCCCGAGTTCGACTGGAGCGGCCGACGTGCCACCATCGGCACCGCGACGATCGAGTTCGACGCGCCGTGCCCTCGATGCGTGATGGTCACCCGGCAGATCGACGACCGCATCCCCGCCGACCGGGCCGTGTTGCGTCACATCGTGCGCGACCTCGATCAGAACCTGGGCATCTACGCGACGATCGTCGAGCCCGGCGTGGTCGCCGTGGGCGATCCACTGACGCTGTTGTGACCGTGCCGGGGTCGTGTGCTTCAGAGGTGGGCGTGCCCCCACGACTGGTAGGCGCTGATCCTCGGACCAGGCAGGTACCCCTCCTCGAGCCGGTCGATGCGGAAGCCACCGCGCTCGATGAGGTCGGGGATGCGCCGAGTGATGTGGCAGCCGCCTGCGATCCGGGTCCAGATCGGATCGACGCGGTGTTGCCACCGCCGCACCGACTCGTCGGGCGACTCGCCGTGCTCGGCGAACAAGAGCTGACCGTGCGGCTTCAGGACCCGTCGCATCTGGTCGAGTGCCTGCTCCCAGTCGGCGATGCTGCACAGCGTGTAGGTGAGCACCACGGTGTCGACGCTCTCGTCCTCGAGTGGGATCTCCTCGCCCGGAAGATCGAGCCACCGCACCTCGACGGCGGCGCGTTCGATGCGCTCGGCGGCTACGGATCGCATCCCGTCGTTGGGTTCGAGGCCCCACACGAACTCGACCTGTGATGGGTCGTAGAAGGGCAGGTTCAGCCCCGGACCCATTCCGACCTCGAGCACTCGGCCCGTGGCGTGCGGTACGACGGCGCGACGCTGCCGCTCGATGTCGCTCCCGCTGCACGCGAGGTTGATCACACGCGGGAGCACGTGGCGTTCGTAGAGATTCATCAGGGCCCAACGTAGGCGTTCGCACGTGCGGGGCGAGGTCGAGGTCCCGGTCGGCGAGGGCGTCAGGCGGCGAACGGGTGGGTTCGCTCGCTGACGAGCGGACCCTGTCGCACGATGACCGTGCCCTCCGGGAACGCCGAGCAGACCTCCTCGATCATGTCGACGTGCTCGTCGATGACCGCGTCGACCATCGAGTCGATGTCGTCGTCATCGCGCGGCTCGAGATGGCCGCCGCGTCCTGCGGCGACCGAACGCTCGATCGCCGTCTGCCGGAGGAGGTCGATCCAGCCCCCTCGATCGAGCCAATCGAAGACCGCGTCGCGGAGATCGGACGGCCCGACCCCGGGCCGGTCGACCACCAGTGCCGTGGTGGTGGCCCGTCCGCTGGCCAGCCCGGGGAACCCACGGTTGCAGCCGCATCGCTCGCCCGAGGCGCACTCGGTGGCCACGGGGGTGACCAGTTCGCCCTCGACGGTCCAGGCGTAGTCGCCCGGTGCCGTTCCCTGGAGTTCGTTCGTTGCCACCAGTACCAACATGTCGTTCCTCCTTCGTTCATGCACTGACACCAGTGTGAACGAGGGGTGCGTCAGAGTTGGCCGGGGCGATCGGCAGGTCGGCTGAGCCGGACGACCGGTTCCCCGGTGACGTCGGCGAGCGTCGTCAGAGCATCGTCGAGCGCGCCGACCTCGAACTCGATGAGACGCTCGAGCAGACCGTCGACGGTCCAGACGCTGATCGCGAGGAGTTCGACGGTGGTGGGCCCGTGGCGGTAGGAGCGGTGGGTGAGGACGCTGAGGTCCCCGGCGGTGGCCACGGTGACACCGCTGACGTGCAGACCCATGTCGCGCATGGACCGCACCGTGCCGAGGAGGCCGTCGCGTCGGATGGCCTGCGGGACCCCACGGTGCGTCTCCTGGACGAACCCGTCAGCCAGGAGATGCGCGAGCCCCGCTTGACCCTCTTCCTCGATGATCGCGTGCGCCTGGGCGGCCCACTGCTGAGCCGATGTCTCGCTCGGCGTGGTCGCTCCGTCGTCCGGGTGGTCGGACATGGCGCACAGCTGATCAGTTGGTGCTGGCGGCGCTCTCGACGGCGTCGGCGGCGTCGGCTGCCGAGTCGGCGGCGGGCTGCACCTTGTCCTTGGCCTGCTGGGCCGCGCTGGAGACGGTCGTCGTCGCCTTCTTGGCGCTGGCTTTCACGTCGTCGCGTCGGAATGCGGCTGCTGCGGCTGCTGCGGCGCCGATGAGGGCGATGATGATGAGAAGCTTCTTCATGACGTCGACCGTACTCCGGGCCCCGTCGCCGCCACAACCGTCGACCGACGCTGGTTGCGCGCGGTCGCTCAGAGCACGAAGCGCATTGCGCCCACCATGGCGCCGGGAAGTCGGGCGCTGCCCGTGGACCGGCGTCCGTAGGTGGACGTGTCGAGCAACACCTCGGCGTCGTCGGTGAGGCCCTCGAGGCGGTCGCCGAGGAGATGGAAGGCGGTGTCGTCGAAGCGCAGCACGTCGACGGGCGCGACGATCTCGCCGTCCTCCACCCAGAAGGTCGCGAACCGCGTCATTCCCGTGGTGCGACATGCCGCCTGGTCGGAGAAGTTCAGGTACCAGAGGTTGCCGACGAACAGCCCGGTGCCCAGCGTTTCGCCGACCGATGCGGTCGGCAGTGTGCCGGGGGAGACCGCCACCGACAGCGGCGACTCGGCATCGCCGGCGCCGTTGGTGGGCACGCCGTACTCCTGGGCCGAGCGAGGTGAGACGAGCGTGTCGGCGTACTCGCCGTCGACGATCAGCGGCACCGAGTCCGGCCGGAGGAACCCGGCCGACTGGAAGTTGGCCGCGACACCGTTGGCGGTGTCCTCGCTGATCGACACGAGAGGCGACAGGGTGACGTCCTCCACCAGCATCTTGAGCAGCGGGGTCTGGCGGGTCTCGTGGGCGCGCCGGCCGAACGCGCCGTGCCACGAGAGCAGCTGGATCACTTCCTCCATGGCTCTCGGAGCGAGGTAGGTGCGGTACTCGCCGGGCGGGAGGCTGATCGGGTCGCGCCCGAGGGCGGCGACCTGCCGCGCCGACCAGTCGACCTTGGCGGCGAACGCATCGTCGTTCCACTCGAAGCCGGCGTAGAGGTTCTTCGCCGCCTTGTCGGCGCGGAGGTAGAAGCACCAGTCGAGATTGAACGTCGACGACTGGAACCAGTTGCGCTGCCCGAGGCTGTTGCCGAAGCCGCTGAACGTGTCGCCGGACGCGTAGATCCCGACCAGATCGCGGTTCGCTCCCGCGGTGCGGATGTCGGCGAGCGCGGCGTCGGGGGCGGGGATCGATCCGCGCTCGATGCGCTCGGTCGAGGTCGGCTCGGTGTTGTAGAGCAGGAACGGGTCGTCGGCGACGACGCGGCGTTGCTCGCGCAACTGCACCAGCAGGGCGGCGATCCGGGCGTCGTCGATCGAGCGCACCCCCGACAGGCGGATGCTGCCCGCCACGTGGCGCCGACCCTCGACCAGGTCGACCGTCAAGGTGCGTTGGTCGATCGTGCCGGCCTGGCGGACCTCGCTCTGGTTGAGACGGATGAAGTCGGTCCGTTCGCCCGACACGTTGGCGAGCAGCACCTCGTCGCCCACCAGTGCGGCCGTCGCCGTGGTGACCAACTCGTCGAAGTAGGCCTGGTCGTCGCGGAGCGAGCTCATGCCGTTCTCCCCGGTCATGCCTCGCCTCCGAAGACCTCGATGTTCGAGAACTTGCACGCCGGCGACGCATGACCGGTGCCGATCATCTGGTTGAGTTCGCCCTTGCCGCAGTTCGGCGTGCCCATCACCGTGAAGCTGTCGGTGTCGGCGACCCCGCTCAGGCTCCGCCAGAACGTGGACGAGATCCCGCGATAGCCGGGGTTGCGGACCACACCGACGATCTCGCCGTTCTCGATCCGCTGGCCGTACTCGCACCCGAACTGGAACTTGTTGCGGCTGTCGTCGATCGACCAGGAGTTGTTGGTGTGCATGTAGACGCCGTGCTCGATCGAGGCGATCAGCTCCTCGAGCGTCGACGCTCCCGGCTCGACGTTGAGGTTCGCCATCCGGTCGATCGGTGGTCGATTCCAGTTGTCGGCGCGAGAGTTCGCGACGCCGGGAACACCGCTGCGCTCCTGCGACACAGCGCCGCCGAGGCCGCGTACGAGGATGCCGTTCTCGATGAGGTGCTGACGCTTCGCCGGCGTGCCGTCGTCGTCGAACGCGTACGACGCCAACTGTCCCGGCACGGTCGGATCGAAGGTGACGTTGAGCAGCTCCGAGCCGTACTGGTACGTACCGAACATCTCGGGTGTCACGAAGCTCGTGCCCGCATAGTTGCGTTCGTCGCCGAGGATGCGATCGAGCTCGAGCGGATGGCCGATCGACTCGTGGATCTGCAGGACCATCTGGTCCGGGGCGAGGAGGGCGTCCATGACGCCGGTCGGACAGTTGGGTGCGTCGAGCAGCTCCAGCGCTTGTTCGGCAACCTGGGAGGCGGCGTCGCCGAAGCCGTACCGTCCGAGCACCTCGGCGCCGCCCTGTCCGCAGAACGCGTGACCGCCGAACGTGCGGGTCTGGGTGTTGGTGCCTTCGTTCGCCGTTGCCTGGAGGCTCGGGTAGACGAAGCGGAAGCGCTGTTCGATGCGGCCCGTGGCGCCGACCCTCGACCGTGTGAGCAGGAGTTGATCGACGTCGCGACGCACGAGCGAGGCACCCCAGTTGACGATCCGGTCGTCGATCCCGAGCAGCCGCGACTGTTGCTGGAGCAGGCCGATGCGGTCGTCGAGCGGCAGGGTGTCCCACGTGATCTCCACCGGCGACACGTAGGTGCCGGTCGCGTGGTTGCGTGGCGCTGCGGTGGTCACCATCGAGCCGGCGGTGACCGTCGCCCAGTACCGCGCACGGTCGACGGCGCTGCGCAGTCCGTCCTCGCTGAGGTCGGTGGTGGCGGCGTAACCGAGGCCGCCCGCATCCCAGATCGAGATCATCACGCCGGTGTCGAACTGGTTGAAGATCGGCTCGAGTTGGTTGCGGCGAACCGTCAGGCGCTCGGACCGCTCGTCGACGAGTCGGACCGAGGCGTAGTCGACGTCGCCCGGGAGCACGGATCGGAGCCGGTCCTCGAGGGTCTGCGATTCGATCAGCAGGTCGGTCATCCGAGCAGGTTAGGCCGTCGGTCGGATGCCGGCGACGGCCACCGGGGTACTGTTCGTACATGGACCTCGACGCACGCACCGCTGAGCTGTTCGAGCACTTCTCCACCCAGGAGTTCGACGGCCTCACCGATCTCTTCGCACCCGGCGCCGGCGTGCGTCAGAACGGCAATCCCGAGCACGGCATCGACGGCTTGCTGACGATGATCCAGGGTCTGAAACGCGACGGCGTGACCGTCGAGTACTCCGACATCCGCCGCAACATGGGGGAGCGGTTCGTCGTCGAGCAGCACCTCGTGCGCCTCACCCGTCCCGACGGGGTGTCGGCCGCGACCGACGTGTGCGTGGTGTTGCACTTCGACGAGCAGGGCCTGATCACCGGCCTCCACGAGTACGTCGACACCGCCGCGCTCGCCTCGCTCTACGCCTGACCGGCACGGCGAGGTAGCACGACCACACCGAGGTCGGTGAGGATCTCGCGAGCCCGAGTGTGATCGGGTTTCCGGTCGCGCCCGGTTCGGTCGAGGGCCTGGCCCCGCATGATCAAGGCCAGCGCGGTCTCGTACCGGCTCCCGACCTCCTCGCTGAGCTGGAGGCACTGATCGGCGATCCGCTCCGCCTCTGCGTAGTCGCCCTCGATGAGGTGTGCCCATCCCAGCGCTCGCAGGACGATCGTCTCGAGGAGGGGGTCGCCGACGTCGCGCGCTTCGGCGAGCAGCGGCGGCGCAGCGGCGGCCGCACTGCGGCCGTTGCCAGCGAGTACCTCGCACTCCAGCTGGAACGCCTTGGTCTCGACCGCAAAATGCGATGCGCCGATCCGCTCGAAACGGGTGAGCGCGTCGGCGAGCATCTCACGGGCGGTGTCGTAGTCGCCACGCCGGGCGAGCAGCCGGCCGTGGTAGCAGGTCGCCACCGCAACCCCGACTTCATAACCGGCGCGCCGGCATGCCCGCGCTGCCTCGTCGAAAAGGGGTTCTGCCTCGTCGAGAAGCCCCTGATTGGAGAGAATCTCGCCGATGTTGAGGGCGGCCGTGGCAGACCCGATCACGTCACCGACCTCCGCGTAGAGCCGTCGACTCCGGTCGTAGCAGCTCAACGCGTCCTTCCACCGGGATTCGTCCTGAGCGTCCACACCGAGGTTGTTGAGCACGTTCGCCTGCCCGACGAGATCCCCGATCTGCTCGTACAGTGGCAGTGGCACTGATCGGTAGTGGAGCGCCTCTGGGCGGCGCAGCATGCTGTAGCCGCTCATGAGCAGGTAGGAGCTGTAGGCGAGCATTCGGTTGTCGTCGAGTTGCTCCGCGATGTGCTCGGCTCGGTGCGCCCAGGTCACGGTGTCGCGCAGTCGGCCCTGCCGAAGTCTGACGCCCGCGTAGGCCAGGGCGAGCTCGGCTTCAGAACGTGCGGCCTCCGGGGGCGGCAGCGTCGCCGCCCTGGTCAATCCGCGGCCGTACCAACGCAGTGCTTGGCTGTACTTGCCCTTGCGTTCGCAGATGATCCCCTCCTTTCGCATCAGGCGCACCTGATCGCTCGAATTGCTTCGTGCCTTGCGCGCGCTGGTGAGAGCGTCGCCGGCACCGCGATAGTCCCCGGCCAGTTCGAGCGCGTCTGCCAGTGACTCGGCCACTGCCGCGAATCCATCAGCGGATGGACGGTACGACTTCGGAACCGCGAGCGCGCGCCGATAGAAGCCTGCGGCCTCGACGTGGGCGTACTGGCTCTCGGCGCGATCGCCGGCAACCACCGAGTAGCGCCAGGTGCGTTCCCAGTCCCGAGCTTCGTGGAAGTGCAGCGACAACAGCTCGGATGTGCTCGCCCAGTCTTCGCCGGCACGCCGCTCCAGTACCCGTCCGACTCCTGCATGGAGTTGCCGGCGACGACGGAACGACAGGCCGTTGTAGGCGACCTCGCGATACAGGCCCTGTTCGAAGCGGAGCGTCGAGTCGCCCGTGGGGCGCAAGAACCCGGAGAGCGATGACCAGCGGGCGGGCGCCCGGAGGCCGTTCGCTCCGACGGCCTCGGCGAGCAGCTGGGCGTCGACGACCGAACCGAGCACGGATGCCTCGCGCAGCAGGAGCCGATCCTTCGCGCTGAGGGTGTCGATGCGAGCGGTGACGAGTGCTTCGATCGAGTCGGGCGTCGCTGCGTCGCCCGCGATCCCGGCGCGAACCAGCTCGAGCAGGAACAGCGGGTTGGTGATCCCTCGACGAAGGAGGTCCTCGAGATCGTCCTCGTGGAAGTTCTCATCGACGCTGACAGCCACCCGCGCAAGTTGTTCGGACTCCGAGCGTGTCAGCGGCCCGACCTCGAGGGTCACGACATCGTCGGTCTGGTCGGCAAACGTCGGGTGATCCTGCCAGCGCAGTGAGATCAGCAGCCATGGACGGCCAGCGATTCGCCGGCCGATCGCTGCGAACAGCTCATCGGACGCTTCGTCGAGTCGATGTGAGTCGTCGATCCTGAACACGATCGGCCCCGGCACGGCCGCCGTCAGGAGGTCGACGACGACCTCGCGGAGCTTTGCGGCCCGGTTCGCAGGATCGATCCGCTCGACCTCGGGGGTCATGGGCGTTTCGGCACCGAACGCAATTGCCAGCAGCGGGAGCCAGGGTTCGAGCTCCGGTGTCCGTTCGAGCACCTTGGCCGCCATCAGACGTCCGGCCGTCGCGGGCGGAGCCGACCGGTCGATTCCAGCGAGCTCGCGCAGCATCGTGGACACGGCGAAGTACGGCGTCGCACGGGAGTACATACCCCCCTTGGCCCGAAGAACCGTGACGTCGGCGAGGTTGGTCAGACAGTGCTCGACGAGTCGGCTCTTCCCGATGCCGGGCTCGCCGACGACGTCGAGGACGCGACCGTGTCCCGACCTCGCTTCGTCGAGGGCGCTCCGGAGTTCGGCCAGCTCGGCCTCGCGTCCGACGAATGGCAACTCCTCGGGGGCAGCGGGGTCGGCGCCGTGCTGGTCGCCATCGCGTTGCTCTCCGACCAGCGCCGCGCGGATCGGTTCGGTCTTCCCCTTGACCAGGAAGGGCTCCAGGTGGTCGAGCTCGAATTCCGTCGGGACGAGTTCGAGCACTGCGTCGCTCGCGACGACCTGTCCCGCCGACGACTTCTGCATGAGGCGGGCCGCCAGATTGACGGCGTCGCCCATGACAGTGAACGTGCGCCGCCGGGTCGAGCCGAGATCGCCCATGTAGACCGGACCACGGTTGAGGCCGATCCGTATCGGCAACCCGACGTCCACCGAGATCAGTTCGCGTGCGGTCCGGACCGCAGCATCCTCGTCCTGCCCGGTGGATCGTGGTGCCCCGGCGGTGAGAATGATCTTGCCGCCGCCCGCGTACACGTCGCTCGCCAACCAGAACACGCCGTGGCGAGCGGCGGCCTGTTCGGTTGCGGCCGCAAGTGCCTGCAGTCGCTCGTGCACGGCATCGGGGCCGACCGACTCCAGCAACGAATCGACGCCGCCGAAGAACACGAACCCGACCGTCACCGTGCGGTGCTCCGCGACGATGCCGGCCGCGGTCTGCTCGATCAGCCAGTCGGGTAGGTACGGCGCGACCACGCCGTCGACCCGATCGGCGGAAGGGCTCCAAGGGGGTGCAATCGGGCTCGATGCGAGGACGCGGCCATCCGCCGTGGACTCTCCGAGCGAGGCGTCGTCGAGGAATGCTGCCGCGGCGTGACTCAGCAGGATCTGTCCGCGCTCGGCGGCACCTTCGCAGTCGACCGTTGCCGACATCCCCGGGCCGACGACGAGCAACTCGCGATGGCCGGCGTCGACGAGATGAAGGTCGAAGTCGCCGCTGTGGATCCCCTGCGAGATACCCAGCTCGATTCGCTTCACCAGAGTGGTTGACCACCGGCGTTCGATCAGCGTGCGCATCTCGATGCAGGCCGCTGCCGCCCGCTCCGTGTGGCCGGTGCCCTCGAACAGGACCAGCAGGGCGTCGCCGCCGAACTTGAGGACGTCGCCCCCGTACGTGTCGATGATCTCGATCATCCCTCCGAAGCACTGGTTCAAGAGGAGGGTCAGCTCTTCCGCGCCCTCACGACCGTAGGCGGCGAGCCGCTCGGACAGCGCGGTGAACCCGGAGATGTCGGCCGATACGAGCGAGCCCGCGACGCTCTGGTACGGGCGGCCTCCGGCATCCCAGTGTCTGACGATGTCGGGCACGTAGGACTCGGTCCCGACGTCGGTGCCGACGGCGTCCATCCCGAGTCGTTCTACTCCATCAGCGCAGTCGGAACGGCGCTGCGTTCGTGGCAAGCGCTTGGAGCTCTTCCACGTCGGTCGTACCGGACGGGACGGGTTCGGTCGTGAAGTAGAGGAAGTGCTGGGTGCCGTCCCCGTCGAGCATGTCGGTGTCGAGGTTGTACGTGTACGCCGAGTTGCTGCGGGTGAAGCGGAACACGAACCCGTTGTTGGAGTTGCCCTGGAAGTTGGGGCCCGGGAGGATCGAGCCGTCGATCGTGAGCGCCGTCAGCGTGATGTTCCTGGACGACAGGTCGTTGCCATCCGCGTCGCAGACCTGCACCTTGATGGTGTAGTTCGACCCGACGTTCTTCTCCTGTGTGTCGTCGTACAGCAGGCACGTGTTGTAGGCGACGACGACGGGGATCGGAACGGTCGGGAGCGAGCTGTTGCCGGCCGCGTCGGTGGCGGCGACCGAGAAGCTGTGCGTGCCCGGACCGCTGGTGTCGACGACGTACGTGCCGGTGCCCGCCGGCCCCGCGTCGGCCACGACGTCGGTGCCGTCGAGCAGCTGGCACGTCTCGATGGGCGACTGCTCCGGACCGTCACCCGACGTTCCGTCCGCACAGGTGAACTCCACCGAGATCGACTCGCCGACGACGTAGAGCGGGTTCACGTCCGGACCCGGCACGGCGGAAGGATCCGGTGTCACGGACAACGTGGTCGTCGGGGGCGTCCGGTCGACAAAGGTCGTCGTGGTCACGGCCTCCGAGGTGTTGCCGGCGGTGTCGGTCGCCGTGGCACTGATGTCGGTGACGCCCTCGGCGGACGAGCGGATCCGGAGTGTCGCGGTGCCGACCTCGTCGATGGTGAACGGTTCGACGACCTCGCAGGTCGTGCAGTCCTGGAAGATGGACTGCACCCCGGACCCGGTGTCCTGTGCGGTGATCGTCACGACGACCGAGTCCGCATTCGTCCACCCCGCCGGCGCGGCGGAGATCGTCACATCTGGTGGTGTGCGATCGATGAATGTGGTCACCGGCTCGGAGGTGTTGCCGACGTTGTCAGTCGCGGTGGCGCTGACGGTGGTGTCGCCGGCACCCTCGTAGCGGATCCGGAGTGTGCCGGGCCCGTCGCCGTCCTCTGGCTCGAGCTCAGTGCAGGTCGCGGGCGAGCAGGAGTACTCGGTGGACCGGACGCCCGAGAGGCTGTCGACCGCAGTGATGGTCACATCGACCCCGTCATCCGATCGTGTGGTCGACGTCGTCACCGTCGGCGCTTGCGGGTCGAGGATGAAGAAGCGGTACACCCGGTCGAGTGACTCGTCCTGGGCGAAGAGCACGTGGGCGCCGCGGTCGAGGGTGATCGTGCCGGTCTCGAAGACGTAGTCGCCCGCGTTGTCGGGATCGAAGACGATCCTGATGCCGGTCTCGGGGTTGTAGGGACGGGGTTCACCCGAGTCGACCGAGAACGTGGTCGTTTCGGATTCGGGGTTCACGTCGAACGCGGCACCCGAGGCGAAGAACCGGCCTGCCAACTGCTTGTCGGGCTCGCCCGTGTACACGATTTCCAGTCCGGTCTCCGGATCGACGGCTTCGGTGGCGAGGAAGTTCTCGATCTTCCTGCTCGTGATGCCGACAGCGCCAGAAGCGGCCGCATTCTGGGCGAAGAACTCGACGTCGGCGGCTGGATCGTCGAGCGGGGCGCTGCCGAACCAGCGCGTCGTGAGCTCGTCCACGGACGTGCCGGCGAGTTCGACCGACCTCCATTGGTTGGCACCCACCTCGCGGTACACGACGACGACCCGGGCGGCCTTGGCGTCGGTGACGATGTCGAACTGGACGCCCCGCCCAGTTGTTCCGACGTCGCTCACCGTCTGGCCGGAGACGTCGATGAATCGCGACGGGACGTCGTCATCCCCGACTCGGGGCAGGAGTTCGCCGCGGATCTCGCGGAACAGGCGCTGGTTCGCCTCGTACTGACCGGCCGCGACCAACAGTCGCTGCTGATCACCGACTTCACCGATTCGCTGCAGCGTCGCCGGGAACGCGCTGTCGTCGACGACGATGCGTGATTCGTCGACGCTGTTGTCGATGACCGGCCGGGACACGAACGGAACGTAATCGTCGAGGTCCTCACTGACGAGCCCGGTGATCAGGAATCCGCCGTACTCGTCGTCGGACTCCCCGTCGGTCGGGATCGCCACGTCGACCAGCGGTTGCACGGTGCGGTATTGGGCGACGATCGTGTTCCCGTCGACCGAGTAGTAGGAACCATCGTCGGTCGGGTTCAGCTCGAGGGCGTCTCCGGCCAGGTCGATCGCGACCGGCACGACGCCGTCGACGGCTTCGTCGAAGGCGAAGGTGACCGGTCCGGTCGACACTGGCACGGTGAGGCTCGACGATGTGAGGTCGAGTGTCGTGGCTCCGAAGGCGTCGGCGAAGGAGGAGGTTCCCGCCGCTTCGACGTCGACTGGCGGCTCGACGATCGGTCCGAGGTCGTACATCGGCAGGCCGTAGTAGGTCCACGACTGCAGGATCTTCTCGTCGTACGGCGTGAGCACGAGCGTGCTCGCGAGGTACTGCTGTTTGGCGAGCCGGACGGCGGCCCCCAGCGAGGTCGGGGCGCCCGGTTCGCCGTCGACCATGGCGGCCACGTTGGCGGCGAACAGCGCTGCGAGGCGCTCGGAATACGCCACGATGTCGGTGTCGCCGTAGCCGTAGGTGGTGTGAGCGACGTACTGGTTGCCCGTCGATCCGTAGAGCTGCGCCCAGTCGAGTGCACCGGTCAGCCCGAGTTGCACGTCGGAGACGCTGAATCCAGCGTGGCAGCCGACGGTGAAGATCAACGAGTTGGTCGGCGGCGTGGCCAGTTCGCTGACGTCGGCAGTCGTGACGAGCTGCTCGTCGGTGAAGTAGCCGGCCGTGTCGGCGGCGGCGGGGAGCAGCGACTCGTAGTCGTAGTGGGCGTTGGGTGAGATCACCGAGTAGTCGGCTCCGCCGTCGAAGAGGCCGAGGAACGCATCCTTGTCCCACGCGGGACCCTGCAGCGAGTTCGATGCGTCGAACGGGCCGTCGGTGTCGAGGGCGTCGATGATCGCTTGGGCGCCGTCGTCGAGGAAGTCGTAGCCGGTGACCGACGCCGCGTCGGAGAATGTGGCGGGGTCGAGCAGCCCGTTGTACCGCGGGTCGGCGAAGTTCTCGAGCTGGCCGACGATCTCGTCGGCGGTCTCGACGAGGCGGCCGATGTTGCGCTCGGGAACGTGGAGCTCGTGGTCACCGCCGAGAATCGAGATCCCCGCATCGGTCGCGTACGGGTCGTCGGAGAGCAGGTAGCCGTTCCCGATCGTGCCCGCTGCGGCGTTGCTCGAGCCGGAGTCGCTCAACACCTCGCGGGCGAACGTCGCTTCATTGGAGTACTCGGTGAGGTCGGGTACTGCCGCCATCGGGATGACACCGTCACCGCCGACGATCACCAGGTTCTCGATCGAACCGCCGGCGTCCTCGACGTCTGCCATGGCGCCGTCGATCGCAGCGCCGATCTGACGGACGACGTCGTTGCGGGCGTCCACATCGCAGGAGTCGTCGTTCCACCCATCGAACGCGTCGAGATCGTCGACGAGCAGCAGGCCGGCGTCGACGCCGTTGACGTCCTCGGTGTCGGCGATTGCCGCGATGATGTCACCGCTGCGCCCGGCGGCCTCGGCGTCGAGACGCGCGGCATTCGTGACGTAGAGCGTGTTCGTGCCACCGCCGATGTTCAGAGCCGGCGGGGTTTCAGCCGTTGGGGGTGCGTGGTCCGGATACTCGAGGACGGTGGCACACGGCGGGAGTGCGCTGCGCCGGTCGAGGCGAACGCGCAGCCCGTAGGGCTCGGTGCTCAGATCGCCGAAGTACCCCGAGACCGCGACGACGTACGTCGTGTTCTGCTCGAGTGCTGCGATGTCGACCTCTTCGTCGTTGTTGGAGCGTCGGCTGGAGATGTCGCGAAGCGCGTAGTCGCCCTCGAGTACGAGTTCGTCGATGTCGGCGGCGAGGACGTTGACATCGATCGCGATGTCGTTGGCGAGGTCGGTCGAGAGCGCGTCGTCGCTCGGGTCGAGGTCGAAGTCGACGTCGCCGAGACTGTTCAGCGTTCGGGTGGGCGGATTGCGCAGGGAGCCGGGCCGCGGTCCGTAGACGCTGAGGTCGTAGTCGACGCCCGTGGGGATGTTCGACAGCAGGATCCGTGCGGACGCCCCGGTTGTACCCTCCGGCGTCGTGAAGGAGTAGAGGTCGACGTCGTCGCTACTGCCGATGTGGCCGAGTTGGAGTTGGCCGTCGTCCAGGATGGGGGCTCGACCGGGACCTCCTGATGCAGCCTCGACGACGTTCACACCGACCGGACCTGCCTCGGCGAGCGGAGCCTCGCCGTTGGGGCCTGCACCTTCCACCGACACGAACGTCGGGAACTGGTCGGCGTCACCGATGGACAGCCCGGCCCGAACCGGCACGCGCAGGACGTACTCACCGGAGGCCACGTCGTCGATCGAGTAGGTCGGGTTCCCGAGCTCGAGTGGAGCGTTCGGGGCGACCTCGTTGAGGCACGCCGCGTCGGTCGCCGGGCACCACGTCGCCGGGTCGGGATTCGGGGCAGCAGCCACGGCGAACCCGTCCGGCAGCAGCAGCGACACGTCGACGTCGGCCGGACCCTCGACGACCGACACGGTCGTCAGATAGTCGAACGTGGGCTGGGGCGGCACGGCGACGTTCTGCAGGAGGGCCTGATCGAGATCGATCGTCTCCCAGGGGACGTCCTCGGGTGGAACGAACGCGAACAGCAGGTCGTACAGGGTCAGACCGTCGAGCAGGCTGACGCCGTCGATCTCGACGCCGAGCAGGTCGAGCAGCTGACCAACCGTCGCCTCGGGACGCAGACGACACGTCGCGGTCGAGGCACCATCGGCCGGATCGACACACCCGGCGGCGATGTCACCGAGCGTCAGCGTGTTCGTGTCGTCGGTGGAGCAGGGGTTGATCCCGTCGATCGGCGAGCAGTCGATGATCGATTCGATGCCCTCTTCCTCCCCGTCACCGTCGAGGTCGATGCGACGCAACCCGATGTCGCTCAATTCGATCCGGCGCAGGCCGGTGTTCTCGATGAAGATGCGGCGGAGTCCGATACGACGCAGACCGATTCGGCGCAGACCGGCGTCCTCGATGTCGATCCGGCGGAGCCCAGCGGCGGTGAGTCCGCCGAGCGGCACGCCGAAGACATCGTCGGTTTCGACGTCGGCACCCGCGAGCTGTGCTTCCCAGAGTTCGGCTCCGCCGACCTCGTCGACGAACGTCGGGTCCGAGCAGGCCGCCGTTCCGAACAGCGACTCGCACCACGCCTGGGCGTAGTCGGCGTCATCCGGGACAGCGTTGCCGACCTGGACGGCCTCGAGCGGCAGTTCGGTCAGGAGGATCGAGGGCAGGCTGATGCGGCGCAGACCGGTGCTCGACAGATCGATGCTCTGCAGCGTGAGATCGTCGAGCCCGTCGACGAGCGGATCCCCGGCGGCGTCGTTCCCAGAGATGTCTTCGAGGGTGATCGACTGGAGTGGAACCCCGGCGAAGCCGGTTCCAGCGAGGAGTCCTTCCCAACCACCGTCGACGAGCAGGGGAATCTCCGAGAGCGGGATCGTCGGCAGTCCGATCCGGCGCAAGCCGGTGGAGTCGATGTCGATGCGCCGGAGTCCGATGCGGCGCAGGCCGATCGATTCGAGGCTGATCCGGCGCAGGCCGATCGCCTTGAGCTCGGAGGGAGGAAGCGCGACGGGGTCGCCGTTGTCGTCGACCGTCTCGGTGTCGCCGAGGTCACCGATGTCGATGCGTCGGAGACCGATGCGGCGCAGCCCGGACGCGTCGACCGTTCCGTCCTCGTCGGCGACGGTGCGAGCCGCGAGTTCGCCGACGATCGCGCTGGTCGGCACGGAGGTGACACCGACCTCGACGGTGTTGTCGACACCGAGGCTCGAGTAGTTGCCGGTGTCGACGGCGAGATCGATGTCAACGGCGAGCTGACCGCGTTCGTACGCCCCGAGTTCGCAGCCGGCGTCGGTGGGTCGCTCGGTGCCCCGCTGGTCCGTCGTCGTCTCAGAAGCGCACTCGGGACCATCGGCGGCCTCGACGAGACCGATGGCGTCGAGCGCAGGGCTTCCTGCGAGCAGCGCCATGGTCGCAGTCGGGCCGCCGTTGTCAGTGAGCGTGTCGACCATCGGGTCGGACACGAGGACCGTGCCGACCGGGTTGCATCCGCTGTCGTCGGTCACGAGGTTGAGTTCGAGCAGGTCCGGTGTGCCAGAGCAATCGCTCGCGGCCGAGCCGTTCGTGCGGAGATTGTTGCCGATGATCGAGTAGCTGACGGTCAACGAGCCACCATTGCGATCGACGCCCGCGCTCGAGCTCGACGTGGCGATGTTGCCGACGATCGTCGCGTGAACGATGTCGGTCGTACCAGCGCTCGAGACGGCTCCGCCCTGGCTGGCGATGTTGGCGTTGAACGTGGAGTTGACGATGGTCGTGGTTCCGTCGTCGCGGAGGCCGCCACCCTTGCGCTCAGCCTGGTTGTTGTCGATGGTGCTGCGTTCGATCGTCAGGTCGCCGGCGTTGTGGATGCCCCCACCCTGTCGGGCGAAGTTGCCGGTGACGGTGGACTCCACGAGCGTGAGCGAGGAGCCCCGCGTGATGTCGATGCCGCCGCCGTTCCCGTTGGCGTTGTCTCCACCGGTGATGGTGACGCCGCTGATGGTGACGTTCTGGCCGGTGACCTTGATCGCCGAGCTGCGGACGCCGGTGAACTCGATCGTCGTCTGTCCGGGAACGCGGGCAGTGAGTGTCGTGTCCGTGTCCAGCTCGAGCGGCTCGTCGATCTTGTAGAGGCGCGGTTCGACGACGCCGTCCCCGTCCTCGAGATCCGCGATCAAGTCGGTGTAGGTGTGGTCGGCGGGGACATCAGATGTGGGTTCGGTTGCCTGTGCGGCCAGCGGGGCAGCCTGGACACTGCTGGTGGCGACGAGCGCAGAGCTCGCGAGCGCGGTCACGCAGAGTGCCGCAGCCCATGACACGCCGCGCCTCGGCGAGTTCGGTCGAGAGTTCGTGCGAGCGTTCATGAGCACCTCAGTGCTTTCCCCCAGTGAGTCGCCGTCCGCGACTCGTGTTCCAGTTCGCTCGAAGGTAGGCCGACGGCTGTCGACGCACAAGGTGTCGAGCCCCCTGTCACATGCTGTTCACCGATAATGCCCACCTCCGTGATCGACTGCGCGCACAGGGTGGTGGAATCGGCCAGTCCTGCCCATTCCTCCAGGTCTGCCCATTCCTGAACGGACCACGATCCGAAGTACCGTCGCGTACATGAGCGAGACGATCGGGTACGGCATCATCGGGAGTGGGATGATGGGCGGCGAGCACATCCTCGATCTCAACCACGTCGACGGCGCGGCGGTCCTGGCGCTCGCCGATCCGGTGGAGTCCAGCATCGAGTGGGGGCTCGGCTGTGTCGAGTCCGGACCGGGCGGCGCCGAGGCCAAGAGCAGGGTCGCCACCTACGCCGACCACCGCGAGTTGCTCGCCGATCCGAACGTCGACGTGGTCGTGATCACCACACCGAACTTCACCCACGCGGCGATCCTCGCCGACGTGCTCGCCACCGACAAGCACGTGCTGATCGAGAAGCCGCTGTGCACGCGCGTCGAGGACTGTCTGCGCGTGGTCGAAGCTGCCCGCCACCGTGATGCCATCACGTGGATGGGGCTCCAGTACCGCTTCATGCCGACCCCGGCGGCGATGCTCGAGCAACTCGACTCCGGCGTCTGCGGCACCACCCACATGGTGTCGATCAGGGAACACCGCTACCCGTTCCTCGGCAAGGTCGGCGACTGGAACCGGTTCACCCGCAACACCGGCGGCACCCTCGTGGAGAAGTGCTGCCACTTCTTCGACCTGATGCACCTGGTCGCCGGTGCGCACCCGGTGCGGGTGATGGCCAGCGGCGGCCAGGACGTCAACCACCTCGACGAGTACTACGAGATCGACGGTCGGATGGAGCGCTCCGACATCCTCGACAACGCCTTCGTGATCGTCGAGTTCGCCAACGGTGTGCGCGGGATGCTCGACCTGTGCATGTTCGCCGAAGGTGGCCGGTACGAGCAGGAGCTCACGATCACCGGCGACGTGGCCAAGCTCGAAGCGACCGTTCCCGGTGACACGGTGTGGGTCGGTGAACGTGCCAAGGCGGAAGGCCATGGCCACAAGATCGGACACGGCGTCCGCGAGGTGGCAGCGCCGATGGACCCCCGTGTGCCGTACCCCGACTTCCACCAGGGTGCGAGCTTCATGGAGCACCTCCACCTGCTCGACGCAATCCGTGCCGGCCGGCCAGAGGCGGTCACGGTCACCGAGGGGATGTGGGCGGTCGCCACCGGCGCCGCAGCGCACCGTTCGATCGACGAACGCCGCCCGGTCGAACTCGCCGAGTTCGGTCTCAGCTGACGCCCGTCAGCTCCGCGGCGTTGCGCTGGACCTTCTCGACGGCTCGAACGACGTCGAGGGCGTCGTCCTCCGTTCCCATCAGGACCGACGTGGTGAACCACAGCGTCGTGTCGGCCAGGTGCTCGGTGACCGGGAGCGAGAGTTCGGCGAAGTCCTGCATCCCGGCGCGGTCGCGCCAGCGCGGGGCGAATCCATCCGGGTCGCGGAAGACGTCGAGCCGGTGGGTGGGCGGGTACGACATCGTGAGTGGGATCCCTTCGGCGGCGAGGGCGAGGCGCGCGGGCTCACGGTCGGTGCCGAACTCGTGGGGGTCGATGCGCACGACATAGCAGTAGTTGCCCTGTCGGTCGCAGCGAGGATCGCGCGTCTGTGGATGCACGCCGGGGATCGCGGCCAGTGCGCTGTCGAGGAACAGCGAGCGCTCGTCGCGCCGGGCAGCCTGTTCCTCGAACCGTTCGAGTTGCGCGAGCAACACCGCCCCCTGCCACTCGGTCATCCGGTAGTTCCCTCCGAGCGCGAAGTGGGAGTAGAACCATTCTCCGGGGCGTCGGCCGCAGTCGCTGTACGACGCTGCGCTCGCTCGTACCTCGGGGTCGGTGGTGACGATCGCACCGCCCTCCCCGCCGGTCATCAGCTTCGACGCCTGGAACGAGTAGGTGCCGGCCGAACCGAACGTGCCGACCATCTGCCCGTTGAACAGCGACCCGTGCGCATGGGCGCAGTCCTCGATGAGCACGAGGTCACGACGGGCACAGATCTCGGTGAGCCGTTCCATGTCGGCCGGATGGCCGGCGATGTGGACGGCGATGACGGCTCGGGTGCGTTCGGTGATCGCGGCCTCGACGGCGTCGGGATCGATGCATCCCGTGCCGAGTTCCACGTCGACCAGGACCGGACTCGCGTTCACCATGAGCACCGACGCTGCGGTGGCGACGAACGTCCAGCTCGGCACGATCACCTCGTCGCCCTGGCCGATGCCGGTGGCGAGCAGCGCCACCTCGATCGCATGCGAGCCGTTGGTGACGGCCACTGCGGGCCCCGTGCCGTGCAGCTCGCCCCAGGCATGCTCGAACTCGTGGACCCTGGTTCCCTGCGTCGACCACCACCGGCGGCTGTCGAGCACGTCGAGCAGCAGCTCACGCTCGCGATCGTCGTGCTCGGGCCATGCCGGGTACTGCACCGTGCGGACGGGCGGTCCACCGTGGATCGCGAGTTCGCTCATCCGGTCATGATCGCACCCGGCGACGGTTCGTGCAGCGCTACTCGAGGAGCGGGCGGAGTGCTCGGGCGAGCATCGCGAGGCCGTCGGGCGGTTCGTCGGCGACATCGTCGGGCGCTCGGCATCCGACGGGAAGCATGGCGGTGCCGTCGCGTCGGTACGTGATGATGCGGCCACCGCGGGTTCGCCGGTCGACCAGGCCGAGGCGGGTCTTCTCCCGGTTGTGGCCGTTGCAGCGAGGGCGTCCGTTGTCGACGTCGGTACGGCCGTCGTCGCGGTCCCATTCGTCCATGTGGTCGATGTCGGCGTGGGATGAACTCACCGTGCAGCCGAGATGTCCGCAGTGGCGTTCCATCAGCTTCACTGCAGTGCGGGCGGCACCGGTGAACAGCCGCCGCCTGCGCCCCATGTCGATGACCACGCCGTCGTCGTCGACGACGACGCGGCGGACGTAGCCCTGCATCATCGCCTCGAACACCGCCTCGGGCGGAACCGGGATGCCGGAGTCGGTCTCGCAGCGCAGTCGATCGAGGTCGGGGGCGGTGATGTCATCGGGGAAGGGGATCAGCCGGTGCCTGGCGAGCAGGATCTCCTGGGTGTGCTGGTCGACGAGGACGTTGACCACCGGCTCGGGTGCGCGCCCACCGGCGGGCGTGGAGGCCGCCCGCCGGAAGATCTCGTGCATGGCATCGAACCGGCGCTGCGAATCGGTGCGTGGCAGCAGCGACGCCGGCGAGTCAGGACCGTGGAGTTCGGTGCGGGCAGCGACGTCCTTGCGGAACTCGTCCTCGGCGAAGCGCTCGAGGATCCCGAGCATCTCCGCGGTGGCCATCGCCGACCCACCGCGAGCGCGCAGGTGGAGTGCGCCGTCGACCTCGTGCGCCGACACGGTCCGGTTGGCGTGGTTCGCTTCGGCATCGCCCCCGGCGCCATCCTCGTCGGCGAGGGACTCCCAACGTCGAACGAGCAATCGGAAGTCGTCGAACGGCAGCTGCTCACCCTTCTCGAGCAGCAGATCGAGCACCTCCCCGATCTCGGACCCGCAGCGCGGATTGCGAGCAGCGTGGGCGAGTTCGCCCACCTGTGCGGCGCCGAGATGACCAGCGAGCAGGGCGTCGCCCACCGTTTCGTGCGCGTCGAGCAGGCGGGCAACCTTCTTCGCCACGCCGATCTGCTGGCCCGACCAGTTGAGGTTGGCGCGCAACCACCCTGCGACGCTCAGATGGCCGTCGTCGCGGTGTACGCCGCGGGCTTGGGCGAGCGTGATCAGTGCAGCGGTCTCGGCATCGAGACGACGGCGCTGCAGTTCGAGCTCCCGCAGGCGTTCGGTCGCCGCGTCGTTGTCGAGCCCCTGGAGCTCGTCGACAAGGCTGGCGAACATGTCATGACGATACCATACATCAGTTCGTTCGACAACCTGACAGCAGTACACACGTTCCATCCCGAACCACGACGCCGTGATCGAGTGCCTGCCCACGTGTGTTCCGACGCGTCGAACCCGCAGCGCGACGCGCCCGTCACGTCGGGAGATCACCTGATGGCGAAGCTGATGGGCCCCGCCTCCTGCGACCGTCGGAGCAGTCACCGCGGCACTGACGGTTGCCGGGTGGCGCCGTCGATGACGGTGCCGGCGACCCACAGACCGGCTCCGATCAGCATCCCGGAGCCGACGAGCAGGAGCATCGACGGCACGGCGTCTGACCACACGGTGTCCATCATCTCGCCGAAGAGCGTGCTCGTCGTGCGCCTGATCACCCAGCCAGCGACGAGCAGCCCGACCAGCCACGCACCGCAGACGACCACCGCGAACGATCCGAGCCGCCGCAACGATCGCGCCGGGCGCGGGTGGGCGAACACGGCGAGGAGGGCGAACGCGAGCAGAGCGATCAGGGCGACGACCCGGGTGGTCTCCGCAACTCGCCGCAGTCCCAGATCGGGCACCTCGCTCGGCACCACCGACGGTAGACCGGCCCCAGCGGCGATCGCGTCGAGTTGCACCCCGCCGAGCGCCACATCTCCCGGCGTCACGTCGCCGACGCCCACGCCGCCCAGATCGATGCCGGCCCGCTCGGCACCGTCGATCACGGAGCCGACGATCGCCCGATCGACGACGGTGTTGCCGTCGGCCGGATATCGCAGATCCGGGTCGACCAGCCCGGCGTGCGCTGCGAGCAGTGTGGTGCTGACAGTCGCGATGACCCGCGGATCCGTGCTGGCGGCGGTGGCGAGTTCGGCGGCGACCGCTTCACCGGCGACGGGTTCGACGGCTCGCTGGACGGTCTGCTCGATCACGTCGGCGGTGAAGCGTGACTCGGCGATCTGCGTGGCCGCACGTTCGGCCCGCGTGGTGTCGAGCACCGACATGATCGCGAGCTGCGAACTCACGAGGGCGGCGAGGGCGAACGCGAAGCCCGCCGCCGCGAGTCCGGCGATCGCCAGCGCTCCACGTGGACCATCGGACATCTCGCCATCGTTGCCGATGCCGGGCGCGACTGCGGGGCGCGGGCCGTGTCTTCACACCACGGTCGGTCGGAACTCAGAGACCGAGGCGTGAACGCACTGCGGCGGCGGCGGCGACCGGATCGGTCACGTGGATCGTCTGGAAGCCCAGCGCCTCTGCCGCGGCGACGTTCCACGGGAAGTCGTCGAGGAACAGGCACCGCCCGATCGGCGGTCCGCCGAGACGTTCGACCGTGAGCTCGAAGATCGCCGGGTTCGGTTTGCGCAGCCCGACCTCACTCGAGTCGATCACGACGTCGACGAGGTTGTCGGCATCCCACGCCTCACGCCATGCACCCCACTCCCGCGTGTTGTTGGTGAGGATCGCAGTCGGGAGGCCTGCTGCCCGAATGTCACGAGCGGCGTCGACCATCGCCGTGACCGGTTCGACCATCGCGAGCAGTTCGTGGCCGCGGGGGATCGTCGGGAACTCGGTGAGCCCGGCGGCGCGCCACATCGGCTCGATGGCGGCGTCGAACTCCTCCATCGTGATCCGACCGCGCTCGAGTTCGTGGTACGGGTGGTCGCTGTCGACGTCGAGTGGCCCCATCACGATCGGCAGGAACGTCGCGAGGTCGAGATCGAACCGCTCTGCCCGCTCGAGCATGCCGACCGCAGGGCTCGTGGTGAGGACGCCCGCGAAGTCGAAGATCACCGCCTCGATCTCGGGTCCGGCATCGGCGGCGTCCGTGCTCACCCGGACGACCATATCGACTCCTCGGCGCGCCGCTCGTCGCCGCGCCTCGCTCGCGTGACCGGTGCCACTTGCGGCCTCGCCGACCACCGATGAGAATTCCGGCGGGGAGGCGGCACCGCCGCACGGAGAGTTGGGGGGACCATGACCGACATGCTGGTGGAGAGCGTCTTCGACGATTCGCTGCACGAGATGCTGCGCACCGGGCGCGAGGCAGGGCCGTCGGGAACCGCCGCGTTGAGTGGTGCCGTCGTCGTCCTGCGATACCGCGAGGTGGAGAGTCTCGCCCACGACCCACGAGCTGCCGGTGTGGGCCTGTCGATCTTCGACGTGCTCGGGGTACCCGAGGGGCCCCTGCGCAGCTGGTACTCGCAGCTGATGTTCACCAACGACGGCGACGCCCACCATCGGCTCCGCCGACTCGCGGCCCGTGTCTTCACGCCACGCTCGGTGGAACGGCACCGAGAACTCGCTGCCGAGCTCACCGCTGAGCGACTGTCCGATCTGGTCGCAGCGGGTGACGGCGACCTCGTCGAGCTCCTCGCCGACGTGCCGATCACGGTCATCTGCCGGCTCCTCGGCGTGCCCGACGCCGAGGTCGCCGACTTCGTCGGCTACGGCGACGCACTCAGCCCCGTGTTCGGGTTCATGGACCCCGACCAGATCGCCCGTGCCGAGGTCGCGGTCGTCGATCTGATGGCCGACGTCGAGCGGATGATCGCTGCGCGGGCGAGCGAGCGCGGCGACGATCTGATCAGCGCACTGCTCGACGCAGAGGAGGCGGGGGATCGCCTGACCCACGACGAGGTCGTCACGATGGTCGGCAACCTGATCGTCGGCGGCCACGACACCACGTCCAGTCAGATCGGGTGCTCCCTGCTCGCGCTGCTCCGGAACCCGGATGCGTTGGCCGATGTCCGGTCCGACCCCTCGATCGTCGGGGCGGTCGTCAACGAGACGATCCGATTCGAGCCGAGCATCACGATCGTGCCTCGCACACTGACCGAGCCGGTGATGATCGGCGGCATCGAGCGACCGGCCGGCAGCCTGGTGTTCCTGAGCACCGCGTCGACCAGCCGCCAGACCGATGTGTGGGGTGACCCGGACGTGTTCCGGCCCGGCCGGTTCCTCGAGCCCGGCTCACCGAAGCTGCTCGCATTCGGATCGGGACCGCACTACTGCCTCGGGGCTGCGCTCGCCCGGATGACGCTCGAGGAAGTGGTTCGTGAATCGGCACTCGCCGGTCTGGGCGACACGGTCGTCCCCGTCGGTGATCTCGACGGGGCCGACGCCGTCGAGTGGCGCCAGGTCCTCGGCCGCAGCCCCGCCGCCCTCCCCGTCACCGTTCGCTGATGCATCGATCGGTGTCCGACATCGATGTCACATCGGGCGGCGCTGCGACCAGGGGGCCGCGGCTTCGAGTTGGCTCGCGACGCGAATGAGTACGTCCTCACGGCCGTAGGCCGCGACCAGCTGGACGCCGATCGGCAGCCCGGCCTGGTTCCAGTGCAGCGGCAAGCTGATCGCGGGCTGTCCGGTCGCATTGAACGGCGGCGTGAAGGGGACGAACTGACCGGCGCGAATCGACGGCGCCAGTGCGTCGTCGGTGGCGATGCCGTCGTCGGCGTCGTACAGGGCACCGATGCGCAGCGGGGGTGCCGCCACGGTGGGAGTGAGCAGGAGGTCCCAGCCATCTGCCCACCACTGATGCACCTGTCGCCGGTACTGCGACACCGCTGCGAGTGCGGTTGCGTACTGGGTCGCCGAGAGATGACCGGCGTACTCGCCCTGCGCCCAGTTGACCGGCTCGATGTCGTCGGCGGTCATCTCGCGATCGAGGGTGACGCCCAGCGCTTCGATGCCGACTGCCATCAGCGTTGCCCACATCGCGGCGAAGCGACGGGGGAACTCGCGGTCCTCGAGCACCGGCGGATGACCGGGCGTGACGTCGTGGCCGAGCCCCTCGAGCAGCGCAGCCGCCGAGCGCACCGCATCGATGCAGTCGTCGTGCAGCGCCCCGCCGATCGGGTGGGTGTCGAGCAGCCCGATGCGCAGACGGCCGGGGTCGGCGCCGAGCTCCTCGACGTACGGACGCGTCGGTGCGGGAGCGATCACCGTGTCGCCCACACCCGGGCCATTGACCACGTCGAGCATTCGCGCCGTGTCACGAACGGTGCGACTGACGCACAGCTGGGTGCTCAGCCCCGACTCGTCGCGCTCGGGTCCCATCGACACCCGGCCCTGTGTCGGCTTCAAACCCACGAGCCCGCAACACGAAGCCGGAATGCGAATCGAGCCACCGCCGTCGCTGGCGTGGGCGATCGGCACCATGCCCGCCGCCACCGCGGCCGCGGCACCGCCACTCGATCCGCCCGGCGTGTGGTCGATGTTCCAGGGGTTGCGGGTCGGGCCGTAGGCGAGCGGCTCCGTCACCGGCAGACTCCCGAACTCGGGGCTGTTCGTGCGACCGAGCGTGATGAGCCCTGCTTCGCGGAACCTGACGACGAGGTTGGAGTCGTGGGTCGACAGCGGCATCGCATCGCGCGCCGCACGGTTGCCCGACGTCAATGGCAGACCGGCCACGTGGTTGTGGAGATCCTTGAGGAGGAACGGCACGCCGGCGAAGGGCGTCTCCCGTCGTTCGGTGGCGAGCGGGAGTTCGTCGAAGGCGGCTGCTTGCGCCCGCGCTCGGTCGAACCACCGCATGATCACCGCGTTGATCGCTCCGTCGAGTTGCTCGATCCGCTCGATCGCGCCGTCGACGAGCTCGGTCGACGTGGCCTCTCGGGTCGAGATCAGTTCGGCCTGTGCAGTGGCGTCGAGCCACCGGGTGTCGTCAGCGAGGTTCCCCATCCTCCCGTGATAGCACGCGGCGTCGGCGGGTTCGCGCCGACGCAGTGTCAGGTCGTCGTCCTGGCGAACTTCTTGATCGCCCACGAGCCGACGGCGACAACGATGATCGCCCCGATCACGGCGCCGACGATCCCGCCCCAGTCGAACTTGTCGTCGTCGCCGATGCCGAAGATGCCGGTGAAGATGCCGTAGCCGACGAGCGCCCCGAGCAGGCCGAGTCCGGTCGACGCGAGCCACGATTGCCAGCCGCTCATCGTGCGGAACGCGTCGTTGGGGACGACCGCTCGCCCGATCGCGCCGCACACGAATCCGAGCAGCAGAACGGCGAGCACACTTCCGATGTCCATTCGACCTCCCTCTCCGGTGCGAGTGTTGCACACTGGAGTTCACCGTCTGATTGCTCGACGGCCACGTTCTCGTCATCCGGGAGTCATCCGTGCTCCGTACTCTTCGTACAGATCCCGCCCGAGTGGCTCGGCCGTCCTCCCCCCTCCGGCCGGAGCCCTCGGGTCGGGATCCAGGACTCAGGCGTCGATGCGGGCGAAGAAGTCGGCGAGCATGTCGCTGTCGAACCGTGCGGTGAGATGTCCATCGGCGTCGTGGCCGAGGTCGAGGGCCGGGCAGAAGAATCCGTCGGTGCCGACGAAGAAGTGCGGCGAGCCCTGCACCCCTCGCTCCTGGCCGTTGCGGTAGTCGCGCTCGACGGCGGCGGCCGGCGAATCGCCGGGCGAGGGCAGGCGGTGGGCGGCGGCGATCAGGGCCAGTGCGTCAGGGTCGGCGATGTCGACACCGTGCTCGAACAGCGCAGCGCGCAGCTCGAGGCTGACCGCCAGGCCCGTTGCCGCGTCGCGCTCGTAGGCCGACGCAGCCAGGTTGAGCGCAGCAATCGTGCTGGACGGCCACCGATCCGCCCGGAGCCCGGAGAAGTCGTCGACGCCGAGCTGGTCGGTCAGGGCCTCGGCCTTCACGGCCACCGCTGCCACGTCGAGCGGGGCGCCGTTCACCCACTCGAGCGGCCAGGCGCGTACGACGACGTCGATGGGTGAGTCCATCTCGTCGACGTGGCGGACCACCTGCTTGAGCCCGACGTGGGTGAACGGGCACGTGATGTCGGCGAACACTTCGACCGTGGGTGACATGCCCCCAGTATCGCCCCAGTGTGGGTCAGTTGAGCTTCTCGATCAGGCTCGTGTGCCCGCTGTTCTCGACGAACTGGCCCACCGATCGCTCGAGGATCGCGTGATGGCCGGGGTCCGGCATCTGCCAGTCGTCGAACGCACCGGGCCTGAGCCACTTCGTCGCCGACTACTGAGCCCACCGCTCCGGGTATCGATCGGTGTCGGACACCAATCGTTACATTGGCCCGATGGACTCCCGCCGGATTCACGACATCGAGTTCAGCGAACTCCTGGAGCTGGAGCCACATGGGCCCGACACGTTCGTCGGGATCGCTGCCCGATATCCCTGGGGTGGACGCCTGTTCGGCGGGCAGGTGGTGGCGCAGGCGCTGCGGGCCGCCTCGCGCACGGTGTCGGTCGATCGGCCGGCCCATTCGCTGCACTCGTACTTCATCCGACCGGGCACGAACGACGAACCGATCCGTTACGAGGTCGAGCGACTCCGCGACGGACGGTCGTTCAGCACCCGCCAGGTCGTCGCCCGCCAGTCGGGCGGGGCGATCCTCAACCTGTCGGTGTCGTTCCAGATCGTCGAGAACGAAGCCGACGTGCAGATCGCTCTCCTTCCACCCGGACTCCCTGCACACGACGACCCGACGCTGCCGGATCATTCCTGGGCCGGGCTGCTCGAGCGCAAGGCGACCTTCCTCGACGACGGCACGATGGGCTACTGGATCCGCTTGAACGCCGAGCTGGGCGACGATCCCGCCGATCATCAATGCGCCCTCGCGTTCATGTCCGATGCCGCCCCGTCCCGAGCGGCGCGGCTGCCCCATCCGGATGCGGCCGGCGACGTCGGCGATCGCAAGCTGTTCCAGGGTGCGAGCCTCGATCACTCCGTGTGGTTCCAGCGGCCGACCGATCCATCGCAGTGGCACTGGTTCGACACCCGATCGCACGGGTTGAACGGAGGACGGGGCCTGGTCACGGGCGACGTGATCCGTATCGACGGGCTCCACGCGGCGACGATCGCCCAAGAGGTGCTGGTGCGTCGCGTCCGGGACGCGTCGACCTGATCGCGTGACGTCGGGCGGCCGCGTCGCCAGGGTGTGGAGGTGCGCCTAGCCTGGCTGGGGTGTCGTCGCCGACCCGCCTGATCATGCTCGTGGCCTGTCTGGCCGCGCCCGCGGCGTTGGTGGCATCGGTGGCGACCGAGGCGTCGACGAGCGCCGCGGCGCCGAGCATCGAACGTGTCGTGACGCTCGGCGACTCCTACAGCTCGGGCACCGGCATCCACCGCAACGCCTCCGACTACGACGATCACGGACCTGCCGCCCAGACGTTCGCCCCGTCGACGCGCATCGGCAACAGCGACTGCAGCCGCGAACTCGACGAGACCCCGGGGCCGCGCCTCGCAGAGCAGATCGGCGCCGAGTCGGTGTTCGTCGCCTGCGCGGGTGCCGTGGTGGCCGACATCGCGAACCAGGTCGACGTCGCGGCGATTCCGCGGTGACGGCGCGGGGACGCTCGTCGCGATGACGATCGGCGGCAACGACCTCCGTACCGTCCGCGGCGAGAACTGGCCCGACACCCTCGTGCGGTGCATCACCTCGGTGGGATGTGACAGGTCGTCCGACAACCAGATCGCGAATCTCGCCGAACTCCGCACCGACCTCATCGACACGTACGCCGAGATCGGTGAGCGCTACCCACGGATCGCCGTCCGCGTGCTCGGATATCCCCGTCTGATGCAGAGTGACCGCTGGTGCGAGGGCGTCACCGGGTTCAGCAGGGGCGAGGCCGACTGGGTCGACGAGCAGGTCGACCGCTTCAACGCCCAGATCCTGCTCGCCACCCGTGTCGCCACGGCTCGAACGGGCGCCGACATCGCCTTCGTGTCGGTCGTCGAGCACTTCGACAACCACGGCGCCTGTCGGTTCTGGCAACGGGATCGGTACGTCAACGATGCCGTGTTCGGCGAGACGCTGAAGCGCAGCATGACCGCCGACGGCACCGTGCGCGAGCACTGGGACGACGGCCCGCTGACGATCAGCGGTGCCTCGTTCCACCCCAGCAGCAAGGGCTACGACGCGTACCTCGAGGCGCTGTCGGCGAGCGTGCGCGCCGATCTTGCCGACGCCACGCCATCTCGCTGAGCCGTCCGCTCGCGGCCCCGCGAGCCGCTGTGAGGTGATTGCCACGGAGAGTGCTCAAATCGGGCCAAACTTGACTGGTATCCGGGGCGATTTTCACGCATAGTGAGAAGGAGAGACAGACGTTCCGCCCGTTATTGAGCGTGACCCAGCCGAAGGAGGCAGTCATGAAGGGACGAATTCTTGGAGCGATGCTCGGGGCCGCAGCCCTTGCCGGAGTGTTCGCCATGGCAGGCGCACCGGCGGAGGCGGACCACAGCCCGCCCCCCAGGGAGGTTCCCCAGGAAGAGGGGTGCTACGAGGAGTACACGCAGTACCACTTCGCCAAGTTCACCCACGAGCGGACCCGCGAATGGGTTCCGGGTGAAGAAGGCACGGAGGAGATCCCGAGCAAGTGGTGGGTCTGGGCGCCGGACAACACGCACGGCCCACAGGACTACGAGCCGAACTTCCCGACTGACGACCGGGGCAAGTGGGTCGGCCCGAAGACGAACGGTGGCCCCGACCAGAACACGTTCGGCACGTTCAACGCCTCGCACGGCAACAGCGGCAACTCGTCCTGGTTCCACCGGAACCCGGGAGTCCCCGGAGTCGCCGGCACCGAGGGCTACTTCACCGAATGGACCGCATGGTCCGAATGGGCGAAATGGTCGCCCGAGACCCACACGTCGTGGGAGGACAGCCCGGACCCCCTGGGCAGTCCCGCACCGCACGGCAACTGGACGGACACGTACCAGCGTGAATGGCAGGCTCGCCACGACGGCGAAACCCGCGTGAAGACCCGCGAGGTTCCGTGCCAGCCCATCGAAGTGGAGCCGTCGGTGGAGTACACGTCGCCGGATTGCTTCGCCGAAGGGACCGTCGTCCTGTCCGAGGGCGAGGGCTACACCTGGACCGAGAACGAGGACGGCACGTACACCGCCGTCGCTGACGAAGGCTACGTCATCGTCGGAGACGCCACGTTCGGGCCGTACGAGACGGACCAGCTGACCGGCCGGCAGTGTCAGACACTGCCTCCGCTGCCTCCGCTGCCTCCGCTGCCGATCGAGGCGATTCCCGTCGATCCGTCCGTGACCGATCCGACCTGCGATGCTCCCGGAACCGTGGTGCTCCCGACCTCGCCCGTCGGCTACGACTGGGTGTTGCAGCCGGACGGCAGCTACGAGGCCGTCGCCGACCCGGGTTACTACTTCGACCTGGCCGCCGTGACGACCTTCGATCCTGGTGACCTGAGCCAGCTGGACGGTGCAGTGTGCGATACCCCGACCAGCTCGGTCGCCTCGGAGCCGCCAGTCGTCCCGCCGGCAGTCGTCCCGCCGGCAGTCGTCCCGCCGGCAGTCGACCCGCCGGCAGTGGCGCCTCCGGCCCAGGCCACTGTTGCGCAAACGACACAGCTGCCGAGTACTGGCAGCTCGTCGTGGACCCTGGTACTCATTGCGCTGGTCACGCTTCTCGGCGGCACCGGCTTGGTGCGCCTGAGTCGTCGCCCGACCGACTGAACGCAAGGAGACCCGATCGCTGGGCGGCACCTGCCACAGGTGCCGCCCAGCGGTGTGAGTGAGCACTCACTCAGTTAAGGTGCGGCAGATGTCGCCGTCCGTGAGCGCCCCACCGACGTCCCGACGGGCGTCGGCGCTGCCACCCGAGGAGCGACGCGCCGCGATCATCGACGCGGTCCGGCCCCTGCTCGCCGAGCACGGTGAGGCGATCACCACCAAACAGATCGCCTGTGCCGCAGGCATCGCCGAGGGCACGATCTTCCGGGTCTTCGCCGACAAGGACGAACTGCTCGACGCCACCCTCGAGGCCGCGCTCGACCAAGGACCGTTCGAGAGTGCGCTGCGGGCGATCGATCCCGACCTCCCGTTCGAGGAGCAGCTGGTCGAGGCCACCGAGTTGATCCAGCGACGCGTCGTCGACGTGTGGACGCTGCTGTCGCACCTCGGCCCCAAGCGCCACGACCAGGTCAGACGACCGATGACCGACAGCCCGGCGCTGACGGAGATCTTCGCCGCCAATGCCGACCACATCCGCGTCGAGCCCGCTCACGCCGCGCGGATGCTGCGCGCACTCGCGCTCTCGCTCACCCATCCGATGATCGCGGCCGAAGCGGCCGCCGCAACCGACATCGTCGACACCGTCCTGCACGGAGTCGGAACAGGAACCCCCACGTGAAACTCTGGCAACTGATCAAGAGCCATCTCGGCCCCTATCGCAACGTGCTGTTGATGGTGGTCGCACTGCAGTCGATCGCGACGTTCGCGTCGCTCACGCTGCCGACGGTCAACGCGCTGTTGATCGACAACGGCGTGCTGCAGGGCGACAACGACTACATCCTGACGATGGGCGCCGTGATGATGGGGTTCACGATCATCCAGATCGTCTTCACCGTCGGCGCGGTCTGGTACGCATCGCGGGCGGCGATGGGTTTCGGTCGCGACATCCGGCGCGACCTGTTCCACACGGTGACCGGCTACTCGGCTCGTGAGGTCGGCCAGTTCGGGGCACCCTCGCTGATCACCCGCACGACCAACGACGTCCAACAGATCCAGATGCTCGTGGTCATGGCCTGCACGATGATGATCACGGCGCCGATCATGATGGTGATCGGCATCTTCTTCGCCGTGCGGGAGGACCCGGGTCTGTCGATGATCCTGGTGTTCGCGATCCCGGCAGCGGTCGTCTCGCTCGGTTCGATCGTCTACCGGATGGTGCCGTCGTTCCAGGCGATGCAGTTCCGCATCGACCGGGTGAACCTCGTGCTGCGTGAGCAGATCACCGGCATGCGCGTGGTCAGGGCGTTCGTCCGCGAACCGCAGGAAGTCGAGCGGTTCGCCCAGGCGAACGACGAGTTGACGCAGACGTCGCTGCGCGCTGGTCGCCTGATGGCTGCCACGTTCCCGACGGTGATGCTGATCATCAACCTGTCGAGCGTTGCCGTGATCTGGATCGGCGGTGACCGGATCGGCGCCGGGCAGATGGAGATCGGCTCACTGGTCGCCTACCTGAGCTATCTGATGCAGATCCTGTTCGCGGTGGTGATGATGACGTTCATGGTGTCGATGATCCCTCGCGCCGGCGTTGCTGCGGATCGCGTCGCGGAGGTCCTCGACACGCCCTCGACGGTCCGCCAGCCGGAGCATCCGGTCACCGAGGTGACCGAGCGCGGGACGCTCGAGTTCCGTGGCGTCAGCTTCGCCTACCCCGGTGCCGATCGCCCGGTGCTGTCGGACCTGTCGTTCCGCGTCGAAGCGGGCACGACGACGGCGATCATCGGGAGCACCGGCGCCGGCAAGACCACGCTGATGAACCTGGTTTCGCGCCTGTCGGATGCCACCGAGGGATCGGTCGTCGTCGACGGTGTCGACGTCCGCGAACTCGACCTCGACCTGCTGTGGAGCAAGGTCGGCTACGTCCCGCAGAAGCCGTTCCTGTTCTCGGGAACCGTCGCGTCGAACCTCCGGTACGGGCGGCCCGACGCCGACGAGGGTGAACTCTGGGAAGCGCTCGAAGTCGCTCAAGCGAGCGGTTTCGTGCAGGCGATGCCGGACGGCCTCGAGAGCTCGATCACCCAGGGCGGCACGAACGTGTCGGGTGGCCAGCGCCAGCGGCTGTGCATCGCTCGGGCGCTCGTGGTCAAGCCCGAGATCTACGTGTTCGACGACTCGTTCTCCGCGCTCGACCTCGCCACCGACGCCCGCCTGCGAGCCGCGTTGAAACCGCACACCGCCGATGCGGCGGTCCTCATCGTCGCCCAACGCGTGTCGACGATCGTCGACGCCGACCAGATCCTCGTGCTCGAGGACGGAGAGATCATCGGCCGTGGCACCCACGCCGAGTTGCTCGAGACATGTCCCACCTACGCCGAGATCGTCGAATCGCAGATCGGACAGGGGGCCGTGGCATGAGCACCAACGGCACCAACGGCACGAACGGCACGAACGGGACGACCGGCACGAACGGCGCGAAGGCCGACGTCTCGTCCAACGGGGCGAAGGGTCAGAGCCCGGACGACAAGAAGCTGCTGGCGACCGCCGGTACCGAGGCACGCCGAGCGAGCTTCGGGCCCGGTGGCGGCATCGGCATCCCCTCCGAGCGCAGCGACCAATTCGGCTCGACGCTCAAGCGGCTCGGCGACATCCTCGGCACCGAGAAGCCCCGATTGTTCGCCGTGTTCTTCCTCACCGTCGTCAGCGTGGTGCTGGTCGTCATCGGCCCCAAGCTGCTCGGCGAGGCGACCAACATCATCGTGCAGGGCGTGCAGAGTGGGCAGGGCATCGACTTCGACGAGCTGCACAGCCAGCTGATCACGGTGATGCTGGTCTACGTCGGATCGTTTGCGCTGTCGTACACCTCGTCGTACGTGCTCGCGGGCGTGGTGCAGCGCTCGATGTTCACGCTGCGTGAAGCGGTCGAGCGCAAGCTCAACCACCTTCCGTTGAGCTACATCGATCGTCAGCCGCGCGGCGACCTGCTGAGCCGGGTCACCAACGACATCGACAACCTGTCGCAGAGCCTGCAGCAGACGACGAGTCAGATCCTCACCTCGCTGCTGACGTTGATCGGCGTGACGATCATGATGTTCACGATCTCGCCGTTGCTGGCGCTCATCGCACTCACCACGGTGCCGTTGTCGGTGTGGTTGATGAAGTTCATCGGCGGCAAGGCGCGCCCGCGCTTCATGGCGCAGTGGCGCCACACCGGCGATCTCAATGCGCAGGCCGAGGAGGTGTTCAGCGGTCATGCGATCGTCAAGAGCTTCGGGCGTCAGCGCGAGGCCGAGGCGCGCTTCCGTAGCGACAACGACAAGCTCTACGAGGCGAGCTTCGCGGCGCAGTTCATGGCCAACCTGATCCAGCCGGCAATGCTGTTCATGGGCAACATCCAGTACATCCTGATCGCCGTCGTCGGCGGACTGCAGATCTCGTCCGGCTCGCTGAGCATCGGCGACATGCAGGCGATGATCCAGTACGCCCGCCAGTTCTCGCAACCGCTCACGCACCTGGCATCGATGGCGGCGACGTTCCAGTCGGGCATCGCATCGCTCGAGCGGGTGCTCGAGCTGATCGATGCGGAGGAGCAGTCGGCCGAGCAGGAACTCAGCGTCGACCCGAAGCCGGTGCGGGGCCGTGTGGTGTTCGAGGACGTCCACTTCGCCTATGACCCCGACAAGCCACTGATCACCGGTCTGAACGTGACGGCCGAGCCGGGTGAGACCGTCGCCATCGTCGGGCCGACCGGCGCCGGCAAGACCACGCTCGTCAACCTGATCATGCGGTTCTACGAGCTCGACTCGGGCCGCATCACCCTCGACGGCCGAGACATCGCGAGCTTCCCGCGCAGCGAACTGCGCTCCGACATCGGCATGGTGCTGCAGGACACGTGGCTCTTCGGTGGCACGATCCGCGAGAACCTCCGCTACGGCAACCCGGACGCCACCGACGAGCAGATCTACGAAGCTGCTCGGGTCACGTACGTCGACCGCTTCGTGCACTCGCTGCCCGACGGCTACGACACGATGATCAACGACGAGGGCGACAACATCTCGACCGGTGAGAAGCAGTTGATGACGATCGCCCGGGCGTTCCTCAACGATCCGGCGATCCTGATCCTCGACGAGGCGACCAGCTCGGTCGACACCCGCACCGAGGTGTTGATCCAGGAGGCGATGAACAACCTGCGGGCGAATCGCACGAGCTTCGTGATCGCCCACCGGCTGTCGACGATCCGCGGCGCCGACGTCATCCTCGTGATGGAGGACGGCCAGATCGTCGAGCAGGGCAACCACGACTCGCTCCTCGAGGCGCACGGGGCCTACTGGCGCCTCTACAACGCCCAGTTCGCCGGCAACGCCATCTGACGCTCGCGCCTCTCGGCGGAGTGCGTCTCGGCAGTCGCAACTCAGTCCGCCGAGACCACTCGACGTGGGGAGGGCTCAGCGGCGTCGTGCGAGCAGGGCGAACTCGTGCTCGATCGAGGCGGCGACGTCGCCGAGATCGGGCATCACGTCGCGGTCGGCGGTGATGCCGAAGTGGAGCTGGTCCTCGTACGACACGACGGCGATCGTGAGGCCCTCGTTGTCGATCACCTCGACGTAGGGGAACACCCGCAGGAACTTCGCGCCGCGCAGGTACAGCGGGATCGGCGGGCCGGGGATGTTGGTGATCACGAGGTTCATCGGGATCGTGCGGCTGACGTAGCGGGTCAGCGGGCCGGCCAGCGGCGTGATCGCGTCGGCGATGTCGAGGATCCGGTGGGCGCCATCGACGAGACCGGACCCCTTCAGCTCGCTCGTCATCGCATGGATGCGACTGAGCCGCTCGACCGGATCGGGTTCGTGGACGGGGAGATCGACGATGATCAGCGACACCAGATTGCCGAGCGTCTCGTGCTCGTCCTTGCCGCGCAACGACACGGGCACCATCGCCTTGATCTCGCGGTGGGCGATGTCCTCGTCGCCGTGGTCGAGCAGGAACGTGCGCAGTGCGCCGCTGCACGCTGTGAGCACGACGTCGTTGATCGTGACCCCGTGGCGCTTGCGGACGGTCCGCACGCCCGTCATCGGCACCGAGGCGCTCACCCACCGACGATGCGACCCGACCGGCACGTTCCACGGCGCCGGGGGCGGCTTGGCCAGGAAGCTCGCAACGGTGCGTCCCACGTTGGCGGCCGCGTCGATCGTCGGACGGGGGTTGCGCAACGTGTCGACGGCAGCCTGCGCGAGCCGCGTCGGGCGGGTGATCTGCTCGCGGACGGCATCGAGCAGCAGATCGTTCGGCGACGGAGCCAGAGCCGGTTTCCACTCCGGAACGGGATCGTCGGGCGGTGGGTCGGCCTCGAGGTCGATCAGCGCCATGGCGAGGTCGACGTTGGCCATCCCGTCACCGAGCGCGTGATGCACCTTGATCACCAGCCCGACGTGTCCGTCGGCGAGACCGTCGACGAACCACATCTCCCAAAGCGGACGCGACCGGTCGAGCGGCAGCGACTGGAGGCGCCCCATCAGGGTGGCGAGCTGAGCGTCGTCGCCGGGACGGGGAAGTGCGGTCAGGCGGACGTGGTGGTCGATGTCGAAGTGGTCGTCGTCGACCCACACCGGTCGGGCCTGGTTGTAGGGCACCTCCATCACCCGCTGGCGCATGCGGGGGACACGGTGCAGGCGTCGATCGACGTGCGCCTTCAACTCGTCGAACCGGATCCGACCGTCCGGGGAGCGCAGCGGCGTGCCCTCGATCACCGACAACGACCCGACGTGCTGCGGTTCGTGTGGCGTCTCGATCCGCAGGAAGACCGCATCGGCCGCGGTCAGTCGTTCGTACGTCATTCGGTCTCCTCGGTCGCTCTCGGGTCAGTCTGTTCGGCGACCGTCGCAGGCGGCAAGGGACTTTGGGCGCAACTGCGCAAGTGGGCGCTCAGCGAAGGCCGAGCAGTTCGGGAAGGTCGGCGAACGCGTCGATCACGGCATCGGGTTGTTCGTCGCTCGCGTCGAGCACCGCAGGGCGGTACTTGCCGGTGCGCACCAGCACACCGCGTAGGCCCGCATGCCGGGCCCCGAGTATGTCGTTGTCGAGGTCGTCGCCGATCATCGCGACCCGTCCGGTCTCGCAGCCGAGTTCGGCCACGCCGGCGGCGAAGAAGTCGGGCGACGGCTTGCCCAGCACGATCGGCTCGACGCCAGTGGCGGCCTGCAGGGCCTGGACGTACGAGCCGGTGTCGAGTTCGAGCCCATCGCGTGTCCGCCAGTACAGGTTGCGGTGCATGGCGACGAACGCCGCGCCGTCGAGGATCAGCCGGAACGCCTCGTTGAGTTGCCGGTGGGTGAAGTCGACGCCGGCGCCCCCGATGACGACGACGTCGGCAGGGCCGTCGTCGACGAGGTCGATGTCCTCGAGGTCGGCGGTGAGGTCGCCGGTGTTCAGCAGGAAGACCCTGGCGCCGGGGTGGTTGCGGCGCAGGTGGGCGGCGGTGGCGGCGGGTGCGGTCAGGATCTCGGCGACATCCACCGCCATGCCTGCCTGGCCGAGCAGGTCCGCGACCTCGGCTCTGGTCCGCGTGGTCGTGTTCGTCGCGAAACGCAGCGGCAGGCCCGATCGCCGAATGGTCGCCAGTGCGTTCGGAGCCCCCTCGATCGGCTCCCACGACACGGTGAGCACTCCGTCGATGTCGATCAGCAACCCGTCGATGTCGTCGCCGTCGAGTGTGTTGTCGGACACGCTGTACTCACCTCCTGTCACTCCTCGTGATGTTCACGATAGGAAGCCGATAGGAAGGATGCCATGGAAGGTTTCGTTCATCCCGACTTCGCCCCGGTCACCGAGAAGGTGCAGTCGATCATGGCCAAGAAGTCGGCCCGCGGCGGCATGGCCGTGGCCGTGTACCACCACGGGGAGCCCGTGGTCGACGCCTGGACCGGTGTCCGCAACGCGGCCGGCGACCCGTGGGAGCGCGACACGATGTCGATGAGCTTCTCGACCACCAAGGGCGTCGTGGCCACGATCGTGCAGCGTCTCGTCGATCGGGGGTTGCTGGACTACGACGCGCCGGTTGCCACGTACTGGCCCGAGTTCGCGGCGGCGGGCAAGGACACGATCACCCTCCGTCACCTGCTGACCCATCAGGCGGCGCTCCACGATGTCCGCGCGATCGCCGGGTCTGCCGAGGATCTCGTCAACTGGGAGCACATGACCAAGCTGCTCGCCGAGGCCGAGCCCAAATGGGAGATCGGCACTCGATCGGCCTATCACGCACTCACCTACGGGTGGCTCGTCGGCGAGGTCATCCGGCGGGTCACCGGCCTGACGGTGAACGAGGCGCTGCAGCGCGAGATCGTCGAGCCGCTCGGCGTGAGTGGCATGTACATCGGGGCTCCGGCGGAGGTGCGAGGTGACATCGCCGAACAGCTCGTCGACCCGAAGGCGGTCGCCCGGCTCTTCAAGATGACCAAGACGCTGGCCAAGGCGAAGAGCTTCCAACCGATGTACCAGGCACTCGTGGTCGACGACATGCTCGACGTCGCCACGACCGAACGCATCCACGACGGTGAGATCCCGGCCGCCAACGGTGTGTTCACCGCCCGCTCGCTCGCCCGGATGTACGCGGCCCTTGCGACTCCCGACGACTTCGACGGCCCACCACTGGTGTCGGCCGACACCCTCCGCGAGGCGACGCGTGTCCAGACGACGCTCGGAGCGAACGGCGACGGGCGCGGTGGCGAGAAGGTCGGGCGCGACGCCGGCGTCGGGTTCAACATGCGCTGGCGGCTCGGGTACCACATGGTCGGCACCACCAAGGGCGTGCTCCCGCAGGCCTTCGGCCACTTCGGCTTCGGTGGGTCCGGTGCCTGGGGAGATCCGGAGTCGGGACTCGCGGTGGCCATGATCCTCAACCAGGTGGGCGGAACGCCCTTCGGCGACACCAAGATGCTCCGCATCGGCGCCGCCGCCGTGCGCTCCGCCGACCGCCGAACCAGCTGACTGGACATCTGGGGTCAGACCCCAGATGTCCCACGTTGCCTCCGGGCTACGTTGTGGCGATGTCAGCTGTCGACGTCGCCGACCGGATCTTCGCTGCGATCGAGGTGGGTGACGCAGCAGCGGTCGCCGCGATCTATGCCGACGACATCGTCGTGTGGCACAGCAACGACGGGATCGAGCAGACCAAGGAGCAGAACCTCCGCGTGCTCGACTGGCTGGTGCGCAACACGACGAGCCGTGAGTACCGGTCGGTTCGCCGGTACGAGATCGACGGTGGGTTCGTGCAGCAGCACGACCTCCACGTCGTGCTGCCCGACGGGCGTACGGCCGATCTGCCGGCCTGCATCGTGGCAAGGGTGTCAGGCGACCGGATCACCCGGATCGACGAGTACATCGACAGCACCGCCGGAGCGGCGTTCGCCTGACCCGGAGGCGAGCGCCCCGTCCGCAGCTGTCGGTCAGATCGTCGGTGGGTGAAGCTCGGCGAGTTCGCGGGTGCGGACGACCGCCGCTTCGAGATCCGCCTCGCCGAAGAGCTCCATCCGGCGGGCCCGACCGTCGTCGACGACCATCACGCCGAGGCCGGCCTCGGAGATCTCGCCTCCCGAGTCGGGCGTGGCCGTGGTCAGCTCGTAGCGGCACAGGCCGACCGGCCCGAGTTGGAGCAGGATCTCACCGTGCGCGACCCCCGTCCCGAGCGTTGTCGGGCGCTGGCGCACGGCGTCGAGGAAGGTCTCGCGTGACCGCGGTCCCCAGCCAACCGGGCGATGGTCGTCGGTCGAGAAGTCGGGGTGGAGGAGAGCGTCGAGTGCGTCGGCGTCGGCGACGGCGACCGCGTCTACGAAGCGGAGCATCAGGTCGGCCGACTGGACCTCGACGTCGCTCCGCTCCGCCAGCCAGACCGGGTCGATCGTCCCGTCGGAGAACCAGCCGGAGGGCCGTTCGGGCTGGCCCGAGTCGGCGAACGCGGCTTCGAGACGGGCTGCCAGGGCGAGCGCCTCGTCGAGGTCGTCCTCGCCGAAGAACTCGATCCGGTTCACGACGCCGTTGCGGCACGCCATGACGGCGACGAACGGATTGCCGATCCAGTAGTCGTCGTCTCGGGACATCCAGAGCGCCCCGTCCGCCACCCAGCAGGAGTCACCAGCGGTGTGGACCCTGCCGTGGACCGCAACGCCGCCGAGCGCGTCGTCGTCGATTCCCGCCCGGAAAAGGTCCAGGGCGCCTTCCTTGCCCATGTGCTCGTAGCCGCGTGGTCGATGGTCGACGAAGACGAAGTCGTCCGCGGTGAGCGACGCCAACGCACCGGCGTCGACCCGGCGATGGGCATCGTTCCAACGCGAGATCGCGCTCGGGGGCGCTGAGGCATCGGCGAGTTCGAGTGCTCGTGCCTCGAGCGCCCCGACCGCATCGCGCAACTGGTCGGCGCCGAACATCCGGAGCCGGACGATTCGATGGTCGTCGTCGATCTCCAGGAGCGACCAGTGGTGGACGATGCCGGACGAGTCGACCGGCTGGACGCGGACGAGCACCAGGCATTGCCCCCGCACGGCGATCACTTCGCGGTCGTGGCCACCGAAGCCGAGATCCGAGGGTGAGACCGCACCCGCACGCAGGTCAGCGATGGTCATGGTCGCCCGGTCGGGTCTGGGTCCGACCGCAGAAAAGCCGTCGGCGAGGAACGTACGGAAATCGTCGACGTCCATCCTCGATGCTGCGTTCGCATGGCCGACCACGGCGACGGCTGCCGTCATGTCGACCGGAGCGAGCTCCCCGCCTCGTTCCACAGCGGAGCGTTCGTCCTCGCGGTCGAACTGTTCGATCCGCAACGACAGACCCGACCCGGCGTCGAACATGCCCACGAGAAGGTGATCGTCGATCGACACCGACCCCTGCGGTGACGTCACCTGCGACCGACATTCGATCACTGTCCCGGTCGGAGAGATGCCAACTGCCCTCCGCATGTACCTGACGAGTGCACCGTCGATGCTGGTCAGGGTGCTCAGGCGGTCTCGGTAGCCGTCCTGGCCGGAGACGAGACCCCATCCGAGTGGCCGGTGGTCGATCCACTCGAGGTCGGGGTGGACGCTGGCGACCAGCGCGTCGAGGTCGCGGTCGCGGATCGCTTCGTCGATGCGCCGGGTCCACTCGAGCCGGAGCCGGAGGACGGGATCGCACTCGGGGAGGTAGCGACGGTCGAGCTCGTCGATGGCGGCGACGATGTCGTCGGCGTCGAACGTGACGGTGCTGATGCACTGGTCCTCGTCGTTCCAGTGGGTGAGGTCGAGGACGTCGATCATCGAACCGCCGGGGTCGTCGGCGGGCGTGACGCAGAGGTGCGTGAGGACGAGATGGTCGCCCCGTGTGGCGAGCGTCTCGATCTCGGCGACCAGTGTCGGGGAGGCCTCCATCATCGCCCGGTTGGCCGCCACGAGGTCCTGTTTCGTGGTGAAGTCCTGCCCGAGGAGGCGGCGCCGCTGCTCGCCGCTGTAGTCGTCGGCGAACATCGCCGCCCACTCGTCGAAGCGGCCGGTGAACGCGTGCCCGCAGGCGATCCGGTTGAGGCGGTCGGCTCGGTTCCACGGCTCGTGGTCGTCCTCGGACACCAGCGAGCCGCCATGGCGGAAGCCGTCGGGATCGAGTTCGGCGGCACGTGCCAGCGCGGCATCGAGCTGGTCGTCGTCGAAGAGTTCGGCGACCTGTTGGGCTCCGTCGCGGATCAGGTTGACGCTGATCCCGCGTGCTGCTTCCCAGGACTCGCCCGTCGGAGTGAGATACACGCGCTTGAACCGGCCCACGGACAGGCGATCCGTCAACACCTCGACTTGCGAGATGCGGAGTGCGGTCGTCAGGCTCGGGTCGTCCGACGGCGGCGTGGCCTGCAGGTCGACGTAGGCCTCACGGTCGGCTCGCCCGAAGCCGAGCTCACGGTGGTCGGTGAACGAGAAGTCCGGCGCCAGCACGTCGCGGATGGCGTCACGGTCGCGATCCTGCGCAGCGATCATGAACGTGATGAGGGTCGGGAGCGGGCCGTCGTCGGCGAGATGGCGGGCGCGGACGAGGTACTCGCGCTGCGCGACCATCGGTTGGTGGCTCGGGAACTGGACGACTCCGGCGATCCGACCCGTGGGGTCGAGGTACTCGATCGACCACACCCGGGTGGCGTCGGGCAGCACCACCGACAGCAGGGCGATCCGGTCGACGAACGCGTCCTCGGTCCGGCGGTCGGTGACGCCGAAGCCGATCTCGGTCGGGGCGACCCGGCCCGACCGAATGTCGTCGACGGTCACGGTCCGTCCGTCGGCGAGTTCGGCGCTGAAGTCGCCGGCAAGGATCGCCAGCAGGTCGTCGAGATTGCCGTCCGTGGCGGCGAGGTTGGCGACGGCACCGGCCCTGACCGCACGGTTCGCCCGAGGAACCTCGGCGTCGATCTCGGCCGTCGTTGCGTCGACGAAGGCCATCGCCTCGTCGAGCTGTTCGTCGGCGAACTGATCCATCCGTATCCCGAACCCGGTTTCCCGGTCCATCTTCGACACGACGATGTGGTCGTCCACGAAGCTCGCGCCCTCGGGCGACTCGTTGACGATCCGGATGGCGATGCAGATCACGTGTGGCGACCGGTGGTGGAACCGTCGTACGAACTCGGTGATCGAGTTGTCCGACTCCGTCAGTGTTCGGAACCGTTCGCGCAGCTCGTCGCGGTCCTGCTCCGCTCCCCACCCGAGCGGTCGATGGTCGACCATCCGGACGTCACTGTGCTCGACTGCCATCACCGGTTCGAGCTCGCCGTCGCTGAGATGGTTCAAGAAGCGGAAGGTGTTGCGGTACTCGCCGGCGGTGATCGGGTCGAGGGTGGCGAGGAACATCCGGTCGAGTTCGTCGAGGGCGCCGCGCAGGTCGCCAGGGTCGAAGTACACGAGCCGTACGAGACGGTCGCTGTCGTTCCACTGCGTGATCGACAACCGTTCGATCAACGCCCCGCCCGGGGCTTCGTCGTCGGTCCACGACGTGAGCATCAACACCAGGTCGTCGCCTCGTGTGGCGATCGTCTCGGTCCGAGTGGACACGCCAGGTGTCTGCTCGGCAACGACCTTGGCGCCCGCCATGAACTCGTCGGTGTTCTCGTAATGGGTCGCCAGGAAGGTCCGACGGTCATCGGCCTGAAAGCTCTCGTCGAAAAGCTCGGCGAGTTCTTCGAGCTGGCTCGCAGCAGCGCGCTGGACCGTCAACCGGGCGAGTCGGTCGGCCCGGTTCCACGCCAGGTGAGCGTCGGTTGAGTCGCGTGCCGGATCAGCACCGAACCCCTCCGGATCGAGTTCGCTGGCTCGAGCCATCGCCAGGTCGTTCCGGTCGTCGGGGAACAACTCGAAGCGGACGATCTGCCCGTCGCGGATCTCGGTGACGCTCACGGAGGGATTCGCCTCCAGCAGGTCGCCGTCGTCGCTGGTGGCGATGGTCAGTGCAGTGGCAACGACGACCCGCTCGGAGAACCGACTCACCCGCGCCGCGCTCGAAACCCAGGTCGAGCGTTGCAGGGGGGTGAGGGCACCGAGCCCGCGATCGAAGCCACCCGCCGTGGCGCCGACCAGTTCGGCCTTGCCGACCGTGCCGAAGCCCAACATCCGATGATCGACGAACGTGAAGTCGTCGGCGAGGATCTCGGCCGCCGTTGCGCTGTCTCGCTCGAAGTGGGCCTGCAACCAGCGGTTGAGCAGCTCGACCGCGCTGGTGACCGGTTCGAGCTGCTTCCAGCGGTCCGAGAAGTGAGCGTTGGCGGCACGGAGGTCGCCGATGGGGAAGTGCCTCACCGACCGAAGGCGTCCGGACTCATCGAGTTCCTCGACGGACCAGCGTCGCCCCGAGTCGGTGTCGACGAGCAACAGCGCCAAACGGTCACCGACGACCGAGATCACGTGGCGGTACTCGACGCCGTAACCGACGCTGATCGGATCGACCCGACCGCTGCTCAGGTCGTCGAGTGTGACCGTCTGCTGGCCGCTACCGACGCCCACGGCGACGAAGTCGTCGGCGACGACCCGGTGGAGGTGGTCGAATCCGCCGATCCGAACGCAGTAGTTGGCCAGGCTGCCGGCGGTGACGGCGTCGTTGTCAACGGGGTCTGCGTGGTCGGCAAGGATCTCGTCGTACCGGGCGAGTGCAGCGTCGAGATCAGCCATCTCGAACTGCTCGTTGCGGATCATCAGCGATGTCGCTGGGTCCCTGACGGAGGCCGACACGAACACGCTCTCCTGCACGCCACCCTCGTTGCCGACCACCCGCATCCGCTGTTCCGTGATCGATGAGACGGTGCCGGAGGCCAGTGTTCGTGACGTGTACGCCAGGTAGCCGACCGGCAACCCGACCAAAGACGCAAGCCGCTCACTCGTCGCTTCCCGGCCCACCGTGGACGGCCACCCGATACCTCGATGATCGACCATTGCGATCGAACGGTCGAACGCGGCAGCCATCTGTTCGACGTCGCGGCGTGTGCTCGCGCGGTTGGCAATCGCCAACGTGAGGCTCATCGGGTCGTCGACGACCCGGATCGAGTCGAGGTAGCGCTCGTCGAGTTCGTCGATCGCCGATTCGAGATCGCCAGGATCGAACGTGACCGCCTCGACGAGTCGGCCAGAGTCCCACCGGCAGATCTGGAGGTGCTCCAGTGCCGGCCCGTCGGGGTCGTCGGCGGGGGTCCAGCGCATGTCCAGCAGCACGAGGTCGTCGCCTCGGCTGGCGATCGTGGTCACGGCGCAGCGGTGAGGTCCACCCTGCCAATCGTCGTAGAACGTCTCGACACCGGGCACGCCGCTCAACTCGTGGCCGAGCAGCGCTCGCCGATCCTGCACGTGGACGTCGTCGGCCATCAGCTGCCGCCACCCCCTGACGTCACCGGCTTCCAGTGCACGTGTGAGCTGACGGTGCAGGCGGTCGGCTTCGTTCCACGGCTCGTGGTCGTCGTCCCGTTGCACCGGCAGACATACCGTCGTGAAGCCCTCGGGATCGATCTCCGCGGCGCGGGCCATCGCACCGTCGAGGTCGCCCTCGTCGAACAGTTCGATCCGCTCGACCAGGCCGTCACGGGCGACGAACACGGTGGTGTTGACGATCGCTTCCCACAACTCGTCGGAGTCGCTCGGGGCGATCACGGCCGACTCGACGACCACGACCCGATCCGAGGCAGCGTGGAGCTGGACCGGGATCAGCTCGCCGAGGTCGTCGTCGTCCGCGCGGGCGTTGAACTCGAGCATCGCCGCTCGGTCGAGCACACCGAGTCCCAGTGGTCGATGGTCGACCAGCTCGAACCCCTCGGCCAACAGGTCAGCCATCAGGTCGGGCTGTCGCCTGCGGGCCGTGATCTCCCACTCGTTCATGGTGACGACCGCTGGCGGTGCGTGTTCGGTCGCCTGCCACCGCTCCTCGAGATGATTGGTCGCCTCGACGAGGGCGTCGGCAGGGAAGTGGCGGATTCGGGCGAGACGGCCGTGTTCGTCGGTCTCCTCGACCGACCAGTGGCGCTCGCCGCTCTCGACCTCGACGAACAACATCGCCAGCCGCTCACCGATCACCGACACGACCGTGCGGTACTCGACACCGAACCCGATCGACTCCGGCGTCACGCGCCCGTTGGTGATGTCGTCTCGTGACACCCCGTCGAGGTCGACGCCATCGGCGACGAAGTCGTCGGCGAGCAGTCGGCCGACGTGGTCGACCGCTCGGTGGTGGGCGATGTAGGAGATGATCGCCGTGCTCTGCACGCAGGCGTTGAAACGGGTCTGGAGGTCGTCGGCGACCAGCTCGTCGAAGCGCCGGACCGCCGCAGCGACGTCGTCGAGTTCGAACTGCTCCCAGTTGGTGACCAGTCCGGTGCCGGGTTCGAGCCGAACCACCGCGAGGAATCCGCTCTCGCTCTCGTCGCCCTGGCTGCCGTCGACGCGGAATCGTGACTCCTGGAGCGCCCACAGCCGATCGCTCCGGTGAATCCGAGAGGTGTACGCCATGAAGCCGTCCGGCATCACCGACCACGACTCGACCCGTTCCCGCGCCGCTTCGCGTCCGGTCAGCGTCCCCCAACCGATGGCGCGATGGTCTCGCAGGACGATGTCACGGTGGAACGAGCGAAGCCCCGCGACACTGTTCCGTGCGGTGATCGTGCGATCCGAGGTCGCGGCGCTGTAGGCCTCGAGATGGTCTCGTGGATCGGTCGACTCGAAGAACCACTCGTCGAGTTCGGCGAGGGCACCAGCGAGGTCGGATGGTTCGCGATACGAGATGCGAATGAGCTGTCCGTCCTCGGTGTTCTCATGCACCTCGAGGATCTCGATCAGCGAGTCATTGCCGGCCTCAGTGCTCCTCCACTGAACCCGCCGGAGCAGATGGAGATCGCCCCGCACGGCAACCGGTGTCGACGTGATGTCGAAGTGCCCGCCGAAGAGGCCCACTCCGATGCCGAGGCTGTCGAGGAGGGCATCGCGGCCGACGACGCGATGCTGCACCAGCGAGCGGTGGTCGATGAGGGTCACGTGCTCGTGGAACCTCGGTGTCATCCTGTCGGGGTCGCCGGTCGCCAGGTCTGCCAGGTTCTCGAGCGACCATCGGTGGGCGCGGTTCCAGGCCTCGTCCGCCACCGCGTCCGACCGGTTCGCCGATGCCGGTGGTTCGGGCTCGGCGGCTTCGTCGGCGGGGGCTGTGTCGGCGGGTCCGTCGACCACCAACCGTGTCGAATCGACGAGCACGGTCGCACCCTTCAGGGTGAACAGGTCGTTCGCTGAGGTGGCAGCTCGTTGGGCGCCTTCGCGGTCGCCGTGTGCGGCACGCACCCGGGCGAGGGTCGCGAGTGCGTTGGCGTGGTCGAGGACGATGTCGGTGTCGGCGGCGAGCCGGACGGCCTCCTCGGCGAGCACGAGTGCTTCGACGGTCTCGCCGCGCACCGCGAGGATCTCGGCCTGCGCTGAACGGGCGGCGATCGCCGTCTGGAGGTTCTGCCCGGCGAGCGCGTCGCTGTCGGCGGCGAGCTCGTCGGCCTCGTCGAGGCGGCCCTGCAGCAGCAGGGCTCGGGCGAGGTACGCCGCGGCCTGGCCGGCGTCGGCGCCGATACCCAACTGGCCGAGCCCGCCGTAGGCGCGGCGGAGGTGCGGCTCGGCGGCGGCCGCGTCGCCGGCCAGCAGCTCGACGATCCCCGCGAAGTAGCGGGTCTCCAGCAGACCCTGGCGGAGGCCGATCTTCTCGGTCGTCGCCCGCGCGGTGGCCAGGAGGGAGCGCGCGGTGTCGAATCGTCCGCGCAACGCTTCGAGCACGGCCTGACAGCGGACCGAGGTGGCTTCGACCTCGGGCGAGTCGGCCGTGATCCGTGACAGGCGCACGACATCGAGGCAGCGTCCACCGGCCCGTGGAACCGGCGACGGACCCCACAGCGCAGCGACCGGGGCGGCACTCAGCACGGCGGTGACGCGCCGGCGGTCGTGCGCCGCCCGGGCGGCGGTGAGCGCCAGGTCGAGTTCGCCCTCGGCGGCGCCGACCTGGCCGAGCCGGGCCAGCGCGCCCCCTCGGATGATGCGGGCCTTCGCCACGCCGGCCTGGTCGCCGAGATGCTGCAGTTGCGCGGCCGCGTCGGCGGCGCGATCCGACGCCTCGCGCAGGCTCTCCGGCTCGGTGAGGACCGAGAGTTGTGCCTCGAAGCAGGTGGTCCAGGCCTCCAGGCGGTCGTCGCCGACGGCGTGGTCGCCGAGCTGCTTCACCAGCGCGCGCCCGTTGCCGACGTCACCCGACGACAGGAACGCCTCGCACGCCAGCAACAGGAGATCCGGCACATCGTCGGCGTCGGGCGCGAGCGTTGCCAGCGCGCGGTTCGCATAGCCGCCTGCGGCTGCGAGGTCGTCGCGCTGCAGGGCGGTGTCGGCGGCCCGGTGGAGGAGGGCGGCGGCCTTTCGCCCGGCCGCCGTCGTGCTCGCGTCGTCGTCGTTGAGTTGTCGACGGTAGAGATACGCCTGCTCGAAGTGGTGGGCGATCATGACGTCGAAGTCGCCGGTCAGATGTTCCGAGGTCGCCTCCATCCAGGTGCCGACCTCGAGATGCAGGTCGGCCCGCGCACCCTTGAGCAATCGTCGATACGCCGCGTCGCGGATCAGTACGTGGTGGAATCGGATGACCGGTTCGTCACCCCAGTAGGTCCCGGTCGGCTCCACCTGTTCCTTGCGCCGGAGCCGCTCGATCACGGTGTCGAGCCCGTTGCGGTCCGTGTCCGGGAGGAGCGCGGTCAGGGCGCCGAGCGGGAACTCCGACCCGACGACCGATGCCAACTCGAGCACCCGGCGCTCGTCGTGAGGGAGGCGCTCGACACGCGCCGCCAGGAGCGACTGGATCGTCGGCGGCACCTCGATCGCCTCGGCGTCGATCGCGAGATCCCAGTGATCGCCGGTCTGCACGATCACGCCGTCGTCGACCAGCATGCGCACCAGCTCACGGACGAACAGCGGGTTGCCATCGGTCGAGTCCGGCAGCTTCGCGGTGAGTTCGGCGGGGAGTGCGGCGCCTCCGAGCAGTTCGGCGGCGAGCCGTTCGGTCGCGGCGGCGTCGAGACCCTCGAGCGAGATGACGGCGGAGACCCGACGGCCGGGCTCGGCGAGCGGCGGGCGGATGTCGCGGATCTCGGGGCGGGCCAGTCCGATCACGAGCACCGGTGCGGCCTTCGCCCACTGCGCGAGGTGTTCGAGCAGGTCGAGGAAGAGTGGCTCCGCCCACTGGATGTCGTCGATCACGAGCACGAGCGGTGTGCGTTCGCCGAGCAACTCGACCAGACGTCGGACGGCGAAGAATGCGTCCTCGGTCGATCGTGGCGACGCCGTACCCACGAACGATCCGAGCAGCTCGACGAGCCGCGGCGACTCGTCGCCGCGGCCGACCACCGTCCGCAGCGCCTCGATGATCTCGTCGGAGGTCGCGTCGTCGTCGAATCCGGCGACCGTCTGCAGCAGCTCGGCGATCGGGGCGAACGTCGCGGTCCCGGCGCTCTCACAGCGCAGCTCGACGAAGCGGGCACCGTCGCCGACCATCCTGCCGAGCTCGCGGGCGAGGCGGGTCTTGCCGACACCGGGAGATCCGATCACCGTGGCCAGCCGTGCCTCCCCGGCGTCGATCGCATCATCGAGCACGGCGCGCAGCTGTGCGATCTCGCCGTCACGACCGACGAACGGGATCGCCAGCTCGGCGAGATCGGCAGCGCCCGGGTCAGGTGCGGCGCCGAGGTCGTCCGTGACCAGTTGATACGTGGCGAGGCCGTCGCGCTTGCCCTTGACCGCCACCTCGCCGAGCGCTCGGTAGTCGATGGCACCGCGGGTCAGTCGCCAGGTGTCCTCCCCGACCAGCACCTCTCCGGGGGTGCACTGGGCTTCGAGGCGAGCAGCGGTGTTGAGGACATCGCCGACGAGGTCGGCGTCGGCGTCGTCGATCACGACCTCACCGGTGTTGATCCCGACTCGGAGGCCGACCTCGATGCCGTACCGGTTCGCCACGTGTTCGCGGATCGGGACGAAGCCCCGCTGCAGCGCCCGTCCGGTCGCCACCGCTCGTTCCGCATCGTCCTCGGCCACCTCCGGGACACCGAACAGCGCCATCACGCCGTCGCCGATGAACTTGGCGACGGTCCCGCCGCTGGCTTCGACCGTCGCTTGGGCCATCGCGTGGTACCGGCCCATCGCTTCGCGGGCCGACTCGGTGTCGACCGCCTCGGCGAACGCCGTCGAGCCGACGAGATCACAGAACAGCACCGTCACCGTCTTGCGGACCGCCGCCGTCGCGGGCGGCGCCGGTGTGCGTGTCGGAGTCGTTGGCTGCGGGGCCAACGCCGCTCCGGTGGGAGTGCCACACCCGTCGCAGAACCGGGCATCGGGGTTCAGCTGGCGGTCACAGGCGCCGCATCGCAGGGCCAGGGGCGTGCCGCAGGCGTCGCAGAATCGGGAGTCCGCCCGGTTCCCCCTCCCGCAGCTGCTGCACTCCAACCGTCACTCCCCAGTGTGTCCCGACGCACAGTGTCCCTCATCCGGCACGACGTAAGCCAGTGGTGTCCGGCACACCGCTGGCCGCGCGCCGGGTCTGTGACGTTCTGCCGTGGCGATCGGTTCGCAGTCTGCGCAGGATCGAGACATGAAGCGATGGATCGCACTCGTGGCCGCAGCAGCGCTGCTCGCCGCCTGCGGGGATGACGGCGGGTCGACGGTGATGCTCGGCGCCGAGGACTCCCTTTCCGAGGTGTCGCTCGGGGTTGGCGACCAGCTCGACGTTCGACTCGAGTCGAATCCGACCACGGGCTACAGCTGGGAGTTGGGGCCGCTGCCCGACGGGCTCCAGCTGGTGAGCAGCGACTTCGAGGAACCCGGCGGCAGCCTCGTCGGCGCCTCCGGAACCCAGCTGTTCGTCTTCGACGTGGTGGGCCCCGGCAACGGCATCCTGCGGTTCGAGTACGTGCGGGTGTTCGACGACCCCGTCGTCGCGGAGAAGATCGTCGAGTACGTCCTCACCATCGCCGAGTGAGGCTCCCGGTCACGCCCGAGATGGCTGGACCGTCGCCGGTGTCGACGGTGTGAGGCCGCGAGTGGCGGCCACGTCGTCGTCGTCGACGAACCACGAGATGATCGCGGCGGGCGCCATGATCAACCCGACGGCGAGGAACCCCGCCTGGTACGCGGACAACAGCTCGGTGTCCGACGCCGCATCGCTGCCGTTGGGCAGCATGGCGGCGATCACCGTGGCGGCGAGCGCGACGCCCGAGGCGTAGGCGATCTGACGTTGCGTGTTGAACAGGCTGGTCGCGCGACCGGTGTCGGCCATCGACGTCGTCGCGTAGGCGGCGGTCTGGATCGACACGAACACCATGCCGACGGCCAGCCCGCGCATGAACGAGAACGCCGCGATCGTCGACAGCGGCGTCGTCAGGCCGGCGGTGGCGTAGAGGCAGGTGATCGCGGCGGTGGCGGCGGTACCGACCACCATCAGGCGACGCGGACCGATGCTGCGGTACAGCCTCCGCCCCAACAGGTTCGACACCAGGAACACGCCGATCGCCTGGGGTGACTGGGCGAGGCCGCTCTGGAAGGCGGTGTAGCCACGCAGGCTCTGTAGGTACAGGGGCAGCACGAAGATCATCCCGAAGAACCCCGCGTAGGTGAGCGCCGCCGAGATGTTGATCGTGCGGAACAGCCGATCCTGGAACAGGCGGAGCATCAGGATCGGATTCGGGATCCGCAGCTCGATCACGATCAGCGACACGAGGCAGGCGACCCCCACCGTCGCGAACGCGAGCGTGTAGGCGGAGAACCATCCCTTCTCCGGGCCGATCGAGAGGGTGTACAGCAGGATCGACACCGACGCTGCGGACAGCACGAACCCGGCGAGGTCGAATCGCCCGGGGGTCTCGTGCCTGGTCTCCTCCAGCCAGATGAACGACAACACGATCGCCACGGCACCGATCGGTCCGTTGATGAGGAAGATCCAGTGCCAGGACACGGTGTCGACGAGAATGCCGCCGAGCATCGGCCCGATCGCCGGGGCGATCACCGCAACGCTCAGCACGCCGATCGCAGCCTTGGCGCGATCTTCGAGCGAGTAGGCGCGGTACAACATCGCCGCACCGACCGGCGTCACGAGACCGGCCCCGACGCCCTGCAGCACTCGGAAGATGATCAGTTGGTCGAGCGTCTGCGACAGCCCGCAGGCGAGCGAGGTGAGAACGAACGCGATCAGGGCGGCCGTGAACACACGCTTGGTGCCGAACCGGTCGCCGAGCCAGCCGGCGGCCGGAATCACGGCGGCGTAGGTCAGCAGGTAGCCGACGGCGATCCACTCGATGTCGGTGGTCGGCACGCCGAAGTCCTTCGCCATCGTCGGCAGGGCGACGTTGACCATCGTGCCGTCGATGATCGTCATGAACAGCCCCATGATGTAGACCGTCATCACCTTGGCCGGGTACGTCATCGGCCGATGACGCTACGCCCCGCCGCCGTCGGCACCCGACCCGAGCGATGAGCGAAGTGTCGGTATTCGGTCGGTTGGCTCATCGGCGGGTGGTTTGTGCGGGTTGTGATGAGCGAAACGCCCGTATTCGGTGGGTTGGCTCATCGGCGGGGGAATCTCGGGTGGGACGTCCCGCTGGAGCTGCCAGGCTGGCGGGCGGGCATGCCATGACCACGACCACGACGACAACCGGGACCACCGAACACCCACGAGCCGCGGCGGCGCGGGCGATCGTCGGGAGCGGGCGTCTCTCGTACCCCGACTCGCTGCCGATCACCGAGCGGCGCGACGAGCTGCTGGCGGCGATCCGCGACCACCAGGTGGTGATCGTCGCCGGCGAGACCGGGTCGGGCAAGAGCACCCAGCTGCCCAAGCTGTGCCTCGAAGCCGGCCGGGGTGTCGACGGGATGATCGGGCACACGCAACCCCGGCGGGTCGCCGCCCGCACGATCGCCGAACGCGTCGCCGAGGAACTGGGATCGAAGCTGGGCGACGACGTCGGCTACACCGTCCGCTTCACCGACCAGGTCGGCGACGCCACGCTGGTCAAGGTGATGACCGACGGCATCCTGCTCGCCGAGATCCAGCGCGACCGGATGCTGCGCCGCTACGACACGCTGATCATCGACGAGGCCCACGAGCGCAGCCTCAACATCGACTTCATCCTCGGCTACCTGAAGCAGCTCCTGCCGCAGCGTCCCGACCTGAAGGTGATCGTCACCAGCGCCACGATCGACACCGCCCGCTTCGCCGAGCACTTCGCGATCGAGGGCGGCGAGCCGGCCCCGGTGATCGAGGTCACCGGACGCACGTTCCCCGTCGAGCTGCGACATCGGCCGCTGATCGACGACGAGGTCCGATGTCCCCGATCGGGACCAGGTGCAAGGCATCGTCGACGCGGTCGAAGAATTGTCGCACGAGGGCCCCGGCGACGTGCTCGTCTTCCTGTCGGGCGAGCGGGAGATCCACGACACCGCCGATGCGATCCGCCGGCTCGACCTGCGCAGCACCGAGGTGCTCCCGCTCTACGCGCGGCTCTCGTCGGTCGAACAGCACAAGATCTTCGAACGCGCGCCGACAGGCGGTCCCGGCCGTCGGATCGTGCTCGCCACCAACGTGGCCGAGACGTCGCTCACCGTCCCGGGGGTCCGCTACGTGGTCGACACCGGCACGGCGCGCATCTCGCGCTACAGCCGCCGGCTCAAGGTGCAGCGCCTCCCGATCGAACCGGTGTCGCAGGCGTCGGCGAACCAGCGCGCCGGACGCTGCGGGCGCGTCGCGCCCGGCATCTGCATCCGGCTCTACAGCGAGGACGACTTCGAGTCGCGCCCCGAGTTCACCGAACCCGAGATCCTCCGCACGAACCTCGCGTCGGTCATCCTCCAGATGACGGCGATCGGCCTCGGCGACGTGGCGAAGTTCCCGTTCGTCGAGCCGCCCGACCACCGATCGATCGTCGACGGCTATGCGCTGCTCGATGAACTCGCCGCGGTGAAGCCTGCCCCCGACGGTGTGAAGGGCGGCCCCCGTCGACTCACGAAGATCGGGCGCGACCTCGCCCGCCTCCCCGTCGACCCCCGGCTCGGCCGGATGGTGCTGGAAGCCGACCGCCTCGGATGCGTGCGTGAAGTGCTCGTGATCGCGTCGGCGCTGTCGATCCAGGACCCGCGCGAGCGGCCGCAGGACAAGCGCGAGCAGGCCAACGAGTTCCACAACCGCTTCAAGGTCGAGGGCTCCGACCTCCTGTCGCTCGTCGCGCTCTGGGACCACCTGCGGACCCAGCAGCGGGAGCTGTCGGGCAACCAGTTCCGGCGGATGTGCCGCAAGGAGTACCTCAACTACCTGCGCGTGCGCGAGTGGATGGACCTGTTCAGCCAGCTGCGCCGTATCGCCGGCCAGCTGAAGATCCGCCCGACCACCGCGTCGAAGGGCATCACCGAGAGCCATCCCGACCACATCCACCAGGCGGTGCTCGCCGGTCTCCTCTCGCACATCGGGATGCGCGACCGTGAGACCCGGGAGTTCGTCGGCGCCCGCCAGTCGCGTTTCGTGATCGCGCCCGGTTCGGTGCTCACCCGGCGCCCGCCGCCCTGGGTGATGGCCGCCGAGTTGGTCGAGACCAACCAGCTCTACGCCCGACGGGTCGCGAAGATCGAGCCGAAGTGGGCCGAGCGTGCGGGCGCCCACCTGGTGAAGCGTTCCTACGACAACGTGCGCTGGGACCCGAAGGGCGGGCGAGCCGTCGCGACCGAGCAGGTGACGCTCTACGGCCTGCCGATCGTGAGCGACCGCGTCATCGGCTACGACCGTGTCGACGAGGCGCAGGCCCGGGCGTGGTTCATCACGAAGGCGCTGATCGAACGCGATGTCGCCGACGCCGCGTGGCTCGGCCGGCAGAAGTTCCTCACCCGCAACGCCGAGTTCCTCGAGCACCTCCGGCGGATGGCTGCGAGAGTGCGCCGGCTCGAGCTGGTCGACGACGAGATGTTGTTCGACTTCTACGCCGATCGCGTCGGCGCCGAGGTGACGTCGGTCCGTCACTTCGACCGGTGGTGGAAGGCGGAGCGGCAACGGCACCCGGACCTCCTCGATCTGACCGACGAACTGGTCGCCGGTGGTCGCGGTCACGGGGTGCGCCTCGCCGACTATCCCGACGTCTGGACGCAGCGTCGAGGGAGTGCCGTGATCGAGCTGCCGCTCACGTACCGCTTTGCGCCCGGCGAGCCCCTCGACGGGGTGACCGTCCACGTCCCGCTGTCGGGACTCAACCAGGTGAGCACCGACGGCTTCGACTGGCAGATCCCCGGTCATCGGCCCGAGCTCGTGTCCACCCTCGTCAGGTCGCTGCCGAAGGACGTCCGCCGCCAGCTGATCCCGCTCGGCGAGACGATCGACGATGTGCTCGAACGCCTGGCGTCCGTCGACCCCGGGCGTGGCTCGCTCGTCGACGCCCTCGCCGCGGCGGTGCGAGAGATCGCCCGCGTCAACGTGACCGCGACGTCGTTCGACACGTCGGTGCTGCCGGACCACCTACGGCTGCACTTCGTCGTGTCCGACGACGAGGGCACCGTCCATGCCGTCGGCGACGACCTCGAGGTGATCAAGGCGCAGCTCGCCGGATCGGTCCGTGAATCGATCGCGGCCGCCGCCCCGATCGAGGAGCGGCGGGGGATCGTGACGTGGGACGTCGGCGACCTGCCGCGCGTCGTCGAGTCGACCGATCGGGCGATGGACGTGAAGGCCTACCCGGCGCTGCTCGACGTCGGCGACAGCGTGGCGCTCCGGGTGGTCACGACACCGGAGTTGCAGCAGCGGATCATGCGCGGGGGAGTGCGACGCCTGTTGCTGCTCGACGGCGCCCCGACCCGGTCGTCGATCGTCCGCAAGCTCGACAACGCCGACCGTCTGGCGATCGCTGCCGGTGACATCGACCTGGGTGAGGTCAGCGGCGACTCTGTGGCGGCTGCCGTCGACCGGGTGATGTCCGATCACGGGTCGCTTCCATGGACCGAGGCCGAGTTCGCGTCGCTCCGCCGGGTGGTTCGTGATGCCGCTCCCGGCCTCGCCGCGAACGCACTCCACAAGGCGGCCCGGGTGATCGCGGTGGCCTCGGAGGCCCGTGATCGACTCGCCCGCCTGCACGCCGCCGCGCTGCGGCCGTCGGTCGACGACGCCAACCTGCATCTCGGCCGGCTCGTACACGCGGGCTTCGTCCTCGGCGCCGGGATCGACCGCCTCGACGACATCGAGCGGTACGTCCGGGCGATCGTCTACCGGCTCGACCACCTCGCAGGCGCCGGCGAACGTGACCAGCGGCGACTGGCCGAGGTGGTGCCGCTCGAGCGTCGCTACGCCGACATCGTCGACACCGCTGGGCCGGGCAAGCTGTCGCCCGAGCTCGTCGAGGTCCGGTGGCAGCTCGAGGAGCTCCGGGTGGCGACGTTCGCTCAACCGCTGATGGTCAAGCGCCCCGGCCAACCCGCCGTCAGCGCCAAACGCATCGCCAACGCTCTCGCGCAAGCACGCTGACGGGGTGTGCTCACCGGTCGCTCACCGGGTGCGGTCTCGCCCGCTCATCGGCGACCTTCACGATGAGGGCATGACAACGACAACTCATTTCCATCTCCGCTCCCGTCGCGTCGGCGCACGTCGACCGCTCCGCGGTGTCGGCATCGCCGTCGGCATGATGTTCGCACTGGCGGCGAGCGTGGCCGTACTCTCCGTGGGTGCACGCCGGTCCACCGGACCCAACGATCCCGATGAACCACAGAATGCTCCGGTTGTCGTCGACGCCGGTGCGGGAGCTGCTGAGGCCGTCGCGGGTGGTGGCCGCCTCCAGTCGACGCTGCTCGACAGCCGAGCGTTCGCGCCTGCCGTCGATGACGTGATCGAGTACCACGCCCACGGATCCGCGCTCCTCCACCCTGACGAGTTCGCCGAGGCGGTCGCCGCAGTCGTGGACTGACCCTCCCGCGGCGGACGCACCCGCCACCACGCCGGACAGGGTCTGGTACGTTCGATGTTCGAATCGACCGGAGGGGGTGTCGATGCGAACAGCCCACGCACCGAGCAACGGCCGGGCGACGGCGTCTCTGGTGCGGTTGCTGGGTCCGGTCGACGTGGTGGACGATGCCGGGTCGGTGCATGCACCGGGTTCACCGATCCGCTCGACGCTGCTGGCTCTGTTGGCGCTCGAGTCGGGCCGCGTGGTCGACGCGGATCAGCTCCTCGATCGCACCTGGGGTGGGCGACCTCCGGACTCTGGTCTCCGCGCGCTGCGGTTCCACATCTCCCGTCTCCGGGCCGAGCTCGACACGCCAGATGTGATCGTCACCGCCGGTCACGGCTACCGGGCGGAGGTGACCACCGACGTCGATCTGGTCCAGGAGGGGCTCAGCGGCGATGCCGATGTCACGCCGCTCCTGGGTCTGTGGCGTGGTCCACCACTGGTCGACTGTCTTCACGTCACGGCCGTCGAACACGAGCAGCAGCGCCTCGGCGAGCTGAGACTCACCCTGTCCGAACGTCATTTCCACGATCGTCTCGCCGATGATGACACGACCATCGTGGGCGATCTCACGGGCCTGTGTCTCGAGCACCCGACGCGGGAATCGCTGTGGGCGATCCTCGTCGCTGCGCACTACCAGGCCGGTGATCAGGCGCAGGCGCTGCGCACCTACGATCAGCTGTGCCGGCGCCTCCGCGACGAACTCGGCGTCAGCCCCACTCCGCAGCTCCGGGATCTTCAGCGCCGCATCCTCGAGCACGATGTGCCGGTGCCGTCACCGCCGAGGGCTGCGGTCAGCGACGGGCCGGGACACCTTCCGCCGACATCCAGCGATCTCGTCGGCCGGCGCAGCGACCTGCGCCGGCTCGGCGGACTGCTCGATCGTCATCGGCTCGTCACCGTGCTCGGCGCCGGTGGCGTCGGCAAGACGCGGCTCGCGCTCGAGGCAGCAGGCGAGCGTCGGGCGAGACATGCGGACGGTGTGTGGTTCTGCGATCTGTCGTCGATCGATGCGGTCGACTCGGTTCCGTTCGTGGTCGCCGAAGTGCTTGGTGTCAACGAGCATCGAGGCCGATCGATGACCGACGGGCTGCTCGATTGGGTCGGGGACAGGCAGATGCTCCTCGTATTGGACAATTGCGAGCAGGTGGCTCCGGCCGTGAGGGATCTCGTCGGTGTGTTGCTCGCCACGTCGGCCGGTGTGCGGGTGCTGGCCACCAGTCGTGAACCGCTGCGGCACGAGGCCGAGCAGCGGTTCCCGCTCGGACCGCTCGACGCCGACACCGACGGGGTCGACCTGTTCCTCCAGCGGGCCTTGTTGAACAATCCAGCGCTGGAACGTGAGCCGCACGACGCTGCGATCGTGGAGATCTGTCGTCTCGTCGACGGCATTCCCCTGGCGGTCGAGCTCGCTGCGGCGCGAACTGCGGCACTGACCCCGCAGGCGATCGCGCGGTTGCTCGCCGCCCGACATGATCTGCTCTCGGACGCGAGGGGCCCTCGGCCGGATCGGCAGCGGACCCTGGGCGCCACGATCGAGTGGTCGACGTCATCGCTCACCGACGGTCAGCGACGCACGTTGAGCCGGATGGCGATCTTCTCCGGCGGATTCGATCTGTCCGCCGCCGAGGCGGTCTGCGCCGCCGGATCCGAGACGACCTCGGAGCTCGTCGACACGCTGACGACGCTGGTCGAGTGCTCACTCGTCGAGATGACCTCGCAGACCCCGACCGCCCGATACCGGATCCTCGAGCCGATTCGCCAACACGTACTCCGCGAGTTGCCGAGCGCGCAACGACACGAACTCGGTGGTCGCCATGCCCGCTGGTACGCACGGCGAGCACGGGCCCTCCAGGACGCGCTGCTCTCCCCCGACGAGCCAGCTGCGATGGTCGAGACGACGGTCGAGCTCGCCAACCTCCGGCAAGCCCACCGGTGGGCCATCGAACACGAACCGCCGACAGCCGGCCGGCTCGTCTCGGGCCTGGTGCACTACGAGATCTCCCGACTCCACACCGAGATCACCGAGTGGTTCGATCAGACGCTCGCCGTCCTCGACCCCGACGATCCCTGGTACCACCCCACCCTGGCCGGAGCCACACTCGGCTGGATGCTGCAGTCGCGGATTGATGACGTCCGACGGGCGTGCCAGGCGATCGACGAGACGAGGATCTCGCCGTTCCTGCGCGACAACGCCGCCATGGCCGCCGCCAACCAGGCGCGCTGGGCAGGCGACCTCGGCCCGATGGAGCGCTTGGCGGAACGCGCGCTCGCCGACGGCGACCTCTTCATGGCAGTGCTCGCACTCGGCAACGTCGGGCGGGCCGACGCGGCGATGTCCGTCGCCATCCGCTCCGGCATCCCGAGTGCCATCGCCTACGCCAACATGCACGCAGCCCGCGTGGCCGCTCAGGAGTCGCGCGACGTCGACGCCGAGCAGGCCCTCGGAGAGGCGATTGCCGCCGCCCGGAGCGTCAGCGCCTGGATGCCACTCAGCCGAGCACTCGTCCAGTGGGTGAAGGTCGCCGAACGGCTCGGTCTCGACGGTGAGGCCATCGAACGCGCCCGAGCGGAGAGCCTCGAACTGTACGAGCGCTCGGGTGTCAGCGAACGGCTGTGGACGGCGATGGTGGAACGGGACTCGCCCGAGGCTTCGGGAGTCGGCCTCGCGTGACGGATCGAGTCCTCCGCACGTCTGTGACGCGGTCGCCTGGGTTGCGTGGCGTCCGTGTCTCCAGTCGACCTTCGCAGTCGGTCGAGCGCCAGGATGTGGTGTCTCGCATGGTGACACCGCCCGAGCGGTGAGTCAGGCTGCCGGTGTTCGACGTCGGTCGATCGCCCGCCAGATCAGCAGGATCAGCACGGCACCGATGATCGAGAAGATCACGCCGCCCGGCTGCAGCGCCCCCTCGTCCTCGTCCCATCCGAACAGCGCCCACGCGAGGAAGCCACCGGCGAACGAGCCGACGATGCCGAGCAGGATCGTCCACCAGAAGCCGATCGCATCACGTCCGGGCACCAGCAGCCGGGCGGCGAACCCAGCGACGACGCCCACGAAGAGCAGGTACACCACCGTCCAGAAGTTGAACACGTTTCACCTCGCATCGAGTTGTGCCGGATGGTGTGCATCCTTGCAGTTGGGCCAGCCCCTTCGTGCACATGGAAAGCTGGGCCGATGGCTCCACACCTCGACGATCGGCAACTCGACGGACTGACGGATGCGACCGTCGAACTGCTGCAGGTGTTGATCCGCAATCGATGCGTCAACGACGGCACCGAGGCATCGGGCGAGGAGGTGCGCAACGCCGACGTGCTCCAGCAGGTGATCGAGGGGCCCGGTGTCGACGTCGAGCGCTACGAAGCCGCACCGGGGCGGGTGTCGATCGTCGGGCGCATCGCCGGGTCGGATCCCGACGCGCCGAGCCTGTGCCTGATGGGCCACACCGACGTCGTGCCGGTCAACGAGTCGGGCTGGGGCGAGGACCCGTTCGGTGGCGAGATCATCGACGGCCCCGACGGCCCGGAGGTCTGGGGGCGCGGAGCGGTCGACATGCTGAACCTCACCGCATCGATGGCCGTGACGTTCCGGAGCCTCGCCGAGCGCGGGTTCCGGCCGACCGGCGATCTGATCTACTTCGGCGTTGCCGACGAAGAGGCCGGCAGTGCCTACGGCGCACGCTGGATGGCCGACCATCACCGTGATGCGATCATGGCCGATTACGTCCTGACCGAGAGCGGCGGGCTCCACACCGGGCCCGCCGAGGCGCCGTTCATCGGCGTCAACATCGCCGAGAAGGGGGTGGCGTGGCGGCGGCTGCGGGTGAAGGGCACACCCGGGCACGGCTCGGCGCCGTTCCGTCGCGACAATGCCCTCGTCAAGGCGGCCGGGGTGATCCAGCGGTTGCACGAGTACCGACCGGCGCCGCGCTTCCACGAGCTCTGGGGCCAGAAGGTCGAGGCACTCGGGTTGCCCGACGACCTGAAGGCGTCGCTGCTCGATCCGGCGGCGATCGACGACGTGCTCGACACCTTCCCGAGTGCGGCAGCGGCCTCGCACTTCCACGCCTGCACGCACACGACGTTCTCGCCGAACCTCGTCGACGGCAGCGAGTCCGGTGGTGGCCGGATGAAGGTCAACGTGATCCCCGACACCGTGGTGATCGACGTCGACATCCGCACCGTGCCGGGCGAGGGCCCCGACGAGGTGGAGGCGCATCTCCGCGCTGCCCTCGGTGATCTCGCCGACGAGGTGGACGTCGAGCCGTTGATGAACGACGGAGCATCGATCAGCCGGCTCGACACACCACTGTGGGACAGCCTCCAGCGGGCCGTCAACGTGCCGTTCCCGACGGCGCGGTTGACGCCGCAGTTCGTGGTCGGCTTCACCGATGCCCGGATCTACCGCGAGCTGGGGGCGGTCGCGTATGGCGCCGGGTTGTTCAGCCCGTCGCTCGACTCGAGCGAGTACGGCTCACGCTTCCACGGCAACAACGAGCGCATCGACATCGAATCGCTCGCCCTCACCACCCGGCTCTTCCACCACGTCGCCACCGATCTCCTCGGCTGACCCTCTCGCGCCTCCCTCCCCGTTTGCGTGGCGTTTCGGGTGAACCGTCCCACCGAGAATGCAGCGCAAACGGTAGGGGCTCGGGGGCCTCCCCGTTTGTGTGACGGTTCGGGTGGCCCGTCCCACCGAGAATGCAGCGCAAACGGGGTGGGTGTGCGGCGGTCAGCGTTTGGCGCGGGAGGCGAGGTAGGCGCGAGCGGCTGCGCGAGCGTCGGGGTCGCGCATGGCCGCGCCGAGCTGGTCGGCGTCGGCCCACGACCCGGCGGTCGAAGCGACGTCCTCCAGCGCCTCGTTGACCTGACGTTTCGTCGCCCGCACGACGCTCGGCGCCTTCCGCGCGAGTTGCTCGGCGAGTTCGTCGACGGCCGACTCGAGCTCGGCCCGGGGGACGATCCGGTTGATGAAGCCGATCTGCAGCGCCTCCTCCGGCGAGAACGGACGGCACGTCAGCACCAACTCGCGGGTCAGCGCCGGACCGATCTCACGGACCAGGCGCGGGATGCCGCCCCACGCCAGCGGGATGCCGAGATCGACCTCCGGGATCGAGAACACGGTGTCGTCGGCGGCGATCCGCAGGTCGCACACGCCGGCCAGCACGACACCGCCACCGACGCATGGGCCCTTGATGGCGGCGATCGTCAGTGCCGACATCCGGTCCATCGCTTCGGCCATCAGGCGCCCGAGGTCGGCCTGATCGCGACTCGACGTGGCGTTCGGGTCGTCCCGGTCACCGCCGGCGAACTCCCGCAGGTCGAACCCGGAGGAGAACCCCCGGCCCTCGCCCGTGACGACCACGATGTGTGCGTCGGTGGTGTCGAACCACTGTGCCGCCTGTGCGATCTCGCGCAGCGGCACCGTCCCGAGCGGGTTGAGTTTGTCGCCTTGCGTGAGCGTCATCCGCCCGATCGGCCCGTCGACCTCGACTCGGAGCGTGCTGAACGTCGGTACATCTGCGTCGGCCATGCGTCCATCGTGTCACCGGGGCTCGACGCGCGGAGCAGTCGGGAACACTCAGCGCGCGGCGTCGACAACCGGGTTGGTGAGTGTGCCGATCGAACTGACCTCGACGCGTACCTCGTGCCCGGGCTCCAGCCACCGCTGCGGGGTGCGGGCGAACCCGACGCCCGCAGGTGTGCCGGTGGCGATCACGTCGCCCGGCTCGAGGGTCGTGAACGTCGAGCAGTACGACACGATCGAGGCGACGTCGTGGATCATCAGGCTCGTCGATGCGTGCTGGACCACCTCGCCGTCGACGGTGGTCGTGAGGTCCAATGCGCCCGGGTCGGGAATCTCGTCGGCGGTCACGATCCACGGCCCCCACGCCCCGGACCGGTCGAAGTTCTTGCCCGGAGTGAACTGGCTCGTGTGCCGCTGCCAATCGCGCAGCGTGCCGTCCATGAAGCACGAGTAGCCGCCGACGTGGTCGAGGGCCGACTCGCGCCCGATGCGTCGGGTGCGGCGACCGATCACCACCGCCAGCTCTCCCTCCCAGTCGAACTGGTGACTCGCGAGCGGGCGCTCGATCGGCTGGCCGTCGCCGACGAGCGACGACGGGAACCGCGTGAACAGCACCGGATGGCCTGGGGGCTCCGCTGCCCGATCGGACTCGGCGGCATGGTCCGCGTAGTTGACACCGACACAGATCACTCGAGCCGGTGTGGGGATCGGCGGGAGCACCTCGAGCTCGCCGAGCGGCGTTGCGTTCCGCGCCGTCTCGGCGATCTCCGTGCGGCCCGCGTCGTCCATCGCCGCTTCGAGCAGCTCGGCCGGGCTGCTCCAGCGTGCCGACACGTCGGCGATCCCATCCGCGTCGACCGGACCCCAGATCGTGGTGCCGTCGCCACGCCGCGCTGTTGCGAGCTTCATCGAGGTGCCCTCTCGTTCGTCACGTTCGCTGGAACCTTCCCGGTTCGACCTCGACCGCTTCGCCACGCATGAGCATCCGCTGCACGTGCAGGTCGGCGCTGCGGGTCTCGACCGACTCGACGAACGCCATCTGAACGTGCGGTCGGTAGATGAACCGGTGCTCGCGCATCTCGTCGATGGTGTGCGGCTCGCGCAGGAACTCCAGCATCGCCTCGTGGCGCCGTCCGATCACCGCTGTGAACGCGTCGACCATCTCCACGAACGCGGCGCGGCCCTCGATCACCCCCTTGTGGTGGAACGTCACGTAGAAGTCGGCCTCCTCGTCGCGCACCTTGGTCAGGCTCGCTTCGAAGTCCTCCAGGTCGCTCCACACATCGCCGTAGTACGGGCCGAACCCGGTCAGGTCGATGTCGGACAGGAAGAACACGCCGTCCATCCGGAACCCGCTGTGTCCGCGGGTGTGTCCGGGCAGGTGGACGGCCTCCACGGTGACACCACCGCCGAGGTCGAACACGTGCCCGTCGGTGAAGCCATGGGCGTCGGGTCGGGGTGCGTAGTGGAACTCGTCGAGGACGACCCGTTCGAAGTCGGTCCGAGCGGACCCGGTCAGCCCGTAGACCGCCATCAGACCCTCCATCGACCGCGCACCCGGAAGGTCCTCGTCGTGGATGTGCAGACGGGCATCGGGGAAGGATCCGTTGCCGGCCATGTGGTCCTCGTGCGAGTGGCTGTTGATCACCGCGTCGACCGGCACCGGCGCGCCGCCCCGGGCGACCACGGTGACCGACGGATCGATCACCACCGACTCGCCGGCTCCACGCACGAGGAGCGTGTTGCCCGACGGGTAGGCCCCGTTCGCATCACCGACGAGCACGCTCACGGTGTCGGTCAGCCGTCGCTCGTCCTCGCCCCAGTCGACCATCGATCCGACCATAGCGAGGTGTTACATCTGGGGTCTGACCCCAGATGTAACACCGTCAGTCGGCGGGCTTGAGGTCGAGGGAGGCGGAGTTCATGCAGAACCGGTCACCGGTGGGACCCGGACCGTCGGGGAAGACGTGGCCGAGGTGAGCTCCGCAGTTGGCGCACACCGTCTCGACGCGGACCATGCCGTGCGAGCGGTCCTCCTTGCGGGTGATCTTCTCCTGGGCGAGCGGGTCGGTGAAGCTCGGCCATCCGCACCCGGCGTCGTACTTCGTCTCCGACGAGAACAGCGGCTCGTCGCACACGACGCAGTGGTACGTGCCGTCGTCGTCGACGTTCCAGTACTCGCCGGTGAACGCACGCTCGGTGGCGGCGCGCTGGGTGACCTCGTACTGGATCGGGGTGAGACGCTGCCGCAACTCGTCGTCGGTGGGAATCGGTCGATCAGCCATGTGCACAGGATGCCCCGAGTCGACGAACCTGCACGTACCGATCGGCGAGTTTCGACCATGTTCCGGTTCCTGCCCAGGTCGTTCGACCCTGCCTGGTCGGCCTTGGATGGTCCAATGTGTTGACCACACGACCGAGAATCGAGGCGACATGAAGACGACTGCAGTGCTCGTGGCCAGTGCATCCCTGTTGTTGTTCGGGTGCGGAAGCAGCGACGACGGTGGGGATGGGTCGGCGCAGACCGAGCTCGCCGACCTCCTCGTCGAGAACGAATCACTCTTCGACGAGGAATGCGTACGCGGCAGGACGGGTGAGCTCTCCGACGACGACGCCCAGTTCCTGGTCGACAACATCGACGCCGCCGATACGGAGGGCTTCGGCGAAGACCTGGAGGCGTGGGTGGAGACGTTGTTCGACTGCGTCCCCGGCGCGGTCCAGGAGTAGACGACCTCGGCGGCGGCTGTAGAGGACTCGGCGATTCGGCCACCGAGTTTCGACCAAGTTCCGCAGGACGTTCGCACCCGGTCATCGACCGATTCGTACCCTGCCTGCATGTTGCGCATCCGTCGTCGGAGTCATCGCATCGCCGCCCTGGCGATCGCGTTCGGAGTCGTCCTGGTCGGCTGTGTGTCGGGGGACGACCCGCCGGACGCCGACACCGATCGCGTGGCCGGCGCCGACACCGTGCAGCGGTTCCGTTACCCGCCCGCCCCGGAGTCGCCTGCAGCGAGCGATCAGGGTGCAGCCGAGACACGCGAGGCCATCGAGCGCATCGGCGTGCAGCTCGCCGTCGGCGAGATCGACGAGCAGGCCGTACTCGATCTGGCCGCAGCGGGCGACGCCCGGCACGCCTGGTACGTCGCCGACCTGATGCGGTTCTTCGGCGCCGGCGACAACAGCGGCAACGAACTCGTCGCGGCGTTCGAGGCGCTCACCGGAACGTCGATCTCGGACGACCCCGACAGCGAGCGCAGCGTCTGGCTGAGCGCCACCAACCATCTGATCGCCTGGGACACCCCGGACTACCCGGCCTATCGGGATGACAAGTCGGTGCTGTTCCTGCTCGTCGAACCGGCGTGGGAGCCGTTCTTCGCCGACACCGACTCGGACATCGACTGGCGTCACCTGAGCTGGGGTGGCGTGCTGATCGACGACCGCGAGCTCGGCGACCCCGACGGCTGCCCCGGTGGCTGCATTCCGGCACTCGACGACCCGGCGACCACCGACGCCGAGGGCGGCGCCTGGTACCCGGACGACGCGGTCGTGTTCGGCATCGTCGAAGGTGGCGAGGCACTGGCGATCCCCAAGAACATCGCGGAGATCCACGAGATGTTCAACCTGACGCTCGGAGGCCGCCGACTCGGTGTCCCGTACTGCACCCTGTGCGGCTCCGCGCAGGCATATCGCACCGATCAGGCGGTGGAGCAGGGCGCCGCCCAGGTTCCCGTGCTGCGCACCTCCGGGCTGCTGTCGCGGTCGAACAAGGTGATGTACGACCTGCGCACGCGGTCGGTGTTCGACACCTTCACGGGTGCCGCGGTGTCCGGCCCGCTCCAGGGCGACGGCATCGTGCTCGAGGAGACCTCGGTGGTGCGCACGACATGGGCCGAGTGGAAGGCCGAGCACCCCGACACCACGATCATCGCCGAGGACGGTGGGATCGGACGCTCCTACCCGCTCGACCCACTCGGGGGACGGGACGACAACGGACCGATCTTCCCGATCGGCGACATCGACGAGCGCCTCGGTGTCCAGGAGCTGGTGCTCGGGGTGATCGCTCCCGACGGCACACCGATGGCCTTCCCCGCCGATCTCGCCCGAGACGTGCTCGCAGCAGGAAGCGAGGTCGAAGCGTCGGGTGTTGCGCTCGTTGCCGATGGGGGCGGCCTGCGCGCGATCGATGCGACCTCCGGCGACCCGCTCGGCTCGCACGAGTCGTTCTGGTTCGCCTGGAGCCAGTTCCACCCGACGACCGAACTCTGGCAGCCCTGATCGTCAGAGCGTGGCGAGGAAGGCGTCGAGCGCGGCGTTGGTCTCGGCCGGAACCTCCTGCTGGACCCAGTGTCCGGCGCCGGGGATGATCGTGCTGCCACGGAAGTCGGTGCACCCGGCCCCCGGGTCGGCGAAGGCGTCGACGCCCGGCACCAACGCTCGAACGAGGTCGCGCTCACCGGCGATGAAGCACGATGGTTGATCGACGGTGGCCCCCATGACGTCGGCATTCGCCTCGACGTCGAGCGACAGCGCCCGGTAGCGGTTGAAGGCGCCGACCATGCCGACGCGCTCGAACGTGGCCGCGTACCGGTCGAGGTCGTCGTCGGTCATGAAGCTCAACGGCCCAGCGGGCGGGTCGGGGAGCAGCGACAGGAGGGGCGCGTCACGAGGTGCCCCGCCCAGCATGCTGTTGGCCGCGGCGTCACCGGAGAAGCCGTGGTACACCTTCTTCAGCGCGGCGCGGGTGTCGACTGCGAACTCCGCCTCGATTCGCCCCGGCTCCTGGAACGAGAGCATGTAGAAGAACCGGTCGGCGTAGAGCTGATCGAAGACGTCGATCAACGACACTGGCATCGCCGGGGTGTGCGGCACGCTCAGGCCCGCCACCGCCCGAACACGATCCGGGTGGCGGATCGCCGTCTGCCATGTGATCGGCGCACCCCAGTCGTGGCCGAACAGGACCACCGGTTCGTCATCGAGCGCGGCGGCCACCGCGGCGACATCGCCCGAGAGGTCCTTCAGCGTGTAGCGCTCGACCTCGGGCGGTGCCGAACTGTCGCCGTAGCCGCGCACGTCCATGGCTGCCACGCGGTACCCGCGCTCGGAGAAGTGCGCGACCTGGTTCCGCCACGAGTAGGGCGCCTCCGGCCAGCCGTGCACACACAGGATGGTGGGTCCCTCGCCCGTCACCTCGACGTGCAGTGTGATGTCGCCGTTGTCGACCAGCAGTTCGTCCATCGCGCCATCATGGCGCGTGGCGGGCCCCGGACGTTCGGTCGGCCTGGCCGGTCTGGCGGAGGAACGTCAGCGAGTCCCACAGGTCGGTTCGGCGTGCGACGAGCCCGTCGCGGACCTCGAACCACATCACCCCGGGGATGTCGATCGGCGTCCCGTCGTAGTGGGCAGTGAACCGGTAGCGGGCGACGACCTGGCCGTCGAGGTCGAGGCCTCCGATGGTGACAACGGTGTACCGCGCCCCGATGAACGTACCGAGAAAGCCGGGGAGCCGCCGGCGGTACTCCGGCCGCCCGACACAGCCGTCGCCGAGTTCGGCGAGGTGCTCGTTCACGAAGTCGTCGGTGACCAACGCACTGATCGCATCGGGGTCGGCGTCCGCGAACGCGTCGAGATATCGCCGCGCGACATCGACCGGAGCATCCACCACCGCAACGGTACTGCTGCAGGAGTGTGGTCGAATGTCCCGCATGACCGGGCCGGAGGACACTCGCTCCCCATGGGAACGCGACGACTGGTTGCCCGAACCCGCCAACTCGACCCCCGACGGCGCGGACGTCGTGACGCGGACGACGAAATCCGCCCCTGCCGCGCCGCCGGCGCCGCCCGTGAGCGGTACGTCGAACTCGCCGGCGCGACCCCAGGTGCTGATCGCCGCCGGGTTCGGCGCCCTGCTCCTCGTCGTCGGTGTGGTCGCGTTGGTCCGCAGCGACGACGACCGGCCCGACGCGTCGGCCTCAGCCACGATCTCGGATCCCTCCCTGCCCGGCGATCCCGGGGTGAACGTGTCGCCGACTCCGATCACCGTGCCGATCGCGGTCGGCGCGGACGGCGACGTCGTCACGATCACGGTGGCGCCCGAGGCGATGGTCGAGGCCGAGTCCGCCGCTGGTGCCGCTGCCGAGCAGGCGAGGATCGTCGCCGAGTTGTCCGTGGCAGAGGCCGGTGAGCTCCCGATCTGGAGCGAATGGACGATCGCCGTGCCGCCGTCGCTCGCGGCGATCGAGGTACCGACCGAACTCGTTGCGCTCACCGACAACGGCGCCCTGCATCGCGTCGAGTTCCCGTCGGGGCGGGTTCGGAGCATCTCGCTCGGAACGGCGGGTGTCGACGGGCAGGTCGTCGTGACCGACGATGCGATCGTCGTGTACTCGTCGCGGCTGCTGACGGTGGTGCGCGATGATGCGCCGATCGATCAGATCGAGATCGCCGATGGCGTCATCTTCGTGCAGGGGTGGCCGGGAACCGACCGGTTCGTCGTCACCACGGCGGCGAGCTCGGGGGATTCCCCCGAGCAGCAGTTCGTCCTCGAACGCGACGGCACGCTGGTGCCCGTCGAGGACGGAGCGTTCGACGACCACGTGTTCTGGGCCCGGAGCTTCCTCCCGTCGGGTGAGGTGGTGGTCAACCGTCCCGGCGGTGTGTATGCGATCGCACCCGACGAGACGGTACGACGCGTGAGCGAAGGTGACCTGCTGGCCACGGGAAGCGGGCACTTCGCGGTCGAGGAGTGCGATGCTGCGCTGACCTGTGCGCAGGTGGTCGTGGACGCATCGACCGGTGAGCGCTCGCTGGTGTCGCTCGCTGCGCTGGTCGGCACCGGCTTCGTGGATCCATCGACGCGCCTGTCGCCGGATGGTCGGTCGGTCGTCGCCACCGACACCAGCCGCGGCACCGGTGTCCGACGGATCATCGATGCCGAGACGGGGGCATCGATCGACATCGGCCGCGTCGACTCGATCTTCTACGCGGACACCTGGGCTGCCGACAGCTCGGGCCTGTTCACCGACCAGGCCGGTCAGCTGCGTTTCCAGCCCCGTGAGCCGGGCGACGTGGCGGTGATCGAAGACCTCGGGCGGATCGCGTCGATCGGCACGCGTCCGGCTGCTGGCGGCTGATCCGCTCAACCCCCGAGCAGGGTGTCGAGCGACTTGGCGATCGAGCCGAGGTCGGCGCGGTCCTCGTGCTGCAGCCGGGTGAGGTAGGTGATCGCCACGTCGTTGCGTTCGATGATGCCGCCGTCGGTCTCGGGAGCGAGTTCCACCGTGTCGCCCCAGCCCATCTCGACGGTGAACGCGTCCTCGTGCCCGGGGATCGGCTTGAGCGTCGCTGCGGCCATCGACCGTGGCGGCTGATCGCCGACCTGCCCATACCTCCACGTACCGAACTCCTCGATGGGGAGGTCGGGCACGTTGATGTTGACGACCACCGGATCGACCGGCATGTCGTCGAGCAGCGACTGCGCGACGGTGGCAGCGACCGTCGCGGCGCTGTCCCACTGCTGTGATGCGACCGCCTCGTCCCAGCCCTGGCCCTCGACGCCGAATCCGGTGACCGACTGACTGATCGCGATGCCGGAGATGTGGCCGTTGCGCCCGGTGAGCGCGGCGCCCACCGTGCCCGAGTGGTACACCGACCGCCCGACGTTGGCACCCGGGTTGATCCCCGACACGACGAGGTCGAACGCGCCGCCGAAGGCACCGAGACGGGCGAAGAACACACACAGCGCGGGCGGGCCGCTGACTTTCCAGATGCCGTCGGCGGGGCAGTCGGAGATGTGGGCCCGCCGTACCTCCGGCTGGATCAGGTGGAGGGCGCCGATCGCTGCGCCGGCACCCGAGTACTCCTGGTCGGGAGCGATCACGACCACCTCGTGATCGCCGTCGAGGGCGCAGATCGCACGGGCGAGCACGTGCAGTCCGATCGAGTCGATGCCGTCGTCGTTCGTCACCAGGATGCGCATGGCACCATCCTCGCACGGCCTCACGGATTTCATCTGAACGCAGGGTGGACGTCCGCCATCGGTGGGTGGGAGCCCTCACACCGCGTCGGCGGCTTCAGCGGTGACCGTGGCGGCGAGCGCTGCGCTCGACCGTTGACTGGTCAGGATGAACAGCGCCAGGCCGCTGATCACGAGTGCCATGCCGACCACCTGGGGGAGCCGAACCGCCTCACCGAGGATCAGGAACCCGAACAGCACGGCGATCGCCGGCTGCGCGGTCTGCATGATCCCGATCGTCGCCACCGGTATGTGCTGCTGGGCGAACACGATGCATCCGTGCGACAGCATCCCGGTGAGGAACGTGAGGATCACGACCACGGTCCAGCCTCGCCCGCTCAACGCGAACACGTCGGCCCCGGCGATCACCGCAGCGATCGGTGCGGCCATCAGCACCCCGATCGGCATCATGCACGACATGAAGTCGAGCGTGCCCACACCCGAAGCACGCGCCCGCTTCGACGACAGGAGGTACCCGCTCCAGAGGGCGATCACGCCGATCATCAGCAGGTCGCCCCCGACCGACGACGCTCCCGACTCCGGGCCGAAGAAGAGCACGAGCGCCACGCCGACGATCGACAGCGCGCCCCAGCGCAGCGCTCTCCAGTTCGGGCTCTCGGAGAAGAACAGTGCGCCGAGCGGCAGCAGCACCAGCGGGTTCAGCGCCGCGATGAACTCGGCATGGGCGATGCTCGTCTTGGTGATCGCCGTGAAGAACAGCGCGATGTTTGCGCCGAAGAACAATCCGGGAAGTGCAGCACTGCGCCACGCCGTCGCCGTCGGCAGTGGTCGTCCGCGATGGGCCTTCAAGACCAACAGGACGGTCCACCACCCGATGACCGCACCGATCATCCGCCAGAACGCGATCACCGAGCCGGTCGACTCCGACCACTTGATCAACGACGAACTGGACGAGAAGCTCACGACTGCCACCACCATGGCCACCAGGGCCAGGGTGCGGCCGCTGAACCGTTCGGCGAGCGGCGCCGATCGCCGGCTGTCGGTCACGGCGCCGGGTCGGCCAGGTCGGGATGGTCGGCGCGTACGAGGTCGGGTTCCAGGTAGATCACGGTGGCCGACGGCGTCGTTGCGCGGATCGCGTCCTCGGTGTCGTTGATCGCCGCGACGAGCTCGTCAGCCGAGAGCGCGGAGGCGAACTCGATCTTGGCGCCGACGAGGATCTCGTCGGGTCCGAGATGTTCGGTGCGCATGTGGATCAGCTGGTCGACGTTCGCCGTCGACCTGATCGCCTCGGCGATGGCGTCCTGCGTGGTTGCACTCGCCGACTCGCCGATCAGCAGGCTCTTCATCTCGACGATCAGCACGATCGCGATCACGATGAGCAGGATGCCGATCATCACCGAGCCCATCGCATCCCAACGCGGCTCGCCGGTGACCTGGGCGAGCACCACGCCGAACAGGGCGAACACGAGGCCGATGAGCGCGCCGACGTCCTCGAGCAGCACCACCGGCAGCTCCGGTTGTCTGGTGTGCCGGACGAACCCCCACCAGCTCGTTGTCGGGTCCTTCACGTGCTTCGACTCGCGGACGGCCGTGCGCAGGGAGTACGACTCGAGCAGGATCGCGACGACCAGGATCGTCACCGCCACCCCCATGCTCTCGACCTCGTGGGGGTCGCGCAGCTTCGAGATGCCCTCGTAGAGCGCGAACATCCCGCCGGCCGAGAACAGCACGAGCGCCACGGCGAAGGCCCAGAAGTACCGTTCCCGTCCGTACCCGAACGGGTGGGTTGCGTTCTCCGACTTCGTCGCACGCTTGCCGCCGAGGAACAGCAACAGCTGGTTGCCGGTGTCGGCGAGGGAGTGGACCGTCTCGGCGAGGAGGCTCGCCGATCCGGTGATCAGGAAGCCGACGAACTTCGAGATGGCGATGCCGAGGTTGGCGAAGAAGGCTGCGAAGATCGCCTTGCGGCTGCCGTCGGTCACTGCGGCGAGCGTACGCCACCGGGGCGCGCATCGATCCGTTCGCCCCGTGGGGTCCCCCACGGGGCGTACGCCGATAGCCTTTTCTCGATGAGTCCCCTCGAAGCCATGGCCGCGGAGACGAGTGGAGCGGCGTCCAGCGAACCGATCATCGTGGTGACACCCGAGGCACTCGACCATCTGCGCGAGCTGCGCGACGACGAGGCCGACGGTGACAAGCTCGGCCTTCGCCTGGCGATCGCATCCGATCCGGGAGAGGAGTTCCGCTACGACCTGTCGTTCGAGGAATTCCTCACCGCCGCCTTCACCGACGAGGTCCGCACCCACGATGGGATGAAGGTGATCATCCCCGGCGACGACGTCGAGCTGCTCACCGGTGCCACGCTCGACTACACGCCCACCCAGGGTCTCGTGATCCGCAACCCCAATCGGCCGGCCGCTCCATCGATCGACGGCCTGACCGCCGACGACGAACTGTCGGCCGAGATCGAGGCGCTCGTCGCCGCCGAGGTGAATCCGGCCCTCGCGGCGCACGGCGGGTTCGTCACCTACGTCGGCCACGACGGCGAGGGCACCGCCTATCTCACGATGGGAGGCGGCTGCCACGGCTGTTCGATGAGCAAGATGACGATGCTCGACGGCGTGCAGACGATGCTGGTCGACGCGATCGACGGCGTCGAGCGGGTCAAGGATCTCACCGATCACGCCACCGGTGAGAACCCCTTCTACTCCTAGTCACTCACACGCCCCCTCCTCGTGAACTCCTCCGCGAGCGGTTCGCGTACGAGAACGACGCGGTGAGCGGTTCGGCGGCGGGTTCCAGCCCGCGCAGCGTGGTGATGTTGCGGCACCTCGTCAGCCGACGATCAGCTGGTCGGCATCGGGGAGGGACTGGACGTGACGGCGTGCGACCGAACAGAGCGGTCGGATGCGGAGTCCGTTCGCCCGGAGGTCGCTGACCACGCCGTCCATCAGCACCGCCGAGAAGCCGTTGCCCCGGTGCTGCACCCTCGTCTCCACGTGCGGCACGGTCACCACACCATCGGCTTGCGAGAACGGCGCGAACGAGAGCAGCTCGTCGTCGTCGTACAACTCGTACCGAGATCGTTCGTCGGCGCGGATCACCTGCATCGAACCCATCGGACGAGTGTCGCGCACTGCGTCGGACGAAACCCCTCCAGCGTGTGCCGGCCCTCGGTGACGAGCTCGGCACCGACGGTCGTCAGGCCGGGGATTCGAGCGCGTGGTCGAAGTCGGCGATCAGATCGGCGCAGTCCTCGAGGCCGACCGACACGCGCAGCAGCCCGTCACTGACACCGGTGGCAGCCTGCTCGTCGGGTGTGAGGCTCGCGTGCGTGGAGGTCGCGGGATGACACACGAGCGTCTCTGGCCCGCCGAGTGAGGTGGCGACGCGGGCGACGCGGAGACGGTCGAGGAACGATGCGGCGGTCGCACGATCGGCCACTTCGAACGACAGCACCGTGCCGTACTGGCGCAGTTGTCTGGTGGCGAGCTGGTGCTGCGGGTGCTCGCTCAGCCCGGGGTAGTGGACCGAGCGCACTTCGGGATGGTCGGCGAGGGTGACCGCCAAGGAACGGGCGGTCTCGTTCTGGTGGCGGGTTCGCACGCCGAGTGTGCGGATTCCTCGAAGGGCGTTGAGGGCGTCGAAGGGCGACGGCGTGGCGCCGTGGAGCACCGAGTAGGCCCAGATCTCCGCAAGGAGGTCGGCATCGCCCGAGATCACGCCGAGCGTGGCGTCGTTGTGGCCCGCGATGCCCTTCGTGGCCGAGTGCAGGGCGATGTCGGCCCCGTGGGCAAGCGGCTGCTGGCCGAGCGGCGTGGAGAACGTCGAGTCGACGACGGTGAACGGGCCGCGGATCGCGCCGAGCTCGTCGAGGTCCGCCAATTCGAGAAGCGGGTTGGACGGCGACTCGGCCAGCACGAGCATCGTGCGACCGGGCTCGACGGCGGCGGCGAAGGCGCCGGGGGTTGCGACGTCGACGAACGTGACGTCGATCCCCATGCGACGGCAGGGGCCCTGGAGGAAGGCGAGGGTACCGGCGTACAGCTGACGCTGGGCCACGATGTGGCTGCCGGTGGAGCAGAGGGCGAACACGGTCGAGGCCAACGCACCCATGCCCGATGCGAACGCGAGCGAGGCCTCGGCCCCCTCCAGTTCGGCCATCGCCTGCTCGAACGACGTGACGGTCGGGTTCGAGTACCGGCTGTAGAAGTCGCCGTGGCGCACCGAGGTCGCGCGGCGGTGGGCGTCGTCCAGACCTTCGGATTCCCAGGTGCTCGACGCCCACAGCGCGGGCGCCAACGACGATCCGCTCGCCGCGCGACCCGCGGTGATCGCCAGCGTCTCCGGCGCATTCTCGCCAGGCGCGGCGGTGGGCGGCGTCCGGTCGTTCGACATGGCCGAGGACGCTATCCGCCGCCGCCGGCGTCGATGTGACGACTGGCGTCCGGCACCCGTCGTTGCATCACTCGGCGAGCGCGGCGATGACGGTGTCGTGGAGGAGGCGGTTGGTGCTGATCGCCGTGTTGTTCAGATGTGTCGGCATGCCGTGGCGATCGGTCAGGCTGCCGCCGGCGGCTTCCACGATCGGCTTCACGGCGGCGATGTCGTAGGGCGCGACGCCGACGGCGTCGACCGCCACGTCCATCGCTCCTTCGGCGACGAGCATGTGCTGCCAGAAGTCGCCGATGCCCCGCGACCGTCGGGCCTGTTGCTGGAGTCGAACGAGCGCAGGGGTGAGCCCGAGCGCGTCCCATCCGTGGTTGTGGGTGATGCTCACCTGCGCCTCGCCGAGGTCGTCGACGGTCGACACCACGATCGGTCGTTCGTCGCCGAACACCGATACGGTCGCGCCGAGCCCGAGCCCGCCCCACCACCGGCGGCCCAGAGCCGGAGCCGAGACCACGCCGAGCAGGGCGCCACGGTCCTCGTGGACCAGCGCGATCAGGGTCGCCCAGATCGGGATGCCGCGCACGAACCCCGACGTGCCGTCGATCGGGTCGATCACCCACTGCCACGGCGAGGCGACGTCGCCGACCGCGCCGTGCTCCTCGCCGAATGCGCTGTGGTGGGGCCGTTCGTGCAGCAACCGTTCGACGATCATCGTCTCGGCGCGGCGGTCGATCTCGGTCACCTCGGTTCGATTGCGCTTCCAGTCGATGTCGAAATCGGCCTCGTGGAAGTTCGGCAATGTGTATCCATCGACGGTGTCCGCCACGTCGAGCGCGAGTGCCAGTTCGTGGGTCAGGTCGGGAGCGTGGTCCATCGGGTTCTCCGATCGTCAGGGCGCGGATGAGGGCGTGGACGGCCTGGGCGGTGTGGCGGGCTCGACAGACACGGCGGAGGGGAAGTGTGGCGGCCGCTTCTCCTGCAACGCCGCCAGGCCCTCGGCCGCGTCGGGTCCGAGGAAGTTGATCATCTCGTAGGCGAGTGACGCCTCGAAGTTGGGCAGCGCCTGGCGCAGCCAGTGGTTGAGTGCCCGCTTGGTCATCCGGGTCGCATCCACCGGGCCGGCAGCCAGCTTCTCGGCGATCCCCAGCGCCGTGGTCAGCACCTCGTCGGCCGGCACCGCCTTCGACACGAGCCCGATCCGTTCCGCCTCGCGACCGTCGAGGAAGTCGGCGGTGAGCAGGTAGTACTTCGCCTTGGCCATGCCGCAGAGCAGCGGCCAGATCGCAACGGCGTGATCCCCTCCCGCCACACCGAGGCGGATGTGGCCGTCGGTGAGCTTGGCGTCTTCGTTGATGATGCTGATGTCGGCGAGCAGCGCCACCGCGAGACCCGCGCCGACGGCCACGCCGTTGATCGCCGACACGATCGGCGTGTCGCAGTCGATCATCGTGCGGACGATGTCGCCGGCCTCCTTCATGACCCGGATGGTCTGGGCGTAGTCGCCGACCTGTTCGGCGATCCAGTCGAGGTCGCCGCCCGCCGAGAAGGCCCGCCCGGCACCGGTGACGACGGCGGCTCGCACGGTGGGGTCGTCGTCGATCGTGCGGAACACCTGCGAGAGCTGCAGGTGCATGTCGGCGCCCGTGGCGTTCATCCGTTCCGGGTCGTCGAGCGTGATCAGGAGTACACCGCTGCTCGGCCGGTCGAATCGCAGGTGCGTGAAGGCGGCGTACGGATCGGTCGTGGTGTCGCTCACGTCACGAACACTACGAGCTGCCGCTTCCGCGCCGAAGCGGTGCGCTGGTCAGGACCCGGTGTGCGTCGACCTCGCCGTCGTCGCCGGTGCCGATGGGAACGAACCCGCAGCTCACGAAGAACGGCTCGGGTGAGCCCTTGGCGGGCATCCACGACGCGAGGAGTTCAGCGGCTCCCCACGTACGGCACTGATCGGCGACGAGGCCGATCACCGCACCGCCGATCCCGCGGCGTTGGTGCAGACGGTCGACGAGCAGACGCCAGAGGTACGGAGCCTGATCCCCGGAGGGCGAACGGCCGACCATCACGAAGCCGACCGGTTCACCGTCGGCGAGCACGGCGCGACACCAGGGCCTGATGGTCTCACCCTGGGCAGCCGGCGGCACGAGCGCCTCCGCCAGGGAGTTGGCGACCGGCTCGACGAAGCGCTGCTGTGAGCGATGTGTTGCCAGTGCGAGGACCGCGTCGAGGTTGTCTCGCGTCACCTCGACCAGCTCGACGTGCTCGGGTCGATGGCGCGGGCGGTTGCGCCACGTGTCCCAATCGGGACGGGTCATCCCGTACAGCCAGTCGTCGGAGTTGTCGTCGCCGAGCCAGAACGACGAGCGCGTGTGCCCTTCGAAGAGCAGCCCGGCCCGTTCGAGCACCATCGCCGAAGCCGGATTGTCGGGGTGGAGCATCGCCTCGACACGCGTGACGCCGACCGTCTCGAACAGGTACTCGACCAGCGCCGCCGCTCCCTCCACGGCGTACCCGTGACCCCACACACGGCGGGCGAGCGTGTAGCCGATCTCCGCCGTTCGTCCCTCCTGGGTGAGGTGCACGACCAGATCGCCGAACACCTCGGAATCGGACGGGTCCGCCACCGTCAGCATCCACCACTCGTCGTCGGTGGGCCCCTCGAGCGCCATGAGCTCGGCGATCATCGCTTCGGCGCGTTCGAGCGGGTACGGCGTCAACCAGTTCTGGTACCTGGCAACGTCGGGGTCACTCCGTCGAGCAGCGAGATGGTGGGCGTCACTCTGCCTGACCGGTCGGAGGAGCAGTCGCGGGGTCGAGATCGGCGTGAACGCCACCTCGTCAACCGTTGCGAATGGTGGTGACGAGGCCGTCGACGTCGAGCCCGAAGCGGCTGAGGATCACGTTGGACTTCGGGTCGTGCGGGATGAACTTCGTCGGGAGGCCGAGGATGCTCACGTCGGTGTGGGTGCGCAACGCACACACGGCGTCTCCGACCGACATACCGATCCCGCCGTCGCGGATTCCGTCCTCGATCGTCACCAGGCGTTCGTGGGTCGCGGCGTCGGCGATCATCGCCGCATCGAGCGGCGCGCAGCAGCGGGCATCCCAGACGGTCACCTCGATGCCCTCCTTCGCGAGCACGTCGGCGGCCTTCTCTGCGGTCTCGAGCATCTTGCCGATGGCCACGATGCACGTCCCCGAACCGGAGCGGACCCTCCGGGCGCTGAGTCCCGACCCGACCTCGCTCTCGCCGACCTGGCGGGCGGCGCCGCGCGGATAGCGGATCGCGATCGGGCCGTCGTCGACGAGTGCGACCGCGTCGTGCAGCATCTGAGCGAGTTCCTGTGCGCTCGACGGTGCAAGGACGCGCATCCCGGGAACCTTCGACAGCAGCGCCATGTCGTACACACCGTGGTGGCTGGCCCCGTCCGGTCCGGTCACGCCCGCCCGATCGAGGCAGAAGATCACCGGGAGCCGATGCAGCGCGACGTCGTAGACGACCTGGTCCCACGCCCGGTTGAGGAACGTCGAGTAGATCGCAACGATCGGGCGGAGGCCGGCCATGGCCATGCCGGCGGCGCCGGTGACCGCATGCTGCTCGGCGATGCCGACGTCGAACATCCGGTCGGGGAAGCGGTCCTGGAACGGCAACAGGCCGGTCGGGCCCGGCATCGCTGCGGTGATGGCGACGATGCGTTCTTCGGCCTCGGCCTCCTTGACGATCGCCTCGGCGAAGGCCTGTGTGTAGCCGGTGGCGACCGCCTTGGGCGGGCCGACGAGCGGGTCGAACACCGGTGCGTCGTGCAGGTGTTTCTCGTCGTCGTCCTCGGCGGGCGAGTAGCCGCGACCCTTCTGGGTGAGCACGTGGACGAGGATCGGGCCCTCCTCGGACAGCTCGATCGCGTTCTGGAACGCGTGCTCCATCTCCTCGATGTTGTGGCCGTCGAACGGGCCGACGTACCGCACGCCCAGTGCTTCGAAGAACGAAGGCGGCTGGAGGAACTCGCGCACGCCGGCCTTGAATGCGTCCATCGCCGACCCCGCCTGGTGACCGACGACGGGCAGGTGCTGCAGGAACTCCTCGAGACGGCGCTGGCGGCGCACGTACACCGGGTTGAGGCGGATGTCGGTGAGTGCGTGCGACAGCTTCTCGGTGAGTGCGTCGGTGACGCTCGGGTGGTTGGCGCGCTCGTCCTTGCTCTGGGCGCTCGCCGACAGCATCGACACCGTCGGCGCGTACGAGCGGCCGTTGTCGTTGAGCACGATGATGACGCGCTTGTCGCCGTGACCGATGTTGTTGATCGCTTCGTAAGCCATGCCACCGGTCATCGAGCCGTCGCCGAGGATGGCGACGATGTGGCGGTGGTGGTCGACGCCGAGGTCGCGTGCGACCGCCATGCCGTAGGCGTACGACAGGATCGTGGAGGCGTGGCTGTTCTCGACGAAGTCGTGTTCGGACTCCTCGCGGCTCGGGTAGCCGGAGAGGCCGCCCTGCTGGCGGAGCTGTTCGAACTGGCGCTGGCGGCCCGTGACGATCTTGTGGATGTAGGCCTGGTGGCCCGTGTCCCACAGGATCGCGTCGGTGGGGGAGTCGAACACCCGGTGGAGTGCGAGCGTGAGTTCGACAGCGCCGAGGTTCGAGCCGAGGTGGCCGCCCGTGTCCGACACCGCCGACACGACGAAGTCACGGATCTCGCCGGCGAGATCGTTGAGTTCGTCGTACGACAGGTCCCGCAGGTCGGCGGGCTGGCGGACGCGCTCGAGATACATGCGTTGATGACGCTATCCGCCCGCGGCGGCCGGTGCGTGACCGACGGCGACGGTCGACGCCCTACTGTGACGCGATGGCACTCCCCGACGGGTCCCCGTTCGATCTCTCCGGCCATGTCGCGCTCGTGACCGGTGGCAACAGCGGCATCGGTCTCGGCATGGCCGAGGCGCTCGCCGCCCACGGCGCCGACGTGGCGATCTGGGGGACGAACCCCGACAAGAACGATGCCGCGATCGAGCAGCTGGGCCGTCACGACGTGGAGCTGCTGTCGATCGTGTGCGATGTCGGCGACGAGGCGGCGGTGGTGCAGGCGATGGCCGACACGATCGGCGAACTCGGTCGGATCGATTCGTGCTTCGTCAACGCCGGGGTCGGTGGGCAGGCCCCCAGCTTCGTCGGCATGTCCGCCGACGAGTGGCGACGGGTGATGCGGGTGAACCTCGACGGAGCCTTCTTCACCGCACGCGAGGCCGCGCGCCACATGGTGGAACGTGCCGAGAACGGCGACGAGGCGGGTGGGTCGATCGTGTTCACCACGTCCGGCTCCGCGTTCTTCGGTCAACAGTCGGGCCAGCACTACGGCGCCTCCAAGGCCGGCGTCAACTCGATGATGAAGGCGATCGCAGTGCAGCACGCGCGCCATGGCGTCCGGTGCAACTCGATCCTCCCCGGCTGGATCGAGAGCGACATGACGGCCGGTGCGTTCGAGTGGGATCGGTTCGTGGAGAAGGTGCTCCCGCGTGTTCCGGCACGCCGATGGGGGGTCCCCGCCGACTTCGGGGGCCTCGCCGTGTACCTCGCCAGTTCGGCGTCGAGCTACCACACCGGCGACGTCATCACGATCGACGGCGGCTACCACTCCTTCTGACGGGGGTCAGGAGGGGGGACCGGCGAGGACGCGGGACCGGTGGTGCTCGAACGGCAGGGTCGGGTCGTCGAGGGAGTCGATCCACCAGGTCATGCCCGCCTCGGTGAGTCGGCCGATCCGGTCGGCGGTCGCAGCATCGGTGACCGAGGGGCTGCGGTCGACGAAGCAGGTATCGAACCCTTCGTCCGTTCGGCCGATCTCGTTGCGGTGGCGACGAACGGTGGCGACACACTCGGCGAACTCGTCGACGGTGAGGTACCCGCCCGCCGAGGCGACGGGCCAGACGCCGTCGAAACGGGCCGCCCGTCGAAAGGGAGGTCCACCCGGCCAACCGCCGGCGACCCAGATCGGGATCCGGCCCCGTGCGGGCGTCGGGAGGAACTGCACCCCGTCGGCGACGACGTGCTCGCCGCGGTAGGACACCTCCTCGCCGGACCAGAGCTGCGTGAGCGCCTCGAGCGACTCGTCGAGGATCCGGGCGCGACGCCTCGGGTCGGCGTCCTCCCCGAAACGGGTGAACTCGTCGTCGGGAGCGCCGAGCCCGACGCCGAGGCGGAGCCGGCCGCCCGACAGCACGTCGAGGGTCACCGACTGCCGCGCCACCACCGACACGCGTCGGCGCGCCAGCGGCGTCACCATCGGCCCGAGGATCAGTCGATCGGTCGCCGTCGCCACCGCGGCGAGGGTCACCCACGGGTCGACCATCGGCTGCCAGGGCCGGCGCCGGATCACGTGGTCCCACAGGAAGAACCCGTCCCAACCGGCGTCCTCGGCCTCACGGGAGAGCACGGCCAACCGGGTCGGATCAGCGAAGTCACCGCCGTTGGGTACGCCGAGCCCGAACTTGACGTCACTGCTCATCCACTGCCTCCGGCTTCTCGTACACCGACACGTGCTGTTCGCTGTCGGGGGTGAACGGCGTGCCGGTCATGTCCGTCGAGCGGTCGCGCAGCACGAGCCCCGCCCGTTCGGCCATCTCATCGAGCTGTTCGGGGGTCGACCAGCGGATCGACCACGGCCGGAGGCGGACGCCGCCCGACTCGGTGAACTGGACGAACTGGCCCTCGGCGCGCTGGTGCTCCGGATCGTCGACCGACACCGACAGCACGACACGGTCCGCTGCGAGCGATCGGACCGACACGTCGGAGGTCGACGTCGGCGGCCGGTCGGCGTCGGGCACGAACGCCTCGACGACGAAGGTCGCTCCGGGCCGGAGGCGAGCGGCGACCGCATCGAAACAGCGCTGTTGGCCCTCGGCGTCGAGGATGTTGAAGATCGTGTTGTAGGCGACGAGCGCGGCGTCGAACGGGCCGTCGGGGAGGTCGTCGACCATGTCGCCGCGGATCACCGTGACGGTGCCGGCCGTGTCGCGCTCGGCGAGGCGATCGAGCATCGGCTGGCTGCTGTCGACACCGACCACCCGCAATCCGGCGGTGGTCATCGGGATGGCCAGTCGACCGGTGCCCACGCCGAGTTCGAGAACGCTTCCCCCAGGGCCCGCCAGCGCAGTCATGCGTCGTACGGTGGCGTCGACATCGGTGACGTCGGCGTACCACTCGTCGTACACGTCCGCGAACCCGTCGCCGTAGGAACGCTCGTCGTACCCGCGCATCGACGCGAGGCTACGTGTTGCGCCCGGGGTCTCACGCCAGGGGTCCGACCCCTGGCGTGATTGGTCGGCGGTAGCTTGGTCGGGGTGACCGAGCCGGCGATCACCTATCTCGACCATGCCGCCTCGGCGCCGATGCGTCCCGAGGCGATCGAGGCGATGATGCCGTACCTCACGGGTTTCTACGCCAACCCATCCGGTTCGCATCGCTTCTCGCGGCGCACCCGCAAGGCCATCGACGAGTCGCGAGACGTCGTCGCCGGGATCCTGGGCTGCCGACCGAACGAGGTGGTGTTCACCGGCGGTGGAACCGAGAGCGACAACATGGCGATCGCGGGTGCGGTCAGCCGCCGAGGCGGCGTCGCGGTCTGCCCGGCGGTCGAACACCACGCCGTCCTCCACGTGGTCGAGCACGTGGGCGGACGTGTCGTCGGCGTCGACGAGACCGGTTCGGTCGACCTCGACGAACTCGCCGCGGTGCTCGACGAGGAGTCGGATGTCGCCGTGGTCAGCGTGATGGCCGTCAACAACGAGGTCGGCACGGTCACCGACATCGCCGAGGTGTCGAGGGTGGTGCGTCGGCATGCCCCCGATGCCCTCCTGCACACCGACGCCGTGCAGGCAGCGTGCTGGCTCGATCTCCGCAAGGTCACACCACACGTCGATCTGCTGTCGCTCAGCGCGCACAAGTTCGGCGGACCGAAAGGCATCGGTGTGCTCGTCGAGCGGGGAGGGCCGCGTGTCGATCCGTTGATCATCGGCGGGGGCCAGGAACGTGAGCGTCGCAGCGGCACCCAGAACGCCGCCGGCATCGTCGCGCTGGCCGAGGCGCTCCGGCTCACCGACGCCGAGCGCGACAGCGACGCCGTCCGGATCGGCGACCTCCGCGACCGGCTCGTCGAGGGCCTGCAGGGACAGCTCGACGGCATCGTCGAGACCGTGCCGCCGGATCGCAAGGTCGCCGGCTCGGCGCACGTCTGCATCGCCGGTGTCGAGTCCGAAGCGCTGCTCTACCTGCTCGACGAGGCAGACGTGTGCGCATCAGCGGCCTCCGCCTGCGCCAGCGGTGCGATGGAGCCGTCGCACGTGCTCGCCGCGATGGGCGTCGATCGCGGAACAGCGCTCGGCGCGCTCCGGCTCACGCTCGGCCACACGAGCACGACCGCCGACGTCGATCGAGCCATCGACGTGATGGTGCCCGCCGTCGAGCGGCTGCGCCGAGGCGGTTCCCGATGAAGGTCATGTGCGCGATGAGCGGCGGCGTCGACTCGTCGGTCGCCGCGCTCCTGCTGCAGCGAGCCGGGCACGAGGTGGTGGGCGTCACGATGAAGCTGTGGGGCGGCGACAGCGACACCGGCTGCTGCTCGGTGTCCGACGTCGACGATGCCCGCCGGGTCGCGCAACAACTCGGCATCGACCATCTCGTGTTCAACTTCGGCGACGACTTCGACGAACACGTCGTGGCACCGTACGTCGATGCGCACGCCCGCGGGATCACGCCGAACCCGTGCATCGAGTGCAACCGCTCGGTGAAGTTCGCCCGTCTGGCCGAACGCGCCGATCTGCTCGGCTTCGACGCCGTCGCCACCGGTCACCACGCGAACATCGGTCGAACCGCGCGCGGGCGGTACACGCTCGAACGCGGCGCCGATCCGGCCAAGGACCAGAGCTACGTGGTCCACATGCTCGACCAGGAGCAGCTCGCTCGCACGATGTTCCCGGTCGGTGGACTGCAGAAGTCCGACGTGCGCGCGCTCGCGGCATCGATCGACCTGCGCACCGCCGACAAGCCCGACAGTCAGGACGTGTGTTTCATCACCTCCACCGGCGGCCGCACGTCGTTCCTCGGCGAGCGGATCCCGTTCCGGTCAGGCACGGTCGTCGACACCGACGGTGCGGCACTCGGTCAGGTCGAGTCGGTCGAACTCGTCACGGTCGGTCAGCGCAAGGGCCTCGGCCTGCCCGGTGGTGGGCCGAAGCGCTACGTGGTCGACGTCGACACCACCGCCGCCGTCGTCACCGTCGGCGGCGACGCCGACCTGCTCCGCGCCGGCCTCGACGTCGATGGGGTCACCTGGGTCGACGAACCGGTCGAGGCAACGGTGCTGGTGCAGTGCAGCGCGCACGGCCGCCCGCTGCCGGCGCGCATCGCTGCGTCGGCCGGTGGCAGCATCCGCGTGGAGTGGACCGAACCGCAGCGCCGGATCGCTCCGGGCCAGAGCGTCGTGTTCTACGACCTGACCGACACGATGGTGCTCGGCGGCGGCATCTGCCGCTGAACCGTCGGCGCCGGCCGGATCAGGCGACGGGGAGGCCGCGGCGTTGCGCAGCTCGGAGAACGGCACCGGGGCGCGTCGGGGCGACGAGGAACGCCCGCAGGTGGATGGCACGTCCGTTCGGCTCCGCCGGGGTGAAGGCGAACACGGTGGTGATCGACTCGGTCGTTGCGACCTCGACGGCGTAGCCGCTCGCCGGACCGGTGAGATCGGCGGCCTCGGTGTCTGCGGGAGCGAGCGCAAGGCGGGCGATCTGCGCGGTTCGCAACGGCAACGTGTCGGCCAGGACCACCGGGTCGTGCAGCACGATGCCCGCCGGCACCATGACGAACCACCGTCGGGACAAGCGGTGCCAGCGAGGCCCGAGGAAGACGATGCCGGCAACGGCGACCGCGACGACCAGCCCGCCGACCACCCACTGTTTCGCGGCGACCAGCAACGGACCCGCCACGACGGTCGGCGCCCACACCAACCAGGTCACGACAGCGGCCGCCCCGGCGGCGACAGGGAGGCGAAGCGGGAACCGCTCCTCGTCGCCGTAGGCGGAGGCCTGGACGAACTGGCGCCCGAACTCGGCCGAGGCAGCGGCGCCCGCGGTGACCAACGCGGGGACGCCGAGCAGCAGCAGATCGACCGCCGGCGCGCCACCGAGACCCGCAGCGACCGTGGCCACGAGTGAGAGCGGCACGCCGACCCGAACGAGGGTGAGGGAGCGCACCGAGGCGATCGCCAAGCCGAGCGCGACGAACGCCCAGATCGACCAGCCGCCGATAGCGGCGGTCCAGGCGACGGCGCTGCTGCGATCATCGACGGCGGCCTCGATCGCCGAACCACCCACGACTGCCACGGCGATCCACCCGATCCGGGCAGCCCACGGCATCACCGCGGCGAGCGCAGGCGTGCGGTCGGTCTCCTCCGATCGTTGGTCAGGTGCTGCGGACATCGGAACAGCGTGCCGCGAAACGGCACCGAAGGCGACATGTGTCACTGACCCCGTCGCGGATTCGGCTCGCAAGGCCCTGCCGTGGAACGATGCCGAGACGGGTTTCGAGCCCTCGGAGATGACAGAGCAGTGACGACCACCATGGGGAGGTGACGAGATGGCCAGTGTTCCACCGCCGGTTTCCATGCGTCGCGCCGGCCCCACACCGTTCGCCGACGGCGCCGTGGTCGGCTGCGGGAGCCTCCCTCACCGCGATCCCGAAGCGGCCGCGGCGTTCGCGATGAGCGAATTCGACATTGCGACGATCCCGTCACTTCCGCGTCGATCGCTCGCCGAGACGATGCTCGGCCAGGCGACGGTGCGTATTCCCGGCCTGGCGGTCGACGGCGATGGCATGCTCGAGATCGCCGATCGCAACGAGCCGGGAAATGCGCAGGGCGACCTCACGGTCGGCAGCCTCCTCGGCGGCGATTCGTTCGTCGGGTTCCGGTCGTTCCTCGACCTCGCCGGCAAGGTCCGGCTCGATGGCGCCCCGGTCAAGTGGCAGTTCATCGGCCCGGTCACGCTCGGCGTCGCTCTCGAGCGAGCCGGTCTCGATCGGCGTGCGGCGTTCGACCTGGCGAGCGCCTGTGTGCGGTCGTCGCTGATCGAGCTGTCGGCGGCCGTCAGCCACGTGCTCCCGCAGTCGCCGCAGATGGTCGTACTCGACGAACCGTGGCTCACCGAGTTGATGACACCCGGCTTTCCGATCCCGCCGGACGAAGCGATCGACCGCATGTCGGCTGCGATGGCGGCCCTGCCGACCACCACGCTGAGCGGCGTGCACTGCTGCGGTTCGTTCGACGTTGCGACCCTTCTCGCGTCGGGTCCCGGCGTGATCTCCTTGCCCGTGTCGCCGGACCTCGTCGACTGGGCCGGCTACCTCTGCCGCTTCATCGAGCAGGGTGGTGTCATCGCCTGGGGCGTGGTTCCCACCGACGGTCCCATCCCGTCGCTGCCCGACCGGTCGTGGCGAGACCTCAGTGACCTGTGGTGCGCACTGGTGCAGCGCGGGTGCGACCCCGTCAGCCTGCGCACGCACAGCCTGGTGTCACCGCACTGTGGCCTCGGCTCGCATTCCGTGCTGCTCGCCCGTCGTATCGCCCGTCTCACCGCCGACGTCGGCAAGCGGGTGAAGGACCAGTCGTCGGCGACCCGATTCGCACTCGGTGCGTGAACCGATCGAGCGCCGTCGCAACGCTCGGAGGTCGTAACCTCAGCGGACGATGACGGCGAACGATCGAGGCTCCACCGAGCGCACCAGCACGGCCGCCGGTGCCGGGGCAGGATCGGGCGCGGAGGGTCGAATCGAGGCGCTCCGTGCCGAGATCGCCCATCACAACGAGCGCTACCACACGCTCGACGACCCTGAGATCAGCGACGCCGACTACGACGCGCTGGTCCGTGAACTCCGCCGGTTGGAGGCGGACCATCCCGAGCTGGTCGACGAGTCATCGCCGACTCAGCTGGTCGGCGGCGCGATCAGTGCCACGTTCGCACCGGTCACCCACCGCGTGCCGATGATGAGCCTCGACAACGCGATGGACGCCGACGAGCTGCGAGCGTGGGCCGATCGGGTGAGCAAGGGGCTCGATGGCGACGAGCCCACGTTCGTCTGCGAGCTGAAGTTCGACGGTCTGGCCATGAGCCTGCGCTACGAGGACGGTGACTTCGTCCAGGCGGCGACCCGTGGGGACGGGCGCGTCGGGGAGGACGTGACCGCCAACGTGGCGACGATCGGTGACATTCCCGATCGTCTCGGCGACGGCGTCGAGGCCGTGCCGTCGGTCTTCGAGGTGCGCGGGGAGGTCTACATGACGAGGTCGAGTTTCGAGCAGCTCAATGCGCGGGCCCTCGCAGCAGGCGAGAAGGCCTTCGTCAACCCACGCAACTCCGCAGCGGGGAGCCTCCGTCAGAAGGACCCGGCGATCACCGCCAGTCGCAACCTGTCGTTCTGGGGCTACCAACTCGGCGAAGTCGTCGGTGGTCCGGAGTTGAACAGCCACGTCGCTGCGCTCGCCTATGCCGCATCGCTCGGCGTGCCGGTCAGCGACCAGGTCCGGACGTTCACCACGATCGAGGACGTGGTGAACCACTGCGCGTACTGGCAGGACCATCGACACGACCTCGACTACGAGATCGACGGCGTCGTCGTGAAGGTCGACGCCGCCGCCCAGCGAGATCGGCTCGGGGTCACCTCGCGCGCACCGCGGTGGGCGATCGCCTTCAAGTTCCCACCGGAGGAGCGCACCACGAAATTGCTCGACATCATGGTGTCGGTCGGTCGAACCGGTCGGGCCACGCCGTTCGCCGTCCTCGATCCGGTGTTCGTCGGTGGCTCCACGGTGTCGATGGCCACACTGCACAACCAGGACCAGGTGGCGCTCAAGGACGTGCGTCCGGGTGACACGGTGGTGGTGCGAAAGGCCGGTGACGTGATCCCCGAGGTCGTCGGTCCGGTGCTCTCGCTGCGTCCGGCCGAGAGCAGGCCGTGGGTGTTCCCGACGCACTGCCCGCGCTGCGGCAATCCGCTCGTTCGCCCCGATGGCGAGTCGGACACGCGCTGCGTCGCTCCTGACTGCCCCGCCCAGCGCGATCAGAAGATCTCCTACTTCGCGACCCGTGGAGCGATGGACATCGAGGGCCTCGGCGAACAGATGGTCGCCAAGCTGACCGCAGCCGACCTCGTGCGAGATCCGGCCGACCTCTATGGGCTCACCGTCGACCAACTCGTCGAGCTCGACCGGGTCGGCCCGACCAGCGCTCGGAATCTGGTCGACGAGATCGAGAAGTCGAAGCAGCGCCCGCTCCCCAAGCTGCTGACGGCGCTCGGCATCCGCCATCTGGGACCGGCGGCGTCGCTCGCGCTCACCAACGAGTTCCACACGCTCGATGCGATCATGTCGAAGTCGGTGGAGGAGCTCGCTGCGGTCGAGGGCGTCGGTGAGGTGATCGCCGGCACGATCGTGTCGTGGTTCGGCCAGGAGGCGAACCGAGCGTACATCGATCGTCTTCGCGCCGCAGGCGTGTCGTTCGGCGACCCTGAGGCCGCCGAGGCGGCCGCGTCGGCTCGGGCCGCCATCCCTCAGACACTCGTCGGGCAGGCCGTGGTGGTCACCGGCACGCTTCCGAGCTACACCCGCGAGGAGGCCGAACTCGCGATCACCTCACGCGGCGGGAAGAGCCCCGGCAGCGTGAGCAAGAAGACGCTGGCACTGGTCGTCGGGGAGTCGCCGGGGGCGAGCAAGTTGACCAAGGCCGAGTCGCTGGGGGTCCCGATCCTCGACGAGCCGGGCTTCGAGCAGCTGTTGGCGACCGGCGAACTCCCCGCCGGCTGAAGCGAACGGGCCGCCTCGGTAGGGGTCGGTACGAGTTGGTACGGGTCGGGCTCAGATGACCTCGAACGTCCAGCTGTACTCCCGGGCCTGCTCCGGGCCGTCCTCGATCTTCCAGAACCGCACCGTTGCTTCGCGGGTGCCCTCCTCGAGCGATTCGATCAGCGCACCATCGACGGGCTGGAACGAGATCACGGCGTTGCCGGGATCGAACACGGCCGTGGTGGGCAGATCGATCTGCTGGCCCGGTTCGGCCTGTACCGCCGGGTCGACCTCGGACTGCCCGATCACCGTGGTCGGCAGCTCGACACCGTCGATGATCAGGACGGCTTCGTAGCCGGACTGGAGATCGACGACGATCCGCTCCTGTTGCAGCACCTGGATCGCATTCTCGACGGGCTGCACCGATTCGATCGCTTCCGGACGGTCGATGCCGTCGTCGCCGGTGATCGCCGTGGTCAACGCGAACGCGATGGCGATCAGCCCCGCGGCGATCACCGCACTGGCGATGAAGAGCCCGCGATCGAACGATCGTTTCCGGCGGGGCGCAGCGGCCGCGTCCGAGTCGATGTCGTCGGCCACCTCGTCGGTGGCGGCGTCGAGCACGTGGTCGGTGCCGTCGTCCACGGCGATGTCTGGGTGATCGCTCACACCTCCATGATGCCCGGCGCCCACGCAAGTTGCTCAGGCGGTAGCTTTTCAGGGCTGTGGAGAACGACACACCAGGGGCCGCGGGCACCACCAACGAGCGTCTCGAGGGGCGTCTGCTCACCGGGCGGTACCGGCTGGAGAACATCGTGTCGTGGGGGGCCAACACGATCATCGCCGAGGCGATCGACGTCGAGAACGACTCGCCCGTCACCGTGAAGATCGTGCGTCCGGAACTTGCGATGCAACCGTCGTTCGGCGCCGCGTTCGCACGTCGGGTCGCCGTGGCACGATCGCTGTCGCACCCGAACATCGCGAGCGTGCTCGACTCCGGCGAGTTCGAGATCGCCGGCGAAACGACGTTGTTCTGGGTCGTGGAGTACCTCGGCGGGGGCAGTCTTCGCGACCTGTACGACCGGGGTCGCCTCCTGGAACCGTCGCAGGCGCTCGTCGTCGGCCTCGAAGCCGCCCGGGCGCTGGAGGTTGCACACTCCCGCGGTGTGGTGCACACGGAGCTGACACCGTCGAAGCTGGTGTTCGGCGAGGACGCCCGCATCCGGATCGTCGACTTCGCGATGGCCGAGTTGATGGGCGCCGAGGCGTGGACGGAGCCGGCCACCGTTGCCACCCACGTCGCCCGCTACGCCTCGCCGGAGCAGGCGCTGGGGCTCGAGGTCGACGCGAAGACCGACGTGTACGCGCTGTCGTTGTGCCTGATCGAGGGCATCACGGGCAAGGTGCCGTTCGCAGGCGACTCCACGGTGTCCACGCTCGCGGCCCGGGTGGGCAAGCTGATGCCGGTCACCGCCGACATGGGCTCGCTGGCTGCCGTGCTCGAGCGAGCGGGACGCCCCGAGGCGGAGGACCGGTGGACCGCCGCCGAGTTCGGCAACGCGCTGGTGCAGGCGGCGGGCAAGCTGCCTCGCCCCGATCCGATCCCGATCATGGCGTCGACGCTGTTCGGCGCGTCGATGGTGCAGCGTCGCGCCGATCAAGCCGCCGACGAGGTGGAGGTCGACGCGGCCGCAGCTGAGACGGAGGTCGACGAGATCGCAGCTGAGACGGAGGTCGACGAGATCGCAGCTGAGACGGAGGTCGACGAGATCGCTGCGGAGACGGAGGTCGACGCGGCCGTTGCTGAGACGGAGGTCGACGACGCACCGTCGTCGACGCCGGTCACGCTGCCGGTCGACGACACCGCGACGCACGAGATGCCCGCTCCCGACCCGGTCGACGGCGCGGCGCCGCTGATCCTGCTCACCGACATCGCTGATCCTCCCACGGGCGCCGTTCAGGTTGCCGACGACGTCGGCCCGACCCCGGTGTCGGAGAAGACGGCGCAACTTCCAGCGGCCGCCGCGGCCGCCGCCGCTGTTGCCACCACTCCGGGGGGACCGCCGACCGAGCCGGGAACCGGCGCGGCCACGACGCAGATCGACGTTCCCGACGGCACGCCCTCGGGAACGTTCTACGACGCCGACAGCGAGTCGAAACCGTGGGGCAAGTACATCGGTATCGCGCTGCTCGTCCTGGTCGGCGTCGCCGCATTGGGGACCGCCGCGTTCTTCCTGCTCCGTACGAAATCGTACGAGGTGCCCGATCTCGTCGGCATCGACGAAGCGGTCGCGATCAACGAGGTGTCCGGAAACGGTTGGGTGATCGAGACCGAACGCGAACGCAGCGACGAGGTCCCCGAGGTGGATCACGTCGTCCGAACGACCCCGACGGCCGGCGAGATGCTCGATGAAGGTGCGACCCTCGTGCTGGTGGTCAGCGACGGCCCCGAACTCCGCACCATCCCCGAACTCGCAGGTATGACACTCGCCGATGCGCAGACCACGCTGGCCGACCTGAGCCTGCAGGTGGTGGAGGCGCCGCCGGAGTACTCCGAAACGGTTCCGGCCGGCTCGGTGATCCGCTGGCAGGTGCAAGACGACGCATCGCTGGTCGCCGGCGCGCAGGTGCTCCCGGGGACCACGATCGTGCTGACCGCATCGCTCGGGCCGGAACCCCGCCCTGCTCCCGACCTCACCAATCTGACGCTCGACGAGGCAACCGCTGCGCTCGCCGGGTTGCAGCTCGCGATCGCCCAGGGCGAGGACGAGTTCAGCAACGACATCGAGATCGGCCGTGTGGTCAGCCAGGACCCGCCGCCGACCACCCCGGTCGCTCGCGATGCCGCAGTGACCGTGCGCCTGTCGAAGGGGCCCGACCTCGTGGCGTTCCCCGACCTGAATGGCCAGACCTACCCACAGGCGCAGCAGACGCTCGCCGATGCCGGCTATGCGGTGAACAGCCTGCTCGGCACCACCGAAGGCACGTTCGTGTCGGCATCGATCAACGGTGACGAAGTGCAGCCGGGCGACACGTTCCCGCGCGGCACCGGCGTCGATCTCGTCTTCCTCTGATCCTGGTCGCTCACCGCTGCGAGCGAGCAGTGGGTGTGGCCTCGCACCGTCGGGCCCGATCCATCTCCGATCGGTGGAAATCGACTCCGGCGGGGCCGGATCGCTACGGTTCGTTGACTGTGCGCGGCACCTCCGCCGTGCGCACGGTCGACAAGGAGCCTCAATGACCTCGCTCGATGGACGAGTTGCGATCATCACCGGAGCCGGGCGCGGCATCGGTCGCGAGCATGCAGTGTTCTTCGCGAGCGAGGGCGCGAAGGTGGTCGTCAACGATCTGGGCGGAGCCAACGACGGAGAGGGAAGCGACCAGACCCCAGCCGAGGAGGTCGCCGCCGAGATCAGGGCGCAGGGCGGTGAGGCGATCGCGAACGCCGACGACGTCGCCGACTGGGAAGGTGCTCAGCACCTCGTCAACACCGCCATCGAGGTCTTTGGTGACCTGCACGTGTTGGTCAACAACGCGGGCATCCTGCGTGATCGAGTCATCGTCAACATGACCGAAGCCGAATGGGACGCGGTGATCGCCGTTCACCTCAAGGGTCACTTCGCGCCGACCCGCTGGGCCGCGGCCTACTGGCGCGAGGAGCACAAGGCCGGTCGGGGAAAGCGCCGCAATCTCGTGCACACCTCGAGCACGTCCGGGCTGTTCTCCAATCCAGGTCAGGCGAACTACGGCGCCGCCAAGTCGGGCATCGCGACCTTCAGCCAGATCGCTGCGAAGGAGCTCTCGCGCTACGACGTGGTCAGCAACTGCATCGCCCCCGGCGCCCGCACACGTCTGACGCTCGCCACACCGGGGCTCGAGGAGATCATGACGCCGAAGGACGGCGTCTTCGACGAATGGGATCCCGCCAACGTCTCACCGCTGGCCGCGTACCTCAGCACCGAGGGGTGCCGGTTCTCGGGGGAGACGTTCTTCGCGCAGGGCGGCGTGGTGAAGCGCGTCCGGTCGTGGGAGATGGGTGACACCGTCGAACAGCCGGCCAAGTGGAGTGTCGCCGAACTCGCCGACGCGCTGGCTCCGCTCGCCGATCCCGCCTGAGGCCCGCTCAGGGAGCGGTGATCGCCTTGATCTCGTCGGCGATCGTGTCGGTGAACTCGTTGGAGGGGATCGCTGTCTGCATCGCCATCATCTTCATCATGTCGCCCTGCACCTTGATCTTGCCCGACATGAACGCCTGCATGGCGATCGCCTGATCCTGGTCGACGAACATCGCCTTGGCGGTGGCGTAGTCGGTGGTGACGGTGGCGTCGGCGTCCTCCAGTTCGCCGAGTTCCATCATCAGGTGTCCCGACGACGTGTCGAGGTAGCTCTTGACCTCGCCGTCGCCGAACGGAACGTCGGTGATCACCTGGTTGATCTTGATGACAGTGCTGACGGGCGGCACCTGGTCGGCGTACTTCTCGCGGATGCCGTGCGCGGCCTCCATCCACTCTTCTGACAGGAACGGGTGCGTCATAGGTTCGTGACTGTACCGCGCCGGTCGATTCCGAGTCGGCTCGTCGTGACCTGGTCGAGGAACGACCGGTCGAGTTCGAAGCCGAGCCCTGGAGTCGTCGGTACCGCGACGTGACCGTCCTCGATCGTGATCGGGTCGATGACGATGTCGCGTGCGTAGAAGCGAGTGGACGCACTGATGTCGCCCGGGAGGGTGAAGCCGGGCAGCGCAGCGAGCGCCGCGTTGGCGGCGCGACCGATGCCGGTCTCCAACATGCCGCCGCACCACACCGGGACGCCCCGAGCCAGGCACAGGTCGTGGATGCGCACGGCTTCGAGATAGCCGCCGACGCGGCCGGGCTTGATGTTCGCGATCTCGCAGGCGCCGAGCTCGATCGCGTCGGCGGTTCCAGCCGCGGAGACGAGCGACTCGTCGAGACAGATCGGGGTGTCGACCTCCGCCGCCAGCCGAGCGTGGCCGATGATGTCGTCCTCGGGGAGCGGCTGTTCGATCAGGAGGAGGTCGAACTCGTCCAACCGGCGCAGGTGCTCGCCGTCGGTGCGGCGGTAGGCGGTGTTGGCGTCGACCTGGAACGGTGTGTCGGGACCGATCAGCTCCCTGACCGCAGCGACCTGCTCGATGTCGGAGCCGGGTTCGATCTTGAGTTTGATGCGGACGTAGCCGTCGTCGACGTACCCCTGCACGGCGGCGAGCAGATCGTCGGTCCGGTCGTGGATGCCCACGCTGACGCCGCTCGGGATCCGGGTCCGTTCGGCCCCGAGGAACGTCGCGAACGACTGGCCTCGGGCGCGGAGTTGCGCGTCGAGGATCGCCATCTCCAGCGCGGCCTTCGCCATCGGGTGGCCGTGGAGTTTGGCCAGCGCCGGGGCGACGTCGGCCGCCTCGATCGGGCCGGCGGCGACGAGGCGCGGAAGGAGATGGTGCACGATCACGTGCTGGGCGCCGTCGACGTACTCGGGGGAGTAGCTGGGCTCCGACAACGCGACGCACTCGCCCCACCCCTCGAACGTGTCGGACGATGCCCCGCGGGCGTCGGCGAGTTCGACGCGCACGAGCAGGATGTCCCGCTCGGTCTGGCTGCCGAAGCTGGTCCGGAACGGTGCCACGAGGGGCATCGCGATCCTTCGCAGTTCGACGTGTTCGATGGTCCACGGTTCCGTGTTCGCTGGCTCGGTCATGGTGCCGATCCGATCACGTAGTTGCCGTCTCGGGTGAATCCGACGATCGAGTGGCCGGCGTCGAAGGCGCTCACGAGGGCGCGGCGGGTCGCTCGCCGCCAGGTCGCGACCGCGAGGGGATCGCTCCGGCGGAGGGCGACGACGTCCTCGGGCGTCGGCACCAGCGCGATCGGATCCGGATGCGTGCTGCCGTCGCGGGGGGTCGAGGGCACCTCGTCCGAGAGGTCCCAGGACACGTACAGACGATCGGACTCGTCGCCGGCATTGATGGCATCGGTCATCGCCCCGTAGAACGACGGCAGGTATGCGTCGGCGCGGGCCCCGAGCACGGCGAGGTTGAACCAGGCGTTGCGGCGCACGAGCGGGTCGAAGGTCCACGTGATGGACCCGAGGCCACGTTCGATCGCCCAGGCGCGTTGGTGCAGCTTGATCGCACGGCCGAGCCCGGTTCCTCGCGCAACAGGCAGGAGCCCGGTGACGTGGCTGTGCAGCGCCGGTCGGCCCCGGTGCACCGCCAGGAGGCCGAGCGACGCGCCGACCATCTCGTCGCCGTCGAACGCGCCGGCGACGTACCCACCCGTGTGCGACATGGCGACCAGGAACTCCAGCGGCGCCAGCGGCATCTCGGTGCCCCAGACACGCCGGAGCACGTCGTTCGCGACCGTCAGGTCGTCCGTGCCGACGAGGATGCGGACGTGGCTCATGTCGCAGGTCCGGTGTCGACCGTTGCCGGGTGATCGATGCCCACGACGCAGAACGTACCCGCCACGCCTGAACGGTTCGTCAAACCTCGTGGAACTCGACCGTCCGATCAGATAGGCATGATCCCCATGGCTCGCATCCTGGTCACCGAAGAGATCGCCGAGGGAGGGCTCGACCGCCTCCGGACCGCCGGGCACGAGGTCGATGTGCAGCTCGGCCTGTCCGCCGAGCAGCTGCTCGACGCGGTGCCCGGGGTCCGGGCGCTGATCATCCGGTCGGCGACCGACGTCACCGACGCCGTGCTCGCCGCCGGCTCCGACCTGATGGTCGTGGGACGCGCCGGCATCGGTCTCGACAACGTCGATGTCGACTCGGCCACCAAGCGTGGCGTCATGGTGGTCAACGCGCCGCAGAGCAACATCGTCTCCGCCGCAGAGCACACGATGGCGCTGCTGATGGCATCGGCACGCAACGTTCCACAGGCGCACGCGGCGCTCGTGCAGGGTCGCTGGGAACGGAGCCGGTGGGAGGGTGTCGAACTCTGCGACAAGACGCTCGGCATCGTCGGGCTCGGTCGCATCGGCAAGCTCGTCGCCGATCGGGCGAAGGGCTTCGGAATGCGCCTCGTGGCATACGACCCGTTCGTGTCCGACGACCGAGCGAAGAAGATGGGCGTCGAGCTGATGGGTCTCGACCAGGTGGTCAGCGAATCCGACTTCCTCACGGTGCACCTGCCCAAGACTCCGGAGACCGTCGGCCTGATCAACCGCGACCTGTTGCTCAAGGCGAAACCGAGCCTGCGCGTGGTCAACGTCGCCCGCGGCGGCATCGTGCACGAGGGCGATCTCGCTGAGTGCCTGCGCGAAGGCATCATCGCCGGGGCCGCGCTCGACGTGTTCTCCACCGAGCCGATGACCGAGTCCCCGCTCTTCGAGATCGATTCGGTGATCGTCACGCCGCACCTGGGCGCGAGCACCCGAGAGGCACAGGACAAGGCCGGTGACACGATCGCGTCGATGGTCGAACTGGCCCTGGCGGGCGAGTTCGTGCCGTTCGCCGTCAACGTCAACGCGGCGGAGGCGAGCGAGACGATCCGGCCGTACCTGCCGCTCGCCGAGCGTCTCGGCGGGCTGTTCGTGTCGCTCGTCGGCACGTTGCCCAAGGAGCTCGAGATCTGCACCGAGGGTGAGATCGCGGGCTACGACACACGGATCCTGGAGCTGGCGGTGCTGAAGGGCTTCTTCGGGGCGATCTCCGACGAGGCGGTCACATACGTCAATGCGCCGCAGCTGGCGGCCCAGCACGGCGTCGAGGTGCGTGACGTGAGCTCGTCGAGTTCGGCCGACTACGTCAATCTCCTGACGCTGCGCGGCGGCGGCCACTCGATCAGCGGCACGCTGGCGGGCGCGAAGGGTGCGCAGCGGATCGTCAACATCGACGACACGCCGTTCGACGTTCCGCCGGTCGACAACATGGTCGTGATCGAGAACGACGATCGTCCCGGCGTGATCGGCACCGTCGGCACACTGCTCGGCAACGCCGGCGTCAACATCTCCGACATGGACGTCAGCCGGGTCAACGGCTCCGACACCGCTGTGATGCTGATCGCTCCGAGCGCTCCGGTTCCCGGCGACGTGCTCGATCAGCTGCGCGCCGCTCCCGGAGTTCTCCAGGTCACCAGCCTCTCCGCCTGACCCGACCGCGTTCCCGAACGCCGAAAAGTGCCTGGTTCGTGGGGGATCAGGAGGGCAGGCGGAGGGAGGCGGCGGTGCGCTCGGCCTCGGCTCGGGCGGCCTCGGCGAAGTCGGCGCCACCGCCGGCGTAGAGGATCGCTCGTGACGAGTTGACGATCAGACCCCGACCGGTCGCGTCGGCGCCGTGCTCGACGACCGTGGCCGCATCGCCACCTTGCGCGCCGACGCCGGGCACGAGCAGCGGGATGCTCGGCGCGATCGCTCGGACCTCGGCGAGTTCCTGTGGATGGGTCGCTCCGACCACGAGGCCGCAGTCACCGCGGGTCGACCAGTCGTCGGCCACGAGTCGGGCGACGTGTGCATAGACGGGGCGACCCTCGGCCATCAGCGACTGCAGATCGTCGCCGCCGGGATTGCTCGTACGGCACAGGGCGATGACGCCGCCGCCGTACTCGAAGTACGGCGCCACCGAGTCGGTGCCGAGATACGGATTGACGGTGACCGCGTGGGCGCCGTAGCGGCCGAACGCCTCTTCGGCGTAGTGCTCCGCGGTCGAGCCGATGTCACCGCGTTTGGCATCGAGGATCAGCGTCACCTCGGGATACGTCTCGCGGACGTACGCGCAGATGCGTTCCAGGGCACCCTCGGCGCCCTGGCTCGCGAAGTATGCGATCTGCGGCTTGAACGCGCAGACCAGGTCGGCGGTGGCGTCGATGATGGCCCGGCAGAACGTCTCCGTCGCGCCGTGGACGCCGTCGAGCGGCAGCGGCATCCTCGTCGGGTCGGGGTCGAGCCCGACGCAGAGCATCGAACGCGAGGTCGACCAGGATCGATCGAGCTGGGCGTGGAACCCCACCCGGGTCAGTCTTCGACCGTGATCGCCGCGGTGGGGCAGAGATCAGCGGCCTCTCGGACCTTGTCGGCCACGTCGGGACCCGGGTGCTCCTGGAGGATGTAGAGGTAGCCGTCGCTGCGCACCTCGAACACCTCGGGACAGACCTGCATGCAGGCCCCGGTGGATGCGCACACGTCGAAGTCGACGCTCACCTTCATGTGGTTCCCCTTCGTTCTCGTTCGGCTGGTGTTCCGACCGTGTCAGGTCTTCGACTGACGGTAGCCGTCAGCGAGGGCCGCCTCGGCAGTGGCGTACCAGCGGTCAGGATTCGTTCGATCGTAGAAGCGGCCGCCCGGCAGGTGGAAGATCCCCGACGACACCTTGACCTTGATCGGGTAGCCGTCGGGGGCCGTGCCGTCGTCGGTCGCGATCACCCAGCTCGACATCGCCGCGCCGTTGTCGACCGGAGTCGGCTCGGTCGTCGGAGGGGTGAACGCCGGCCACGACGGCGGATCCATCGACAGGTCGTCCTCGGCGCGTTGCCTCCACCAGGCGACGACCGCTGCGGTTGTCGCGGCGATCGCCGCCATGAGCACGAGTCGGCGCAGCACGGACATCGCACGAACTGTAGTGCGACCGACCGGAGCCGGGTCAGACCATGCGGGCGCTCAGGGCGGCAACACTCAGGCGACGTGGCGTTCGAACGCTCCGAGAACGGCACGCAGCGACGCCGTCGTGATGTTCGGGTCGGTGCCGAGGCCCCACTTCACGGCGTTCGTGCCACTGACGGTCTCGACGTAGGCAGCCGCCTGCGCGTTGGCGCCCTTGCCGATCGCGTGCTCGGCGTAGTCGAGGACGTCGAACGAACCGCCGACCCGGTCACCGAACTCGGCAACGAGCGCTGCGACGAACGCCTCGACCGGCCCGTCGCCCTCGCCGCGGATCGAGTGCGCGTTGCCGTCGACGTCGAGCTGTGCCTGGATCGTGGTCGTCCCGCTGCGGCGCCCGGCGTCGTCCTCCGTGCGCGTGTGGAGCTCGTGGCTCCGAAGGCGGAACCGCGGTTCGCTCGGGATGTACTCGGCCTGGAAGGCGTCCCACATCACACCGGGGCCGATCTCGGTGCCCGAGTCCTCGGTGATGTGTTGGATCGTCCGCGAGAACTCGATCTGGAGCCGACGCGGCAGGTCGAAGCCGTGTTCGGCCTTCATCACGTAGGCCACGCCGCCCTTGCCCGACTGGCTGTTCACCCGGATGACCGCTTCGTACGACCGGCCGACGTGCGCCGGGTCGATCGGCAGGTACGGGACCCCCCACTGCGGATACTCGCCGGTGTCGTCGCGCTTGGCGTCGAGGGCTTCGAACCCCTTCTTGATCGCGTCCTGGTGGCTGCCGGAGAACGCGGTGTAGACCAGGTCGCCCGCGTACGGGTGGCGGGGATGCACCGGCAGACGGTTGCAGTATTCGGCGGTGCGGCGCAGCTTGTCGATGTCGGAGATGTCCAACTCGGGGTCGACGCCGTTCATGAAGAGGTTCATCGCCAGCGTCACGATGTCGACGTTGCCGGTGCGCTCGCCGTTGCCGAACAGCGTGCCCTCGACGCGATCGGCGCCGGCCATCACGCCGAACTCGGCGGCCGCGACTGCGCACCCCCGGTCGTTGTGCGGGTGCAGCGAGATGATCACCGAGTCGCGCTGCTTGATCGTGCGGCCGAACCACTCGATCACGTCGCCGTACACGTTGGGGGAGTAGCACTCGACCGTCGCCGGCAGGTTGAGCACGATCGGGTTGTCGGGCGTCGGCTCCACCACGTCCATCACCGCTTCGCACACCTCGATGGCGAACTCCGGCTCGGTCAGCGTGAAGCTCTCCGGCGAGTACTCGTAGCGGATCTTCGTGTCGCCCGCTGCGTGCTCGAGCTTGCGGCACAGCTTCGCTCCGTTGACCGCAACGTCGATGATCCCCTCCTTGTCGAGCCCGAACACCACCTCGCGCTGCAGTGGGTTGGTCGAGTTGTAGAAGTGGACGATCGCCCGGGGCGCTCCCTGCAGGCACTCGTAGGTGCGCTCGATCAGTTCCTGGCGGCACTGCACCAGCACCTGGATCGTCACGTCGTCGGGGATCCTGTCCTCCTCGATCAACTGGCGCACGAAGTCGAAGTCGGGCTGGCTCGCCGACGGGAATCCGACCTCGATCTCCTTGAAACCCATCGCCACGAGTTCCTCGAACATCCGCATCTTGCGGGTGGGGTCCATCGGGTCGATCAGCGCCTGATTGCCGTCGCGCAGGTCGACCGAACACCACCGCGGTGCCCGGTCGATCGTGACGTTCGGCCACGTACGGTCGGTGAGCACGACGGGGACGAACGGTGTGTACTTCTCGAAGGGCATCTTCGTCGGGGTGACGTTCTGGGGAGGCATCGGGTTCTCCTGGTGACTGGTGTCGGTTCGGGTGGCGGGTTCGGGTGGCGGGTGTCGGGTGTCGGTGTCGTGTCGGCGGACGGGAAGGGATCTGGCCGGAAAAAGCAAGAACCCCCCGGCCGGTGGGGCGGGGGGTGCGGGCGAACGCGGGTATGTGGCGCTCGCCCTACAGAAGCAGAAGGAGGTCGCTGCGCAACATCGGCGTCAAGACTAGCACGCCGGAGTGCATCTCGCGCTCGCCGCGACCTCGCCGGTACGCTGGGACCACAACATGACTGAATCAACAACGCGACGCGGAGCGCCCCGTCGCCGGCGATCTCGCCCTTCCGACCAGCCGTACGACGGTGGTCACATCAACACTTCCAACCTCACGTCGGTCAACGCACTGCCTCCGGTGGAAGCCCCGACCGGGTTCTTCGACCTCGGCGTTCCCGCCCGGATCGACGACGGACTGGCCGCCTGCGGGTTTGCCCAGCCGTTCAACATCCAGACCGAGGCGATCCCGGTCGCGATCACCGGCAAGGACGTGTGCGGCCGGGCGAAGACGGGCTCGGGCAAGACGCTCGCGTTCGGGGTGCCGATGCTCGCCCGGATCACCGACAAGGCTGCACCGTCGCGCCCGCTCGGACTCGTGCTCGTGCCCACCCGTGAGCTCGCGGTCCAGGTCGCCGAGGTGCTCGAACCGGTGGCCCATCACGCCGGCATGCGGGTGCTTCCCGTCTACGGCGGTGCCTCGCGGCACCATCAGGTCGACGAACTGGCCAAAGGCGTCGAGATCGTCATCGCGACGCCGCTGCGCCTGATCGATCTCATCAAGTCGAACGAAGTGTCGCTCGACGACATGCAGATCGTCACGCTCGATGAGGCCGATCGCATGGCCGACGACGGCTTCACCCCGCAGGTCGAGTGGATCCTGCGTCACTGTGGCAGCCGCAACCAGACGATGCTCTTCTCGGCGACGCTCGACGGCGACGTCGGCCACCTGATCCGCCACTACCAGACCGCCCCGGTCACGGTGGCGATCGACGAGGCCACCGACACCGTCGGCACGATGCACCACCTGTTCCTCGCCGTGCACCACATGGACAAGGACAAGGTCATCGGTTCGATCGGCAAGTCGATCCCCAAGCTCCTCGTGTTCTGCCAGACCAAACGCATGTGTGACCGCGTCGCCCGCAATCTCGACGAACTCGGCGTCGATGCGTCACCGCTCCACGGCGACATGCAGCAGAGCGCGCGCGAGCGCGTGCTGCGCAAGTTCGCGGAGGGGAAGCTCTCGGTGCTGGTCGCCACCGATGTGGCGGCGCGTGGCATCGACATCGACGACATCGGCGCGGTGATCCACTACGAGCCGGCCAAGGACGTCAAGGACTATCTGCACCGATCCGGTCGCACGGCACGTGCCGGGCGCGATGGTTGGGCCATCACGCTCGTCGAGTACAACCAGCACACGCAGATGCGCATCCTCCAACGTGGCATGCGTCTGCCGAGCGAGAAGCCGATCGAGGTGTTCTCGAACGACTCGCGGTTGCTGCACCTTCCCGAGTTCGAACTCGAGTAGGCGTCGTGGCGGCGCAGAACATGCCCGCCGCCGAGGTCGACGTCACCGAGGACCTCGTTCGGGACCTGCTGGTCGAACAGCATCCCGACCTCGCCGATCTCCCGCTCGTGGTCGTCGCGAACGGATGGGACAACGTGATCCTCCGCCTCGGTGGAGATCTGTCGGTTCGGGTCCCGCGCCGGCAGGCTGCCGCCGCACTCGTGACGAACGAGCAGCGATGGCTCCCCGAGCTGGCGCTCCGGCTCCCGCTGCCGGTGCCGGTGCCCCTTCGCCGTGGGGTGCCGACCGACTTCTACCCGTGGCACTGGAGCGTCTGCCCGTGGTTCGACGGCGAACTGGCAGCCGACGTGGCGCCGGTCGGTCGTGTCGTGGCACAGCAGTTGGGTCGGTTCCTCACCGCGCTGCACACGCCCGCGCCGGTCGACCTTCCGGTGAACGCTGCGCTGCGCGGTGGCCCGATCGCTGCACTCGGTGACCGATTCGTCGGCAACGTCGCGGCGCTCGGGACCCACATCGATGCGTCGGCCGTGCTCGCTCGCTGGGACGAACTGGCCGCGGCCGAGGAATGGAGCGGCGAGCCGCAGTGGCTGCACGGCGACCTCCACACGGCCAACGTCCTGTTGCGGGACGGCTCGATCAGCGCCGTGATCGATTTCGGCGACATCGGCGCGGGGGACCCCGCGGTCGACCTGGCGATCGGGTGGATGCTCTTCGACGACCGGACCCGAGCGGTGTTCCGCTCCGCGCTGGGCGGCGTCGACGAAGCGACGTGGCAACGGGCCCAGGCCTGGGGGCTGCACTTCGCGCTCCTGTACCTGTTGCACTCCGTCGACGCTCCCCGCTTCGAGCGCATGGGCCGCAACCTCCTCGCACAGCTCGTGGCCGACTGACGGTCCACGGACGGATGTCGCACAGTGAGTACCGTGACCGAGGGGCGCGGGATCCGTCTCGCGACGACATCGAGGAGGAACGCACATGATCACCACCGAGTCGAAGGCACTCACCGAGCGGAAGGCCATCCTGTGGGTGGTGAGGGCGATCAGCTACCTCGTCTACTTCTACCTCATCGTGGTGGAGATCATCCTCTTCATCGGCTTCTTCCTCTTGCTGTTCGGTGCGAACCCGACCGCCGGCTTCACCGAGTGGGCGTACCGCAACCTCGACCGGGTGATGGACCCGTTCCGCGGCATCTTCACGCCGATCGAACTGGGTACGACCGGCAACGACGTCCCTGCGACGTTCGACACGTCGGTGCTCTTCGCGATGATCATCTACGGCATCATCGCCCTGCTGTTCAGCGCCTTCATCGGATGGCTGTCGACTCGCCTCAACCAGATCCACTCGGCCGAGGACGAGCTCGCTCGCAAGGCCGAGATCGCGCAGCAGCAGGCGGACGCCGACGCACGCATGCTGGCCGCCCAACAGGCAGCGGCGGCAGCCGCAGCGCAGGCGCCCACCGCCCAGGTCCCGACGCCACCCGCGCCGCCGACCGCTGCGCCGACGCCGGGGGCCCCCACGCCGCCTGCGCCGAACCCGCCGACCCCGACTCAGCAGCCGTGACCTAGCCTTCAGGGCGTGACCGACACCGCCTCGACCATCGCCGACCACTGCGACGACGTCTGGGACGGCATCGTCCCGGTGCTGCACGACTACATCGCGATCCCGAACGTCTCGGAGGTGTTCGATCCCGAGTGGCGAGCACACGGGCACATGGCGGCAGCGGTCGATCTGATCGCTTCGTGGTGCCGGGCGAGAACGATCCCTGGGCTCACCGTCGAGGTCGTCGAACTCGATGGTCGGACACCGGTGATCCTGATCGAGGTGCCGGCCGTCGGGTCGGGGTCCGACGACGACACCGTGCTGCTGTACGGCCATCTCGACAAGCAACCGGAGATGGAGGGGTGGCGCGACGGCCTCGGGCCGTGGACGCCGGTGCTCGAGGGCGACCGTCTCTACGGACGTGGTGGCGCCGACGACGGCTATTCGGCGTTCGCAGCGCTGACGGCGATCGAGGCGGTCCACGTCGCCGGAGGGTCGCACGCCCGGTGCGTCGTGCTGATCGAGGCGAGCGAGGAGTCGGGGTCGCCGGACCTTCCCGCCTACGTCGAGGAGCTCGCGGATCGCATCGGTTCACCGAGCCTCGTGATCTGCCTCGACTCGGGCTGTATCGACTACGACCGGCTGTGGGTGACCACCTCGCTGCGCGGTCTCGTGTCGGGCACGCTCACGGTCGACATCGTCACCGACGGCTTGCACTCGGGTGACGTCGGAGGGATGGTGCCATCGACGTTTCGCATCGCGCGGATGCTCCTCGACCGCGTCGAGGACGCCGACACCGGCGACCTGTTGCTGCCCGAGTTGAACGTGACGATCCCGCCTGACCGGGTGGACGAGGCGGCGAAGACTGCGGCCGAGATCGGACGCATCGGTGACCACTACCCGTTCGTCGATGGTGCCGGCCCGATCACCGACGACCCCACTGAGCAGCTGTTGGCACGCACGTGGCGACCCAGCCTCAGCGTGGTCGGCGCCGACGGTCTGCCCCCGATCGCCCGCGCCGGCAACGTGCTGCGGCCACGCACGGCGCTGAAGCTGTCGTTCCGGATCCCGCCGACGTGCGACCCGTCGCGCGCAGCCGCAGCGGTGAAGGCGGCGCTCGAGGCCGATCCGCCGTACGGCGCCCGCGTGTCGTTCGCCGACGGGGAGTTCGGGCCGGGATGGAACGCTCCCGCGACGGCCCCGTGGCTGGCCGCATCGCTCGACGAGGCGTCGACTGCCGCATTCGGCCTGCCGGCTCGCACGTTCGGTGAGGGCGGTTCGATTCCGTTCATGGGGATGCTCGGCGAGCGTTTCCCGGAGGCTCAGTTCGTGATCACCGGTGTGCTCGGCCCCGACGCCAACGCGCACGGCCCGAACGAGTACCTCCATCTGCCGACCGCGCGCCGAATCACGATGTCGGTTGCGCATCTGCTCTGCACCCATGCCACCCGCTGACATGGTGCTGTTCGTACGGGGTCTCAGACCGGCTCGGCGACGAAGACCGGGATGATGCGATCGGTCTTCTCCTCGTACTCCGCATAGGTCGGGAACACCGCGACCGCGCGCTCCCACCACTCGGCCCGTTCGTCGCCCTCGGCGACGTGGGTGACGAAATCGTGCGGTTCGGGTCCGTCCTGGATCATCACGAGCGGCTCGGCGACCAGGTTGTGGTACCAAGCCGGGTTCTTCGGCGCACCGCCGATCGACGCCACCAGTGCGTAGCGGCCTTCGTGCTCGACACGCATCAGGGCGAACTTGCGGAGCTTGCCGGTGGTCGCCCCGCGGCTGGTGACGATCACGACGGGGATTCCGGTCTTGCGCAGCGTGTTCGCCTCACGGCCGTTGGTCGCCTCGTAGGTGTCGACCTGTTCGCGCACCCAGTCGGATGTGCTCGGTTCGTACTCTCCCGTGAGTGGCATGGAGCGAACCCTACAAACCGCTGGATTGCTCCACACCGATGGCCGGTTCGGCGTCAGCGGGCGGACGGCTCCGTTGCGCCGTTCGCTGCCTTCTCGTCGATCCATGCTCGCACCCGGGGCAGGAGCGTGACGAGACCGATGACCCCGGCAATGGCCACCGAGATTCCCACCACCCGGAAATTCGGGAAGAGGGCGGCCCCGACGATTCCTCCGACGATCATCGCCAGCCCGGACAACGCAAGGGCGGCTCGTCCCGTGTTGTTGTCGGTGACCCGCACGGCCGCTCCTGCGGCGGTCGCCGTCGTGCGGTCGAGCATCCGTTCGGCCCATGCGAACTCGGTCGCAAGGATCACGAGGCCGAGGATGATCACGAGCACTCCTGGTCCGGGCAGTGCCAGCATCGCGACGCCGGCGAGCAGGACCGCGGTCCCCAGGATCAGGATCATCAACCGCTTGGCGTTTCGGGCGATGAATCGGATCCACTGACCGGGCGTGTGCAGATCGGGCATCTGTCCAGTATCACCGCCCGCGCCCCGATTACGTCGGGGCCTGACCCCAGATGCAACGGTCAGGGCAGCCAGGCGGGGCGGTTCGACTCGTAGGTGTCGATCGCATCCGCGTGGGTCAGGGTGATGCCGACGTCGTCGAGGCCGTTGAGGAAACGGTGCTGGGTCTGCGGGTCCATCGGGAACGACTCGTCGATCCCGGCAGCCGGGACCTCGACCTTGAGCTGTTCCATGTCGACGACGATCTGGGTGTCGGCGTCGGCCTCGATCGCCGCCCAGATCGCCTCGACCGTCGTCTCCGGCACGATCACCGGCACGAGGCCGTTCTTCGTGCAGTTGTTGCGGAAGATGTCGGAGAAGCTCGGAGCGATCACCGCCTCGAATCCGTACTGCTGGATCGCCCAGACGGCGTGTTCGCGTGACGAGCCGACACCGAACGCCGGACCGGCGACGAGGACGTTCGCCTGCGCGTACCGCTCGTCGTTGAGCACGAAGTCGCGGTCGTCGCGCCAGGTGGAGAACAGGCCCTTGTCGAAGCCGGTGCGCTCGACGCGCTTGAGCCAGTCGGCGGGGATGATCTGGTCGGTGTCGACGTCGGAGCGCTTGAGCGGCACTCCGGTCCCGGTGATCACGTGGACGGCCTTCATGACGACGCTCCTTCCAGGTCGGCAGGCGTACAGAACGTGCCCTTGACCGCGGTCGCTGCAGCGACGCCCGGCGAGACGAGGTGGGTGCGACCACCGCGTCCCTGGCGGCCCTCGAAGTTCCGGTTGCTCGTACTTGCTGCCCGTTCGCCCGGAGCCAGCTTGTCGGGGTTCATCGCGAGGCACATCGAGCAACCGGGCTCGCGCCAGTCGGCCCCCGCGGCGATGAAGATCTGGTCGAGGCCTTCTTCGATCGCCTGTGCCTTGACCGCGTGACTTCCGGGGACGACCATCACGCGGGGCACGGTGACGGTGCGTCCTTCCATCACCGCGGCGGCGGCGCGGAGGTCCTCGATGCGGCTGTTGGTGCACGACCCGATGAAGACCGTGTCGACGGCAACGTCGCGCATCGGCGTTCCCGCCTCGAGACCCATGTACTCGAGCGCCCGGGCCACGGTCTCCTTCGTGGTCGGGTTGTCGTAGTCGTCGGGGGAGGGTACGACCGAGTCGATCGGCGCCACCTGACCGGGGTTGGTGCCCCACGTGACGTGGGGCCGGATCGCGGCAGCGTCGAGCACGACCTCCTTGTCCCACGCGGCGTCGTCGTCGGAGCGCAGCGTCGACCAGTCGGCGACTGCAGCGTCCCAGTCGTCGCCGCTCGGTGCGTTGGCGCGGCCCCGCAGGTAGTCGAACGTGGTCTCGTCGGGGGCGATCATGCCCGCCTTGGCTCCCGCTTCGATCGACATGTTGCAGACCGTCATGCGGCCCTCCATCGACAGCGCGCGGATCGCCGAGCCGCGGTATTCGATCACGTGGCCGATCCCGCCGCCGGTGCCGATCTCGCCGAGGATCGCGAGGATGACGTCCTTCGCCGTGACGCCGGGCTGCAGCTCGCCCTCGACCGTGACCGACATCCACTTCGGACGTTGCTGGGGGAGCGTCTGGGTGGCGAGCACGTGCTCGACCTCGCTGGTGCCGATGCCGAACGCGAGCGCACCGAACGCACCGTGGGTTGCGGTGTGCGAGTCGCCGCAGACGATCGTCATGCCCGGCAGGGTCCGCCCCTGCTCGGGGCCGATCACGTGGACGATGCCCTGGTTGGGGTCGCCCATCGGGAAGTTGGTGATGCCGAACTCGGCCGTGTTCGCCCGCAGCGTGTCGATCTGCTTGGCCGAGATCGGATCGGCGATCGGCTGGTCGATGTGCTCGGTGGGAACGTTGTGGTCCTCGGTGGCGATCGTCAGCTCGGGCCGTCGGACGGTCCGGCCGGTCAGGCGGAGCCCGTCGAACGCCTGCGGGCTGGTGACCTCGTGCACGAGGTGCAGGTCGATGTACAGCAGGTCGGGTTCGTTCGGCGCCGAGTGCACCAGGTGGCGTTCCCAGACCTTCTCCGGCAGTGTCTTGCCCATCGTGACGGCTCCTTGCTGGCATCCCAACATGTGGGATAGACTTCTTGCGATATGGACAGCGTAACGGGCGTCGGCGTGCTCGACAAGGCCGTGCTGGTGATGCAGGCCGTCGCCACCGCCCCCTGCACGTTGGGCGAGTTGCAGACGTCGACCGGCCTCCCCCGCGCGACCGCTCATCGCCTGGCCACCTCGCTGGAGGCGCACGGGCTCCTGCGGCGCGATGCCGACGGCCGCTTCGACCTCGGGCTGGGTCTCGTCTCACTCGGCGAGGCTGCCGCCGCACGGTTCCCGCTCGTCGAGCTCGCCCGGCCCGTGCTCGAGCAGCTCCGCGACGACACGGGTGAGAGCGTGCAGCTCTTCGTCCGAGAGGGAGATCAACGGCGCTGCGTGCTGTCGCTCGAGTCGACCCACGGTCTGCGGTGGATCGTGCCGCAGGGGGCGCTGCTGCCGCTCGACGTCGGTTCGGCCGGCCGGGTGCTGTCGGGCGAGACGAGCCGGACCGAGTGGATCGAGAGCATCGGCGAGCGGGAACCGGGCGTCGCCTCGGTCAGCGCCCCGGTGGTGAGCAGCGACGGTGGGGTGGTGGCAGCGCTGTCGGTCAGTGGCCCGATCGAGCGTCTCACCCGTCAACCGGGTCGTCGGTTCGGCGCGGCGGTCGCAGCCGCGGCCGACCATGTCTCCACTGCACTGCGGTGAGTCTCGGCGCGCGCAGGTCGCCGAGCGTCAGCGGCGTCGGACGGTGGCCCGGGACTGTTCGGCAATCGCCTCGCCGGGGGTGCCCCACGACCAGGCGTACTCGATGCCGTCGTCGGTGACGACCAACTCGATCTGCAGCTCGAAACCGTCGGCGCCGCGGCCGTTGGAGAACGTCGAGTCGGTCGCCTGCACCAACTGGCCGAGCCCGCTCAGTTCCGCACACAGCACGTACAGCGTCGCCTCGCCGGACCACATGTCGAACGCGAGCACGGTGTGCTCGCGATGAAGGACCTCGCCGTCGGGATCGACAGCGACGTAGTCGATCGTCGCTCCCATCCCGTCGAGCAGCGGAGAGATGTCGATCGTGGCAGTGAACGGGCCGCTCTCGGAACCTCCGCCGGGACCCTCGTAGTGTCCGGCGGCAGCGACGATGCGATCGACGATCGTTTCCATCTCCTCACCGTAGAACCTGCGGCCGCCGCAGCTCATGCGGCCGCAGCCGAAGCTGAACTGCGTACGCTGGCGGGGTGACCGATACGGCTGTCAACGTCGAGGTGTTGCCGAGCGATTGGCAGGAACAGGTGCTCACGCTCGCCGAGGAGCGCGACGCGGTCATCCTCGCCCACAACTACCAAGTGCCAGAGATCCAGGACATCGCCCACCATGTGGGCGACTCGCTCGGGCTGTCGCGGATCGCCGCGCAGGTCGAGGCCTCCACGATCGTGTTCTGCGGCGTCCACTTCATGGCGGAGTCGGCCAAGATCCTCGCCTACGACAAGACCGTCCTGATCCCCGATGCCGCAGCCGGTTGCAGCCTGGCCGAGACGATCAACGGCGAGCAGCTGCGGGCGTGGAAGGCCGAGCATCCCGGCGCGGTCGTCGTCAGCTACGTGAACACCACGGCGGAGGTCAAGGCCGAGACCGACATCTGTTGCACCTCGTCGAACGCCGTCGAGGTCGTCGATTCGATCCCGCACGACCAGGAGGTGCTGTTCTGCCCCGACCAGTTCCTCGGTGCCCACGTCCAGCGCATGACCGGTCGCGACAACATGCACATCTGGATGGGTGAGTGTCACGTGCACGCGGGCATCAACGGCGCTGACCTCAGGGCGCAGGTCGAAGCCGAACCCGACGCCGAGCTGTTCGTGCATCCCGAGTGTGGGTGCGCCACCAGCGCGTTGTACCTCGTGTCGTCCGGCGTCGTGCCGGCGGAACGCACGAAGATCCTGTCGACGGGCGGGATGGTCGATGCCGCTCGGGCGACATCGGCAGCCAAGGTGCTCGTGGCCACCGAGACGGGCATGATCCATCAGCTCGAGAAGGTCAACTCGACCACCGACTTCGTCCCGGTCAACCGGGCGGCGGTCTGCAAGTACATGAAGATGATCACGCCGGCGAAGCTCCTGCGTTCGCTGCGCGACGGCACCGACGAGGTGTTCGTCGATCGGGAGATCGCCGACCGAGCCCGCTTGTCGGTGGAGCGGATGATCGCCATCGGCACGCCGTCGGCGACCGCCGAGTGACGACGTGAGCCTGCCGAGGCGGCTCGCCGCGCCGCCCGCCACGTGGGAGCGCGACGTCGACGTCGTCGTGCTCGGCTCTGGCGCCGCAGGGCTCTCGGCGGCGTTGGCCGCGCGGCCTGTGCGCAGCGTGCTCGTCGTGACCAAGGACATCCTGTCGGCGGGTGCCACGCAGTGGGCGCAGGGCGGTCTCGCCGGGGTGCTGCACCCGTCCGACACGATCGAGGATCACGTCCGCGACACGCTGGAGGCCGGAGCTGGCCTGTGCGACGAGGCCGTCGTGCGTGAACTCGTCACCGAGGCCCCGAAGTCGATCCGCTATCTCATGCGTCTCGGCGCCGCATTCGATCCGGAACAGGGCGGCACCGACATCGCGCTCACCCGTGAGGGCGGCCACAGCCACAACCGCATCGTGCACTCCGGCGGCGACCGGTCGGGCGCCGAAGTCCAGCGGACGCTCGACGAGTCGGCGATCGGTGCCGGCGTCGAGGTGCTCGGTCACGCGTTCGGGCTCGACCTCGTGCTCGGTACGGGGCTCGACGGCGAGCGTCAGGTGTGTGGGGTCCGCATCGGCAAGACCGACGAGCACGGGGTGCTCGTGTCGGTCGGCGTGGTCACCGCCAGGGCGGTCGTGATCGCGTCGGGCGGCTACGGCCAGGTCTTCGCGTCCACGTCGAACCCGCCCGCCGTGACCGGCGACGGCGTCGCCATGGCGCTCAGGGCGGGTCTCCCGGTGACCGATGTCGAGTTCGTCCAGTTCCACCCCACGGTCATGTGGCGCGGGCCCGACGCGGTCGGCCAGCAGGCCCTCGTGTCGGAGGCGGTACGAGGTGAGGGTGCGATCCTGTACGACGCGGCCGGCGGGCGGGTGATGGCGGGAGTGCATCCCCTGGAGGATCTGGCGCCGCGCGACGTGGTGGCCGCTGCGATCAGCCGGCGGATGGCCGAGGCCGCGGGCGGTGTCGACGACCACGTGTATCTCGACGCAACACACCTCGGCGAGCGTTTCCACGAACGGTTCCCGTCGATCACCGAGGCCTGCCGGGAGATCGGCCTCGACCCGGCCGTCGATCGCATCCCGGTGGCGCCGGCGGCGCACTACGCCTGTGGAGGCATTCGCGCCGGACTCGATGGCCGGACCTCGCTGCGTGGGTTGTTCGCCGTCGGGGAGGTGTCGGCCACCGGCGTGCACGGCGCGAACCGGCTCGCGTCGAACAGCCTCACCGAGTCGGTGGTGGCGGGTACGAGAGTGGGCCGAGATCTTGCGTGGGAGTTGCCCGACCGGGTGTCGATCGATGTCGACGTCGATGATCCCCTGGACCACACGCTGCTGGATCCGGCACGGCTGCGCGAGGTGCGCGCCGTGATGTCGCGGCACGTCGGTGTCGTGCGCGACGAGTTGTCGCTCGCATCGGCCACCGGTGCGCTGGGCTCGATCGCCCGTTCGATGCGCTCGGCGAAGCGGACCGGTGAGAGCGGCGACGACGTCGTGTCGCCTCCCGAACCGTCGCGTCGGTCGTGGGAGGGCACCAACATCCTGACCGTGGCCGCCGCTGTGGTCGGCGCTGCCCGGACCCGCACCGAGAGTCGCGGTTGTCACCGCCGGTCGGACTTCCCCGAACCCCGTGACGAGTGGCTCCGTCACCTCGACGTCACGCTCGACGCATCGGGAGCGCTCGACGTCACCGGCCCCGTCGTCGGCTGAGCCGAATCCGTTCGCTCGTCGCCCGGCGTCCATCGTCCGGCGCCTACGATCGGGCCGGTGAGCATCGACACCGGACGGCTGACCTGCGACGTCTGCGGCTTCGACGGCGCCCGCTGGAGCGACGACGACCTCGAACGAACGCTCGCTCACACCCACGACCTGATCGGCTACGTGATCGCGGGAGCTCCCGACGAGGCGTCGCTCGCGACGTTCTCGCCCGACGTCGCCGCCGACCCGGTCGTCGCGACGCATGCGGTGATGCACCGCTTGGACGAACTCGCCGCCATCCGACGCTCGAACGAGGCGTTCGAAGCCATGGTCGGTGCCGTCGCTTCGATCCAGGCATCGAGCGGTGGCGTCCCGAAGCCGGCGATCGCCGAGGCGACCGTCGGACCCGGTGGCATCGACGGTGACCGCCAGAGCAACCGCCGCCATCACGGTCGGCCGTGGCAGGCACTCTGTCTCTACAGCACCGAGCGGCTCGACGAACTGGTGGCGGAGGGGCACCCGATCGGTCCGGGTGCGGCCGGCGAGAACCTGACGATCAGCGGCGTCGACTGGTCGAGGATGCGTGGCGGGCTCACGATCGAGATCGGCGACATCCGCCTGCGGACGAGCAGTCCCGCCGCACCGTGTCACAAGATCGGTGACTGCTTTGCTGAGCGGCACTGGAATCGCATCGACCACGTCGAGCAGCCCGGCTGGAGCCGGTGGTACGCCTCGGTCGTCCGTGGTGGCACCGTGCGCCCCGGCGACGCGGTCACGATCACCGCCTGAGCGATCACGTCCGGGGTCAGACCCCAGACGTACCTGCGGCGATCGCGCTCGTACACTCGGCGCATGTTCGTGTTCCACCCGCTGTCGGAGGCCACGCGGCGCCAACTGATCGCCGGTGGCCTCGACCCCGACGCGATCGCCGGGATCGTGCGCGATGCCGTGGTCGAGGACCTGATGGGTGGCGTCGACGTCACCTCGATGGCCACGATCCATGCCGATCAGCGCAGCACGGCGACCTTCGGCGCTCGGGCTCCGGGTGTCATCGCCGGCCTGCCCGTGGTGTCGGCCGTCGTCGAGACCGTGTGTGGCGATGCCGCGAGCGACTTCACCTCGTTCGTCGCCGACGGCACCCGCGTCGAACCCGGGACGAAGATCGCCGAGGTCACCGCGCCGACGCGACTGCTGCTCACGGCCGAACGGACTGCGCTCAACCTGCTGTGTCACCTCTCGGGTGTGGCCACGTCGACCCGGCAGTGGGCCGATGCGCTCGACGGAACCGTCGCCGTGGTGCGCGACACCCGCAAGACCACGCCCGGGCTGCGCGCCCTGGAGAAGTACGCGGTCCGCTGCGGGGGCGGCACGAACCACCGCATGGGTCTGTCGGACATGGCGCTGGTGAAGGACAACCACATCGCGGCCGCCGGCGGGATCACCGAGGCCTACCGGCGCGTGCGAGACCTCGAGGCGACGATCCCGGTCGAGATCGAGGTCGACTCACTCGACGGATTGCGGGAAGCGATCGCGGCCGGCGCCGACGAGGTGTTGATCGACAACTTCACGCCGGACCAGATGCGCGAAGCCGTCGCCGTTCGCGACGAGCTGCACCCCGGTGTCCGCCTCGAGGCGAGCGGCGGACTCACGTTGGAGTCGGCGCGAGCGGTCGCGACCACCGGCGTCGACTACATCGCTGTGGGCGAGCTCACGCACTCGGCCCGCGTGCTCGACATCGGCCTCGATCTCCAACCCGCCTGAGCGGCGGACGTCAGCTCTCGGGAGTTCCGTACACGCCGAGGAGGTCGACGACCAGGATCATGTCGGTGCCGGCGGGCAGGCCGAGCTGCGGGTTGCCCTCGGGGCCGAACGCATCCTCGGGAGGGATGACGATCGCTCGACGGCCGCCGACCTTCATGCCCGGCAGACCCTTGACGAATCCGGGGAAGCCGCCCGTTGCCGTGGGGACAGGCACCGGCTGGGCGCCCCAACTGCTCTCCAGTTCGACGAGGTTGTCACCGCGGTAGAGCACGTAGTTGATGTACCCGGTCTGGCCCGCCTGCAATTCCTCGCCGTCCCCCTCGCGGAGATCGACCGTCGTGGTCTCGGTCGCTCCTTCGGAAGCCTCGACGCCGGGCTCGGTCGGAGCATCGTCGGGATTCTGAGGCGGGATGACGGCGCGAACGTCGACGAGGAAGGTGAGGGCTTCGTTGGGCCCGATGATGTCGTTCTGGGAGTTCTCGCCGTACGCGAGATCGCTCGGGATGTCGAGCTGGATCGTGGCGCCGGCCTGGGCACCGACGAGCCCGTCGTCCCACCCCTGGATCACTTCGCCCTGTCCGAGCACGACGGGGAACGGTTGGAATCGGTCGTAGCTGTTGTCGAACTCGACGCCGTCACTCGACCGGACGCCGATGTAGTCGACGACGACCGTGTCGCCGGCCTGCGCTTCGGGCCCGGTGCCGGGCTCGATCACGGTGACCTTCAGCTCGGAGGGGATCTCGTCGGGGATCTCGACCTCGGGCTTGTCCGGGTTGGTCGGCGGCGTCGCCAGCTCGGTCGTGTCGGTGGCGTCGCTCGAGCCGTCGGTCGTGTCGACGTCGGTGCCGGCAGTCGCGGGCTCGGAGGTCGTCTCGTCGGTCGACGCCGTCTCGTCGGTGGCGGCGTCGCCGTCGCTGCTGCACGCAGCGAACAGCAGGGTGGCGGCGAGAAGTACGGGGAGGGTCCGGCGCATCGGAACGACGCTACTTGCGAACCCCGGCCTCCCCTCGTCAGCGTCTCGAACCCTTACCCAACTCCGAAGAACGCGCCGATCAGGGGTGGGGATGCCGGGCCAGCCACGTGGCCTCGGCGCGGCCGAGCTCGGTCGAGGGATCAGCGTCGACGAACGGCCAGAGCTCCGATGCGATCCTCCGGTAGTTGCCCCGGGCGCCGAGCTCGCCGAGCAACGCATAGAGCCCGAGGTTGATGCGCTGGATGAACACGAATGCACGCGGCACCGTCGCGTACTGGCTGATCGGGCTCGTGCGGTCGAACGTGTGGCGGACGATCGAGTTCGCGTATTCCCGCGTCCACGTCATCTCCGCGTCGGTGCGCACCGTGTCGTAGAAGTGGGAGAAGTAGTCGCCGACCGCCTCGGTCGTCACCGGCGCGTCGGGTTGCAGCATTCCGGCGCGCTCGAGGATCGACCGGAACTCGGCATGATCGTGGTCGACGGCGGCGGCTCTCACCATCGACCCGAACGTCGACATCTCCTCGTCGCTGAAGTGCTTGACGAGGCCGAAGTCGAGGAACGTCACGGTGCCGTCGTCGTGGAAGATGTAGTTGCCGGGGTGAGGGTCGCCGTTGAACGCACCCATCCGGTAGAGGCTGCGGAACACGAACCGGAAGATGATCTCACCGGCCCGGTCGCGTTCGGACTGTTCGCGGCGCATCAGCTCGGCCCATCCGAATCCTTCGACCAGCTCGGTGGTGAGGACGCGTGTCGTCGACAGCTCCGGCACCACTGCGGGGATGCGGATGAAGGGATGGTCGCGGTAGTAGTCGGCGAACCGCTGTTGGTTGCGCGCCTCGAGTTCGTAGTCGGTCTCCTCGGCGATGCGAAGCTTGATCTCGTCGACCATCTCCGCCGGATCGAGGCCGCCGAACCCCTGACGCAACACCGCGCCCAACAGGTCGGCGTTGCGAAGGTCGGCCACGATCGCGTCGGCGACGCCGGGATACTGGATCTTGACCGCCACCGCTCGCTCCGTGCCGCTGGCGTCGTCGCGCACGATCGCACGGTGGACCTGTCCGATGGAAGCAGCCGCGATCGGATCCGGATCGAACTCGACGAACACCTCACCGACGGGGCGGCCGAGCTCGCGCTCGATCGTCTCGATCGAGAGTGCCACCGACATCGGTGGAGCGTTCGACTGCAACTGCGACAGCGCGAGCCGCAGCGGCTCGGGCAGACCGTCGTCCAGATAGCTCGCCATCTGGCCGAGCTTCATCAGCGCGCCCTTCATGTGGCCGAGCTCGTCCGCGACCTGCTGGGCCGAGCGCAGTTCGCGGTGGCGGTCGAGCGACTCGCGTCGTTCCGTCGACGCGAACGTCTTGCGTGCTGCGGTGGTGGCGTAGGTGGTGCCGACCCGCGCCCCCAGGCGAGCGAGTCGGGTGTTGCGCTGGAGTCGTGAGCGGTGGACGGCGTGCCTGGGAGCGATGCTGCCGCTGCCGCGCAACCGGATGACCGCAGCAGCGACCGCCACGACGGCACCGACCGAGGCGACTGCGACGAGCCGCCGACGGCCGGCGGATGAACGGCTCACGACCGGCGCACGACCGAGTCGATCGCCCGGATCAGCGTCGGCACGAACCGGTCGGCGCTGGCGACGGCGGCGTCGTGGAGGCCGTCGACCCGGAATGCCTCGGCGTCGGGGATCTGCTCGAAGAGCTTCACCTGCCGTCGCAGTGGCACGACCTGGTCACGCATCGTGAGCACGCTGGACACCGGGACGTCGACCTCGTGGAGCCAGTCGCTCGACGAGAAATGGCCGATGGCACGGCCGGCCTCGAGGACCATCCGCCAGTCGTGGGTGGCGGCCTGCTGGATTGCCCACGGCTCCCACTGCATCGTCTTGCGCTGCAGGTAGAGCTGTTCGGTCAACCAGATCTTCGCCGGCTCGGGGGCGACCCGTGCCATCGTGGCCAAGCCGGTGATGCCGAGCAGCATCCGTCGTTCGTTGCGCCGGCCCGCGAAGTAGGGGGCGGTGGCGCACAGGACCAGCCCCGTGACCCGCTCGGGATGGCGTCGCCAGACGAGCTGCGCGATCGGTCCGCCCATCGAGTAGCCGACAGGGATGATCCGGTCGATGCCCAGCGCCGAGGCCACCTCGACCACGTCGTCGGCGCAGTCCTCCAGACGGAACGGTTTCTTCGAGCGCAACCCCGTGCCATGGCCGCGGTGGTCGAACGCGATCACCCGGTAGTGCTCGCCGAGCGCGTCATAGGTGCGGAACCAGTTGAGATCGGCGGTCGCGGTCCAGCCGTGCAGGAGTGCGACGACCGGAGCTCCGGGCCGTCCTCCGAAGTCGCGGACGATCACCGTGCCGCGTCCGTCGAGTTCGACGAATCGCCCGGTGGGCAGTGGCGGGGTGAGGATCTGCGGCCCGGCTTCGTCGCCGACGGGTGCCGGCGCCGCAGGCTCAGGCGGGTTCGACACGGAGCACCGTCACGGTGAGCGCGCCGTTGGGCGCCTCGTAGGTGAGGGTCGCGCCGGCTTCTGCACCTTCGAGCGCTTGGCCGAGCGGCGACGACGGACTGATGACGTCGGCGCCCTGCACCTGCTCCTCGATGTTGCCGATCAGGTAGCGCTCGGCGTCGTCCTCGGAGTCGCCCTCGTAGACGACGGTGTAGATGAACGAGCCCTCGACGATCTCGGCGTTCTCGAGGAGGTGTTCGAGTTGACGGATCCGGCCCTCCATGTGGCCCTGCTCGTCCTTCGCCGCGTGATAGCCGGCGTTCTCCTTGAGGTCACCCTCTTCTCGCGCCCGCTCGATCTTGTTGGCGACGTCGATACGACCACGCGTGGTGAGGTCGTCGAACTCGGCCCTCAGGCGTTCGTAGGCCGCGGGAGACAAGTGCACTGCTGCCATGGTCAGTGCAGGATACCGTTCGCCCTCGACTCGCCCCCACCGTCGTGATCGTGAACAACTCCGCGGTCAGGGCGCCGACGTGTTCACGAGTTCAGCTCGCAGCGTCCGGCTTCGGCGTGTCCTGGGAACGGTGAGGCCCATCACCGTAGGATCGCCGCCCATGACGCACAACATCGCAGTGATCGGCGGCGACGGCATCGGACCCGAAGTGACCGCCGAGGCTGTCAAGGTCGTCCGAGCGGCTGGTGTCGACATCGCCACCACCGACTTCGACCTCGGGGGGTCGCGGTACCTCCGCGACGGCGAGGTCCTGTCCGACGACGTCCTCGACGAGTTGCGAGCGTTCGACTGCATCCTCCTCGGAGCGGTCGGGACGCCCGAGGTCCCACCGGGGGTCATCGAGCGCGGTCTGCTGCTGAAGATGCGTTTCGAGCTCGATCTCTACATCAACCAGCGGCCGTTCATCGGGACGGCGCCCGGTGGCACGACGCCACACGACTTCGTGGTGATCCGCGAGAACACCGAGGGTCCGTACGTCGGAGAAGGCGGGGTGTTGCGTCGGGGGACACCACTCGAAGTGGCGACGCAGGGGTCGGTCAACACCCGCCACGGCGTCGAGCGCTGCATCCGCTACGCGTTCGATCTCGCTGCGAGCCGCCCTCGCAAACACCTCACGCTCGTGCACAAGACCAACGTGCTCGCGTTCTCCGGCAACCTCTGGGAGCGCACGTTCGACGAGGTGGCCGCCGAGTACCCCGACATCTCCACCGCCTACAACCACGTCGATGCCGCATGCATCTACTTCGTGCAGGATCCGCACCGCTACGACGTGATCGTCACCGACAACCTCTTCGGCGACATCCTGACCGACCTCGGCGGTGCCGTGTCGGGCGGAATCGGTCTGGCGTCGTCGGCCAACCTCAACCCCGCCCGCACCGGCCCGTCGATGTTCGAGCCCGTTCACGGCTCCGCGCCTGACATCGTCGGCACGGGCAAGGCCAATCCGACGGCGGCAATCCTGAGTGCAGCGCTGATGCTCGACTTCCTCGGCGAAGGCGATGCTGCCGATCGGATCCGCGCCGCGTGCGCCGATCCTGTCACCGGCAGCACCACCGACGTCGGTGACGCCATCGCCGCCCGCGTGGGAAACTGACGCCATGCCCATCACACCGACCCCGAAGATCTGGATGAACGGCGAGCTCGTCGACTGGGACAAGGCCCAGGTCCACGTGCTGACCCACACGCTGCACTACGGCACCGGCGTGTTCGAGGGCATCCGCGCGTACGAGACCGACCAGGGTCCCGCAGTGTTCCGGCTCACCGATCACATCGAGCGACTCTTCAGCTCCGCGCAGATCATGGGGATGGAGATCCCCTACACGGTCGACGAGTTGGTTGCCGCGACCAAGGAGACGGTCGCCTCCACCGGACTCGACTCGTGCTACATCCGTCCGATCGTCTACTTCGGCTACGGCGAGATGGGCCTGAACACGCTGCCGTGCACCGTCGACGTGTCGATCGCCTGCTGGCCGTGGGGCGCGTACCTCGGCGACGACGCCGTCGAGAAGGGCGTGCGGATGAAGATCTCGTCGTGGACGCGTCACGACCACAACACGATGCCGCCCGCATCGAAGACGACCGGCAACTACGTCAACTCGTCGCTGGCCAAGGTCGAAGCGCTCAAGGCCGGCTACGACGAGGCGATCATGCTCGCGCCGAACGGTCTGATCGCCGAGTGCACCGGCGAGAACATCTTCGTCGCCCGGCACGGCAAGCTGCTCACCCCGCCGTTGTCGGCGGGAGCGCTCGAGGGCATCACGCAGAACTCGGTGTCGACGATCGCCGCCGATCTCGGCTTCGAGGTCGTCGTCGACAACCTCGCCCGCAGCGACCTCTACATCGCCGAGGAGGCCTTCGTGTGCGGCACCGCCGCCGAGGTCAGCTCGATCAACTCCGTCGACGACCGCAACATCCCCTGCCCCGGCCCGATGACGTCCGCGATCGCCGAGGTGTATCACCAGGCCATCCGCGGCCAGGACCCACGGTACGAGGAGTGGTGCGAACTCGTCCGCTGACGTTTCCGACGCGTCCCCCGAACCTGCGCAGCTCGGCCCGTTCGCCGAACGACACTGCGCACGGAACGATCAGGCCGGCACGGTGTTCGTCCCATCAGCCACGAGCGTCGGCGGCAGTGTCGCCGAGTTGGCGCACACCACTCGAAGATCGACGTGCATCCGTTCGCTGATCTGCTTCGCCAGAGCGATCGCCTCGGCGGACTGATGGGGATCGGTGCCGGGCAGGCGCGCCAGCTCGACCAGCGAGAGCAGCCGGTCGAAGTCCGCCCCCTGGGCGACAGCCTCGTCGTGACTCCGTCGTACGAGATCGAGGGCCTCGGCCTGTTTACCGATGGCCGAGAGGGCGCAGCCTCGGACGCGTAGTTCGAGCGCCTCGACCCCCGCAGCTTCGAAGGCCTCGTCGCCGTAGCGTCGGGCGGCGTCGAGTGCGTCGAGCGCCTCGTTCGGTTCTTTCGCGAACAGGTGTGCTTCTGCTGCGAGCACCCAGGTCTCGACGGCCCAGGAAGCGGCCCCGATGTCCTCGAACCCCTGGCGCGCGCGGCTCAGCAGGTCGAGTGCGTCGTCACACCGTCGGGCGCGGGTTGCGACCCGGCCCAGGCTGCACATCGTGGCCCAGATCATCATCGAGTACTGCGCAGCCGTCGCGGCTCGCCGCGCGTCGCGAAGCAGTTCTTCGGCCTCCGAGAGGCGGCCCTGATCGGAGCGGATCTCGGCGAGGTTCTGTGATACGTGGGCAAGCCCGAGCGCATAGCCGGCTCGCAGCAGTGCCTGTCGGCTCTGCTGGTAGAGATCGGCGGCAGCGTCGAAGTCGCCTTGCTCGTCGGCGCTGACGCCGCGGTTCATCAACGCCCGACCCAACCCGAGGTGGTCGCCGAGCTCGCGGTAGATCTCCACTGCACGACCTTCGTAGTCGGCTGCGCGATCGTCGTTGAGGCCCGCGAGTGCAGCCCCCATCATGTAGTTGGCGTGGGCCGCAGTCTTCGGCTCGTCGGCAGCTGCGCTGTCTTCGAGGGCGCGTTCGCACCATCGCACGCAGTTGCGCAGCTTTCCTTGACGGAATCGCACGCCGGCATACGCGATCTCGAGCTCTGCGCGATGGAGGGTTGCGAGCGGGTCGCGCCGATCTGCCACCTCGCGGAGACCGCGACGGAACCAGGCGAGCGCTGCGTCGTAGCGGCCGAGGCGTTCGCGCACGAGACCTTCCTTGCGGAGCAGGCCGACCTGGGAGTCGTCGTGTTGTGGTCGATGGCGGCGGGCGGTGCGGTAGCCGATGATCGCTGCATCGAAGCGGCCTGCGAGTTCGGCGGCGTCGCCCAACTGCTCGGCCAGTCGGGCCAGTTCCAGCGAGTCCACCCCGACCTTCTCGCCGTTGTCCACGGCCCGTTGGAGCAGGATCGATGCTTCGCGATGGGCGAACTTTCGTTGTGCTCGCTCGGCGGCGCGGCGCTGTGCGGCGAACGCCTCGGCGTGATCGCCCGCGCGGTGCCAGTGCTCGGCCAGCATCGCCAACCGGTCGTCGTCGGGGCGCCCGGGCCGCTCGGCGAGCAGTGATGCGGCGCTGTGGTGGAGGGAGCGCCGCCTGGCGAAGGGAAGGCCCTCGTATGCCACCTGACGCACGAGATCGTGTTCGAACACGAGGTCGTGTCGGTCGATCGACAGGAACTCGCCCTGGCGAGTGAGCAACGCGCTGGCGTCGTCCAGATCGAGTTGCCGACCGAGTTCATCCAGCAGCGCTGCTTCGAAGCGGTCACCGAGCACCGCTGCGACCCTCAGGGCTCGGCGATCACGCCGGGGGAGCCGGTCGATGCGCGACGCGATGATGTCTTCGAGCGTGTCGGGGAGGTCTTCGAGGGAGCCGGCATCGAGCACGGCACGCAGGAGTTCGACGAGGTACAGCGGGTTGCCGGCGGCCCGGGCGCACAGTCGTTCGACGTCCTGTGTCGAGAGGCCGAAGTCGTTGGTCACCTCGTGGACGAGTTCTTGTGCGACGTCGCCCGACAGTGGCTCCAACCGAATGGTGGTCGCGTCGAACCCGAGACCCTGGTGGAGTCCGTCGTCACCGTCGCGCCTGGTGGTGCACACGAACCACGGGCGCCTGTCGATGTCTGCGAGCACACGCGCGAACAGGCGCGCCGAGGCGTCGTCCATCCACATCGCGTCCTCGAACACGAACACCCGGGGATTTGGAGCAAGTGCAGTCAGGAACGAGTTGGCGACCTCGGCGGTCGCGGTGCCGCGGTGTGCTGGATCGAGACCGTCGACTTCGGGGGTCGATTCGCAATCTGCCTCGATCACGTCGGCCAGCAGCGGCAGCCAGGGCAGTTGGTCGGGGGAGATGCGGCGCACGAGTTCGTCGAGGCGTCGGCCGGCTGCTGCCCGGTCGGTGTGACCGTGCAGCTGCATCAGACGTCGGAAGACGAGCCGGGCCACGAAGTACGGCAGTGAGGTCTGGAACGGTTCGCAAGTGATCCGAATCGTCTCTGCCGTTCGGGATCGCCGGAGCAACTCATCGACCAGGCGCGACTTGCCGATGCCAGGGATACCGACGAGATCGACGCACGACCCGATGCCGCCGGCGGCATCGGCAAGTGCACTGCTGAGGAGGGCCATCTCCTGTTCGCGACCGACGAACGGCGAGTGGAGTTTCTCCCTGCGCCCACGACCCTCCAGCCGATTTCCGACGATCGACGCCCGCTGCGGTTGACGTTTCCCCTTGACCATGAACGGTTCGAGTTCGGTGGTCTCGAAGGGAGTTGCGGTCCGCTCGAGCAGAGCGGCGCTGGCGACGATCTGCCCCGGCTCGGCTTTTCCCATCAGTCGTGCCGAGAGATTCACGGCGTCGCCGATCACGGTGTACACGTGTCGCCAGGGGGCGCCCACCTCGCTCGCGTACACGTGGCCGACGTGGGCGCCGACCCGAACCGGCAGGGGCAGATCGTGGTCGAGAGCTTCTCGGGCGGCGACCAGCAGTCGGCCCTCCGCATCCTCGACGGCTTCGGGTGCGCCGGCGGTGAGGATCAGCTTGGCGCCATCGGGCGCGAGGTCGGATGCCAGGAGGCAGACGCCGGCGGCATCTGCAGCCCTGGCAAACGCCTCGGTCACCTGGCTGAGCGCTTCTGCGGTTCGTGCGGGGCCGTGTTGGGCGAGGTGGTCGTCGACGCCCATCACGTGGACGAAGCCGACCGCGACCTTGCGGTGCTCGGCGTCCTTCTCGCCGCTCTCCGCCCGCCGGCGGACAGCTGCGGGCACGAGGGTGCTCCGGTCGAGTTCGCTTGCGACCGGGAAGTCGAAGTAGTCGACTCCGGTGGGGAGGCGCCGCACCAGTAGCCCGGGCCCGATGTCGGCGCCGACGATCGCATCGGGGAGGCCGGCGGCCGTGGCATGACTCACGACGACCTGTCCGGCCGAGGCTGCGCCCTCGATGTCGGTCACGAGGGTCGCATCCGGTCCGATCACGAGCAATTCGCGCTGTTGCTCGCCTGCGAGCACCAAGTGGAAGGTGCCCGTGTGGGCGCCCTGGGAGATCTTCAACGTGACCCTTCCCCTGCCGGTCTGAACGGGACCCCGCGCCTTGAGTGCGCTTCTCATCCGGACAGCGGCTCGGGTTGCCCGGGTCGCATGCCCGTCGCCGACGAACGCGAGGAGCAGTGCGTCGCCGCCGAAGCTGAGCAGATCACCGCCCTCGTCGCGTGCTTCGCTCAGGAGATCGGTGAACGTTCCGAGCAGGATCTGGGTGAGTTCCTCGGCGCCGGCCTTGCCCTGTTCCGCCAGCTTCTCGGAGAGTTTCGTGAAGCCCGAGACGTCGGCGAACACGAGTGTCCCGTCCAACGACCGGACGCGTCGATTCGGGTCGTCGACCAGCACCGGGACGTACGGGGTGAGCGGATCCTCGCCGATTCGGGCCGCGTTGTCACGCAGAGTCACAGCTTCTCCACGGAGCGTCGACTGATGTGACGCACACTGCACCCGACCCTCTATCCAACAGCTTTGTCACCCACTAAGAATAATGAATTCGTCAATGGGGGTAGTCATGAATTCTCGAGTTGCGGGTCTCACCGGAGTCGGCATTGCGGTCGCACTGCTCCCGATCGTTCCAGCACAGCAGGCGGGTGCTGTCGATGAACCGCCGCAGCCCGAGCGGATCGCTGTCTGCTACGAGTATGGCGGATCCGCCGACAACAACCCGGATGCCTTCCGCTTCGGTGTGGTTCCGGCAGAGGGCGGAACCGTCGGCTCGCGTGGCCAGGTGCGGCCCCTTCGGGAGGACGAGCCGTTCAACGTCGAGGTGACGGGCTCCGACGGGAGTGCCGGCTACGTCGACTACTCCGCTGATGCCGAGCTCGCTGAGAGCTCGGGACCGGACACCATCTACTGGTCGTCGGTGTACACCGGCACGCGCGGCAAGGTCACCTGGAAGGTCAACGGTGACGAGGTCACCGCCAACCTGTCCTACGACCCGACCTCGTCGGGCGACCGACTGGAGTGCCCATCGGTGCTCGACAGCGGTGGCGCCACGGTGTCGCTCCCGGAGGTCGAGGGCGCCGGCGGTGTCAACATCAACGATGTGCCGCCGAGCGTGCTGCCGGCGGGTGTGCTGTTCGCCAGCGGCGTCGGCGGTGACGACGTGCAGGACATCGGCCGGTCGCGCTTCATCGGCCGGTCGCGCTTCATCGACGACCCCGACCTCGTCGGTCGCTCGCGCTTCATCGCGTCGTTGATCGGCCGGTCGCGCTTCATCGACGATCCCGGTCTCGTCGGCCGCTCGCGCTTCATCGACGCCGCCACGATCGGCCGCTCGCGCTTCATCGCGGTCCAGACGCTCGGACGGAGTCGGTTCATCGCCGAGGCGATCGGTCGCTCGCGATTCATCGACGCGTCGGCCGTGGGCCGCAGTCGTTTCATCTCGGCAATCCCGCTCTCGTCGCTGCAGCCGCCCCCCGGATCGACGTGGGACGACATCCTCGCCGACACCGACTTCGCCGGGAGCACCACCAACGACGTCCTCCTCAGCGACGTCGCCGCGCTGTGTGGCACCGAGACCACCGGTGAGGAGTCGTGGGTTCCGTTCTGCGAGTCGTCGATCTTCGACATCGACCTCGACAACCAGCTCCTCTCGGAGATCTCGCTGATCTCGCTGATGTTCGGCGAGACCACGCTGGCGAACATCCCTGCGCCGAACGGTGCGCCGTCGTGGTGCGGCAGCGGTGGGCCAGCCGCCGGTAGCTGCGGTTCGTACGGTGACGCCGAATTGACGTTGCTCGACCTCGACCTCGTCGGCATCGACGTCGGCAGCCTGGCGTGGGGCAACGTCGAGGCGGCCGCGGTGACGTTCGCCCCCGAGTCGTTCCTCGGGGCACTGCAGGCGCCCGGTGAGCCCGAATCGTTCCTGCCGATCGGCGGGGAGTCCGTGGAGGACTACATCCTGTCGTTGCTCAATCCCGAGGCCTTCCCGTGGTCGGAGATCGACGTGCGCGGACTCGACCTGCTCCAGTTCGCGCGCGGCGAGGCCACCGTCGTCTCCACCTCGTGGACGTCGAACGGGGCGTCGGCAGCGACGACCGTCGCAGTGGCCCTTCCCGCCGGCTTCGAGTACGTGGCGGCGTCCTCGGTGCTCACCGTCGGCGGAACCGAGGCATCGATCCTGGAACCCACCCTCAGCGGTGGCGAGTTGATGTACAGCGGCGACCTGAGCTCGCCCGGCCAGACGTCGACATTGTCGTTCGCCATCCGCCCGACAGGTCTGTACAGCTCCGGCCAGGGTGGAACGGGGTCGACGACGGTGACCACCAACGGCAAGTCGGTCTCCGCGGACTACACCGTCACCGTCCGCGACCCGTTCGCAGCCTCCGGCTCCGATGGTGTCGTGCTCGACTTCGACACCCTCTACGTGCAGGAGATCACGGACTTCGACATCGACGCCGACAGCGGACGGCCGATCGCAACGTTCCGGTTCGATCTCAGCACCGGCTACGCACCTGGCAGTCTGCTCTCGGTGACGCTGTCCAACATCGACGCGAACGCCGACCTCGATCTCAGCCTGTTCGCCGACGTGCCCGGCGCTCTCCCCGAAACGGGCAACCTCTCCTTCGACGACCAGGCCGAGGCAACCGGACGGTCGCGGTTCATCGGACACGCCCGCAACGTCGGCCAGGTCCAACCGCTCGACGTCAACACGATCGGACGCAGCCGCTTCATCGGTGAGAGCGCCGACGGCGCTGCGGTGGTCCAGACCGAGGCGCCGGCCGAGTCACGTGAAGACGTCGTGACCGAGTCCGACTTCGGTCCCCTCGCAGCAGTGTCGAGCAACCGTGACGACCAGGCGGAGTCGGTGGCAGCCATCGTCGGCCCGGCGGAACAGTTCCAGGTGAAGGTCTCGCCCTACAACGGCCAGGAATCGGGGGGCGTGCTGCTCGCACGCGCCGATGCGGCACCCGAGGCGGCTGCATGCGGCGTCCTGCCGGCCGGTTCCAATGCCAGCGTGTCGATCCCCACAGCAACCGGCAGGAACACCATCATCCTCACCGCGCCCGACGGGCCGTCGCCGACGAACCTCGCTGCGTTCGCATCGCACCCGAAGGTGAACGGCGTGGTCGCCACCGTCACCCCGAACGTCGACTGGCGAATCGGGTCCTCTTGCTCGGCCGTGATCGCCAACGCCGTGGTCGCCGACGTCGCCGCCGCTGTCCGGTCGGCGTACGCCACGACCCCGACGTTGCAGAACGTGGTGATCGTCGGTGACCACTCGGTGATTCCGCACGCAGCCATCCCCGAGACCGTCGAGGTCGGCAAGGAGTACACCTACGCCAGCGACGTGGGCGGCGACAACGCGACCGTCGCCGCCTTGACCGCGGGCAACTTCTTCTCCGACGCGCCATACGGCGACCTCGACCCCGTGTTGTACGCCGGTCGGCCGGTCTACATCGAAGACCTCGGCGTCTCGAGGCTCGTCGAGACGCCGGCGCAGATCGAGGCGCAGTTGGCCCGATTCCTCGACCCGAATGGGGATGGCAATCAAGACGACGCCGGCATTCTCGATCCCGAGACGGCGCTCGTGGGCGGGTACGACTTCCTGATCGACAACGCCAACGCGATCACGGCCGGGCTCGAGGAAACGGCCACTGTCACGCCCCTGATCAGTGAGACGTGGACTGCCGACGAACTCTCATCCGGGCTCACCGCACAGCCCGACCTCGTGTCGATCAACGCCCACGCCGACCACTCCCGTGTCCTCACAGCGCAGGGCGACCTGCTGTACCGCACCGGTGAGACGCCAGACCCCGACCAATCACTCGACTCGGCGGTTCCCGGTGAGGTGCCGACGCCGAAGCCTGGCGCATTCCACTTCACCGTCGGATGCCATGCCGGGTTGAGCGTGCCCGACTGGGGTCCGCCGGGGTCGAGCCAAGCTGCCGTGCGCCCGGGCGACTGGCCCGAATTCCTCGGGGAGAATCAGGTCGTCTACCTGGCCAACACCGGCTACGGCTACGGCGACGACGACGCGGTCGCCTACTCCGAGGCCCTCTTCACCTTCGTCGCCGAGCAGGTCGGCGCCGGTGGTGTCACGATCGGCGAGGCCGTGATCCGCGCCAAGTCCGAGTTCGCCAGCCGACTCAACAACGCGATCTCCTACGACTTCAAGGTGGTCCAGCAGCCTGTGCTGTACGGCCTGCCGATGTGGGAGATCCCGGCATCGACGCCTGCAGCCTTCACGTCAGGTGCGGCGTCCGCTGCCCTCGACCCGACGCCGGCCAGTGGTGACCTTCCGGCCAGCGCCTCGATCCCGACGGTCAGCTACGACTGGTCCGGTGTGACGGCACCGACGGTGGCCGACTTCCTCAGCGTCGTCGGAGAAGTCGAGACCAAGGACGGACTGCCGATCGTGCCACGCGACACCGTCGATGTGACGGCGACCGATCCTGAGACTCTGGTGGCCCGCGGCGCGATCGTCGAGCGTCTGTCGGCAACCGAAGTGTCGGGCGCGGCGGTCCAGTACGGCGCCGTCGACATCGGCGACAGCGCGCCTGACCCGGCGCTCATCGCCGAGAATGTCTTCTACCCGACGGCGTTCCAGGCCATGACCTCGGTGGCGGGGTCCGCGCCACTCGAGATCGCGCCCGAGGATCGACTCGTTCTGTACCCGGGGCAGTTCGCACAGCGAGGGAACAGCCAGACGTTCACGCTGATCGACGAGATCGACGCGACCGTCTACTACGCGGACACGACGTCGACGGACAGCATTCCCGACGTCACCGCTCCGGGAATCGTCGAGAGCTCGGCGCAGGTGATTCCGGGCGCTGTGCTGTTCCGTGTGATCGCGGATGCCGACGATGTCGTTCGCGGCGTCATCCAGTACCTCGACGACGGCACTTGGAGGAAGGTCGAGTTGGAGCGGTCGGGGCTGGTCGACCGTGAGTGGATCGGCCAGCTGCCGAATCCGTCGTCGACCAGCGGTGGTCGGTACGACATCCAGTTGCTCGACAGCGGCGCCAACGTGGGCACCGGCCGCTTCAAGGGCGACGGCTACCTCGCCGACGATTCCGGTCTTCCGCCGTCGGCCACGGTGGTGGTGCAGACCGAGGCCGAGCCGCCGTTGACACTGCTGGAGGACGACTGGTCGTCCGAGCCGGTCGTCGCACGGCTCGTCGGCCAGACCGACGTGGTCGAAGGGTGGAGCGTCGAGTCCGTCGTGGAGGAGACCTCCGACGGGCCCGTGGACACCTCGTTCGGCACCGATGCGGATCCTCGGTCGGGCTTCACGATCGACGAGGACGGCATCTTCATGATCACGTATGTCAAGGGCTTGCAGACCATCGAGCGGACGGTCAAGATCGACTCGACGGCACCTGTCGTCGAGTACACGCCGCCGGTCGAGGTGCTCTTCCCCGGTGAGAACGTCGACGATGAAGCCGTCGTGGTGGCGTGCGCGGACCTGGTCGGGGATGGTCCGGGCATCGCGTCCGGCCTCGACGGAGAGTGCGTCACGACAGCCGACGGCGACAACCGAGGACAACTGAGCACGTCGGCGATCGACGTGGCCGGCAACATCGCTGACGTCGTGCAGACGTTGGCACTGGTGGAAGGCGACGCGGTCTTCACCGACAGCGGCTGGTTCACCGAGGTCGGCGCGGGGGTCGAGGTGAACGTGGACGGCGACCTGGCCGACCGGATCGAGGTCGTGGTCACCGACGAGGACGGCAACGTCGTCGCCCTGCCACTCACCGAGGACGGCCGGTATCAGGTCGACATCCTGCTCGATGGCTCGTCGGTGTTCTCCACCGAAGTCGAGATCATCGACGTGGACGTCGACTCGACGCCGCCGGAGATCCTCGGTGTCGACGGGCTGCAGCCGGTCTACGATCTGGGCGACACACCTGGACCGGTGACCTGCACTGCGTTCGATGCGACATCGGGGATCGAGTCGTGTGAGATCACGCAGCCGGACACGAGCGAAGAGGGCGACTTCGCCGTCACCGCCACGGCAACCGACGTCGCCGGCAACCAGACGACCCGGACGTTCGCCTATTCCGTCGCGGCGCCGTGCGATCCGACGGGTGACGCCGTGAACGCCGCGGGCGACATCGTCGGGTGCTCGGCCATCGCCAACGGCGACGGAACGGTCTCGATCAGCCTGCGGATGGGTGCCGCTGTCGACACCGGTGGAGACATCCAGTACCGGCTCGACCTTGCGGCCGCCGCCAACGCGTCGGGCTCACAGGTGAAGTGGAGTGGTGGCACGACCACCGGCAAGGCGCTGAAGCGCGTCGACGTCGCCGGCAACGTCATCACGTTCCAGATCGACCTTCGACGCCTCAAGTTGTCCGGATCGATCCTGTACTGGTCGGCGGCGATCCAGGACGGTACCCCAGGTCAGCAAGGCGCCGGGTTCCTCGATTTCGCACCGGATGTCGGGTACTTCGAGTTGGCGATCTGAGCACCGATCAGCTGCTACACCCGACACCCGCCCTCGCCATCGAGTGTCAGGGCGGTCCGTCGGGCGCCGCCAGCCAATCCTGCCGTCGGATCTCGATCCGATCGGGCCAATCCGGCGGCGGAGCCAGCGGCCGACCAGACGCCCCGACCGCCCCCGGTGAGCACCTTCGGCGTCTCCGCCGGTCGGTGGCACAGAGGGGTTGTGGGGGGTGATCTAGGGTCGGTCGGATGCCGAACGTGGGGATGTGTTTCGACCGTTCGTTGCCAGCGCCGTTCGTGGTCGAGGTGGCCGAGGGGCTCGAGGCAGCCGGTGTCGATCAGCTGTGGGTGATCGAGGACTGCTTCTACACCGCCGGGATCAGCCTGGCCGCGACCGCCCTCGCTCGCACCGAGACGCTGACGGTCGGAATCGGGATCCTGCCCGCCGTCGCGCGGAATCCGGCGGTGACGGCGATGGAGATCGCCACGCTCGCTCAGCTCGCTCCAGGACGACTGCTGGCAGGGATCGGGCACGGCGTCCAGGAGTGGATGGATCAGATGGGCGCCCGGACTCCGTCGCCGTTGACGACACTCGAGGAGGCGATCACGATCGTGCGGCGACTCCTGCACGGCGAGACCGTGACGGTCGAGGGGTCGGTGTTCACGATGCGCGACGTGGCGCTCGACGCGCCACCGCCTGACCCCCCGCCCGTGCTGGCCGGTGTTCGCGGGCCGAGGTCACTGGCGCTCGCGGGACGCGTCGCCGACGGCGTCGTGCTCGCCGAGGGGGCCGGGCCGACGTACGTTCGCCACGCGATCGAGGCCGCCGGGTCGCCCGACCCGTTCCGGGTGTCGGTGTTCACCGCGCTTGCGGTCGGTGACGACGCCCGGGCGACACGCCGGGCCATGGCGCCGTTCATCGAAGGGCTCATCGACGGGACGAATCCGGCACCGAATGCTCACCCGCACATCGACGAGATCCAGGAGCTGTACACCGCACGTGGCGTGGACGGGATCGCGGACATGCCCGCCGAGTGGTGGATCGAACTCGGCGCCATCGGCACGTTCGACGACGCGGTCCGCCACGCCGAAGCCCTCGCCGACGCAGGTGCCACCGATGTCACGTTCTTCCCGGGTCCCACCGTGGACCTCGCCCGGGAGGACCTGGGCATCGTCACCCGCCTCGCCGCCGCCCTCCGCTGACCCACCACCCGAAATCCTGCGGAATCCGGGCGCCCAGCGTCCCGATTCCGCGAAATTTCGGGCGGGCGGGCGGGCGAGTGGAGTGGGGTCAGGTGCGGCGAAAAACGAAAGCGCCCCGTCAGGTGACCGGCTTTCGCCGGCGCACCTTCCGGGGCTGCTCGATGGACAGGTCCACCACTGGTCGAACGTCGGGCGTTAGCCTTCGACTCGACCTGTTCACATCGCCCGTCTCGCCTTGCGGCGTGGCGGGCGATGCCGCGTTTCGGACTCGACGCCGGTTTCCCGGTCTCGAACCCGTGGCACCGCTTCACGCTGACCCGGTTGCCCGAGCCATCGGTCCTGGTGCCAATCGGAACCGACCTCGCTGAGTCCAGTTGGGGTGGCCCCAGTTCCTTCGGCTCCTCAACCACGGCTCCGTTGCCCACCGACCACCCGAAGGTGCCCGGCGAACCCGATCGCCTCGCCGTCACGATCCCCGATGGCGAGTCTCCTCGCCTCGTCGAACGCTCCAGCAGGTCTCCGTCTCCCGCGACCACCCGGAGGTGACCGTGGGCCCGGTCTGACCCGACGCCCGCCCCGGTCTCCCGCGGCGTGCGCCGACTCGTCGTTGCCACCGACCTCCCGAAGGAGCCCGACAGCCCGGTCCGAGGTGGCCGTGAACACTGTCCGTCCTGGTTCCGCTGCGCCTCGTGAGCGGTGTGGGCTGGGCCGAAGCCCCCTCCTCACCGCCCCGGTCGGCGTGCGCTCTCCGGAACGAACATCAGTAAATACATCGCAAAACCCCTGGTCAAGAGGTATTTCGAAAAACACAGGGTTATCCCCGCAACTTCTTCGTTACCCCCAGGATTCCTTCGCTCGTCCACCCGTTGCCCACCGTTCGTGCACAGTGCCGTGCACAGGCCACCTGCACTTTTCGACGGCGGCGGTTGAATCCTCGACCCGATGGGGCTTCAATGGACGCCGATGTCGAACCAACCCGCCATCATCATCATTCTGTAGAACACGTGGACCCCCACGTGTTCGTCGAGCCGCCCTCCGGGCGGCTCTTTCGGTTCTCGGGAGCAATTCATGCGACACGTCGAAGTGTTCGACACCACCCTTCGCGACGGCCTCCAGGTGGAGGGAGTCTCGGCAACGGTCGACGACAAGCTGCGCATCGCCGAGCAACTCGACCTGCTCGGTGTGCACTTCATCGAGGGCGGATGGCCCGGGGCGAACCCCAAGGACATCGAGTTCTTCGCCCGCGCTCGGAGCGAACTCGACCTGACGACCTCGACACTCGTCGCCTTCGGATCGACCCGCCGTCCCCGTGGCAAGGTCGATGACGACGCGACCCTGCGGAACCTGATCGAGGCGAACACTTCGGCCGTCTGCATCGTCGCCAAGAGCTCCGAGTACCAGGTGGTCGAAGCCCTGCAGACGACACTCGACGAAGGCGCCGCGATGATCGCCGACTCGGTGAGGTATCTCCGCGGCGAGGGGCGCATGGTGCTCGTCGATCTCGAGCACTTCTTCGATGGCTACAAGGACAATCCCGAGTTCTCGCTCCGCGCCATCGAGGCGGCCGTGGTCAACGGTGCCTCCCACCTCGTGTTGTGCGACACCAACGGCGGCACGCTGCCGAGCGAGGTCAGCCGCATCGTCGCCGACGTCAAGGCCCACGTGGGCGACGACGCGATCATCGGCATCCACTGCCACGACGACACCGGCTGCGCCGTCGCCAACTCGATGGCGGCAGTGGAGGCCGGCGCAGGCCACGTGCAAGGGACCCTCAACGGTCTCGGTGAGCGAACGGGCAACACCAACCTCACCACCGTGATCCCGAACCTCCAGCTCAAGCTCGGCTACACCTGCCTGCCGGATGGGCGCATCGAACGGCTGACCGCCGTCAGCCACCACGTCGCCGAAACACTGAACCGTGCCGTCAACCCCCAGGCTCCGTACGTCGGATCGTCGGCGTTCGCGCACAAGGCCGGCCTGCACGTGTCGGCGATCGTGCGGGCGAAGGACGCGTACGAGCACGTCAACCCCGAACTCGTCGGCAACGGCACCAGGTTCGTCGTGTCGGAGATGGCCGGGCGCGCCACCATCCAGATGAAGGCCGACGAGATCGGCATCGAACTCGACGGCGCTCAGATCAACGAGGTCGTCGACGACCTCAAGCGCCTCGAACACGAGGGCTACCACTTCGAGGCGGCCGATGCGTCGCTCGAACTCCTCATGCGCCGTGCCGCCGGGCAGGTGCCCGAGTTCTTCCGGGTCGAGTCGATGCGCGTGATCACCGACGAGCTCCCAGGAGGCGAGTTCTCCACCGAGGCGACCGTCAAGGTGTGGGTCGGCAGTGGCGACGACGCCGAGCGACGGGTGTGGGTGGCGGAGGGCAACGGCCCGGTCAATGCGATCGACACCGCACTGCGCAAGGCGGTCGGAACCGTGCTGCCCGAGCTCGCCGACATCCACCTCATCGACTACAAGGTCCGCATCCTCGACGGCGCCAGTGCAACCGGCTCGACGACCCGGGTGCTGCTGTCGGCCACCGACGGCACCCGCGACTGGACCACGATCGGCGTCAGCCCGAACATCATCGAAGCGTCGTGGCGGGCGCTGGAGGACAGCCTCGTGTACGGCCTGCTGCATCGGTCCCTGCGTCGGGGGAACTGACCGCGTCGCCTGTTGCCCGGCTGTCTGCTGCTAGAAAGACAGCGATGTCCGCCCCCAGATTCAGCCCGGTGCCGCCGATCGATCGATCCCGCCACTACGAGTCGCCGGACCACGTTCCCGAGGCGTGGTCCCCTGACCGACCCGGTGAGATCGAGGGGTTCCAGCCCGCCGGTCCCCAGCTCGGGGCGCAGGGCCCCGACCAGGGCTTCGCGCTCCGGATCGCGGCGCAGTTGCGTCCGAAGCTCCAGCTCCAGCCGGGTGAACACGCCGACGATGCCATCCAGGGCTGCCTGGGCGTGGCCCTGAGGCGAGCGTCGCTGTACTCCCGTGCGCCGGTGGTGCACGACCTCGACATCGCCTTCACGATCTGGGGGTTCTACGACCCCCAACCGCCTGCCGAGCTCGCCGCGCTGCGATCGGGGCTGTTCGAGGGGCTTCGACACGTCGCCCACCACTACACCGAGGCACGGATCGTCGCCGACATGCCGCCGGAGTCCACACTGCGCATGACACCCGCCGAGGTGGCCGCCGCCTATCCCGCCGGCTGGCGCTCCCTCGTCGGGGCCTGAGCGCACCGCCGGTGTCGGGGCGTCGCGAACTCGCGACCGGCGACATCGATCTGCGCGCCACGCTCAAGACGATCGGCATCTACCCCCAGGACCCGACCACGCGCTGGAGTCCGACGAGCTTTGCCAAGGCGGTGCTCACGCCCGACGGGCCCGGCACGATGCTGCTGACGTGGGACGGCCGTGGGAACACGACCGCCGAGGCGTGGGGGAGCGGGGCGGACTGGCTCCTCGATCGGGCACCGCACTGGGTGGGACTCCGCGACGACCCGTCGGGGTTCGACCCGTCGCTGCACCCGACCATCGGCGAGTGGTGGCGGCGCCATCCGGGGCTGCGCCTCGCCGCCGGTGGGGTGATCTGGCAGGAGCTCCTGCTGGTGCTCCTCGGCCAGCGCGTGACCACCGAGGAAGCGCTCAGGAGCTGGGTGCGCATCGTGTACGAGTGGGGCGAGCCGGCACCCGGACCGTGTGAGCTGATCCTGCCACCGACACCTCAGGTCGTCGCCTCGAAGTCGTATGTCGATCTGCACCGGTTCAACGTCGAACGACGGCGCGCCGACGCGATCCTGCTCGCGGCGAAGCGGGCGAACCGGCTCGAGGAAGCGGCGACGATGGAGCCCGCAGATGCCTTCACGAGGCTGACGGCGTTGCCCGGAATGGGCGCGTGGACCGCCACTTCGGTGATCTCGGCCAGCCTCGGTGACCCCGACACGATCGTGCTCGGCGACTTCGGCCTGCCGACGATGATCAACTACGCGTTCACCGGTGACGCCCGGCGGATCGCGCCCGACGACGGTGGCGATGCGCTGATGTGCCGTCACCTGGAACCGTGGTCCGGGCACCGTCAGCGCATCGTCCGGCTGTTGTTCACCGTGGGCGTCGGGGTCCCGCGGCGCGGGCCCCGGTCGTTCAACCCGGACATCCGCCGGCTGTGACGGGTGCCGCTCCCGGAGGCGGGCGCTCCTGTGGGAAAATTGGCCGTTGCGTTGTGCCGATCGTCGTCTCCTGGTGTTCCTCGCTGCGCTGGCCGTGGCGGCGTCAGCGTGCGGCGTCGGCGATCCCGGAGCGCTGCAGCCGGTCGGCGCTCCCGTGGTTGCCGACGCGGCGCCACCCAGCACCGTGCCGGCGCCGATCGAGCCGCTCACGTGCGAGGAGCCGATCGCCACGATCGTGGAACGCGAACTCGTCGCCCGGCGCCAGCACTCGCCCTCACCGGGCTGTCTCGACGACCGGATTCGATTCCGGCAGCCGGTGGCTGCTCCGAGCGACGACGCGACATCGGGTGCAGGAGATCCGTGCTGGGACCGCTGCGCCGACGGCAGCGTGTTCGTCGACTTCGCCCTGTCACCGGTCGGAACGGACGGCGACGACCGGGGTGACGGAGCGTCGTCGGTCGACGTCCGCTACGTCGCGACCTACCGGGACCCCGCCGGTCGACTGACCGATCGCGCCGAGATCCTCACCCTGAGTCGAACGCCCGACGCGCCCCAGCGATGGTCGGTTGCGGCGGTTGCGACCGTCGACCTCCTCGCAGAGATCCGCGACGTCACGGAGATCGTCGACGGCTATCTCGATGCGTTGGCGTCCGGCGACGTGCTCACGGCCGCCGAACTGTTGGCGGTCGTCGAGGGCGATGATGTCGATCGGCCGGATCTGGCGCGCCTCGCCGACGAGCGCCTGCTCGCAGACCGCAGCGCCGCCGCCATCGCCGCCGCACTCACGGTCTGGTGCGCGGGGGCGGAGTGTGCCCGTCCCGATGCCGTGCGCGTCGAGATCACCTCCGACCACTCGACCCGTGCGGTGGCGACCTATCGGAGCGATTCGGCATCGGTCGACGTCGTGCTGGACGCCGGTCGGGTCGGCGGGCGACCCTTCGTCGTCGGGATCCCGCCGGTGCTGCCGTGACGACCCGGTCGCGCACACTCGCCCTCGTACTCGGGCTGTTCGTGGTGGTGGCCATCGGCATCGCCCAACGAGGGGCCTCGCCGGCGGCCGCCGCTTCGGGGCTGTTCCGCCCGGGCGCGGTGTGCCTGCCGCGGGTGTCGCCCGATCAGCTCGACCGACTGTTCGACACCGAGCCCGGCGGGGTCGTGGGTGCCGACTACCAGCGCACCACGCCGCTCCCCGACGGGCGGGTCCTGTGGACGTTCCAGGACGCAGAGGTGCGACTCCCCAACGGCGCGACCACGCTCGTGCACAACATCGGCATGATCCAGAGCGGCAGTTGCTTCACGGTGCTGATGAGCGGCAGCGCTGCCGATCCGCAGCCATGGCTCTTCGCATCGGAGACCGCCCGCTTCTCCCGCTGGTTCTGGCCGCTCGGCGCCGAGATGGGCGCGGACGGTCGGCTGTACGTCTTCGCGGCCGAGATGGTTGAACGCGGCCCGAGCTATCTCTCGCGTACGGAACCGGTCGCCACCGCCGTTGCCGGAGTCGACGTCGACACCCTCGCCGTCCAGGTGGTCGGCCGACCCCCGAACGCCGGCACCGACCTGTACGGCTGGTCGATCGAATCCGACACCTCGTGGACGTACCTGTACGCACAGTGCCATCGGCAGTTCGGTTTCGATCCGTACATCTTCGTCCTGGCCCACGACCAGCAGTGCAGCAACCGTGTCACCCTCGCCCGGGTGCCGAGGGGGCAGCTCTTCGAGGCGCCGACGTACTGGACGGGACGCGGTTGGAGCACCGACCCGGCCTCCGCCGTTCCTGTGATCGACACCACGAACCGGATGGTGAATGCCAGCCAGATCGTCGAGACAGGGAACAACTGGATGTCGATCACCAAGGTCGACGACTGGTGGGGCGATCGGATCCTCGTCGAGAGGGCCGACCGGCCGACGGGCCCCTTCGTCGTCGTCGCCGAGATCGCTGCCGTGCCGAAGTGCCCGGTCGACTGCAACACGTACTTCGCGAGCTGGGTGCCGACCACCAACGCCGGTCAGCTGTTCTACGGCCTCTCGCACAACCGCTGGGACGGCGTCGCCACCGCTGTCTACCGTCCGACCTTCGCCGCGATCGGCGCCCCGGCGCCGACGATGGCGCCCGCCGATCGTTGCTCGCTCGGACACTGCGGCTGATGGAAGACCACGCCGACTCCTCGCAGTAGGGTCGGCGGCCATGTCAGGAAACACCGGCAAGCTGCCCCGATCGGAGTACGAAGCAGAACTGGCGCAGTTGCAGCTCGAACTCGTCCGGATGCTCGAATGGATCCGCAGCACCGGCCACCGGCTCGTCGTGATCTTCGAGGGCCGCGACGCCGCCGGCAAGGGCAGCACGATCAGTCGGCTCACCGCGCCCCTCAACCCGCGGGCCTGCCGTGTCGTGGCGCTTCCCAAGCCGACCGATCGAGAGCGCACGCAGTGGTACTTCCAGCGCTACGTCGCGCAGCTGCCGTCGGCGGGCGAGATGGTGGTGTTCGATCGCTCGTGGTACAACCGCGCGGGGGTCGAGCACGTGCTCGGGTTCTGTACCGATGCCGAGTACTGGGAGTTCATGCGATCGGTCCCCGAGTTCGAACGCATGCTCACCCGATCGGGCATCCAGGTCGTCAAGTACTGGTTCTCGGTCTCGAACGACGTCCAGATGAAGCGCTTCGAGGAGCGGCTGAGCGACCCGGCCAAGCGATGGAAGTTCTCCGACATCGATGCCCGGTCGCAGACCAAGTGGAACGAGTACTCGCGCGCCAAGGACATCATGGTCGAGCACACCTCGATCCCCGAGGCGCTGTGGTGGGAGGTCGACGGCGACGACAAGCGACGCGCGCGCCTCAACACGATCCGCCATCTGCTGTCGCTCGTGCCGTACGAAACGGTGAGCTACCCCGACGTCGAGTTGCCCGACGTCCGTCCCGACGACGGCTACGAGCGTCCCCCGGTCGACCAGTTGAACGTCGTCCCTCAAATCTACTGAGGTCGGCGAACGCCGTCGCGGTAGCGGCGTCGACGTTCGTGTTCGACGACGACTTCCCAGCGCTGCTGCGCGGTGTACCGCAGCCGCCGACCGGTGATGACCATCGCTTCCAGGTCGAGGCAGCGACAGGGGACTGCCAGGTGATCGGTTTCTCCCCGCGTCACGATCTCACCCTGGCCACGATGGACCATGCCGACCTGGTCGGCGTCGTCGACCTGTGGCGCACGCAGCTCGACGACCTCCTGGGCGTACTGGCCGTTCGAGACCCTGGTGCTCAAGCAGCTGCTGCGATCGGCTGAAGTGGCGAAGATGCCGGCCAGTTACGAGCTGCTCGCCAACCTGCAGCGCGACATGACGCCGGAGCGGGCCGCATCCCAACTGCGCGAGCTGCTGTAGCCGACTCACGGCCAGTCGGTACTCTGTCGTCGTGACCGTCACGGCAGCGCGGCTGGAGCCGCTCGATCCGGCTGCGCCGACGCCACCCGCCTGGACGCATGTCCCGGGGCTCGATGGCTTGCGGGCGGCGGCGGTCATCGCGGTGCTGGTCTTCCATGCGGGGTACCTGCAGGGAGGGTTCCTCGGGGTCGACCTCTTCTTCGCGCTGTCCGGCTTTCTCATCACGTCGTTGTTGATCCGCGACTCCGAGGGTGGGACGGCGAACCTGATGACGTTCTGGGGGCGGCGTTTCCGCCGGCTCCTTCCCGCGGTCTTCGTCATGATCGCGGTGATCGCGACGTGGTCGTGGTGGTTCGGCAGCCCGGCCGACCTCGACGGTGTGAAGAGCGACGGACCGTGGGCGGTCGTCTACATGGCGAACTGGCACTTCATCGCCGACTCCGCCGGCTACTGGGCCTCCTTCGCTCAACCGGGGATGTTCGACCACCTGTGGAGCCTGGCGATCGAGGAGCAGTTCTACGTGCTCTGGCCGCTCGCCGTGGCCGCGATCTGGGCGTGGTCGCGTCGACCGCAACGAGTGCTCGTCGTCGTGGCGATCGTCGGCTCGGCCGTGTCGTTGGTGACGATGCTCGTCCTCTACCAGGGCGGTGACCCCACCCGGGTGTACATGGGGACCGACACGCGAGCGGCGTCGCTGCTCGTGGGAGCGCTCGCTGCCACCGCACCGGCACGGGCCCTCGCCCGTCGCGTCGTCGCTCGGCTCGGTGATCGGATCGACCTCGTCATCGGTGCGATCGCAGCCGGGATCCTCTGGTCGTGGTTCGCGATCGACGGTGCGAGCGCGAGCGCGCTGTACCGCGGGGGACTGCTCCTGCACTCGGTGGCTTGTGCGACGATCGTCGTGCTCGTCGCCACCGCGCCACGCGGTCGGAGCCTCTCCGCACTCGGCTGGCGTCCGCTCACGTGGATCGGGGTCCTGTCGTACGGTCTGTACCTCTGGCACTGGCCGCTGTACGTGATCATGTCGCCGGAACGGATGGGCATCGACGGGGTGGGCCTCGCGGTGATCCGCATCGCCGCGTCGTTCGTCGCGGCCTACGTGTCGTACCGGATCGTCGAGGACCCGCTGCGCCACCGCGTGCCATGGGTACGCGGACGTCCCGGGGTGATCGTGCTCGTTGCCTCGGTGATCGGCTTGTTGACGTACCTGTTCCTCCTTCCCGAGCCGGAGACCGAGATCGCCTCCTTCGATCCCACGATCGTGACCATTGCGCCGTCGGTGCCGGCGGGCGATGCCGCCTCCGATGACACCGTTGCGCCGGGTCCGACCGACGACGTGGTGGTCGCCGACGACGCCGGTGATGCCGGCGTCGACGACTCCGTCGCACCGGTCGTCGTTGCGCCGTCGCCCGAGCGACGCACGATCTCCTCGGCGATCTGGGCAGGCGACTCGGTGGCGTTCGACCTTGCGCCGGCGGTCGACGTGGCGTTGACCGATGCCGGGCTCACCATGGGTGCCGGCTCCTACCCGGGCATCAGGTTGCTCGGACCGGACGACTCGCTGCGTCTGACCTCCCAGCTCGACGACCGCATCGTGGCTGCGTCGGCCGACACCGTGCTGATCGTGGTGTCGACGTGGGACGCCGACGTCGACGACGACGACTATGCGGCCGGGCTCCGGGAACTCGCCGACATGCTCCCGTCCGACGGCCAGCTCATCGTGGTCAGCTCGCCGCCGACCGGCGACGACGACGTCAACGCCGATCTCGACCGGCTCGCGGGGGTCGCCGTCGATGTCGCCGCCGCTTCCGACGGCCACATCGTCTTTCTCGACGCCAGCGGCGTGTGGTCCGACCCTGCGGTGCTCGACGAGAACGGCGACGGCGCGCCCGAACGCAAGCGTGATCTGATCCACGTGTGCCCGGCCGGCGCTGCCAACTTCGCAGCCTGGTTGGCCACGACCCTCGACGCGGACTTCGACGGCCTCGATCCGGTCGATCCGGCTCAGTGGGCGGGTGGCGAGTGGGTGAGCGATCCGCGGTACGACGAACCCGTCGGCGCCTGCGCTCCCGTCGGCTGACCAGCTGTGGTCTCGGCCTTCCAGCCGGATGGAATGTTCGGTACCATCTTCCCCATGCGGATCGGAACCCTCGCCGAGCAGACGGGCGTCACCACCAAGACGATCCGGTACTACGAATCGTTCGGCCTGCTCACCGAACCCACCCGCACGCCGTCGGGCTACCGCGAGTACGGCGACGATGCGGTGCAGCGGCTGCGGTTCATCCGCGACGCTCAGGCGTCGGGATTGTCATTGGCCGAGATCAAGTCGGTCCTCGAACTGAAGGACGCCGGCTCGCGGTCGTGTGATCACACCCGAACGTTGCTCGAACGACATCTGAGCGAGATCGACGAGCAGATCCAGCGGCTGCAGGTGGCGCGGACGGAGCTCCTCGAACTCGCGGAACGTGCGCGCACCCTCGATCCCACCTCCTGTACCGATCCCCATCGATGTCAGGTGATCGCCGCCGACCGGTGACGAACCGACCGGCAGACTTCCACGGAAGGGCACTTGACCTTCCAGTCGAATGGAACCTTTAGACTGGTGTCCATGACGACCACGCCGACCTCGCGACGATCCGACATCGCGGTCGAGGGCATGACGTGCGCGGCGTGCGCGAACCGGATCCAACGCACGCTGACCAAGCTCGACGGCGTCACCGAGGCGCGGGTGAACTTCGCCAATGGCCGGGCGACCGTCGTCCACGATCCGTCGGTCGCCGACGACGAACTGCGGCTCGCGATCGAACGGCTCGGCTACGAGGCCCCCGTGTCGAGCGACCACGACGAGGCCGAGCGGCGCCGCGAAGCCGATCTGCGCCGGCGCTGGATCGTGGCGATCGTGCTCGGTGTTCCGGTGGTCGCTTTGTCGATGGTGCCGCCGTTGCAGTTCGACGGATGGGAGTGGGTGGTCGCCGTCCTCGCCACGCCGATCGTGTTCTGGTGTGGATGGGGGTTCCACCGAGCGGCGTGGATGAACCTGCGCCACGGCACGACCACGATGGACACCTTGGTGTCGATGGGCACGCTGTCGGCCTGGATCTGGTCGACCGTCGTCCTGGTCGGCAGCATCGGCGACGACGCGAGCGCAGGCTCGTCGGGCATGTCCGGCATGGCGATGGGCGGCGACGGGCTGCACATCTACTACGAGACCGGCGCCGTGATCATCACGCTGATCCTCATCGGCAAGTGGCTCGAGATCCGGGCCAAGCGGCGCTCGGGTGATGCAATCCGAGCGCTCGCCGACCTCGGTGTGAAGACGGCCCGTCTCGAGGACGGCACCGACGTGCCCGTCGACGTGCTCAGGCCCGGCATGCGCTTCGTCGTCCGACCGGGCGAGAAGATCGCCACCGACGGGCGGATCGTCGAGGGACACTCCGCGATCGACGCGTCGATGGTCACCGGCGAACCGGTGCCGGTGGAGGTCGAACCGGGCGACGAGGTGATCGGCGCCACGGTGAACGCCAACGGCTCGCTCGTCGTCGAGGCCACGCGGGTCGGCTCCGACACCGCGCTCGCCCAGATCATCCGCCTCGTCGACGAGGCCCAGGGCAGCCGGGCGGAGGTGCAGCGCCTCGCCGACCGGGTCGCGGCCGTCTTCGTCCCCGTGGCGATCGGTGTGGCCGTCGTGACGTTGCTGGCCTGGCTCGCGATCACGGGCGATGCCGACGCGGCGTTCACCGCTGCGGTGGCGGTGCTGATCATCGCCTGCCCGTGCGCGCTCGGCCTCGCCACACCGCTCGGCATCATGGTGGGCACCGGCCGCGCCGCACAGCTCGGCGTGATCATCAAGGGTGGCGAGGTCCTCGAGGACACCCGACGCATCGACACGATCGTGCTCGACAAGACCGGCACCGTCACCGAGGGCCGGATGGCGCTCGTCGACGTCGTGGCACCGGGTGCGGATGCCGACGAACTGCTCCGGCTCGCGGCGGCCGTCGAGGCGAGGTCCGAGCATCCGATCGCCCAGACGATCGCAGCCGCAGGTCCGTCGTCGTCGTTCGCCGTCGAGGGGTTCGTCAACCGGCCCGGCATCGGGGTGTCGGCGACCGTCGACGGTGTCGAGGTCCGGGTGGGGCGGCGGCGGCTGTTCGACACGGTGCCCACCGACGTGGCCGCAGCTGCATCGTCGGCGGAGTCGAAGGGCCGCACCGCCGTGTTCGCCGGTCGGGGAGCGACCGCGGAGGCGGTGCTGGTGGTCGCCGACACGGTCAAGGCGACGTCCGCCGAGGCGATCGTCGCGTTCCACGACCTCGGTCTCGAGGTCACGCTGCTCACCGGCGACAACGGCCGCACCGCTCGCGCGGTCGGTGACGCAGTCGGCGTCGACCACGTGATCGCCGAGGTACTTCCCGACGGCAAGGCCGCCGAGATCACCCGCCTCCAGGCCGAGGGTCGACGCGTCGCAATGGTGGGCGACGGCATCAACGATGCCCCGGCGCTCGCCCAGGCCGACCTCGGCATCGCCGTCGGCACCGGAGCCGACGTGGCGATCGAAGCATCCGACCTGACGATCGTGTCGGGCGACCTTCGCGCTGCCGCCGACGCTGTCGCGCTGGCGCGCCGCACGCTCTCGACGATCAAGGGCAACCTGTTCTGGGCGTTCGCCTACAACGCCGCCGCGATCCCGTTGGCCGCGTTCGGCCTGCTCGACCCGATGATCGCTGCCGGCGCGATGGGGCTGTCGTCGTTGTTCGTGGTGAGCAACAGCCTCCGACTCCGTCGCTTCCGTGGCTACCGTTCGTCCGGATCTTCTCCCGATCACCACCCGCCCGCCTCCACCCAGATTCCCCGACTGGAGACCACCTCATGAGCACCGACACGATCCGCACCTACTCCGTGCCCGGCATCAGCTGCGACCACTGCCGTCACGCCATCGAGACCGAGGTCGGAACCGTCGACGGCGTGAGCAGCGTGGAGGTCGACATCGAGGCGAAGCTCGTCACGGTCGGCGGCGGTGACGACGACGCGATCCGCGCTGCGATCGACGACGCCGGCTACGACGTCGCCTGACGCGCACCGTCGGGTCGACCCCCGGACGGCGCGAGCGTTCCGTGGGCCCGTCCGCGGTGCATGATGGGGTCATGCAGACGCAGATGTTGATCGGTGGCGAATGGCGCGACGGTTCGGGCTCCGAGCGGTTCGACGTCGAGAACCCTGCGACCGAGGAGATCATCGCCTCGGTCGCGGCCGGAACGACCGACGATGCCACCCTCGCATGCACGGCGGCGGCCGATGCCCAGGGCGCCTGGGCCGCCACGGCGCCACGAGAGCGTGGCGAGATCCTGCGGCGCACGTGGCAGTTGATGGTCGACCACACCGACGAACTGGCACGCCTGATCACCCTCGAACACGGCAAGCCGCTCGCCGACGCCCGGGGCGAGGTCGCGTACGCCGCAGAGTTCTTCCGTTGGAACTCCGAGGAGGCCGTGCGCATCCATGGGTCGCTCGGACGCGCACCCGCCGGAGCGAACCGGATCGTCGTGCACCACCCGCCGGTCGGGGTCGTCGTGATCGTGACGCCGTGGAACTTCCCGGCGGCGATGATCACGCGCAAGCTCGCGCCGGCACTGGCCGCGGGGAACGCGGCGGTCATCAAGCCGCCTCGCGAGACCCCGCTGACCGCGCTGCGCATCGGCGAGTTGCTGCAGGAAGCCGGCGTGCCCGCCGGCGTCGTCAACATCGTGCCGACGCTGACGTCGGGCGCCTGGTTCGATGCCGCCGTCGACCATCCGGCGACCCGGATGGTGTCGTTCACGGGATCGACCGAGGTGGGCATCGTCCTGCTCAAGCGGTCCGCCGACCGGGTGCTCAAGACCGTGATGGAGCTCGGTGGCAACGCTCCCTTCGTCGTGTTCGACGACGCCGACCTCGACGCCGCGGTCCAGGGGGCGATGGTCGCCAAGATGCGCCACTCGGCCGAGACGTGCACCGCAGCCAACCGGTTCTTCGTGCACGAGGCCGTGGCCGACGACTTCACGAAGATGTTCGCCGCCGCGATGGCCGACGTCCGGATCGGGAGCGGCTTCGACGACGGCGTCACCTGCGGCCCGATGATCAACGCCAAGGCGGTGTCGTCGATCAACGAGCTGGTCACTTCAGCGGCCGACCACGGCGCCACGATCGCCACCGGTGGCGGCGCGGTCGACGGCCCTGGCCACTTCTACCCACCGACGGTGCTCGGCAACGTGCGCTCCGGCGACGAGATCACCCGCCATGAGATCTTCGGTCCGGTCGCGCCGGTGATCACCTTCGACGACACCGAGCAGATGATCGCCGACGCGAACGACACCGAGTTGGGACTCACCGGCTATGTGTACACGGCCGACCTGCGCCGCGGGCTCGCGGTCAGCGAGCGCATCCAGGCGGGGATGATCGGCCTCAATCGCGGCGCCGTGTCCGACCCGGCCGCTCCGTTCGGCGGGATGAAGCAGTCGGGTCTCGGCCGCGAGGGTGCCAGTGAGGGCATCTACGAGTTCTGCGAGACGCAGTACATCGCCGCCGACTGGTGACCGGGCACGACCGCTCGATCAGTAGTCGCCGGCGAGATCCCGCTTGCCCTGTTCGCTCGCGCGTGCGGCGTGGCCCAGGAGATTCCGGGCCATCGACGAGGTGTGCTGTTGCGAGTGCGCGGTGTACGCAGCTGCACGAACGGTCCACACCTCGGGGTCGTCGGGCGCAGCGAGCGCCGCGTACTCGACGAGATGACAGGCCAGTCGCGCGTCGCCGTCGTCGAGGAGCTGCTGGGCCCGCGTCAGGACGTTGTCGACGCCGCCGGCGAGCTCCACCCACTCGGTCGCCTGCTGCGCCCGCGGCGCTGGGAGCAGGTTGTCGGGTTCGCCGTCGTACCATCCCCCGTAGCGCCGCCACACGTTGCGGATCAGGAACTGCGGGTGGTCGTAGACCGGTTGGAGGTACGGCTTGTCGAGCAGGTGCGCGGGAATCGTGACCTCGTGCAGGCAGGTGTCGAGGCTCTTGCCCTGGTTCATGATCGCCAGCGTCTGCGACTCGATCGAGTCGAGCAGCTCGGAGGTGTCGGTGAGGGCGGGCACGATGCGGTCGGCGCCGAAGATCGGCAGGCCATGACCGGAGAGCATGATCTCCGGCCGCAGCGCCGCCATCTCGCGTAGGGCGGTCGCCCAGTCGGACAGGTAGCGCTGCACCTTCTGGGGGTTGCCGGCGTTCGGCACGGCCCAGATGAACAGGTCGCCGGGGTGCAGCACCTTGCGTTCGGGCACGTACGTCCAGGTCGCGTCGTCGGTCTCGCCGCGTGCGTGGTGCAACTCGAACGTGAGGTCGCCGCGCGTGAAGGTGAGCTGCTCGGCGTACGTGACGTCAGGATCGCGGTACTCGCTCGGCCACGAGAACTGGGGCACGTCGATGGCGAACTGGCGGCGGTTGATCGCGGTGTTCCACCCGCCGGTCTTCTCGTAGCGTCGGAAGTGCGCGGGCACCTCCTCGTGGGCGTACACGACGGGCCGTTCCCACCCCTTGTCTGCGGCCTCGGCGTCGAACAGGGCGGTGCCGAGCACGTGGTCGATGTGGTGGTGGGAGTAGACCGCCGCCGCCAGCGGTGCATCCGGACGCCAGGAGCGGACGGTCTCGTGCACGGTCCGTCGGTCGAAGGCGCCGCCCGTGTCGAGCATCACGAGCCCGTCGCCGGTGTCGAGCGCATTGACCGAGGCGATCGACTTGAGCGTGAGCAGCCCGTCCTCGATCTCCTCGCTCGCGGTGGAGATGCTGCCGTCATCGTGGTGATCGTGGATCGGCTGCACGGGGTGATGGGTGTGGACGAGTTCACCGCGCCCCTGCCAGTGCTCCTCGGCGAGTTCTCTGATCGTTGCCATCGCCCGACCATACGGCACCGCTCGCTCGGTGGATTCCCGTCGGGGCAACGTCGATCGGGGATCGCATCGCCGTCTCGACGGAGATCGCGCCAGACTGCGGCCATGAACGTCACCGATGCCGTCCTCGCCCGCAAGTCTGTTCGGGCCTTCCTTCCCGATCCGGTGTCCGATGCGACGATCGCCGGGCTGTTGACCGTCGCCTCACGGGCCCCGTCGGGCGGCAACGTCCAGCCGTGGCGCATCTACGTGGTCAACGGCGACTCGATGGCCCGCTTCCGCGAGTTCCTGGCCGACCGACCCGTCGAGCCCGCCGCGTACGACATCTACCCGTCGCCGTTGCACGAGCCCTATCGGTCGTCGCGTTTCAAGGTTGGCGAGGACATGTATGCGACGCTCGGCATCGGGCGCGAGGACAAGGCGGGACGCCTCGGCCAGTTCGCCAAGAACCTCGACTTCTTCGGTGCTCCGGCGGCGATCTTCTGCTTCATCGATCGCATCATGGGTCCGCCGCAGTGGTCCGATCTCGGGATGTTCCTGCAGACGTTCATGCTCCTCGCGCAGGAGGCGGGTCTCGACACCTGCCCGCAGGAGGCCTGGGCGGTCTACGAGCAGGCGGTGACCGAGTTCGTCGGTGCGCCGCCCGAGCAACGCATCTTCTGCGGCGTCGCCATCGGCCATGCCGACCCCGACGCTCCGATCAACACCCTCACCACCGAGCGCGAACCCCTCGAGGTGTTCGCCCGCTTCGTCTGACCCGGCCCCACCGCACCGGTGTCAGGCGGCGGCGGTGCGGTTGTCGAGGCGGTCGAAGAGGGTGTCGAACACGTTGACGCGGTCGAACTGCATGGCGTGGGCGCGAGCAGCGTCGGCGCGGGCGGCCCGTTGCTCGGCGGAGGTGCGCAGGATCGCGTCGTCCAACGCCTTCGCGATGCTCACCGGATCGCCGACGGGCACGATCGTGGCGTGGTCGCCGACCGCTTCGGGGATGCCCCCGGTGGCGGTCGTGATCACCGGGCCACCGCCGGCGAGCAGCTTCTCGACGAGCGCGATGCCGAACGTCTCGACGAACTCCGGCCGCGGCTTGCTCGCCAGGACGTACGCCGCGCTCCCGGCCATCAGGAAGGTCTTCTCGTCGTCGTCGACGTCGTCGAAGAACACGATCCGGTCGGCGGCCGACGACGATTCCGCACGGGCGCGCAACGCGTCGGCCTCCGGACCGGTGCCGGCGATCACGAGGGGCATGCGATCGGCGCTGTGACTCGCCGCATATCCGTCGATCAGGTCGTCGACACCCTTCGCCTTCGTGACGCGCGACAGGAACAGCACGTAGCCGTCGCGATGCAGGCCACGGCGGGCGAGCACCGCGGGGAGTCGGTCGTGGTCGACGTCGGTGAACCGCCGACTGTCGATCGCCGGGTACGAGATCTCCACTCGTCGTTGGCACTGTGCGGCGAACGTGGTGCCGTGGCGAGCGTCGATCAAGGCCGCGGACTCGACGATCAGCTCCTTGGTGTACTCCGACACCGCGACGCAGTGATCGTTCGCGAGGTACGTCGTGAACACCTGCGCGGCTGCGCCGAACAGGCCCTCTTCCACCGAGGTACGTACGACGTTGGTGATGTCGGATCCCACCGCCTCGGCGATCGTCACGAGATTCATCGGCAGTCCCGTTGCCTGCGCGATCGCGCGGGCGTCGTTGACGGCGGTTGCGTGCGGCGTCAGGTACAACGACATGCACACGGTCGGCACACCGTCGGTGAACAACTCGACGAGGCGGCCCACCATGCCCGAGAAGTACCGGGCGTCGGGCACCTTGTAGTCGCCGACCGGGTCGGGCCGCTCGACGGTGATGCCCCGGCTGTAGGGGAGTACCGACTCGAGCGGCTTGAGCGGAAGCCCTGCAGCCTGCAGCGTCGGAATCGGCCAGGTGACGATGCGGACGTCGTCGAACCCGCGTTGCAGCGCGACCTCGGCGAGATTGCGCGCCTCGCCGCTGTGGCCGCAGATCACCGGGTCGGCCCGTACGACGATCACCAGTCGCCGCCCCGGTGTTGGTGCTTCGGAACCTGATGGTGTCATCGGGTGGACTCCCTGCTGGTGGACTGCCTGCTGGTGGACTGCCTGCTGGTGGACTGCCTGCTGGTGGGCGACGACGGCGGTCGGCATCCGGTGCCCCAGGCATCGGGCTCGCTGCCGAGCTCGAGATGGAGCACACCGCCACGATGGAGTTCAGCGGCGGTGATCCAGGTGCGATCCAGCGTGACGCCGTCGAGGGTTGCTGCACGGACGTACTGCGCTGGGCCGTCGGGCTCCGGCTCGACGAACCCGGTGGTCTCCACCACGAACGTGGCGTTGCCCACGTCGATGCGTGTCTGCGCGAACGACGGGGTGTTCACGAGGAACAACTGCTGCCCGGCCACGGGGAACAGTCCGATCGACGCCCAGACGTACCACGAGCTCAGCCCGCCGGAGTCGTCGTTGCCCGGCAGTCCGCCCCGCCCGGTGCCGAACTGGTTGTTGACCACGGCGTGCACGACGTCGGCCGTACGGTCGGGTCGCCCGACGTAGTGGTAGGCCCACGGCGCTTCCATGTCCGGTTCGTTGTTGAGGCCTTCGAACCGGTCGAGTGCGTACCCTGCGGCGAGCGCTTCGGCGTCGGGCGACACACCCAGCTGCTTCACCGGCGGCTCGCCGAACCCGAAGAACCGGTCGAGCAGGTCGGAGAACCGCTGCTCACCGCCGGCGAGCTCGATCCTCGCCGCCATGTCGTGGAGGAGTCGGAACGAATAGTTCCACCGACCACCCTCGTAGAACGTCGAGTCGATCAGGAGGCCGGTGTCGGGGTCGAACGCGCGCACCCAACGACCCGCGAGGACGTCGAGCTGGTCGGCGAGCGCATCGTCGCCGATGTGCCGAGCGACCCGCGCCGTGCAGTGATAGCCGAACGCGATGTCGAGCGTGTGTGTGATCGGATGCGCGAGCCCGCGCTCGAGGAACTCCTCGCCGTAGTTGCGGCGAAGATCGTTGTGCATGTGCACGAGCGCCCAGTCCCAGTCGATGCCGGGCAGGCCGAGTTCGCAGACGTCGGCCAGGAAGGTGTGGGCGAGTGCGCTGCCCTGGCGGGAGAACCGGTCTGCGCCGCGCGCCATCCGGTAGCCGATCGGCAGGTTGCCCTCCTCCTCGCACACGGTGATCAGCGCCGCTGCGAGCTCGACGGCTCGTGCCGGGTCGAGGGCGGTCAGCAGCGGGAGCTGGGTGCGGTAGATGTCCCACATGGTCGCGAGGTCGAACACGAACGGTCCGTCCGATGGCCAGAACGGGCTCTCATCGGGCGCGAAGCACGGCTTGACCAGCGAGTGGTACAGCGCGGTGGAGAACACGGTCTCGCGTTCGCTCGACGTCGTCTCGACACGGATCGCGCCGAGGTGGTCGGCCCAGCGGGAACGGGTGGCGGAACGTCGCTGCTCGAAGCTCGACCGGTCGGGCCCGCAATCGGCGTAGAGGTTCGTACGGGCCTGTTCGACGCCGCGCAGGGAGAAACCGAAGCGGAGTTCGACGGCCTGACCCGCCCGTGTCGGTCCACGCAGCAACAGCCCGAACGGGCGCAGGGTCGTCGGACGGATCGAATCGAAGTCGAGCTGGGTCCCGCCTGGCATGAGACGGCGGTCGTACCAGAGCATCTGGCGCCAGTCGGCGTGATCGCACTCGATGTGGACGGCGAGCGGTGCGCCTTCGACGACCACCTCGCCCTGGGCGACGCCGGGCTCGAGGGTCCGGAGGTGCGCCCGCGTCGGCACGGTGCGGCCGTGCTCGATCGCCAGCCCACCGAGTGAGAAGTCGATCACGAGCCGGGCGTCCGAATGTGCGGGGAACGTGTAGCGGTGGACGGCGCTCTTCGGTCCGACGGTGAGCTCACACCTGATGCCCGAACTCAGCGTGGCGGCGTAGTAGCCGGGGCTCGCCGCTTCGTCGCGGAGACTCCAGAGTGTGTCGAGGTCGTCGAGCGGATCGACCATCGGCGAGACGCGGAAGTAGTTGTAGTACTTCCTGATCGCTCCGGTTCCCGACTGCTGGAAATGGGTGAACCCGGACGCCGCCAGCCGACCGTACAGCGCGGTCGGAACACCCTCGGTACTCAGATCGTGGACGCCGTAGCCGGTCGGGTAGGCCCCGGAGTAGGCGCACGCCGACACCATCCCGAACGGCGCAACCGCCCCGGGGTGCGTGTTGCCCACCTGCGGCTTCGGCCACCACCACGTGGCCGCCAGGTCGCTCGGGGGAGCGAGCGCGGTCACGTCGGTCCCGATGAACGGGTCGACCGCGTCGATCACCGGACGCGCTCTCGTCCCGCATGTGCGCGATCGTCCTCCCTCGGCATGCCCGCACCGTAGGAATCGAATGTTCCGCCGGTGTTTCGGAGTCGTGAACCGTGCGAGTTCGATCCGGGTCGCCCGAGTCGTCAGAATGTGGCCATGAGGTGCGGCGATCTCCGTCACGAAGCCGAGGAACTCGAGCGCGACGGACAGGTGATCGTGCGCGGTCTGCTCGACGCCGACTCGGTCGAGCGATTCCGAGCGCTGGTGAACGACGCGCTGCCCAAGGCGCGCAAGGTGCAACTCCCGCCCGGCAACGAGGTCTATCAAGCTGCCTTCGACCAGTACATGAACCTCTGGCAGGCGGACGCAGCGCTGCGGGAGTTGACCCTCGACCCCATGTTGGCCGAGTCGGCGGCGCAGCTGCTCGGCGTCGATGCGGTGCGCGTGTACCACGACCAGGCGCTGTTCAAGGTGGCCGGCGGCGGTCACACGCCGTGGCATCAGGATCAGTGGTACTGGCCGCTCGAGACCGACCGCACGATCACGATGTGGTTGCCACTGCACGACGTGACGCCCGAGATGGGCGACCTCGAGTTCGCCGTGGGCACCCATCGTGGCCCGATCGGCGACGAACGGATCTCAGGGGAGTCGGACGCCTTCTACGAGCGACATCTCGCCGAGGCCGACATGGGACGAAAAGTGACCGGGGCGATGTGTGCCGGGGACGCGAGCTTCCACCTCGGCTGGACGTTGCACCGGGCCGGTCCGAATCGGACCGACGTCGACCGGGAGGTGATGACCGTGATCTGGTTCGCCGACGGTGCCAGGGTCGCCGAGCCGGCCAACGACGGCCAGCGGCTCGACCGGCGGATCTGGCTCCGGAACCTCGAGCCGGGAGAACTGGCAGCAAGCGATCTGAATCCGTTGGTCGGGGTGTCATGAACTCGACATCGGGTGACATCCCGTGGTGGCGCGAGGCCGTCGTCTACCAGATCTACCCCCGGTCGTTCGCTGACGCGAACGGCGACGGAGTGGGTGATCTGGCAGGCATCACCGGCAAGCTCGACTACCTCGCCGATCTCGGCGTCGACGCGTTGTGGCTCTCACCGATCTTCACCTCGCCGATGCGCGACTTCGGCTACGACGTCGCCGACTACTGCGGCATCGACCCGGTGTTCGGTGACGACGCCGACTTCGATGCCCTGGTCGCCGGATGTCACCAGCGCGGGATGCGGCTGTTGCTCGACTGGGTGCCGAACCACTCCTCGGATCAGCACGCCTGGTTCCGGGAGTCACGCTCGTCGCTCGACAACCCGAAACGGGACTGGTACGTCTGGAAGGATCGCCGTCCCGACGGGTCGCCGCCGAACAACTGGAACTCGATGTTCAACCAGGTGCCTGCATGGACGCACGACGAGGCGACCGGCCAGTCGTACCTGCACCTGTTCCTCGCGGAGCAGCCCGACCTCAACTGGGCCAGCCCCGAGGTGGAGGCGGCGATGCACGCCACGCTGCGCTACTGGCTCGACCGCGGCGTCGACGGGTTCCGGGCCGATGTCGTCAACCTGATCGGCAAGGGCACCGACGTCCCCGACCTCCCCGATCCGTTCTGGAGGTTCCCGCTGCTCGCCACCGACCGCCCGCTCGGTCATGAACTGCTGCGCCGGATCCGGTCGCTCCTCGACGGGTACGACCACGAGCCGATGATGGTGGGCGAGGTCTACCTGTTGCGCGATGGCGAGAGCGCGTCGTACGTCGGCACACCGGACGCGCCGGAGCTGCACCTGTCGTTCGACTTCCGTCCGCTGCACTCGCCGTGGGACGCGGATCGCATGGGTGAGGCGCTGGTGAAGATGGAGGACGACTTCGCCGAACCACGGTGGCCCACGTTCGTCCTGTCGAACCACGACCGGGTCCGGCACCGCTCCCGCTACGGCAGCGAGGCGCGGGCTCGCGCCGCAGCGGTCGTGGCGCTGACCGCCCGCGGTACGCCGTTCCTGTATGCCGGCGAGGAACTCGGTCTGGAGGATGCCGTGGTGCCGGACGACCGCGTCGTCGACCCCGACGGCCGTGACGGGTGCCGTGCGCCGATTCCGTGGACGGCCGACGGCGACGCGGAGACGGGTCACGGTTGGCCGGCACGACCCTGGCTGCCGTTTCCGGTCAACGCTGCGACCCATGCCGCTGATCTCCAGGTCGCCGATGCCGACTCGATGCACTCGCTGTACCGCCGATTGCTCGACCTGCGGCGCCGGCTCGCCGTGTTGCGTCGAGGGGGCATGGACATCGCGCCGATCGACGGCGCCACGATCAGGTTCGATCGGCGTCTCGACGACGACGTCGTCACGACCCTCGTCAACGTCACCTCTGAACCGGTGGCGTGGCCCGCCGACCTCGGGGGAAGTGACATCGAGGTGCTCCTCTCGACGTCGCCCACCCGCACCGGCCCGAGTTCGCAGTTGGGTGCGGACGAGGCCGTGGTGCTCAACCGCCGAGCGTCCGCGGGTCAGATCCGTTCGAAGTAGCGCCGGCGTTCCCAGTCGGTCACCGACGCGTGGAAGGCCGCCACCTCGACCTCGAAGAACTTCACGAAGTGGTCGGTGACCGCCGTGCCGAGCGTGTCGCGCACGAGCGTGCTGGCGGCGAAGCGCTCGGTCGCGTGTTCGAGGGTGCGGGGCACGCGTGGCAGGTCGGCAGCCGCGTACACGTCACCCTCGAACGCCGGGGGTGGCTCGATCTGCTCCTCGACTCCGCGGAGGCCGCTCGCGAGCGCCGCGGTGTAGGCGAGGTACGGGTTGCAGTCGGCGCCGGGGATCCGGCACTCGATCCGGAGGCTCGGGCCCTCGCCGACCACTCGGAAGCCAGCGGTGCGGTTGTCCTGCGACCAGGCGATGCGCGTGGGCGCCCACGACCCGTCGACGTAGCGCTTGTACGAGTTGATCGTCGGCGCGTAGAAGGCCATGAAGTCGGCGGTGCCGGCCATCCAGCCGCCCAGGAACCAGCGGAACACGTCGCTGCGTTCGCCCCCGACGTCGAAGACGTTGGCCTCGGCGTCGGCGTCCCACAGGCTGAGGTGGAGATGGCTGCTGCTGCCCGCCTCGCCGCTGGAGGGTTTCGCCATGAACGTGACGCTGAGGTCCTGCGACTCGGCCAGTTCCTTCATCGCATGTTTCATCAGGCTGTGACGGTCGGCCATGGTCGACACGTCGGCGTACCGGATGTTCAGCTCGTGCTGGCCGCGTCCCCACTCGCCCTTCGAACTCTCGACCGGGATCCCGGTCGCGGTGAGCGCTCGTCGGGCGGCCCCGACGTACCCCTCGACGCGGGCGCCCTGCAGCAGGTGGTAGTCCTCGATGTACCAGCCGGCGGGTTCGAGATCGGCGTACCCCTTGCGATGAGCGTCGCGGTAGGAGTCGTCGAAGAGGAAGAACTCCAGCTCCGACGCCGCCTTCACGGTGAAACCGAGTGCGGCGGCGCGCTCGACCTGGGTCGCGAGCATCGACCGGGGAGCCACGGCGACGGGTGCGTGCGTCTCGACGTCGACGACGTCGCACAACACGATCGCCGACGAGTCGGTCCAACCGGCGCGGGCCAGCGTGGCGACGTCGGCGACGAGGTGGAAGTCGCCGTAGCCGAGTTCCCAACTGGCGTACTCGTACCCGGAGACCGGTTCCATCTCCATGTCGACGGTCAGCAGGTAGTCGCACGCATGGGTTCCGTGCCCGATCGTGTGGTCGACGAAGAAGGCGGCGTCGATGCGCTTGCCCAGCAGACGGCCGTAGCCGTCGGTGAAGGCGGCCAGCACCGTGTCGACCTCGCCGGCGTTGACCAGGGAGCGGAGATCGTCGGGAGTCACGGTGCCACTGGACAGTAGCGGTCGCTCGGGTCGCCGTCGTCATGACATGCTCGCGTGATGAGGCCCGCACGATGACCGTCCCGTTCGTCCGCACTCCCGACCACCGCTTCGACGACCTGTTCGAGTTCCCGTACACGCCGAAGTTCGTCGAGGTCGAGGGTCTTCGCATGGCCTACATCGAGGAGGGGTCCGGCGAGGCAGGCACCTTCCTGCTGTTGCACGGCGAACCGACGTGGAGCTACCTGTACCGCCGCATGATCCCGCCGCTGGTCGACGCCGGGTATCGGATCATCGCTCCGGACCTGATCGGCTTCGGGCGTTCCGACAAGCCGACGAACCGCGACGACTACACCTATGCCAACCACGTCCGCTGGTTGACGACGTTCGTCGGCGGGCTCGACCGTCCGGCGGATGGTTTCTCGGTGTTCGTGCAGGACTGGGGTGGGCTGCTCGGTCTGCGGATGGTTGCGGAGAACCCCGACTGGTTCGACCGGGTGGTCATCGGCAACACGGCACTGCCCGCGGGTGAGCCGATGGGCGACGGGTTCATGATGTGGCAGCAGGTGTCGCAGACGATGGATCCGATGGACTGCGGCGCGCTGCTCCAACGAGCGTGTCTCGCCCGCGAGTTGAACGATCCCGAGGCCGATTCGTATCGGGCGCCGTTTCCCGACGAGTCGTTCATGGCGGGCGCTCGGCAGTTCCCGTTGCTCGTTCCGACCGGCCCGGACGATCCGGCGGTGCCGGCGAACCGGGCGGCATGGGAGGTGTGGGAACAGTGGATGAAGCCGGTGCTGACACTGTGGACGCCCGGCGACATGGTGCTCGGCCACCTGCAGCACACGTTCGTCGAGCGGATTCCCGGCGCTGCCGGCCAACCGCACCAGACCTTCGAGCCGGGCGGCCACTTCCTGCAGGACGACCGCGGCGAGGACGTCGCCGCCGCCATCCTCGCCTGGATGCCCTGAGGGACAACACGGGTCAGACCCGTGTTGTCCCGCTGTCAGGGTTCGGTGGCGATGGTGAGGACGGCGTCGGCGTGCACCGACGCCTCCTGAGCTGACAACGTCGGGCCGAGTTCGACGATGAACGCGACGCCGTCGGCGGGCCGGAACTCGTTGCGGGCCCACGTCGCGGCGATCCCGGTGTAGATCCCCCCGGTGATCTGGCCCATCGGGAGCCCGGTCAGCTCGGCGTAGCGAGCGCGCACCCGGCCCTCACGACCCTGCGCGGGATTCACCACGAAGAGATCCTGGTGGTACCACAGCGTGATGTCCGGTTGGAGCTGCTGCATGAAGTTGATCATCGCCTGCGTCTCCGGCTCGCTCGCCGGTCCGGTGCCCGCGTACTGGCCGTCGCCCGGCGCGCCGATCGGCCCCCACTTGTACGGGAAGTTGCGGTTCAGGTCGACCTCGTTGCCGTTGTGACGGTCCTGGTTGGCGACGCCGTCGGGGTTCATCGACTCGACGATCCACAACTCGACACCGTCGGGTACCGCTCGCCGCCGCAGCTCGTCGACGATCGCCAGACCGTCGTCCTCGTTGCCGTGGATGACGCCGACGACGAGCACGCGACGCCCTCCCGGCGTCCCGTACCGCTCGGCGAAGATCGGTCGGCCCTCCACGGAGTAGCCGAGCCCGACGAGGTCCTGGGCGAGGTCGAGCGGCCCGGGAGGGCCGGTCGGAGGCGGGGCGAGCGTGCTCGTGGTGGGCGCGAGCGTCGTGGTCGTCGTCGATGACGTGCTGGTGGTCGTGGTCGAGGTGGTCGTGGTCGTCGATGACGTGCTGGTGGTCGTGGTCGAGGTGGTCGCGGTGTCTGCGGAGGACTCCACCGGCGTCGCCGCAGCGTCGAGCGCCACGACGTCGGACGTCTCGTTTCCGGCGCCCGCGCAGGCCGTGGCCGCCACCGTCAGGCTCGCGAGAAGCGCTACCACCGATGCTCGTGTCGACTGCCGCACGAAACGAACGTAGTCCAGGGTTGCCCGGTCGGAGAGTTCACCTGCGATCGTGTCGGGATGTCCGTCGACATCTCCTCGGTGAACGCCATTCGTCACGTCATCGCCACCGTCGTCACCGCACTTGCGGTCCTTGCCGGCGTGTCGTGCGGACAGGACGCCTCGGAATCGGCCGCTGGTCGAGGGGCGGGGCTGTACCGGGCGAACTGCTCGGCCTGCCATGGCGACTCACTCGGCGGAACCTCGCTCGGGCCGTCGCTGCTCGACGATCGCTTCCAGGTCGACCAGTTGAGCGATGCCGCGATCCGTCAGGCGATTCGTTCGGGCGTCGAGCCCAGCACCGACGAGTTCGGCGCCATGCCCGGCAACGCGGTCCTCCGTGACGCCCAGATCAACGAGATCGTCACGTTCGTCAGATCGCAACAGCGCGCTGCGTCACCGACGCCACCCTGACGGCCTGGCGAATCGCCGGCTGCTCAGGTCGTGACCGCGTGCGCTTCGAGGTCGGCGAGATCGACGTACTCGAGTGTCGACATGTGGGTCGACTCCAGCACGACACCGCAGGCCCGCCCCGCCTCCAGCGCCTCCTTCCACCGCTCCGCGCAGACACACCACTGGTCACCGGGCTGCAACCCCGAGAACCCGTACTGGGGCATCGGCGTGCTCAGGTCGTTGCCCCGCTCCTTCGAGAACTCGAGGAAGTCCGCGGTGACCCGAGCGCACACGGTGTGCATGCCGGGATCGTCGCCGCGATGCTCGCAGCAACCCGTGCGGTGGTATCCGGTCATCGGGTCGAACGAGCACGGTTGCAGCTCGCTTCCCAACACGTTGCGTTGCATCGTGCTCATACGTTGATCCCCACCATTTCGCCGATCGTGTAGGTCACCGCACAGGCCACGAGCACGATGACGACCTGGCGCAGTATCGACTTGACGATCGAGCGCTCGGCGAATCGTCCGATCGCAGCTCCGACGAACGCCGCGGCGACCACGCCGATCGCCACCGAGATGGCGGCCGGAGCGAACCCGGTTGCCCCCGCGAACCACGGGATCACGGGAAGCAGTGCGCCGAACATGAAACAGACGAAGGAGATCGTTGCGGCCTGGAATGCCGACGGCAGCTCGTGGGGGTCGATTCCCAGTTCCTCGCGTGTGTGGACCCGCAATGCCGTCTCGGGCGACGTCATGACATCCTCTGCCGCGGCACGTGCCGTGTCGGGTGAGATGCCGTGGCTCTCGTACATCGATGCCAGCTCGGCGGTCTCGGCGGCGGCGTTACGTGCGAGTTCGCGGCGCTCGACGGCAACCTCGCGTTGCACGAGTTCGTTCTGCGCGGACACGCTGATCCACTCTCCGGCGGCCATCGAGATGCCTCCGGCGATCGCCCCGGCGAGTCCGGCGAGGCGGACGATGGACGAGTCGGCGCCCGAGCCGGCGAAGCCCAGGATGAGCGACACGTTCGACACGAGCCCATCGTTGATGCCGAACACGGCGGCCCGTGCGAGGCCCCCCGACACCGAGCGGTGGCCCCCGTGGAGTTCCTCGCGCGTCATGGTGGTGACATTACCGGGGGCCGAGTCGGCGTGGTCGCTCCGCCCGACGTCTCCACGGGTACGGTGATGCCGGAGACCTCGACGGATCGGGACGAGATGAGCGCACACAACGACGTGGCCGACATCCAGAGCACCCTGCAACGACTGGCACTGGAACGCAGACCCGACGACGCGGTGTTCCGAGCGTTCCTCGAGGAGTACTACCGCGAGCTGCCCGAGGAGGACGCGGACCCGCACCGCGTCGAGAACGCCTACGCGGCAGCGCTGTCCCACCTGCAGCTCGGCCTGGTCCGAGCGCCCGGCGAGACGCTGGTGCAGGTCTTGTCCCCCGATGTCGAGCGCGATGGATGGGCCAGCGATCGGTCGTTGCTGATGTTCGTGACCGACGACGTCCCCTTCCTGGTCGACACGGTGCGCATGGTGCTCGACCGCTACGAACTCGGCATCCATCTGCTCGTGCACCCGATGCTGGGTGTCCTGCGCGAGGAAGGGCGGATCGCCGAACTCGGCCCTGGCGTCGGGTGTGTCGAAGCGTGGACCCAGATCAGCCTCGACCGGTGCACCGAGGAGACCGCGGCGGCGCTCGAAGGCGAGATCATCTCGGCGATCGAGGGTGTCCAGCTCGTGGTCTCCGACTTCGGGGCGATGCAATCGCGTCTGCGCAACGTGGCCGGCGACAACGACCTGCTCGAATGGTTCGCCGACGAACAGTTCATCTTCCTGGGCGCCGCGATCTATCGCCGAGAAGGGTCCGAGCTGGTCCTCGAACCGGGCAGCGAACTCGGTGAATACCGGGTGGGGCGCCTCGATGCGACCGTGATCGATCCTCCGGTGGCCGACTCCGACGACCTCTTCGTCCTCGCTCGCACCGATGCGGTGTCGCCCATTCATCGTCCGGCGAGGATGGCGTCGATCGCGGTGCGCGTGCTGGACTCGGGACGCGAGTACCGCTTCGTCGGCCTGCTCGGCAGTGGCGCCTATCGCCAGAGCGTGTTCGCGATCCCAGTGGTCGGAGCGCGAGCGAGGTCCGTCATCGACCGCGTCGGCGCGGAGTCGGAGAGTCACACGGGTCGGGCGGTTCGCAACGTCGTCGAGACGCTGCCGCGAGACGTGTTGTTCGAACTCGGTGCCGACGACCTCGCCGCGCTCGTCAGCCAGATCGTCGGCTTGCAGGAACGCCGGATCGTCCGGGTGTTCGACGTCACCGAGCCGGTGGGTCCGTGGACCACGGTGTTCGTCTACGTGCCGCGCTCCCGGTTCACCGCCTCGCTGCCCGACGTCGTCGCCGACCTCGTGGCGGAGTACTACGGAGGCGATGTACGCGATTCCGAGACGCTGATCGGCACGAGTTCGCTCGCACGGATCTCGATGGCGGTCCGCGCCGACCGGCTCGACGACCCCGAACGCCTTGCGATTGCGATCGACCTCGCCTCGACGACCTGGGACGAGCGAGCGCGCGACGCGCTGGTCGAGGTACTGGGCGAGGTGGAGGGCCATCGGGTCTTCTCGGCCGTTCGCGGATGCATCCCGGTCGACTATCAGGCCCGCATCCGTCCCGAAGCTGCCGTCAGCGACCTGGTCCATGTCGCCGAACTCCTCGGCCCGGTCGCAGAGCCGAACGCCGTCGTCACCTCGTTCGGACGCGTGCTGGATGCACACGACGGCGAGTGGCGATTCAGGGTGTTCCTCCGGAACCGGGCGGCAACGATCGCCGAAATCGTCCCGATCCTCGAACACCTCGGCCTCTCGGCGCTCGACGAGCATCCCTCGCTGTTCGCGGGCACCGAGGCCCGAGTGCATCTCTACGACGTGGGCGTCTCCCTCGGCGACGCCACGATCGACGACGACCAGCATGTCGAACTCCAGCGCGCATTCGTCGGGCTGATGCTCGGTGAGATCGAGGCCGACGACCTCAACCGCCTCATCCTTCGCGCCGGGCTCGACCGACGTCAGATCGCCGTGATCCGTCTGTACAAGCGCTACCTCCGCCAGGCGGGATTCCCGTTCAGCGCCGCCTACGTCGAGCGGGCCATGGTGCGCCAGGGCGCTCTCACCCGCGAGCTCGCCCGCCTCTTCGACACCCGGTTCGACCCCCGCCTCGGTCTCGACGACGACGCCCGCGCCGCGGAAGTCGCCGCCAGACGCGCATCGCTGCAGGAGCACCTCGATGCCGTCCCGTCGCTCGACGACGATCGGATCTGCCGCGCGTTCCTCACGCTGATCGACGCGACCGTACGGACCAATGCGTTCTCGGGGCGGGGCGAGATCTCGGTGAAGCTGCGGCCACACGACATCGGGTTCCTTCCCGAGCCCAAGCCGATGTTCGAGATCTTCGTCAGTTCACCGTACGTCGAGGGGGTCCACCTCCGGGGTTCGCGGATCGCCAGGGGTGGACTGCGTTGGAGCGATCGGCCGGAGGACTTCCGCACCGAGGTGCTCGGCCTGGTCAAGGCGCAGATGGTCAAGAACGCAGTGATCGTGCCCGGTGGGGCCAAGGGCGGGTTCGTCGTCAAGCGTTCGAGAGCGACACCCGGTGATCGGGAGGCCCAACGAGCCGAGGGCATCGATCGGTATCAGCGGTTCGTGCGGGGCCTCCTCGATCTGACCGACAACGTCGTCGGCGCGGAGGTCGTCCATCCACCCGATCTCGTGATCTACGACGATCTCGATCCCTATCTCGTCGTTGCCGCCGACAAGGGCACCGCATCGTTCAGCGACATCGCGAACGCGGTTGCCGCCGAGTACGACTTCTGGCTCGGCGACGCATTCGCGTCGGGCGGGAGTCACGGCTACGACCACAAGACGATGGGCATCACGGCACGCGGCGCGTGGGAGAGCGTGCGCCGTCACGCCCGTGTGATCGGCAAGGACGCGGATCGTGACGAGCTGACGGTCGTCGGCATCGGCGACATGTCGGGTGACGTCTTCGGCAACGGGATGCTGATCTCGCCGAACATCAAGCTGGTCGCCGCGTTCGATCATCGCCATGTGTTCCTCGACCCGGATCCCGACCCGGCTCGCTCGCATGCCGAGCGGCGACGGTTGTTCGAGCTGCAGCGTTCCAGCTGGGCCGACTACGACAGGGCGGCGATCTCCGAGGGTGGCGGCGTGTTCGCACGCACGCTCAAGTCGATCCCCGTCACGCCACAGGTGCGAGCGGTCCTCGGTCTCGATGGTGACGCGGTCGTGATGCGGCCCGACGATCTGATTTCGGCGATCCTGCGGGCCCCGGTCGACCTGCTGTGGAACGGCGGAATCGGCACCTATGTCAAAGCGACATCGGAGACCAATGATGCAGTCGGCGATCGCGCCAACGACCCGTTGCGCGTGAACGGCACCGAGCTTCGCTGCCGCATCGTCGGTGAGGGTGGCAACCTCGGCCTCACACAGCTGGCCCGTGTGGAGTATGCGATCGGAGGCGGCCTGATCTACGCCGATGCGATCGACAACTCTGCGGGTGTCGATTGCAGCGACCACGAGGTCAACATCAAGATCCTGCTCGATCGACTCGTGCGCGACGGCGAGCTGACGGTGAAGCAGCGCAACGAGTTGCTGGCTTCGATGACCGACGACGTCGCCGATCTGGTCCTCGACGACAACCGGGCTCAGACGCTGGCGCTCATGATCGCCCGGACGCAGTCGCTGGCGATGGTGAACGTGCACGCTCGCTACCTCGACACGCTCGAAGCCGAGGGCTACCTCGACCGGACGCTGGAGTACCTGCCGACCGACAAGCAGATCGCCGAGCGCCAGGCGAACGGGAGCGGCCTGCGGGCGCCGGAGTTCGCGGTGATGATCGCGTACACGAAGAATGCCGACGTCGAGGAGATCCTCGTTTCGGACCTCCCGGACGATCCTGCGCTCGACGCCGACCTGCTCGCATACTTCCCGCAGGTGCTGAGCGAGCGATACCCGGAGTCGATCCGTGGTCACCGACTCCGCAGGGAGATCGTCGCGACCGGGCTCGTCAACGACATGGTGAATCTCGCGGGGATCTCGTTCGATCACCGGATGACGGAGGACTCGGGCGCCTCGGTGTCCGATGTCGCCCGTGCCTTTCTCGCTTCACGCAACATCTTCGGCTTCAGCGAGACGTGGAAGGAGATCGATCAACTGGGCAGCGACGTCGATCTCGACACCCAGATCGGGTTGTTCCTCGATGCTCGTCGAATGGCCGAACGCGGCACGGTCTGGTTGCTCCGGCACCGGCATCCACCGCTCGACATCAACGATGCCGTCGACACCTTCACCGCCGGTCTCGCATTCCTCTGCGAGTCGCTCGACGACGTCACGACGGGCCGCGTCCGTGCCGACATCATGGCCCTGCGAGCGCAGCGCATCGAGTCGGGGGTCTCGGCGGATCTCGCCGCACGCTCGGCGCGTTGGCCGTGGATGCACACCGGGTTCGACATCGTCGAGCTGGCGCACTCCGAGGCGTGCAACGTCGCTGATGCAGCCACGGCGTACTGGGCGGTGTTCGAGGCGTTCGAACTCGGCTGGTTCTGGGACGGCGTGAGTGCGCTGCCGCGCTCCGATCGCTGGAAGGCACAGGCCCGCTCGGCGCTCCGCGACGACTTGATGACCGTCATCGCCGATCTGACCCGCAACGTCATGCGAGCAGCCGATGGGTCCCCATCGGTGTGGATCGCCGCGAACGAACGGGCCGTCGGACGGGTGATCGCCATGCACACCGAGATCCGACGAGCAGAGAGCTTCGATCTCACCACGTTGTCGGTCGCCCTGCGTCAACTCCGGAACCTGACGTTGCTCGCCGTCGCCGGGCCGTCGGGGTGAGCCCGGCGCTCTTGTCGAAGTCTTACTGAAGGCTTTGCATCGAGTTGCCAACGGGCGCAGGAGTGCCGAACCCGGAGGCGGGTAGCGTCATACCGGCATGGCCACCGGTCCGAGATTCCGATTCGCACCGTCGCCGACGGGCTCGTTCCACGTCGGTGGCGCCCGAACGGCGCTGCACAACTGGGCACTGGCTCGTCGGCTGGGCGGCACGTTCGTGCTGCGGGTCGAGGACACCGACGAGGCCCGGAACCGTCCCGAGTGGACCCAGGGCATCATCGACGCTCTCGCATGGATCGGGATCTCGGCGGACGATCCTCACTTCGAGGGCCCGCACTTCCAGAGCGAGTACGCGATCGCTCATGTCGACGCCGCGAAGCGCCTGTACGAGCAAGGGGACGCCTACTACTGCGACCTCACCGGTGAGCAGATCCAGGAGCGGGCGAAGGAGCCGGGTGTGTCCGGCTACGACGGGTACTCCCGCGATCGTGGGCTGGAGCCGGGGCCGGGGCGAGTGCTCCGTTTCCGAGTGCCCGACGGCGTGACCGTCGTGAAGGATCTCGTGCGCGGCGAGGTGTCATTCGACAACTCGACGATCGAGGACTTCGTGCTGCTGCGCGGCAACGGCACGCCTGTGTTCCTGCTCGCGAATGTGGTCGACGACATCGAGATGGGCATCACCCACGTCGTGCGGGCGGAGGAGCATCTGCCGAACACACCCAAACAGCAGATGCTGTGGGAGGCGCTCGGCCACGAGCCCCCGCAGTGGGCGCACGTGCCGGTGTTGGTGAACGAGCAGCGGAAGAAGCTGTCGAAACGCCGCGACAAGGTCGCGCTGGAGCAGTATCGCGACGAGGGTTATCTCGCCGACGCGATGGTCAACTACCTGATGACGCTCGGCTGGACCCCGCCGGGTGCGGAGGAGTCGGGGTCGGAGATCGCATCGTGGGCCGACATGGAGGCGGCGTTCCGTCTCGAGGACGTCACCCATTCGCCGGCGTTCTTCGACGTCAAGAAGCTCGCCGCATTCAACGGCGACTACATCCGTCGGATGCCGCTGGACGAGTTCATCGAGCGTGCAGGAGCCGAACTGCCGGTCGACTGGGATCGCGAGCGGTTCGCAGCGATCGCGCCGTACATCCAGGAGCGCCTGATCACGCTTCTGGAGGTGCCCGACAAGGTCGACTTCCTGTTCTGGCCCGATGGTGAACCCGTCGAGTACGACGAGACATCGTGGACCAAGGCGTTCGGTCCCGAGTGGGCGGTACCGCTGCTCGACGACGTGATCAGCGCCTACGCAGCGCTCGCCGACTGGACCGCCGACGCGCTGAAGGTGTCCCTCGAGGACGTGATGCAGCGCTACGAGCTGAAGCTGGGCAAGGCACAGGCTCCCGTGCGCGTCGCTGTCACCGGTCGTTCGGTCGGGCCTCCGTTGTTCGAGTCGCTCGAAGTGCTCGGGCGCAACGAGACACTTCGGCGCCTCACGGCGGCCAGAGCGCGCGCCGGACGGTGAGCGCCGTGGCCGGCCGCGAGTTCGAGCTCCCGTCCGAGGAGGAACGCGCCCGCGACCGCGAGATTCTCGAGGCGCTCGACGAGCGTCAGTCCGTCGGCGAGCAGTATGCCCGAGCGGGCGAGGTCCCTCTCTCGACGGAGCGCGAGCCGACGATGCGCCCGGACCCGCAGGCTGGTGTGGTGCGCGACCCGACGCCGGTTCGGCCGCTGGCCCAGCCCCCGCGCTCGGTCGCTCGACGCGTGCTCCAGGTCGTGGTGCTGTGTGTCCTGGCCCTCCTCGCCTACGGGCTGTTCTCCTACTGGCAGGTGTGGTCGACCGGCCGGTCCGACGAGGCGCAACCGGTCGATGCAATCGTGGTGCTCGGAGCAGCGCAGTACGACGGGCGGCCGTCGCCGCAGCTGGCGGCCCGTCTCGATCACGCGCTCACGTTGTGGCCGGAGGGCCTTGCCCCGATGATCGTCGTGACCGGTGGCAACCAGCCCGGTGACCGCTTCACCGAGGCCGACGCGTCGGCGGCCTACCTCGCGGAGCGGGGGGTGCCGACCGACGCGATCGTGCTCGAGGGTGAGGGCGCATCGACCTATGAATCGTTGAAGAACGTGGCCGCGATGCTCGGCGGGACGGTCGACTCGGTGCTGATCGTCACCGATCCGTATCACGCGCTCCGCAGCCGGATGACCGCTGCCGATCTCGGTTTCGAGGCGTACGTCTCGCCCACGCCGACCTCGGTGGTCACGGGCATGCGGGAGGTCCGGCGTGAGCTCGGCGAGGCGGCGGGTGTCGCCGTCGGGCGGATCATCGGGTTCGATCGGTTGAGTGGCCTCACGAGTTGAGGCCGATACAATCCCGTGCCGCACCGGTCGTCGACTCGTCGACGACCGTCACACCATGGGGTGTGGTGTAATTGGTAACACAGCAGTTTCTGGTACTGTCATTCGGGGTTCGAGTCCCTGCACCCCAGCTCTGATCGACCGCCGGCCCGCTCGCAACGCCGAGCACCAGGGTCGGCGTTCGTCTTTTCCGACTACCGCAGCGGTGGTTCCCGGGTGGGATCGCTGGGCCCGCTGCTATCGTTGCGGATCGCTACTTGGCCCGTTCGTCTAGTGGCCTAGGACACCACCCTCTCAAGGTGGCGGCACGGGTTCGAATCCCGTACGGGCTGCCAAGGAAGTACCAGGTCAGAGCCACTCTTCGGAGTGGCTCTCCTGGTTTTCTGGACTCGTTGCCACTCTGATGCCAATCTCTCTGGAAGGAGAAATCGGATGAAGGGTTTCATGCGGCAGCGAGGGGCGTCGTGGGAGCTGAGGGTCTTCCTCGGCCCCGATCCGCTCACCGGCAGGAAGCGGTACGCCACGCGGACGGTGCGTGGCGGCAAGCGAGAGGCGCAGACTGCGCTCGCCGAGATGGTCACCGAGGCCGAGCGCGGCCTGACGGTTCGAACGACCGCGACGGTCGGAGAGTTGCTCGAGGCCTGGTTCGAGTTCGCCTCGCCTGACTTCTCGCCGAAGACGGTCAAGGAGACACGGGGCTACATCGACCGCTCGCTGATGCCGGCGCTCGGGTCGACGCGATTGGCCAAACTCAAGCCCGCCGATCTCGATGCGTTCTACCGTCGACTGCTCACCTCGGGCGGGTCTGGCGGTCGACCGCTTGCGCCCGGGACGGTGAAGCGCATCCACGGCATTCTTCGGCGTGCGCTCAACCAGGGAGTCAAGTGGGGGTGGATCGGCATCAATCCAGCGACGGCGACCACACCGCCACGCGTGCCGGCCTCGGACATCAAACCGCCTTCGCCGGAGGCGCTCGGACGAGTGCTGCGACGAGCTGAGGCGGACTCGCCGGATCTGGCCTGCTACCTGATGCTCGCGGCTGCCACCGGTGCCCGTCGGTCGGAGTTGATTGCGCTTCGATGGACCGACGTCGATCTCGACGGCGCGACCGTCTCGATCGAGCGGGGAATCGTGTCCGGCCCGCATGGTCTCGTCGAGAAGGGAACGAAGACCCACTCCGCTCGCCGCGTGTCGCTCGACTCGCGGACGATGTCAGCCGTCGCTGATCAACGGGGGCGCATGATCGAGCGAGCCGAGATCTGCCGCGTTGAGGCGGCCGCCGACGCCTTCGTCTTCAGCAACACCGCCGATGGGAGTCAGCCGTGGTTCCCCGACTCGGTGTCGCGGTCGTTCAAACGTCTTTGCGAGAAGGAGGGTGTGGCCGACGTTCGCCTGCACGACCTCCGTCACTTCGTCGCCACCCAGCTGTTGAGTGCCGGCGTCGACGTGCGCACCGTGGCCGGTCGTCTCGGACACCGCAACGCGGCGACGACGCTCAACGTGTATGCGCACTTCGTCGAGCAGACAGATCGCGCGGCGGCCGACATCATGGGTGGTGTTCTGCGAGACGGTGCGTAGGGGAGCGTTCTAGATTTCTCGCCCTGGCATCGCGTCGTCTGGCCGGCGGTCATCGGTCGCGTGTAGCAGGCGGTCGACGACGATCGTCGGCACGACGACACGTCGACCGAAGCGACGGGCCTGGATGTCACCGCGTCTCACACATTCGTACGCGGTGGTTCGCGAGATGCCGAGGATGTGGGCGACCTCCTCGACGGTGTAGGTGGACCGGTGGGGGTGTTCGTCGGAGTTGCTCATGTCCGTACTGTCCGCCGGATCTGTGGCGCGGACCGGAGCGTTCGCGTCCGCGATTATCGAGCGGGGTCCCAGCGCGCGGTCACCGATCGGAACTGCCGACCAGGAGCGGGTTTGGCGCAAGATCGGCGGTGCCGATGTCGAGCGGTTCGCGACCGGCGGTGGAGTGGATGTCGGTCGGCGAGATGGCTGAAATGGTCGACGAGTCCACGACGATTCACGGGCCTCATGGGCGTCACTCTTCAGTTACATCAAACGCCTTCCCGATCACGTTCCGATCGGGCCCTGAGCCCGGGGAGCTCGTAGTGGGCGCCCCGGGCTCGTCTGCTCAGTCGCAGCGGTTGGACTGATCAGGGTCAGGCAGCGTCACGGCCCCACCCGTACCGTCCGGATTGACCGGCACTCCGAAGAACGTCGCCACGAGCACCGTCTCCTCCCCAGCCCCACCCGGGTTCCAGGCGGTGTGGAGCTTCGGGCCGGGGTCCACGAACGCCTCCTGGGGTCCGTAAGAGCGCTCGACGCAGTCAGAAGCCTGCTGGTACACCAAGTCGCCCTCGACGACGCTGACGATGACTGGGCCAGGGTGCGTATGCCATGGGAAGGACGCACCGGGCTGGAGGACGAGCCTCGCCGTCACGACGTGTCCCGCGTCCTTCAGATTCAGCACATCGGCGCCCTGCCGGGGCAGCTTGCGCTTCACCTGTACCGACACGTCGTCCGGGAAAGCGGCGTGTCTGGACAGCACTTCCACCGCGATCGGGGGGGTGGCTTGGACGCCGGCCTCTTCGCCGTCCTGCCCGTAGACCGTCACCGGTACGCCCACCGCGAGGAGGAGCAGACCCGCCGCCACCCCCGCGGATCGCCGGCGGGGCGCGGTCGCGTGGCGTCGCTGTTTGCGTGCGGTCATGTTGAACCTCTTCTCCTCTGGTTGGTCCTCGAACTCGGACGTGGTGGTCCGGGTTGGAGGTCGGGCCGGGGTGTTGGTGGCGGTGTCGGTAGTTGTCAATCGGGTGGACATGACGCCAACTCTCGAACTGCGTCGCGGGGGACTCGCGGTGAACACGCGGAGGATTCGCGGGACGGCACAGATTCCAACTTCGCTACAGTCGCTCCATGACCCATGCGGTCCACCTCATGGGAGCAGTGAGACTCATCCGCGATGAGCAACCGGTCGATGTGGGCGGACCGAAGCAACAGGCGGTGTTGGCCGTGCTTGCACTGTCGGCTGGCCGTCGCGTCTCGACCGATCGCCTCGTCGATCTCGTGTGGGACGAGAACCCGCCGGCAAGCGCGCGGCGCACCATCCAGTCCTACGTCGCGTCACTTCGCAGCGCATCGGTTGTCGGGTCGGCGCTCGAGTCCTCGCAGAATGGTTACACGCTGAAACTCGATCGAAGCGTGGTCGATCTGCTGGCCTTCGAGGACCAGGTTGCGGGTCTCCTGGCTGAGGTGGGTCTCGATCCGGATGACATCGCACAGGGACTGGCAGCCCTGCTCGCGAGCTGGGAGACGCCGCTGGATGGTCTGCGTGGAGCACCACGTCTGGCGGATTTGACCGCGCCGTTCGAAGAGCTTCGACTGCAGGCTGTCGAGCGTCTTGCCGCAGCGCAGATCGCCGGCACGCGCGCCGGCGACGCCGTGAAGATGCTCGAAGCACTCGTTCGCGAGTACCCAACCAGGGAGAACCTGTGGCTCGAACTCGCCCGAGGCCTGAACCGCCTCGGGCGGCGAGATGCAGCACTCAAGGCCATCCAGCGGGCGCGAGAGGCGCTCCGCGAGCACCTCGGCGTCCACCCGTCGGCTCAACTGGCGGCCTTCGAGACGGATCTCCTCGTCGACGACAGCGAGCTGATCGCGCACAGCGACGACATCGGCGACGAACCGGGCAGAGGCGCACGAGCAGCAGCGACCGAGTCGGCCCTCGCCGACGAGGCCGGGCTGGGGCCTTCGGCAATGCTGGCCGACATCGAGTCCCAGATTCTCGACGACGACCCGCGCTTCGAGGTCGCGGCGCAACGCAGTTCCGGCGGGCGAGGAAACCGAACGGCTCGCCAGTTGCTGGGGGTGACCGAGTTCGTCGGACGTGATGACGTCATCGGTGTCCTCGACGCCGCGATCTCCGAACAACAGCTCATGACCATCACCGGGCCGGGTGGCGTCGGAAAGACCCGATTGGCCATGCGGCTTGCAGGCTCCATCGTTGACGGTTTCGTCGACGGTGTCACCGTCGTCGAGCTCGCGTCGCGACGTGACGCCGCTGGCGCGGCACAGGCGATCGCTCGCGCCCTCGACGTCCAGCCGCAACCGTTTCGGACAATCGAGTCGACCGTCGAGGAATACCTGACGTCGGCGAGGATGCTGCTGCTACTCGACAACTGCGAGCACCTGATCGACGCCCTTGCCCCGATCGTGGACCGGCTGCGGTCGACCTGCCCGCATCTCCGCATCTTGGCGACCAGTCGCGAACCGCTCGGTCTCGCCGGAGAGTACGTTCACGTGCTCGGACCACTCGACGTTCCGCAACGCTCCGCCACCAATGCCGACAAACGACGCTCGGACGCAGTCGTTCTCTTCGTTGATCGTGCCATGACAGCGACACCCGATTTCGTCCTCACCGACGCCAACGTCGACCTCGTCGTCGAGGTTTGTGAGCGACTCGATGGACTACCGCTCGCGCTCGAGTTGGCCACGGCCCGCCTCAGAACGATGGGCCTGCGGAACCTGGCGGTGCGACTGAATCAACGAACCGAGATGAACGGCCAGACCCAACGCGGAGCTGACGAACGACATCGAACGATGCACCAGCTCGTCGAATGGTCGTATGAACTTCTCTCCGCCTCCGAACAGAGGGTGTTCGAACAACTGAGCGTCTTCGCCGGGGGATTCGATCTCACGGCGGCCGAGGCCGTCTGCTCCATCGACGGCCCGAGATCTTCGATTGCCGGTCACGTCGTGGGCCTCGTCGACAAGTCGATGGTGGTCATGTCGGACCCGATGCGACCTCGCTACCGCGTTCTCGAACCACTCCGCGAGTTCGGACTCGACCGACTGGACGAACGCGGTGAGGTGTCAGCGACCGAAGCCCGCCACCTCGGTTGGTTCCTCGGTCGGGCATGTGATGGCGCAGCGGGTCTCGACGGCCCTGACGAGTCAACGTGGTCGGACGATCTCGACCTGGAGTTCGACAACTTTCGGGCCGCTCACCTGACTGCTGTGCGACACGATGACGCACCGAAGGCCCTGTCACTCGTTGCGGCACTCTCGGAATTCGCGATCCGTCGGGTGCGCTACGAGATCACCTCATGGGCCGAGGCATCCGCTGCCATGGCGTCAGCGAACGACGAACCCGATCTCCCGACCGCCATCGGACTGGCCGCGTACGGCCTTTTCGTCAAAGGCGAAATGGAGAACGCCGTCGTCCTCGCCCGGCGGGCCAAGGAGATCGAGAGCGCCACCGATGCGGTGGGCTGCGGGCTGCCGGAGCGAGTGTTGGGGAACGCTCTGTTCTATCTCGAACGTACCGATGAAGCGATGCGTTGGTTGCGCCCGATGGTGACAGCGGCCCGGCGCTCGGCTGACCCTGCCAGGGTGACCCACGCGCTGTACATGCAGTCGGTGGCAGTCACCTCGACCGGCGACTCGATCCACGGCGCACAGCTCGCTGACGAGGCCTGGGAAGCAGCCGAGCGAGCCGGATCACCAACGGCTCTCGCACAAGCCAATTACGCAAGAGGGTTGGCGATCGAGAGTGTCAACCCAGCCCAGGCCTTCGAGTATCTCGTCAGATCGAGCCAACTCGCAGCCGGCGCCGGCAACCGCTGGATCGAGGCCTTCGCTCTGACCGAGGTTCACTGGCTTCAGGCCAGACGCGGTGAGCCGATGCGGGCGTTGCGCGGCTACGCCGCCGACGTCGTCGACCTGTGGTACCGCGGTGGTGACTGGGCCAACCAGTGGCTCTCACTCCGGCGCGTGCTCGGAATCTTGCTCGACGTCCAGATGTTCGAGCCCGCCGCCGTACTTCACGGGGCGCTGACCGCCGTCGGGGCATCTCGCGCAATGCCCTTCGAGCCCGCCGACGCCGAATCGCTGGAGACCAACCTCGACGCTCTACGCTCGCGGCTCGACCCCGCGCAGTTCACCCAAGCCATGGAGCGTGGTGGATCGATGACCCACCAAGAGGTCATCACCTTCGTCAAACATGAGATTGCGCTGCTCACCACGGCCGAATCAAACCCCTAGCTGATGCCTCAAGACACTTCCAGGGGCGGGCCGCTCGCGGCTTGAGCCCGTGCTCGGCGTCGTGCTCCGGTACGCAGTGGGCGTCAGCGGCCGCTGGGCTCATCTTGGAAGCAGACACCGGTCCGTACAAGTTCGACCACGAACGGCAACCCAACCGGCGATAGTGGCAGTCTTTTCTCATCAGTGTGCCGCGTTATATGGGACGGCCATCCGTGTGCGTAGATGCCGACTACCCGCCCCCGAGTCTGAGCAGCGCTCGGACGAATCCTGGGGTGGAACGTGCCAGCCGGAGCGCGGCCCGGTCACCTCCGCCGGATCTGATGGCTGCGTCGGCTGGCGGTTCCGGTTCCGTCGAGCCGCCGATGGTGACGATCTCGACCGGTGACGGCACACCCTTGAGGTCGTGGAGCCCGAATGGGCGAATGGTGTGGCGTGAGCCGACGAGGAGATCGCTGGTCAGTTTGGAGGCGAGCAACTCATCTGCTCCTGCGAGGCTGGAGATGCGCGCGGCGATGTTCACTGTCATCCCGGCGATGTCGTCGACGTCGACTCGTTCGAGTTCGCCGGTGTGGAGTCCTGCTCGAAGACGAAGCCCGAGTTCCGACATGGCCGCCATGATCCGATGGGCACAGACCACACCCATCTCGGGCGTCGACAGGCACGCCATGAATCCGTCCCCGCCGCTCTTGACCGCCCACGCATCCATCTCACCGAAGATCTCTCGACAGATGTCGTTGTGGCGTTGAATCGTGTCTGCCCAGCGTTCATCACCCATCGAAGTCAGTGTCTGTGTGCTGTCGACGATGTCGGTGAACAGCACCGTCGCAAGCGTTCGCGTGTGCGAACCCTCCGCAACGCTGCCGGTGACGTGCAGCTCGATGGCGTCCGTGACTGCCGTGGAGTCGCCCATCCACGGCAGATGATCGCGTCCGTCGATCTCGACGAAGCGGGCACCCGGGATCGCGTCGGCCATCGCCCGGCCCCACTCGACCAGTGCGAACGGGTCGTCTCGCCGGTGAATCACGGTCGTAGGGACGTGGAGTTGAGACAGGATCGGGGTCACGTCACAGCCCAAGACCGAACGAAGCAATGCGCGCGCCGTCCCTGGGCTTGTGGCGGCCCGCTCGAACAGCCCGGTGTACTTGCGCACCATTGGGCCATCAGAATCCGGCGAGAAGATGCCCGCCGTTCTGCCCTCTCCCCAATGATCGATGGCGTCATCGAGACGCTGCACCATCGCCTCAGGGATGCAGAGGCCGCTCGGGAAAGTGCCGTCGAGGATCAGCGACTGCACCCGATCAGTGTGGGTGGCAGCGAACAGACAGGCAAGTGGGCCTCCCTCTGAATACGAGAACAACACCGCCCGCTCGGAACCGACCGCGTCAAGCACGATGCCGATATCGCTCATCCGAGCCTCGAAACTCGCCCCATCAGCACCGACGTCGGAGAGGCCGGTCCCGCGCTTGTCGAACAGGATCACACGGGAGAACGAGGCGAGCCGCTCGACGAAGTCGACGTAGGCCGGCATCGTCCAATTCAGATCACGATGACTGATGAACCCCGGCGCAACCAAGAGGTCAACCGGGCCGTCACCAACAACCTGATAAGCAATGTGTAGGTCGCCGCTTCGCGCGTAGCCGGTCGACGTCGGTGCACTCATCGATCAT